>CAZJLO010000019.1:0-27811 GCA_964547105.1 uncultured Thermotogae bacterium
GTGGGATGCGAGTGGATGGGAGGAGTCTCTGAGCGAACTGATCTCCCCTCGGCAGATCGTCCCGGAACGGAGGCTCCACTACGTCTGCTCCCGGAACCGTGAACAGCGGAGGCCGCAGATCGCAAGCGGGTATCGAATCGAGTCACTTCGCCCGGAATTCGTCGACAACGGACCGCGGCTTCCGCCGAAGATCGCGGCATGGGGAAGGAGCAACTTCGGCTCGATCGAGGCGCTTCTGGATTCCCGGATCGGCTCCGTTGCCGTCTCCCAAGGGCGGATCGCCGGATGGTGCCTTCCCGATTCTGTTGTGGACGGGCATGCGGACATCGGGGTGGAGATTGAAGAGGCTCACCGACGCAGGGGGCTTGCATGGGCCACAACCGTATGCACCGTGAACCAAGCGTTCAAGCAGGGGATTCGCTACGTCGGATGGCATTGCGATGCCGGAAACGCAGGCTCTATCAAGACAGCCGAGAAGGTGGGGTTCCAGCTTCAGGGGGAGTATCCACTTCTTCCGGTGTGTGTAGACCGAGACGAGCATCGGCAGTTGACAGCTGTGATCATCAGCGGCCGGAAACAGGCCGCCAAGGCCGCTTTAGAGAGAGGGGAGGTTGAAGAGGCGAACAAGCTGTACGGCGCACTTCTTCCTTGCCTGAATCCGAGCGCCGTGGACGCGGAAACGCTGTTCGACGCGGCCCGCACAGCTGCGCTTCTGCATCGAAGAGAAGACGCGCTTCAGCGGATGGAGCAGGCAGTTGCGTGCGGATGGTCCTTCGCGATTCCGCTACGTACCCGACCGGAATTCTCGGAACTTCGAACGGACCCGCGCTGGATCGGATGCGTCGAGCGGATCGAGTCGGCCCGCCGGCACCGAGCTGCGAAGCGGGAACCTCCCTCTGACTGAGATCGCACAGGTTCTGCGCAGATCAAGAACTTGAGATCGCCGCAGATCCTCCATGACACGTTCATCGTTCTTTCACCAGCCGATCCGAGGCTTGTGGGTCGGGGTTTCGATGAAGGGAGGAAACATGAACACAGGAAAATATCGTGAGACCGATCGCCGGCGGGGAGTCCGCACAACAGGGACTGCACTTCTCCTGATGGTGGGGTTGTCGATGATGGCGCAGGCGGCGACGTTGGAGCTCGGCGTCGAGGAGATGGGGTCTCATCTGGGACAGCGTTTCGAGGTCCGATTGATGGACGTAGAGACGGAAAGGATGATCGCTCGGACACTGCTCGTTCGGATCGACGAGGAAGCGTTCTCGTTGTCGTTCGACAACCTGATGACCGGTCGTTCGTATCGATTGGAGTTGGCCGCTGACCTGAACGGCAACGGCCGGTATGATGCTCCTCCGGTCGATCATGCATGGCGGATCTCTCTCGAAGATCTGTCGGAGGAGACCCGGGTCGACTTCCAGCACAACACGGAGTTTGTCGATCTCGGGTGGAGCGCGCTTGCGACAGGGGGCATGTCCGATTCGGCAGAGGTTGTCGACGGACGGATCGGCCGTGACGAGTACGGCAGGTATCAGTTGGACCTCGAAACGGGAATCGGCGTGTATTGGAGAACAGACGAGACCACCGCTACATTCGGCCTTGTTAGCCCCGGATTGGGATGGGTTTCTGCCGGGTTCGACCCGGTGTCCGCCATGCAGGGAGCCGACTACGTTCTCGCGGCGGTCCGGGGTGAAGCTTTCACGATCGAAGACCACTACGGCACGGGCAGGTTCCGCCACAGCCTCGATGGTGAACAGAACATCCTCGAATCGGCCGGAACGGAGTCCGACGAGGAAACGGTCGTCGAATTCACGATTCCCAGAGAGAGCGGAGACAGCGAGGACTCGCTTCTCACAAGTGGAAAACACGTCTTGCTCCTGGGATACCACGAGTCATCGGACAGCTTCGCTGTGAGACACTCGGGCCGAAGCTCAAGCATCATCACTCTCGACTAGCACGGAGGGACACGAGCTGTTCAGATGGATCCGCTGTGGATCAAGGTCTTCTGAACGGCTCGCGGTCTTCTCTACGGGCGAAGGCGATTCTCTGTAGTCGCCGAGGCGGTGTGATCCTCGTCTGCGCGTAGGTCGGATCGGAGCAGGATGTCGAAAGGCGGGTGGCGGCGCGCTTTGCACTGGACCGGCGAGCGCTACCGCGCACTTGGAGGAGCATGTCCGTCAGCTATGACGTCGAGACTGCCGATCATGTACCAGTGGCGATAGGCTTCCCAATCTCCATCGAGCCAAGCGAGTCCGAGCTTCAGCTTGACGCGATCGGCGAGGATCCGTCCGTGCTCGCCGAGGTGAAGCGTGCGAACTCCGCGCAGGTTGGCTCCCGGAACGCAAACGGATCCCAGACTGCCGCTACCGGAGGCGGGATCATGCTCTGCCCGGCCAGTGCCCAGAATTCTTCAAGAATGGCAAGGGTGAGCGAGTCGCGGTGAGCGTGCCGGCGGTAGGGGAGGCTCGCATTGCCGGGAGGTGAAGACATCTTCGACAGCTGCGGGCGGCCGGGAACGCGTAGTCAGCTGCGATGTCTTCGCTCGGCGTCTCACCGACCCGGGCGATGGCCTTGCAGGACCACGGGAGCAGTCAGTAGGAGTCGATACCGGATGCGAAGAGCGTCTGCGGAAGAAGCAGAGCAACCGCAGCGGCCAGCAAGAGCAACCATCGCTTCAGCTGTAGACACATCCTTACATCACCGCCATACAATGGAAGGACAACGGCAATCCAACGAGAATGTCCGGGCGTCTCTCGCGTTGGCCGGCTTCCCCGGTGCGGGAGCCGGTCCTCAGCGGTCCATGCAATGCTCAAAGATCGAACATGACCGTCAATCCTCGACTTGCCTTTGGGCTGGGGATCTGCATGCTGGAGAGGAACCCGAATGGGGGGATGAGATGCGATGAACTGCTTGTGCGAGCTGGGCTCCGCCCGAAACCGGCGTGTCGGTGGGAAAGCGCGTCAGCTGCGGGAGCTTTCGGCTCTAGGCGGTGACATCCCCAAAACCTGGATCTGTGACTGGCGCGCCCACGCTGCATGGATCCGTGGGGATCGACACGTGGAGCAGGCTCTCCGAAACGATCTCACGCGATTGCTCGATCGATCGCGGGAGTACGTTGTCCGCTCGTCGGCGGATGTCGAAGACGGCTCGCGCTGGAGCTACGCTGGGCGATTCGATAGCTTCCTGCGTGTTCGAGGAGTCGACCAACTAGTCGCTGCGGTGAAAGCTGTCTGGGAGTCAGCGGAACGGGCCGGACGGTCGGTCCGGATGGCGGTGATGGTGCAGGAGATGGTTCCGGCCCGAGTATCCGGGGTTGCGTTCAGCCGGAACCCGATGACCGGCGCGAAAGAGGTGATCATCGAAGCCGTTGTTGGGACAAGCGAGGCGCTCACCGGCGGCATTGCCTCGCCCGAACGATGGATCGTGGCCGAGGGAGACGAGATTGAAGCACCCGCCGGGGCTGCAGTCGGTGTAGACATTCTGCAGGAGATTGTCGATGCGGCAAGAACGTTTGAAGGGGCGGTCGGGCATCCGGTCGACCTCGAATGGGCGGTTGACGGCAACCGGCTTGTCTGGCTGCAGATGCGCCCGATCAGCGTTCTTCAGACATCAGACGTCTATTCCAACCGGATTTCGAAGGAATTCCTGCCGGGACTGATTATGCCGTTGGTGTGGTCGATCAACGTTCCCATGGTGAATCGTGCCTGGTTGAACCTGCTGGAGGAGATCATCGGGCCGATCGACATGGATCCGGCGAAGCTTGCCAGACGGATTGGCTGTCGCGCGTACTTCAACATGGGCCGGATGGGTGAGCTGTTCGCCATCGCCGGGATGCGGCGTGATGTCCTCGAAGCGATGATGGGATTCACTCCGAAGGACGAATCAAGCAAACGGACGAGCTGGATCACGATCCGGATGCTTCGACATGTTCCGCGACTGGCGAGATTCGCGTGGCGCCATTGGCGGTTTCGACCACGTTTCGCTCGCTGGCTCCCCCCCGTGAACAGACAGTTGGACAGCTTGCGTGAACAAGCGTTTCATTCTCAAGCGGAACGGCAATTGCTTGAGGAAGTGGACCATCTGCTGACAAGGATGCAGCAAATCGCGTACTACCGAATTGTCTCCATGCTCCGCCACGCGGCGATTCACGGATTTGTGGCACGGGGCTTGGCCAAGAAGGGAATCTCGTCTCAGCCCGCGGAGATCGTCGGATATGATGCCGCCCATGTCGACGTCGATCCATCACGGGAGCTCAGCGAGCTACGAGCAACATTTTCGTCGTTGCCGGAGGTGGCACAGCGCCGGCTTCGAGGTCAGGAAACGGAAGGAATCGTGGAGGACCAGAAGACGCGCGAATTTCTTGACGCATTGGAGCGGTTTCTCGAACGATTCGGGTACCTCAGCGATCGCGGGAACGACTTCTCCGCCGTGACGTGGAAAGAGAATCCGAGCCTGGTTCTAAATCTACTTGCGGCCGGACAAGACGACCCCGAAGATGGGGATCGGATCGTAGAGGATTCCTCCCCCTCCAAGTGGCCTCGGACGGTTAAGCGGTTGGCGCGAAAGGAGGCCCGTGCGCGGTTCGACCGGGATCGCGTTGGAGCGCTGTTCAGTCGAGGACATGAGGTCTTGCGCCGCCTCTTTCTCGAACTCGGTCGGCGCCTGCAACAGGGCGGCATAATCGATGCCCCGGCGGACATCTTCTTGATGACCTACGACGAGATTCGTGCTGTGACACGGAACGAGCTGTCTACGAGATCCGCTCGCCGCCGGGTCAGGGAGCGGCGGGAGGAGATGCGCCAGGCGGAGAATGCCGAATTGCCCGAAGTTGTGTATGGGGAACAGATCCCCGGCTTTCGGGCGGAACGTCCAATGAAGGATGTGCTGTACGGGGTCGCTGCCTCCCGGGGTTTCTACGAAGGACCGGCGCGCATTGTTCGGAGCGTCGAGGAATTCGATCGGGTGCGGGCGGAAGACGTTCTTGTCATTCCCCATTCGGACATCGGATGGATGCCCCTTCTCGACAAGGCATCCGCGATTGTCGCTGAATCCGGCGGCCTGCTGTCTCACAGCGCGATCGTCGCGCGCGAACGCGGAATCCCGGCCGTGGTGTCTGTTATGCAGGCCCAAAGCATTCCCGATGGTGCTTGGGTGGCTGTCGATGGAAGCAGAGGGACGATCAGTCTTTGTTCTGAGTCAATCCCCGCCGAGCGCTGAGTCGCTCGATGAAGCGAACAAGCCGGGGAGAGCCGTCAAGGAACGCGAATTCATCGGTGAGGGAGCGGAGATATCCGTGCCTTCGAAGACGATGAAACTCACCGATCTCTCGCCGCATGGCGATCAAGCGGACGGCAAGCAGCCCGACAGCAAACAACACATGAGGCAGACTGGCGAACCGGTACCAGAACCACACCATCAGCAGCGCCTCGGGCCCGAAGCGTCCGGTGTACGGGCGGGTTCGTGTCAGGACGCCGAGGATTTGCGCTGCGGGGAAGACAATCAACGCCGAAGGCCAGTCAATGACGAACAAGCTCCCGATGATCGGCGATTGACCCCGCCCGCCATGGAATCGCATGTAAAACGGCCAAATGTGACCCACGACCGTCATCCCGGCTGCGATTAGAAACAGCGGCTGATCGGGGGCGTAGAGCTTGAATCCCAAGGTGATCCCCGTGGCTTTGGCCATATCGAGCAGGCTCGTGAGACACCCGTATCGAGCTCCGTATTCCAGCCTCACTGTCGTCGCGCTGACGGCATCCGATGACAACACCTCGTCGGTTCCCGGGATCGGCATCTCGATCCGCTTCAACGGGGCACCGCGTCCGAGGATACGCCCGATGATCGAGGCAAAAGAAACCGAGCCGACAAGGTACCCGCACGCCGCTGCGAGTATTGCCGTCAGTCCATTCACCCGAATTCCTCGCCCGGACGACCGGGTCCTGAGTGGGCACTGCTCATGCAATCATCTGCTCCTCGATACGCTCCTTGATTGCTTGGATCACTAGGGGGTCGTTATTCCAGGCACCGAGGTTGATCAGATCAATTTCGGTCGGCACGGCCGCCTGTTGAACGAGTTTCGGAACGTCGAACTGGCTGTGGATTGAATCGGCGCTGATCGCGGCGGAGAAGTACAGAACACGCCTGGCACCGCGAGCGACAAACGCTTCAACGCGCTCGGCCGGTTTGGGGCTCTTGAACTCCATCCAGGCGAGGTCAACCAAGTCAGCGCGGAAGCCATCACTCACCAGCAGGTCAAGGATGCCTTGGCGGAACGCGACCTCCTGCGAGGTCTCGGTCCCCCACTCGGCATCCCATTCGTCGGGCTGACCGTGTCCCACTAGGAGGATCGCCACATCGGCTTTGTCGGTACCGTCAAGATGATCATTGGCTCGGGCAACAAACATCCGACGAAGCGAGTCCGAATCCCAAAGAGGACCCGTTCGCTTGACCGGAACGCCGAACAGCTCTTCGACATGCAGTGCATCGACCAGATGTTCACCTTCCGCTGTATGATTGGAAATGGTCAGGAAGACCTCGGCAAGGATGATCCTGCTGGCGCCGTTGTTCAGCGCTTGGATGACGGCGGCATCCGGGCGCGGATGGTCGTCGAGAAAGGAAAGGTAGTACTTGAGGCGATCGTTGCCGGCTCGGCGGAAGGCCGCTTCCAGACTTGCCAACATGGCAGTGTGACCGCGGCGATGGTTGCTTGCTCCGACTTTCAGGTAGGCGTTTCGAAGCTTGTAGAGGAAGAGGGGGCGCACAAAGAACGGAACAAATCGGATGTTCTGTTCGTCGAATTCGTTGAACTGGTTGATCCATCCGATCGGATCATAGGTTTGCGGCTCGCCGTGCGTGAAGTAGACCACGGCCGTATGCCCGTCTCCCGGATCCCCGGGAGATCGAAGAAGAGCGGGGACATCGCGTGGATCATCTCTTCCCAGCACATGCTTGGCGGCGATCCAGTATCCGCAGGCGAACAGCGCCAACGAAGCGACGATCGCGGTTCCGAGCCACCAGCCGCGAAATGCCGTCGCGAGCATACCCATCGTTCCGGTCAGACTGAACCAGGTGATCGTCAGGTGGCGAGTCATCCGCAACGGATGGCTTGTTAGGTAGAAGACAAGGAACACGCCAAGCGACACCGCGAACCCCGCGGCAACCAGCCAACGGGCAGACAGCCATATCATCGGTCCTCCTCGCCGGGATTCCGTCCAGAGGTCACCCCGCCACCAGATGACTATAGGACGAGCGTCGGGAGGAAGGCAATTCAGAGGAATTGGAGCCGTGATTCGGTCTACTTCAGAAGTTCTGCAGAGGCGAATTCGCGGTACGGCGACAGGATTTCGAGAATTTCTCGATCGGCCTCGCACGGGGTTGCATGAGGCTCGGAAACCATCCGCGCGAGCAGCTCTCCAACGCCGAGTCCGAGCATGAACCCCTGTCCGCACATCCCGATCGCCATCAAGTACCCTTCGACCTGCCGTGACCACCCGATGAGCGGCGAGCCGTCGGGCGTCATCGGGTAAAGGCCGCGCCACGTTCGCCGGATCCGTAGGTTGGCAAGCCGCGGCATCAGCTGCACCATCCGCTCTGCAACCATTGGAAGGAAGCGGCTCGTCTCGCGTCGATCCTCTCCGGGGATCACAGGAGACGGGGTGATACAGAACACGACCTGCCCCGTCTTCAACTGAAAGAAGTAGTAGTTGGAGGAGCCGGGGCCGGGACTGATATCGACGACCATCGGATCGAGGAACGGCGCCACCGGTTCCGTGATCCCGCCTTCGTGGGAATCGGGAACGATCGGATGGTCGTGCCCCAGCAGACGTCCGACCTCTCTTGCCCAGGGGCCGGCGGCGTTGACGACAACCGGTGACCGATAGCCGGCGGTCGTTGTGTTGACTCCGCACACGGCACCGTTGTGAACATCGATTCCTATGACCGGCTCCCCGAACCGGAAAACAGCTCCGGCGCGCTTGGCAGCATCGTAGAAGGCGTGACCAGCGAGCAATGTCGAACAGTGACCATCCTCGGGAGAGAATGTCCCGCCTCGCAGGCCGGATGGAGTGACATCGGGAACGATTTGACGGAACGCCGCCGCATCATACCAATCGATGTTCAGCCCGTAGCCACGCTGGATCTTCAGCAGTTCCTTGAGGGTGGCTTCCTCCTCGTCGCGATAGGCGACGAAGGTGTACCCTCCCTGTTTCCACTCGATGTTGTGTCCGTGCGTTTCTTCCCACGTGGAAATGATCTCTAGGGTTCGCTGGCACAGGTGGATCTTGGCGGGATCGGAATGGGTGGCGCGAATTCCGCCGATTGCCGCCTTGTTGGAGCCCTGTCCCTGGCTTGCGAATCGATCAAGGACGAGGACACTCAATCCGGCGGACGCCATCGCCCATGCGGCGGGAGCCCCGACGCTGCCCGCACCGATGATGATGGCGTCAAAGCTCTGTTCCAAGCTCATTCCGAAGCCTCCTTCGAGGATTGCCCGGCAAATACCGCGAACGGCACCTCAAGGAATAGGGGGCGGACGACATTGGGGGTGATTTCGTCTGCGGGGATGCCTTCTTCGTGGAACAGGCGCAGAATCATCGACGTACACGTCTTCCCGCCGCAAGCGCCCATTCCGGCACGGGTCACGGCCTTGATTTCGTTCAGATCCCGGTATCCAGCCCGGATCAATCCTCGGATCTCTCCAACCGTCACCCGCTCACATCGACAGAGAATGGTGTCGTCCGTCAACCTTATCACCGGTTCGGCGAGCGGTTGGCTGACCCAGGGTTCTTGGACGCGGATCCCGGCGATCTCCGCCGCCCATGCACTTGGAGCACGAACCGTAATCAGTGCGGTTCGATCGTTCTTCTTCGTGCGTTGGATCGCTTCCACCGGCTGCACTCCGAGCACTGATCCCTCGGTATCGAGCAGGATGACGCTATCACCCGTGGTGAGGGTGGTGTCAGCGAACTCAAACGGAATCGTCACCAACGGCCGCTCGGCATCGGCGCGAGCGTCGACAAGCGTGATCGCCAATCCGGGGCAGACAGCCACGCATCGTCCGCAGCCGATGCACGGTTTCTGACGCGCTTCGCCGACGAAGGTCGGAACGCGACGGATGTCCTCGGCATCAATCTCGATCAGCCCCTGAGGACACGCGGATGCGCAAGGATTGCAGGGGATCTCCTGGCTGCAATGGAAGACAGGAACGACTTCCCCGGGATGGATGGACGGAGCCTGCCGGGCAAGCGATGCTCCAGGATGAGACTTGAGAATCCGAGCCATCTTCACCCACTCAGGCGGTACATCCCCGGTTGCTTCCCCCAGCGACTTCGCGATTTCCATCCCGACAATCCTGCCCGAGAACATCGCTGCAGAAGCCTCGGCGATCTCCTCGGCGTCTCCAGCGGCAAATACAGGGATGCCGAACGCCTTCGCTTGCTGATAGAACTCATCGACCGGGCTTAAACCGACGGCAATGAGAATCGTATCGCATGCAAACGAGCGCTCCGTTCCTTCAATCGGGTGGAACTGCTTGTCCACGGTGGCGATCGTCACCGATTCGACCTTGTCGGTTCCGTTGGCGGACAGAACGGTGTGCGATGTCCAGATGGGAACACCGAAGCGAGCCAGTTTATCTCGATGGACCTTGTACCCTCCGCATGCCGGCATTGCCTCGACCAGCCCGACGACCTCGATCCCCGCCTGGAGGGCATGGTAGCCGGCAATGAGTCCGACATTGCCGCCACCGACGATGAACAACCGTTCAGCGGCCCGAACAAGGTCGCGGTTGACAAGGGTCTGGAACGCGCCGGCACCGTACACGCCGGGAAGGGTGTTCCCAGGGAATGCAAGGGACTTCTCTCTTGCGCCGGACGCGACCAGCAGAACCTCCGGTTCGATTAGCGTGTAGCGGTCGCCGTTTCGCAGCACGCCGACCTTTCCATCGCTGAACACAGCGACCGCGGTCGAATTGAGCCAGACGTCGATCGAAGCCTTTCCGAGCACCTCCGACTCAAGTCTTGTCGCGATGTCGGTTCCCCGGGTTCCGGCGTACACGGCGTCGGCCGATCCAAAGAAGCGGTGCGTCTGAAGGACCAGCTTGCCGCCAAGCCGCTGCTTGTCGTCCACAAGCAGGCAGTCGACGCCGTATCCCGCCAGGCTGAGACTCGCCGACATGCCCGCCGGTCCGCCTCCGATGATCAGTACGGGAACGTGGACTACCGGTGGAACCGGCTGTGGCTTTTCGTCGAACGAATCGGCAGGGGGCAGGCTGGGCAATCCATCTACCGGAGCCACCTTCATGCCGTGGCAGACCGGGGTCATGCAGGCCTTCGCCGGCTTTCCATCCACAGAGACAAGGCACTGGGAACACTGCCCATTTGCGCAGAAAATCCCCTGCGGCGCACCATCTCGATGATGATGTCCGAAGGTGCGGATGCCGTGTGCGAACAGGGCCGAGGACAGCATCTCGCCGGCTTTTGCAGAGAGGGGGGTTCCGCTCCAGAAGATCGTCACGTCACAAGAATTCGAGGTCCCGGAATCGTCCGTCCGGCAGGACAAAATGGGATGATTGTCGATACGCAGATTGTCGTTGTGTGCCACATTATCCTTGGATGTCATGAGTTCACCGTAACTGCGTCGCGCGATTATACGAACAGGATCCTCACGTTGCACCCCATTGGCCGGCCCGTCCGCCGCGGGAGCTCGACGAATGTCCCGGTCATCGGTAGACTGTCGATCCCTGTGGCAAGGGAAGGAGGCTTGATGAACCAAGAACGATTGTCTTTCCTCAGGCGGCTGATGGATGAGGCGTGTCCGACCGGCCGCGAGCAGCCGGCAGCTAAGGTATGGCGTGCCGAAGCAGGTGGGTTCGCCGATCGCACATGGGTCGATACGCACGGGAACTCGTTTGCCGTGGTCAATGAGGGAGCCGACCCGCGGATCATGCTTGCCGGACATATCGACGAGATCGGCTTGATGATCACGCATGTGGATGAGCAAGGGTATCTGTGGATCACGGGCCTTGGCGGATGGGATCGTCAGGTTCTGCCAGGCCAGCGGGTCCGCATCCTAACCGACGGTGGACCGGTCCTCGGGGTGATCGGACGAAAGGCGATTCACATCCTGAAGCCGGAAGAACGTAAGAAAGTCGTTGAGTTCGAGGACCTGTGGATCGATATCGGTGTCAGCAGCCGGGAAGAAGCACTCAACGTCGTTCGCATCGGCGATGCGGCGGTGCTCGACTACGGTTTCGAGATTCTTCGTGGTGAACTGGCCGTTGCTCGGGCGTTCGACGATCGCGTCGGCTCTTTCATCGTCCTTGAGGCGGCGCGCCGCGCCAAGGAGCTGGGAGCCACAGCGTCGATTATTGCTGTAGCGACCGTTCAGGAAGAGATCGGCAAGCGTGGTGCGACGACGAGCGCTTTCGGAATCGATCCACAGATCGGAATTGCCGTGGATGTCGGACAAGCGACGGATACGCCGCAGACTGATGCCTGCAAGAAAGCGTACGGACAGGCCACCCTCGGCGGCGGGCCGATGATCGCTCGTGGACCGAATATGACGCCGTTGTTCGTCGAGCAGATGATCTCGGCGGCCGTCAAGCACGACATCCCCTATCAGATCGAACCCTGCCCAAGGGGAACGGGCACCGATGCCAACGCGATTCAGCTGACGCGAGAAGGTGTCGTAACCGGGCTGATCAGCGTTCCCAACAGGTATATGCATTCGCCATGCGAGATTGTCCATCTCGGGGATCTCGACCACATCATCGAGCTTATGGCACGTGTGATGGCCGAAATCGACGGGGACAGCACGTTCCTGGAAGAGATCTAGCCCCGCGGTGGGGATGGACCTCAGTGGCTGGTACGAATCGGCACCCGGCGATATCGTCGGGTGCCGATGTTCTTTGGGGGAGCTTGGGGCCTCCTCAAGGAGATTCGAGTAGCGGTGGTTACGGTCGCTCGCCGGGCGGATGCCGGATCGGGAAACCCATGCGGAGATTCTTGAGAAATTCTGGATGGATCTCCGCTTCGCGGGAGACAACGCGATCGGTTCATGGCACAATCGAACGGGAGGTGCGATGTACGGCGGCAGCGAAGGTGAATCAGGCGCCTGTTCCAATCAGTATTTCCTCGCCGGCGAGGGGTGCGGCTCATTGACGCACTGCCCGGGCCTGGACAAGATGAGACGACCGCCGAAGCACGTTGTTGTTCTGGCAAATGGGTCGTGGGAAGTCCTGGATCGAGTCCGCTCGATCGCCTGCAGCGCCGACGAAGTCATCGCCGCAGACGGTGCGTGGGCAAAGGCCGAGAAACTGGGGATCAATGTCGACCTCGTTGTCGGCGATCTGGACTCCCTCACGGAAGAGGCGATGAAATCTCTGGCTACCTCCGGTGTACCGGTGATGAGGTTCCCGGTGGACAAAGATCGCACGGATACGGAGATTGCCGTAGACCTTGCGTTGGAGCGGCAAGCCCGCCGAATCAGCATTTGCGGAGCCGGCGGTGGCCGGCTCGATCACACACTGGCCAATATCCTCCTTCTCGGGAAGCCGGCTTCTTTGGGTCAGCGCGAAGTTCGTTTGGAATTCATCACGGCGACGGAGACGATTGTCTGGGTCGAGGACGAGTTCGTTGTCGAAGGAGCAGTCCCCGGCGATCGCATTTCCCTCGTCCCGGTGGATCGCGCCGTACGTGTTTCGACGTCAGGGCTGCGGTTCCCGCTCTCGAACGAACTGCTCTGGCGCACCAAGGCTCGGGGAATCTCGAATGAGGTGTGCACGCTTCCGGTGCGAATCTGTATCTCCGAAGGAGCGGCGCTCGTGATTCACGCGCCGGCACGGGCACGCACTCCGACCTCGGCCAACGGACCGGGCTCCTAGCTGTCCCGCCTTCTCGTCCAAGGATCTTTGCTTCAGTTGCCGCACGATCGGACGGGAGTCGGTGATGAGGCTCCAGCTTCCGAGAAGCGCGTTCATCCGTTGGTCCGTCGAGCGCGACACACGCGGTGCGTCCATTAGGGGGGCGGACGAGCGTCATCCATATAGTGTGAAACACTACCGACCTCGCAGGACGAGTGTCATCGTTGTTCGCGGTCTATGTGAGGCTTACTACAACTTCGCCGGACGATTGAGCTTGACAGCCATCGATGGCGCTCCTAGGATTCCCTATATGGATACCGAGCAGAGGTCGTATTTCCTCGTCGTCAATCTGATCGCAGGTCTTGGGTTGTGCAAGCGGCTGTTCCCCGCCGTCAGGAAAGAACTTGATCGACGCGGGATCTCCTATGATCTCCACTACACCAACGAGCCGCAGGAAGCGATTGATGTCGCTCGAATGGGTGTGGATGCGGGGTTCACGCATGTCGTTGCCATGGGGGGCGACGGGACGATCAACGAAGTCGCGAATGGTCTCGGCGACGGAGCGGCCACGCTGGGCGTCATCCCGGCGGGCAAAGGGAATGACTTTGCGCGGATGATGGGCATCCCGATCGACCCGACTCGAGCGATCGACACACTCGAGAACGGCGTCGTGCGATCGATCGATCTTGGCGTGCTCAATGGGGATCGGCGATTCGTCAATGGCGTCGGAATCGGGATCGACGCCCAGGTCGCGCGTGATGTGCTTCAATCCAAGAGACTCTCGGGTCCGCCGGCGTACTTCAGCGCTGCGATTCGCGAAGTGTTTCGATTCAAAGCGTTCTCCGCCTTGCTGGAAACCGACGAATGGAGTGAGCAATCGCGGTGGCTTTCGGTTGGGATCGCCAACGGGAAGTACTGTGGCGGCGGGTTCAAGCTTGCTCCCAAGGCGGACGCAAATGACGGGCAACTCGATCTGGCGGCGATTGGAGACTTCCCTCGAATCGAGCGTCTGCTGCGGCTGGTTCAGGCGCGAAACGGGAAGCATTTAGGATTGCGCCAAGTTCGCTATGTCCAGTCCAAGAAGATCATCATCAGCTCGGATGAGAAGCTGGTGGCGCACATGGACGGAGAACCGTACCGGCTACCCAAAGAGCGGCTTATAGCGGAGACCTTGCCCGAAGCGCTGTCTGTTTTGGTTCCCCGCCAATTGTAGGCCCTCGGTCGGCAAGCCAGCCACTCCGATCACTTCCTCTGGAAGCGGCGATCGAGTTCATCGCGATTCAGTTGGAACACAATCGGGCGGCCGTGGGGACAATGGGTGCGGTGTTCGCATGTGGACCACTTCTCGACGAGCTTCTCCTGCTCGAGAAGAGGAAGGCGATCGCCGGCTTTGATTGCGGCGTGGCATGCGAGTTCGCTGAGCAGACGATCGAGGATGGCGTTGCGCGAAGACGCTCCCTGATCGAGGACATCGACAAGCTGTTCGAAGAGCGTTTGGAAGCCTAGCCTCGCCTGCGATTCCGCCAGTGCCGCGGGAAACGCCCGAATCAGGAATGTGCCTCCTCCGAATGCGTCCACTTCGACGCCGAGTTCAGCGAGTTCCTGCGCGTGTGCTTGAAGAAGTTCGGCGCTTTCGAACGGAAGTTCAATCCGCGCTGGAACAAGAAGTGCTTGTCGGGGGATCTCGCTGTGGTCCCATTGGCGGTGGAGTGCTTCGTAGAGAATCCGTTCGTGCGCGATGTGCTGATCGATGATCTCCAGATGCCCGGGAGTCTCGACAAGGATGTACGTTTGGTGGAACTGCCCGATGACACGGCGATTCCGGCGTTGAATGTCTTCTTGCCCGACGGCTCGTTCGGAGAGGCCTGATTGCTGCGAGTCGCGCTCGAGGACGCGTAGATCATCACGCATCCTCCCTTTTCTCCCCGGTTGCTGCGGCCAGGCGAGGTTTCCGGTCGCGGTTCCGGGCACCGTTCCTCCTCCTTCGCCACGGGAACGATGCAGGTCGAGCTGCTGTTGGCCCCGGTCCATTGGCGGACAGGTATCTCCCATGGAGGAGATTGCGTAGACCTGGCCGGCTTCCCGCGTCCTTGTTCCCAGGATTGGGGCAATCGAGTCCGGAGACGCGATCGCCTGTTGTAGGGACGCGCTCAACGTGTCGTGGACGCGCCGCGGGGAAGAGAACCGCACCTCTGCCTTGCGTGGATGGATGTTCACATCCACGGTCTCCAACGACAGATCCAACCGAAGCACGGCGAGTGGGTACGTTCCCCGCCGGAGAAGCCCCTCATACGCACGCGAAAGAACGAAGCCGAGCCCGCGATCGGTGACCGGACGGCCGTTGATCAGGAACAACTGATCGCGCCGATTTCCTCGATGGAAGTCCGGCGGAGTGATGTAGCCGGAGATCGAGATCGCGCCGTTCTCGGTTTCGATCTGTGCGCGAACCTCAAGAAGCCTCTCTGCCAGTTCGGCTCCATAGATCTGGGCGATTCGATCGCGGAGGTCAGGAACAGCGGGAGCGACGAGAGTCGTCCGCCCGTTGTGCGACATCTCCCAGGATATGGTCGGTGTGGCGAGAGCGGCATGCTGAACGACACGGTTGATGTGGAAAAGCTCACTTCTTGCGCTGCCAAGAAACGCAAGTCGTGCCGGGACGTTGAAGAAGAGGTCATCTGCCTCTACGGTGGTTCCTTGAGAGCGCGCGGCGGGAACAGGCGTAGGAGAGGCGGTCGGCTGTTCGGCCTTGCCGCCGTCAAGGCGGAGACAATGGCCATGATCGTCTCCGCTGGCCCGCGTGGTCAGGGTCAGGCGAGTCACTGCAGCGATGCTTGCCAGTGCCTCACCACGGAATCCCAGTGTCCGGATCCGCCGTAGATCTCCTTCGTCCGAGAGCTTGCTCGTCGCATGCCGCAGGAAACACAACGAGAGGTCGTCGGCCGACATGCCGTCGCCATCGTCACGGACCAGGATCTTGTGCTTGCCGCCATCCTCGATCTCGATGGCGATACGCTCACTTTTGGCGTCGATTGCATTCTCGATGAGTTCCTTGACTACGGACGCCGGGCGCTCGATCACCTCTCCGGCCGCGATCTTCGAAGCGAGTTCCTCATCCAGCTTGTGGATGGTCATCGGCTGCTCCAGGGTCTGCTTCGACCTGCAGAAGGGACTCTGAATCGTGCTCCGTCCGCCTTCTCTCTGGCGATCATGGTTGCCACGCCCCTCAATGAATTGGTCGTTTGTCCTTCGTCCGGTATCTTACCTTGGTGAAAGGGGACAGGCCATGCAAACACTGAACGAACTGCGAGCGACGCTCGGGATCGGGTCGCTGAATCAGATCCGCAATCGAATCGACGCAATCCGCGATCAGTTGCGCCCTCACATGAAGCGGGGACCCAACAACCAGATTCTCATCGAGGACGAAGGGATTCGGCTTCTCCAATGGTTGCAGGAATTGCACGATAGCGGACTAACAATAGCTGAAGCCAGTAAGATCATAGAGCTAAAGTCTTATGAGAAGGGTATTACGGGAGCGGACAAATCATCTGGTTTAGGACGAAACACGGCAAAACGAGATCATGAAGGATCCCTGGCGCGTGGCGATCGATTGCCAGGGCGGATCCCGTCTGTTCACGTCGGAGAAACGTCGCAGATCCAGTCGGAGGTGGAAACGTTGCGGTTCGAGGTGGCCGCGCTGAGAGAGCGTGTCACGCGGCTTGAAGGGATTGTCGGAACGCAGCCAGTGTCGCGCGAGACTGGCCTATGGTGGGAATCCGTAGAAGAGGGGTAGCGATGGGATTGAGTGTTCCGATTCGCGGGAACGAGAAGCTCGCGGCCGTCGTAAGCAGGATTGACCAATCAAAGAGGATTCAGGCGTTGTGGGAGGCGTCGAACGTCACCGCGATCGACCGAATGAGGATTAACGATCACGGACCGGTCCACGTGAAGATCGTCACCAATCTTGCATTGAAGCTGCTGCGACTGCTCATGGAAGGCGGCGTCTCCCCGGGGGTGGTCAAGGACTACGGCTTCCCGGGGGCGGATGCCGAAGTCGTCGTCGTAATGGGATCGGTATTGCACGATATTGGGCATGTGATTCACCGGCAAAATCATGAGGAGCTGTCTCTGATCCTTGCGCCGGAACTGATCCGGGAATTCCTCGCCGGTTCGTACGAAGTGCGGGAAGCAGTGATCCTGGAGGGAGAGACCCTTCATGCGATTCATGCCCATCGCCGCGATATTCAACCGTTCACCGTCGAAGCAGGGGTGGTGAAAGTGGCTGATGCGTTGGATATGGAAGAAGGTCGAGCCCGGATACCGTTCCAGGCAGGCGAACCGACCATCCACTCCGTTTCGGCAATGGCGATCCGCAAGGTGCGGATCATGCGTGGCGAGAAACTTCCTGCGCGAATCGAAGTGGAGATGTCGAACTCCGCGGGAATCTTCCAGCTGGACACGCTCCTCCGCGAGAAACTGCGCCATTCGGGGATCGGCGAATACGTCGAAGTTGTCGGCGAAGTGGTTGGCGAAGAGAAGCGGATCGTGGAACGTTACACCCTTCCGGGAACCTAGAACGAGCGACTCTTTTCGCTTGACCGGACGGGGAGGCAGTCAGGAACGCTCATTCCGTCGCCGATCGTCTCAGAGCGCCGTAAACGGGTAGATTCGTGGCACGCGGGGTCGAGAACGGCCTCTCGGGAGCCGATCCGGACAGGAATCGGCGGCGTCCGCGGATCGCCGGAGGTCAAAAAGCTCTTCAGAACGGCATTATGAAGCTTAACGCAACAAAAGGGCTCTTTTGTTGCGACAGTTGTCCGGGCTGGAACACGGCTGGCACGGGTACCGTTCGAGATACGAAGGGGGCCCAATGCCACTTGATATCACCTATGAAGATTTCTTGACTCCCGAGCAAGTGCAACGCCTGAAGACGTATTGCCGCTCCCGGGCGAAGGCGGCAGAAGTCGCCGCCGGTGATCGCCGGACCAATCCAGTCAGAGATTGGATGATCCTTCACATCGCTCTCGATACCGGTTTGCGGGTGTCGGAGATCTGCGCATTGAGGATTCGGGATCTCATCCTTGACCGGGATGCCGCCTCGCTTGTCGTCCGCGACGGCAAGGGGCACAAGAAGCGCGGAGTGCGGATCGGAGAACCTCTGAGGGATCATCTTGAGCGTTTTCTGATCTGGAAGCGGACGGTGGGCGAAGCTGTCACCGCCAGCGCGCCTCTGCTTGTCTCAAGCAGAACGGGAAAGGCGCTGACGCGGACGGCCGTATATCGAGTGTTCAAGGACGCCGCCGAGGCGGTCGGACTCCCGGCCCGGTTCTCGATTCACTCGTGTCGACACACCTACGCGTCCATGCTCTACCGGTCTTCGGAGTTCAACATTCGTCTGGTGCAGAAGCAATTGGGGCACAGCTCGATCCAGACCACACAGATCTACGCCGATGTGCTGAGCGAAGATGCGGCTGCGGCCGTCAACCGACTGCCTCAGTAGGCTCCGGCCAAAGCGCTCCGACGGCGGGGAGCGCTTTGGATGTTTGACTGGCGAGGGATTGGACGCTATAAGAAGGCTGATGGAACGATGTTGGGGGATACGCGGGGGACGGTACGATCGAAGCGATGTCCAAGGACATTGTCGAATCAGCGTGCCAATGGACCATCCGGCGACGGGTCCGAAGAGACGTGCGGCAGGACACACTCGACGCCTTGCCTGGTTATGTGTTGTGCAGCCGGTGCTCTTGATTTGGCTGTCTCTTTGCGGAAGCGCCCTGCCGCTTGATGTGGATGTCGGGCTGGGCGGCGCGTTCGTTCCTGGTTTTCCGACGCCTGTCTCGGTATCTGTCGAACCGCAAGGCATGAGCTTGAGTGGCGCCGAATGGGTACTGGAGCAGCAAATCGGGGATCCATGGCGTGGGGAAGCGACCATGCAGTACAGATTCCCGGCAGACTATTGGGAGCTGCAAACGGTTGTTCCACTGTACGACTTCACCTATCCATTGAGCGTCACCCTGCTCGGATCGGATGATGGGGCGCCGCCGCTTGCGGAGGTGACGCTGAGTCTTCGATCACTGCGGGTTTCAGAACCCTACTCGCTGGTGATTGGCAGTTGGCCCCGAATCGAACGGCTCCTCGGAGAGGATGAACGGGTCGCAGATGTCGCTGTGGTCGACCTTCCCGACCAGTGGTGGGCGTATGTCGGAATCAGCACGGTTTGGCTCGGAACGGCACCGACGGCCATTCAGGGGACGGTCTGGGAAGCGATCGAACGATGGGTTCTTTCCGGGGGGCGGCTCGTGTTGACGACCGGTACGTCATTCTATCTCGTGGATTCTCCGGAGCTGCGGCGATTGCTGCCGATCACGTCCCCGGTCTTGGTTGAGAGAAGGCTTCAGGGCGACCCGAAACATGGCGCGGTGGTCTGGGATTGGGGGCCCGGCCCCGACCCCGATCCCGATCCGGGTGTAGATCCGGACTCGCAGCCCAACACTGAGGCTGGTACCAGTTCTTCTTCCCGATCGGCGGAGCCGTCGGCAGGCCTGAGCGATGAGGCGATGGGAACGGCGACAGCCGTGACGATCGTATCAAGGGAATACGGAGCGGGCCGCGTTATCTTCGTGGATCAGCGAGCCGATGAATTACCTGATCGGCTGGTTGCCGATCTGCTTGGGATGCTTGACGAAGACCCGTATCTGGCGGCGACGACGTGGCTGTCCGGGGTTGGGAATCTTCGCGGGATGGGGTTGCAGAGACCGGGCTACCCAACAACGATAGGTATCTCCCTGGTTCTTGTCGGCGGATTGTTGTGGTCCGTGTTCTGGAGACGCTTGTGCGGATGGAAGCGCCTGCTCGGGCTTGGAGTGGTGCTGGCGATCCTTCTGGTTTGGTCGGGTTTGCATGTAAACGTTCGCAATCAGGCAAGCGCTGTATATGCAGAAAGAACGATATTACACCTGATAGATAAGGTCGGTATAAGAATCGATCGTACAGAATTGTTTGCATCGTCAACGTCAAGCAGCACGATTCCCGCGAATTGGCTGGAAGGCGAGTTGGAGCGAGGCCGAAGCGCTGGGGTGGAGGGTGTCGCCGTGGGACTGTTTCCCCGCGAGCTTTCGGAGCCGGGACAGGATTGGGATACGACATGGATTGCGGCGAGGGGAGATGGTTTGGTCGTGGATGCGGACCGTGGCCAACAGAGGGACATGGTCTTCTTGAGCGATAGCGATGCGGTGGACTCGGTGGAAGTGGTGTATACGGGCGACGAGCGGCTTCGGGTGAACAACCCCGGTGAGGCGATGCCGTGGGCGATTGCAGTCGTGGATGGAGAGTCCTACGATCTCGGGGGATTGTCCGCCGGTGAGAGCGCGATTCAGTTGGAGAGAGCTGTGCTGCCCGGGCAATCCGTGTGGGGTGTGTCATATGGACAGATCGGGGCAGAGCTGGAATCGAGATTTGCCTTGTCCGAAGGGGCGTGGCTGATCGCAGGGACCAGAGGACTGACAAACGAGCCATGGGGGCAAGCGGCAGCAAAAGTGAGGCAAACGGAGGTCTATGTCATCGTCGCGGATAGGGCGGATTGAGACGGAGCTGTTCCTCGATCGAAGCGCGTTCTGGGGATATCTTGGGTTCGCCATTGTGTGCAGTCTTGCGGCAGTGATCTCGTTGCCGCCAGCGCGGTCGGTCGCGACGTTCGATTCGTTCTTGTTCCTTCGAGACGTGCCGCTGTACTTCCATGTGCTCCTGGCTGCGCTGGCGCTGCTTGCAACTCGTGATGGATTGGTCGGCGCGGATCGCGGTCACGGGGGCTGGTGGGGAGATGCAGCTCAGTTGGCGCGTGGCGTGCTGGCACTGATTCTTGTCTTGCCGCTCACGATTCTTCAGCTTGGCCTCTATCCGGGACATGTGGGCCCCATGATCCTGTTTGTTCTGTTTGCCCTGTTGATCTGGTGGGCCGTCGGGAGCACGGCAAGGTGGGCCGCCGGAGTCTGGGGGCGAAGCTGGTCCATGGCGGTCTCCTACGGTTGGATTGCCGGCTACTGGTGTCTGTCTCTTGTCGCCGACCGCGCACTCCTGATCAGCCCGATCCGTGTTGCCGGCGCGTGGTTCGGCGTGGTTGGGGCGTCGGGGTCTGCCGTTGGTCCGGACGTCGTAATCTCGTGGGGTTCAGCACTTATTTCGTTTGGCTTGCCGATCGTTTGGGGAAGCGCTATTCTAACATTCTTGCACCACAAGTCATGAGGAGGATGCTGTGTTCAGCCTCTCGGATCTGTTGGTGCAGGTGGGGCGACGACAGCGTAGACAGCGGGGTTTGTACGGAGCGACATGGGTGTTGTTGTCGCTTACGATTGTGATGTGGCTGTTGTTTGTCGTCGATCCGAATGCCGTTGTCTCAACATCCGGTCGTCTCCTGATAGGGTTGTGGTTGGCTCCTGTTGCTGCAGCATTGCTGGCGTCGGTCATTGCGGCGCGACATCGGACCAACATCGTCGATCTTCTCCTGTGCATTGACCAGAAGCTAGGTACGGGAGAACGCTTGTCCTCTCTCTACGAGGCAAACCTACGGGCCGGACCAGATGTCTTTCGCTACCGGATCGAGAAGGCGCTTCGCAGCAAGCCACTCCCGTGGCGACGAGCGATTCCGTTCCATCGACCCACGCTTGCCGTTCTCTGTGCCGCCATTCTCCTGTGGGGCGGACTCGGCGGAATGGTTGCGAGTACGTTGGAGTCGGGCTTAGGCTCGGATGACGAGGTGCACGGGGTCGTTGCCGGCGGCGGCGTTTATCTCGATCCCGACGGTTTACCGGCCGCGGAAGAGGCGAGGGATGGTGAGGATGAGCAGACGGCCCATCGCGCCGGGGGCGTGTCTGAAACCGGTGTGGATGACGACGCTCTCGTTCGAGGGAGCGCGGTAGGTTCCTCTCCGCAGGTCGGAGTGGGCGATGACTTGTTGGCTGCCCTTGCGGTGTTGGAGGCGTTCGTGACGAGCGAGGCCTCCGTATTGAACGCCGATGCCGATAGCCCGTGGGAAGACGCGGAGCGTCGCGAAGAGGCGCTTGCGCGGGCGCGGGCGCTTCTTGAGTCCGCACAAAGCCGGACTGCCGAAGGAAGGGCAGCGATATCTCAGGCGGATCTCGACGAAATCGACGCGATAGCTGCCGAACTCATGGAATCCATCGACGAATCCACACTCGCGGCGCTCTCGGAATTCTCGGTGCCGGACGGCGAAGTGCGAAGTGAACGGGCGGTGAATTGGGAATCCTTCGAGGATAACCGGGGTGATGTCATCGGCGATGAACAGCAAGATGCGTCGGCGGAAGAGGAGCAGCAGCGCCTCGATGACCCTGATCAGCAAGGACAGACGTCCGGTGATTCAACCACGGAAGATGAAGATACCCTCGGCGAATCCGGCGGACTCAACGAAGCTGACGCCGGAGCGACGCAGCGCCCGCTTGTCTCGGCACTTGGTTCTCCGGGATTTGTTACGGAGAGACTTGGCGGTGCGCTGACGAGCGCGACGTCGTTCCGTGAACTGCTGACACAAGGCATCCCCGTCGAGCCGATCTATGAACCGGATGGCGAGGCGATCAACGCATTGCAGGTAGATCCTCTCCGGCTTCAGGCGATCGTCGAGCAACGGTCGCTCTCGATGCGCGAAAGAGATCTGATCGAGGCGTACTTCCGAGCGGTTACACAAGGAGGAACATGATTACGGAACGGCAACTTGACGAGGCGACGCTGACGTTCGGGAAGCTGCGCGAAGCAATCTCCTCGGTGATCGTTGGTCACGAGGAGATCGTCTCGGGGTCGCTGATTGCGCTGCTTTGTGGGGGTAACCTTCTCTTGGAAGGTGTCCCCGGTCTTGGCAAGACATTGCTTGTGCGAACGCTCGCAAGCGCCTTGGGGCTGACCTTTTCCCGGATCCAGTTCACGCCGGACCTCATGCCCGCCGACATAGTCGGAACAGACATCCTTTCGATGAAAGACGGGCAGCGAGGTTTCTCATTTGCCGCGGGTCCGGTGTTCGCGCACATCGTGCTTGCCGACGAAGTGAATCGCGCCACCCCGAAGACGCAATCCGCGCTGCTTGAGGCAATGGAGGAACGAACGGTGACCGTGGGGCGTGTTACCCACCCGCTTGAGGAGCCGTTCATGGTCCTTGCAACGGAGAACCCGATCGAGATGGAAGGTACCTATCCTCTTCCGGAGGCCCAGGTAGATCGATTCCTCATGAAGCTGGAAGTCCATTCGCCGACCGTGGAGGAGCTGGTCGAGATTGCGCGGAGAAACACCGAAGGAGAAGGGCTTGTGCTGCCTGATGCCGTGGCATCGAGGGATGACATTCTCTCGGCCCGCGCGGTGGTGCGGGAGATTCCTGTCGGAGAAGGACTGAGAAAGTTCGTCGCTCGGTTGGTTCTTGCGACGCACGCACAGACGGATTCGGCCCCGCAGGTGGTCAAGGACTACGTCGAATACGGCGCAAGTCCGCGGGCTGCAATCGCTATTCTTCAAGCGGCCAGGGCCCACGCGTTCTTGGACGGTGAGCCGAATGTTCGCGTACGTGATATCGAGGCAGTCTACCGTGCGTCACTTGTGCACCGGATCCTTCTGAATTTCCGCGGCGACGCGGAAGGAATCGGCGTTTCAAATGTGATATCGGACGTGTGGCAGCGGACGAAGGTCTCATGACTTCCCCCTACGACAAGGCGCTGTTCGAGAGCCTATCCGGACTTCGATTCGCTTTTCATGGGCGGCACCGTGGGCGATTCGAAGGTCTGCATGCCTCACCGCGGTCCGGCGTGAGTCTGGAATTCGCTGACTATCGCGACTACTGCCCGGGAGACGATATTCGGTACGTCGATTGGAAAGTCCTCGGTCGGCTGGATCGCGCCGTCGTGAAGACATTCGTCCGCGAGGAAGACATCCCGATCAGCATTCTCGTCGATCTGTCGGCATCAATGGGAATCGGATCGCCGACGAAATCCGACTACGCGACACGGCTTGCAGTGGCGGTGTCCTATGTAGCACTGAAGGAATTCGATCGCGTAGGGCTCTACCCATTCAGCGATTCACTTCATCGTCCGCTTGCGCCGCGCCATGGCATGCGCCAGCTGGCCAAGGTGGTCGAATCCTTGCGCACGGCGACGCCGGGCGGCATGACATCGATTGATCAAGCGCTTGGGGCGTTTGCGGCCCAGTCGCGTGAAAACGGATTGGTGTTCGTGCTGAGTGACTTTCTGACCGAAGGCGGATGGCAGGATGGATTCATGCGCCTCCTTCATCGCGGGGATCAGATCGTCGCGGTGCAGATCCTCGGGATCGAGGATCTGCAGCCCGGCATCGAAGGAATCACGCAACTTGTGGATGCGGAGACGCATCGTTCGATCGAGCTGACCGTCGGTCCCGCAACGAGGGCGCAGTATCGCAAGTTGCTCGACAAACGTCTCCAGGAGTTCAAGCAGTTCGCTGCCCAGCATCGAATTGCGCATTTCATCGTTTCGACGGATCTCCCGACCCGAGCGCTGTTCCACGAAGTGTTTCGCCGCAATGGGGTGTTGGCATGATCTGGGCCCGTGCAGGCTACCTGAGCTTGCTGGGGTTGACGATCCTTGTGTCGTTGATCTACTTCCTTCGCGCCCGCAACCTGCGCCATCAGGTGTCTGCTATTTTCTTGTGGGAGACGCTGCAACGCGGGCATCGGACCCGCCTGGCGAGGTTTCGCTTGCGGCCGGACTGGGTTCTTCTGGCGCAGATTGCCGCCCTCGTGTTGCTGGTTGTTGCTGCCGCGGGGCCCATGCTGCGCATCAGACAGCCTACGCTCTCGGCGATGGCGATCGTGATCGACGGAAGCGCGAGTATGCAGGGTACGACGTCCGATGGACGCTCCAAGACGGCGGAAGCGAGCGTTCGTGCTCTGGAGATCCTCGACACATACCCGGGGACGCCGGTGGTCGTGATCCAGCTTTCGTTGAGCCCTGAGGTGCTTGCGCCGCTTGGAAGTGACCATGATATGGCGCGTGCAGCGATCGCTGGGTTTGAGGCGAATTGGACGACGAACGGAACGATCGCTTCGTTGAACATGTTGCTTGACAGCCAGCAATCCTCTGACCAGTACGAGCAAGTGTTCCTGATTACCGACCGCCTCGTGGCCGATCCTCCGCCCGCTCTCCCATTGCAGCAGATCTTGATCGGCAGTGCAGGAAATCTCTCGATCGATGCGTTCAACGTTCGGAGACAGCCGAATGGCGCCGGCGTCGTGGTGTTCGCCGGGGTTCGAAATGATGATTCGACGTATCGCGAGACGGAGCTTCGCGTCAGCGATGGATCGAGTCGTGTCCGGCTCCCGCTTGTTCTCGGTCCGGGAGAGCGGCAGACGTTTGTCCTGCCGTTCCCAGCCGCACGTGGCTCCGCGTAAACTGCCGAGCTGACGCCAAGGGACGAAGCGCCTTTCGATGATCTCCGGTACTACGTCATGCCGCAGGTGATGCCTCGCAAGGCCGCGTGGATCGGGGCGGACGATCCGTTTCTGCGTGCGGCGGTTGAGGTCTCCGGGCCGATTGTGTGGACGGATGCGATCGAAGAAGCGGAATTCGTTGTTGTCAACGAATATGCGGCGGGCCCCGATCGCGAACACGAACCGGATCCGCTTCCCGAAGGCAATCTGTTTCTCGTCTCGGTGGCGGAGAACCTGGACGGGGGGAGCACGATCTATGCGTCGATGGAAGCAGTTTCCCCCAGTGATCCCATTCTCCAGGGCATCTCTTCCGACGCGCTCCGCGTCGACATTGCCTCGCTGCCCGAGGGCGGGGTGACGTCGAGGCTCCCTGGAGAGTGGGTGCCGCTTCTCACTGCTTCCGAACGGGAAATCCTTGTTTCGGGCGTCACCGAGACGGGACGCTGGATTGCCCTGGTTCCCGACCTTTGGAGGACGAATCTTCCTCTATCCATCGACTTCCCTCTGCTTGTAGCCAATATCGTGGCGTACCTCTCCCCACGTGCCGAACCTGTCGCCTGGGAGCAGATGGAGCCGGGGCAAGCGGTGGACCTTGGCTGGGCAAGCCCAGTCATGCAGGTGATCGATCCGAATGGGGACGTTGTTCAGGTAGTAGCTGGAACCGACGAACGGCAACGGCTGGGCGTGGCGGGCTTCGAAGCGGGAGGGGTCCTCCTTGCGGACATGCCGGGATTCTACGAGATTTCTGCCGCATCGGGGTCGATCCTGATGGCGTTCAACGTCGCCGTGGCCGAGTCCGAGACCGCCACGATGCTTGCGACCGACGATCGGCATCTTGTCATGCGGACAGAAGCAGGCTTGCTTGCAATCTGGCCGTGGGTTGCGCTGGCGGCGTGCCTTGTCCTGATGATTGAGGCCGTTGCGTATCACGGTGCATGGTCGCCGAGGAGCCGCCGATGACCGGCAGTGGAATCCCAATCCCGATGAGCTTTGCCCACCCGTGGATGCTGCTGTTGCTTGTTCTTCCGGCGATGGCCGTCTTGATCTGGCGCCGGCCAAGACGAGAGATCGCCGTGCGTCTGGTTGCCGTGGCCGTTGCGATGGTTGCCATGGCTGAACCTGAATGGCATGTCGACCAGATGGCCTCCGATGTGGTCATCTTGCTCGACCGATCGGCGAGTGTGACCGTAGCGACGACGTCTACGGATGTAACGGGATGGGTTGAGGCCATCCGGTCGACCGATTCCGGTGCGCGGTGGGGCCTGGTGGCATTTGGCTCGGAAGCGGACATCATCGCCTTGCCCGATCAATCATGGACGTCTGCCGTTGCCTATGGTTCCTCACCGATCGGAGAGGCAACGGATTTCCGGGCCGGGGTCGAAGCGGCGGTTTCCCTGATCGCCGGAACGAGTGGAGGAGAGATCGTCCTTCTGAGCGACGGCGCGATGACATCGGGGCTGTTCGAAGGGATCGCGATTGCGCGGCAGGCGGGGATACCGATCTCGACGCTGGCGATGGCCGTTGCCGAAGGCGTGGACGCCGCGATGGTGCATCTGGATCTTCCGGAGGCGGTCGACGTGGGTCGGCCGTTCCTTGTGACGGCGGCGATCGATTCAAACGCGAACGCTGATGCCGTAGTGACCTTTTACCGCAATGGCGAGCTCCTTGACGGAGCAGATGTGACGCTGTCGGCCGGGCGCAATGAGGCAACGATCGTCGACGAACTAGCTGCACCTGGGATGGCTACCTATCGCGTCATCGTTAAGGCCGATGGCGATCGAGTTGCTGGGAACGACGCTCTGTCGGCGTTTGTCCGAACGAACGAGCGTCCATCCTTGCTCCTGATTCACCGCGAGCCGGTGGAGGCACTGGAGGTCCTACTTGGCGCCGCCGGTCGGTCCTACGTCCACGTCGATCATGTTCCCGATATCGCCGAACTGGCCGGATATCATCAAGTCATCCTCTCGGCGATGTCGTTGCCGGGCCTCAGCTCGAGCGACATCGCCCGTCTTGAAGCCTACGTTCGTGATGTCGGCGGGTCGGTTCTTGTGGTGCAGGGACCATCGGAACTGAGCGGGACGCCGCCAAGAGAACTGGAGGAGCTTCTTCCGGTGTCGTACTCTGTTCCGGAGCAGGCCCAAGAAGCTGATCTGCTGGTTATATTCGTGTTGGATCGTTCGGGGAGCATGCGCAATTTCGCCGCCGGGGGAATGAAGATCGATCTGCTCAAGCAAGCGACTGTTGCTGCGGTGAACCTGCTGCCCGACGAAGCGCTGATCGGAGTGATCGGGTTCGATGTGGGATACGACTGGATCGTTCCGTTGCAGCGTGTCGAGAATCGTGATGCCTTCTTCTCGGGGATGCAAAGCATGCAGGCCGGCGGGGGAACGGATCTGTTCTACCCGCTGACCAGCGCCCTGACCCAGGCAGCTGCCGCCGATGCGCGCGTTCGACACATTCTGCTGTTCACCGACGGACACACCGTAGAGTGGATCCATGCCTAC
>CAZJLO010000019.1:27821-33387 GCA_964547105.1 uncultured Thermotogae bacterium
CGATCAGCTGGCCGCTCAGGAAGAGGTCAACGTCTCGGTCGTCGCAGTCGGCTCCAATACCAACCGCGAATTCCTCGAACGCTTTGTCGAAACCGGTGATGGAGAACTCTACGAAGCGACCGACTACGACGAGTTGCCGGAGATCTCGATGCGGGCCATTCGGCGGTTCAGTCAGAGCCGGTTCGTGCTCGACACGGGGGTGGTGTCGGGCGCGCTGGCGATCGGTGATCTCAATTCGATCCCGTCGATTGATGGCCATTCGGTGACCTATGAGAAACCCTCTTCCGAAGTGCTGCTTTGGGCCGACACGGGTACGAGGAAGGATCCGCTGTTTGTACGTTGGCGAAGCGGCCGCGGAAGTGTTGCCGTGCTCAACACGGATTTGCAGGGACAGTGGTCCGCTGGTTGGCTCACCTGGGAAAAGGCGGCTCTGCTAATTGATAGCTTGCTGGCGGCGATTCCGACGATGCCGGCCGCCACGGGATTCAGTGTCGACATGGCTGCCACCTCCACAACCCTAACCGTCTGGGGGGACGCGAGAGATGAAGCGGGTGAATATGCGAACTTCCTCGACCTTGAGGCGCGGCTCCTTCCCGATCTTGCCGTTGCCGATCTTGTTCAGATTGCGCCCGGGCTGTACGAAGCTGTGTTCCCGACGCCGGGGGAGGGCGCGTATGCGATCCAGCTTGTCGATCGCGGGCAGCAGCTCATGTACACCCAATCGTTTACGATTCCCTACTCCGACGAATACAAGCTTGGCGGTTCCGATGAAGATGTGCTGCAGCGAATCGCGTCCGAAACCGGAGGACGAAGCCTCGGAGCGCCTTCCGATCTGGTGCTGTCGCCATCCGCGGAAAAAGCGCGCACGATCGAGCTCTATCCGTACGCGCTTGTCGGCTCGCTGATGTTGTTCCTTCTTGATCTTGTTGTCCGCAAATTACCGGCGCTTCGACGCCGTCGGGGAGAGAGAACCGGGATTGCAGAAGGGATTGGAACCGATGCGATCCCTCACCTATAATGCGAACACGTCCGCCGGGGAGTGGCGCAGCCTGGTAGCGCGCCTGCTTTGGGAGCAGGAGGTCGCTGGTTCGAATCCAGTCTCCCCGACTTGTGAACAGTGGAGTGGTGATCCAGGGTGAGTGATTCGTCAGGCTACATCTCTCTGTATCGGCGCTGGCGTCCGCAGCGGTTCTCTGAGGTGGTCGGCCAGCAAGATATCGTTTCGACGCTACGGAATGCCGTGACGGCGGGCGAAGTGGCACATGCCTACCTGTTTGCCGGTGAGCGGGGAATCGGGAAGACAAGTGTTGCGAGGATCCTTGCTCGAGCAGTGAACTGCCTT
Organism: uncultured Thermotogae bacterium; assembly: GCA_964547105.1. GTDB lineage: Bacteria > Bipolaricaulota > Bipolaricaulia > UBA7950 > UBA9294 > RXOA01. The sequence continues at coordinate 29,164 of CAZJLO010000019.1, forward strand.
GCGCCCGAGAGCGGCGAGCCGTGCAATCGCTGTGCCCACTGCAAGACGGTGATCAGTGGACGATCTCTTGATATTCTTGAGATTGACGGAGCGTCTAACCGAGGAATCGATCAAATCCGCCGCTTGCGCGAAGAAGTGGGATTCGCCCCTACCGATCTCTCGCACAAAGTCTACATCATCGACGAAGTCCACATGTTGACCAACGAGGCGTTCAATGCCCTTCTGAAGACACTGGAAGAACCGCCGCCGCACGTCATCTTCGTGTTTGCCACCACGGAGCCGCATCGGCTCCCGCGTACGATTGTCTCTCGATGCCAGGCGTTCGGCTTCCGCCAGATCGCCGTCGAGCAGATCGCGGCACGGATCCGGGAGATCGCGGAGGCAGAGAAGATCCGGATCGATGACCAAGCCGTCGAGCTTCTCGCGAGGCGTGCCGAGGGGGGAATGCGGGATGCGATCGTGCTGCTTGAGCAGGCGACCACACACGCCATGGATGGGATCGACGCGACGGTGCTTCACGAGATGTTGGGGATCGTGGGTCGTGACGTTGCTGAGGGGTTTGTCGATGCTTGCAGCGGTAATGATCGTGCCGGTGTGATGGAGACGATCGGGGTGCTTGTCGAGCGAGGCAAGGATCTGGAGACGTTTCTCGGAGATGTGATCGGCGTGTTACGGGATCGCATTGTGGAGAACCAAGGACGCGGACCGTTGGATCTCAAGCTCTGCAGCCGCTTGCTGGATATCAAAGCGGATCTCTTTCGATCGGCGGATCGGCGCGTATTGCTGGAGATCGGGGTTCTTGGCCTGTTGGACGAGGTGACTCCTGAGTCCAATCTTCACTCAAGTCCCATGGACGTCGAAGAGGGGATCCCGCGGAAGGGGACCGGCGGGCCGGACCGCGCTGTGGCATCTCGGCCATCAGCCGGACGCCAAGACGGAAGCGAGATCGGCGGCAGGGAAGCCGATGACGCCCGGGTCGAGAGCAAGATACGGGAGTCGAGTGCGGCGTCACTTCCGCGCGAGACGCCTCTACGCGAGCCTGCGGTCGAACCCATCAAGGGCGGCCAAGCATCCGAGTCGATGATCGACACGAACATCGGGATCGGGCCGGGCATTGATGGCGACATTTGGCGGACGATGATTGACAAGATCGAAGGGGATAGGATCGCCATGGCGGCTTTCCTCACGGAGTGCACGCCGATCCTTGAAGGCGACAAGCTTACGCTCCTGTTCCATCCTGATCACACATTCCACAAGGAGAGTCTGGAGAAGAGTTCCAATTTCCAGTATCTGGCTGGGATGGCACGGCGCCATTTTGGAGACACGACGACCGTCGATTTGTGCATCAACGGCGAAGTGAAAAGGAAGCCTCTCGATCGGGAGCGACTTCTCGAGAAGGCACAACTTGCCTGCGATGCACTGGATGGATCGATTGTGAAGGAGGAGTGATGAAGGGCATGGGCAATATGGGGCAGCTGATGAAGCAGGTGAAGAAGCTGCAAGAAGAGATGGAGCGCAAGCAGGCCGAGATCCACGAAATGCGGCTGGAGGCGAGTTCCGGTGGCGGGATGGTCACGGCAACCGTCAATGGGCGAGGGAAGCTGCAGGGGCTGAAGATCGAGGCTGAAGTCATCGATCCCGATGACCCTGAGATGCTTGTCGATCTCATCCTTGCGGCCGTGCAGCAGGCGCAACGTGACGCAGAGGAGAAGTCGGACGAACTCCTCGGCCCTCTGGCTCAGGGGATGCCCGGAGTGATGCCTTGATCCCCCCTCTGCACCAATTGATCGATCGGCTGAAGGCGCTTCCGGGAATCGGCCAGAAAAGCGCAGAGCGTGTGGCGTTCTACCTGCTCAATGCCTCGCAGACCGAGGTGGAACAGCTTGCCGATGCCGTTTGTCGGATCAAATCCGATGTGCATCGATGCCGACGATGCTTCAACTTCGCCACCGATGAGCTATGTCCGTTGTGCCGCAGCTCCAAGCGCGACCAGGATGTCATCTGCGTCGTGGCACATCCGTGGGAGATCCTCAAGATTGAGAAGACCGGCGAATTCCACGGCCTGTACCATGTGCTCGGTGGATTGATTTCCCCGATGGATGATGTTTCGCCATCCGACCTGACGATCGACGCGTTGGTAGCACGTGTCCAGAGTGAGCCGATCCGAGAAGTGATCCTTGCGCTGGAACCCCGGCTGGATGGCGAGCTGACCGGGATGCAGATCGCAGGCCGAGTCGGCCCTCTGGGCGTCAAGATCACGCAGATCGCACAGGGCGTCCCGGTGGGGAGGGACCTGGAATTCGCTGATGAAGTAACCTTGGGACGAGCTCTGCGCGGAAGAACGCCTGTTTCCTAGGTAGGGTGTCGCAATCCCTTACCAGGGACCGGTCCGGCAGGTTCTCTTGATCCCGCTGTTTCCTTTGGAAGGGCCCACGGCGAAGAATCGAATGGAAGAGCGTCCGGTTCTCGTCAACCCGGTCGCCGGATGGTCCAGTGAGAGTCGACATCACGGGACGAATTCGGTGTCCGTTGCGATGCGGGCGGCTGGACAAGCCCCCCGCCAACGCTCCGGCAACTTGCGCCGGCATCCGCCCCCCCCTATAGTGACGCAATGCATGAGGCGGGAGGGATGATTGCACAAAGTCATTGCGATTCTTCTTGATATCCAAGCAAGCGATGCCAGCCAAGGGGTCATGATTGCGCAGATCCGGATTCTCGAGGCTCAGCAGCGTCAGTTGGTCGTCAAGCTGGAGGCGACGGAAGAGCGGATCAAAGAGAAGCACCACCACCTCCGCGAGTTGGAGCATGCAAGCCTGATGAGGAATCTCCAGGTGGATGAGCTTGACGTGCAGATTCGCGAGTATCAGCGATCCCTTGATGACGACATCATCAGCTACAAGGAGATGGAAGTCTTACGCGAGAAGATCGCTTTGGAGCGCAACCGCATCAATGGTCTCGAGGATCAGGCGCTGGAGATGATGGAGGAGATTGAGGCGGCGAAAGCGGCGCTTGGTGAGGCGGAACGGGATCTGGAAACACGCCGCGCCGGTCATGCATCGCAAATGGCGGAACTCGATGCGTTGATCGCCGAGCAGCAACGGCTGCTGGCGAACGAGAAGCGAATCCGGGATGAGCTCGCGGGAAACGTATCTACCTATGTGCTAGAGAAGTATGATGCGCTTCGCGCCGACTTCTCCGACCCCGTGGTCGGAATTGACAGCGGCACTTGCGGGGGGTGCAAGCTGAGACTCAGCTCCAGCACCATCGAACGAGTCCGCGGAGAACGCGACCTCGTGACATGCGAGAACTGCAACCGCATCCTGTACATCGTTTGATCGCTCGGATCAGTCTTGGAGTAGTGCTTCTCGTCGTCGTCCTTGCGCCGGGTTCGCTGGCCGTTCAAGTCGGATTTCCGCAGTCGATCGGCGCTATCTCCGACTACGGGAATATCCTCAATCACAGTGGCCGGCTCGATCTGGCGCAACGCGCGGCACAGGTTCAAGCAGCGCTGGGGATCGACGTCTACCTACTCGCTACTTGGGAGTCACCGACTCCACGTGTCGAGGATTTTGCCGCGGCGATCCTATCTGAATGGGGGATTGCCGCCGATCCGTCGGTGCTGGTTGTGTTCCTCCGCGACGACTACGGCTCTTGGGCGGTGGCTGTTCAGGTGGGAGCGGGAATCCAGGCATCCCTGCCGGATCTTCGTCGCGGAGTACTTGCGGTGACAGAGGATCTGGTCGCTGCCGGGCGGGTCCAAGAAGCGATGGTCGCCGTTTTCGAGTACCTGGAAAGCGATCGGACTGCCACATTCCGCGAACCATCGGCGGCCTCATCGGGATCGAGCCGCGCACTGCGTGTTGCAACACTGTGCCTGGCTTTGGCGGCGGCCGCATGGGTCGCGTGGCGAAGGGTGTGCCCGCGATGCGGCAGATTCCTGCGAAGGGAAGCGACAAAAGCTCCGCTGCATCGCGGTGGCTTCGGCTTGGGCGAGCGATCTTCTACGGTATACTTCTGTCCGCGATGCGGGTATCAGCGATCCGGCGAGAGGGCCAGGAGATCGCGGAGAGGGCGCCGCTCTCTCTGAGGAAAGTCCGGACTCCGCAGGGCAGGCCACTGGGGAAATCCCAGCGGGGGAAACCCTAGGGAAAGTGCCACAGAGAACAGACCGCCCGGCGACACACGCCGAGCAAGGGTGAAACGGTGGTGTAAGAGACCACCAGC
>CAZJLO010000020.1:0-1544 GCA_964547105.1 uncultured Thermotogae bacterium
CGACATTGACGGCGAATGTGACATAGCAGTGGTGACGATCACGGTGACGCCGGTGAATGATCCGCCGGTGGCGAATGACGACGGAGCAAGCGTTGCCGAAGACAGCGAAGTGACGATTCCGGTTCCGTCGAACGATTCGGATCCCGATGGGGATCTCGACGTGACGACGGTAGCGATCATCAGCCCACCCTCAAACGGGACCGTGAGCGTCAACCCGGCGAGCGGTCAGATCACCTACACACCGAACGAGAACTACAACGGCCCGGACAGTCTGATCTACCGGATCTGCGACAGCTTGGGTGTCTGCGACACGGCAGCGGTGACGATGAACGTGGCGTCGGTTGATGATCCGCTTATCGCTAGGGACGATCTGGCGATCGTAAGAGAGGACGACAGCGTGACGATCCCGGTTCTAGACAACGACATCGACCCGGATGACGAGCTGGATCGGGAAACGGTGAAGGTGATTTCGCCGCCGCCGAACGGGATGGTGGACGTCGATCCGGCCACGGGAGAGATGACCTACACCCCGGTTCAGGACTTCGATGGTATCGACGTATTCACCTACGAGATCTGCAATGTTCAAGGAGATTGCGATCAAGCCACTGTTCGCGTCAGCGTGATTCCGGAAAACGATTCGCCGCAGGCGATCTGCCTGGAGACCGTCGCAGTGGATGCAGTTGTGACGCCGATCGATCTTGTCGGGCGGGATCCGGATGGCGACAGCCTGAGCTATCGCGTTGCTGCTTCACCGACGCAGGGAACGATCAGCCAGCCGGACGAACAGGGAAGGTTCTACTACTCATCGCGACGCTGTACGGAAATCACGGTGAATGTCCACGTTGGAGGCGCCCCGGTGCCGGGGCGCGTGGCGGTTCTTCCGGGAGCAACCGTTGCGATCGAAGCGGAGTCCGGTGCTCTCTCTTCGGTAGCCCTTGTCGGCCTGCCGACGAACGGCAGCGTCGAAGTCGACCCGCTGAGCGGCGACCTGAGCTACACCCCCAATGACGGGTTTGAAGGAGATGATTCCTTTACCTACTGGATCTGCGCCGAGGGAGAGGGTGAGTTCTCGGGGCCGGTGACGCTTGTCTTTGAGGTATGCGATCCCTACGGTGCTTGCGACCAATGCATCGTTCAGCTGTTTGTCGTTCGTTCGGGCGGTGCTGGTGGAGGGTTGTGTGAGCGGCGGGTTGCGATTTCCGAGGTTGCCTGGGCGGGTACATCGGCGAATCCGGATCACGAATGGCTTGAACTGCGAAACCTTGAAGATCAGCCGGTTGACCTCGCAGGATGGACGTTGCGGTGGAAGGACACGAAGCCGGAGAGTCCAGAGGATGATCTCTGGAAGGCCATTCCACTTACCGGAGCGATCGGTGCGTATGTGCCTCAACCGGCCTGGGATTTGGTCGAAGCGGCTGAGCCGTCCGGTGCATGGTGGCTGGTGACGGAGGCGTGGAACGACCCTGTAGATCACTTCTTGATCGAGCGGGGGACCGATGATGCCGTCCTGGACCGCAAGGCCGACCTGGTTTTCCCGGAGGCGC
>CAZJLO010000020.1:1554-15782 GCA_964547105.1 uncultured Thermotogae bacterium
GGTCATCGGCACTGGATGACGACGGAGCGATCATCCAACTCATTGACCCATTCGGTTGCGTGGTGGATTCCGCCAATATCCAACCGGACGAGGGTTGGTCGGCGGGGACGGTCGTGATCCCAGCAACGATGGAGCGAACCGATGTCTTCGGCGGGGACGTTGTCGAAAACTGGCACACAAGCGTTGGCTGGCCGTATGGAGGCAGCGACCATGAAGGCGAACCGATCGTCGGAACGCCGGGCATGCCCAATTCCCCCGGGATCGAACCGTGGAGCACGCTCGTTTCGGGATCGAAAATCGATCTGGATGGCCTGCTCCAGTTTTCGCTGAGCGCACTGCCGATGTCGGCATCATTTCCGCAGCAGGTTCGTGCGTTGGTGGTCGACGAGGCAGGGAACGACCTTCCGAACGTTGCGAGTGCCATCACATGGTCGAGCGACGGCGCGACGGCGCTCGTATCGATCGACCCAGTTGATTTGCCGCAAGGATCATCGTATGTGTGGCTGGGAATGACCGATCGTGAGGCGCTATTGATTCCGATTCACTTGCTCGAGTGAATCGGGGATCACCGCAACCCCACGTCGTGCTTGTCCCGGCAGGAGACTTGGACTCTTGGCGCTGCAGGCCTCGCGGACAACTAGTTGTCGCATCCATGGCCCCGGGCCGATCGATGCAGCGTCCACCAGGTGTTGTTGGTGAGGCCACGACGCCCTCCATACTGTGGCTGGTTGGTGATGCACTCTCGTTTCCCCGTGTGGTCTGCCCCCGCGTGATGGCGAAGATTCCAGCTGCTGGTGTCGTTTCCAACTTCACGGCTGTCCAGGGTTCCCTGCACTCGTAGGAGTGTAATCCAGATCACAAAGGTCTCCTCATGCGCATGGTATCATCTGAAATGGGAAACCGACTGGAAAGGGGAACGAATGGTTCCTTGTGAGGTAGGCGGGTTCGTACGTGGTTTCCACGTACTTGGGATCGCGATTGCCGCGGCGGCTGCCATCGCGATAGCTGCATTCGGATCTCTTGATCTCACGGTGCGTGATCCGAGTGGAAGTGCGGACGATGTTGCTCACGTCATTCTCATCTATCCCGATGCGAGCCAGCAGGACCTTGGGTTTACGCCCCAAGGCAATGAGTCGGGTCGCACCTGGAACCTCCTGACTGAAAGCCAGATCCTCAGCAAGGGACCGGGTACGTACACGTTGCGCATCATCCATGACAAGGACACCAACGCTGTGTGCAGCGACCCGGATGATGAGGTCCTCGGAACCTATGAGATTACCTTCGGAGGCGGGATCGTGGTGTCAGGCGTCGATGACGCCGCAACCGCATCTGGGGGGCAGCCAACGATGATCGACGTGCTATCGAACGATCTTCTGGTCGACGCGTCCTCGTTCACATTCGGAACGATGCCGTGTCCGATTTCTGTTCCCGACACAGACTGTGCCTGCAGCACATATGGAAGCCCGGCTGTTCAGTGTCCGAGCATCCTGACACTCGGCATCAACTACGTCCAAGGGCAATTCGAGATAACCGTTGGCGATCCTTCTCTGTCGATTGTCTCCCCGGGAAGCCCGGCCCATGGGGAGGTGAGTGTCATAGGAGAAGGGATCCAGTACACACCGGATGATGGCTATTGCGGGATGGATAGCTTTGTGTACTCAGTTTCTCGTGGCGGTTCCACGGATACGGCAACCGTGAACATCAACGTGTCTTCAGCCTCACCAACTCCGCAAGACGATCAGATTGAAACCCCTGAAGCGCAGGCTGTACTGATTGATGTTCTGGCGAATGATGGAGGGGGATTGGAATTGATTGCCGTCTCCTTGCCGGTACACGGTCAAGCTGCGGTGGTCGGCAATCAGGTTCGCTACACTCCTCAAGCTCGATTCGAGGGTGCGGATGAGTTCTCGTACACCGTCCGAAACGCATGCAGCGAAACGGCGACGGCCAATGTTGATGTGAATGTGCTGCACGTAAATCATCCGCCTGTCGCCAACGTTGGGAGCCTTTACAACGGCGTGGTTGGCGAGCCGGTTCAATACGATGCGCGGTTCAGTTCAGATCCGGATCTTGAAGACACCCTCGAGTACCGGTGGGATGTGGACGGAGACGGTCAATTCGATACCGGCTGGCTACCAAGCGAGATCTATGAAGTGGTATACGACGCCCCGTTCTTCGGGCGGGTTGCTGTCGAGGTTCGTGACATCTATAGGAATCAACCAACAGGTGACACTGCGACTGCCAGTGCGCTTGCAAGAATCGAACCGATGCCTCCGAAGATCGAAGCCGTTCTCTTCCTCGACCTGGACGGCGACGGCGAGCAAGACGAAAACGAGTGCATATGCATGGCGGAAATCCCACTGATTCTTGACGATCGCATGACGCTTCTGACGGACGAGATGGGACAAGCATCGTTTGCGGGGCTCTCTTCGGGAGAACACGCAGTTCGGATCACGGACGCGGGGCTCGATATTCTGCGCCAACGAGGGTATGGCGTGGAGGAATTCGCGTTGGTGATAGATGTGCGGCCGGGAGAGCCAACGACTGTCTTGTTCGCGTCGCAGTTCATCGTCGGCAGAATCGCGGGTGTTGTGTTCTTGGACGAGAACGGCTCGGGAGCAAAGGATGATGGGGAGTCCGGTGTCGCCGATCTTCTCATCACACTGGACGAAGGTGAGATCCGGCATACGAACGAGGCGGGTCAATTCCTGTTCCAGAAGGCCCCCGTCGGTGAGCGTACGCTCGTGCTGCGTGGCGAAACGCATGAGCAGACGGAAGCTGTGATCGTCCTTGGCGGACAACAGATCACGATCGAGATTCCTTGGCAGGCACCCAAGGCGGGGTTCCTAGAGATCAGGATCGAGCAAGCGAAATCGGAAGAGCCCTAGGAGGTTGCTGTGCGGACATGTGGTTTTTGCTTGGTCGCGGGCATCATCATCACGGCAGCTTTCGCGGGGTTCGGTCAGATATCGGGGCCGAGCCAGATCGGCCAGTGCGAACAGGCAACGTATACGATTACGATCGAGAACACGAGTTCAACTGCCGCTGCATGTTCGCTGGAAATCGTAAGCCTCCTTCCCGAAACCGGGTTCTCGTACGTCGCGGATGCAACCGTGCTGACACTGCACGATGGGACGACCTACGATGTTGATCCCGACGAGGAAGGAGGGTGGGTTCTGGACGGCATTGTGGCATCTCCCCCGTATGTGCTTCCTCCAGGCGGCGTTGTGACGATCGCATTCGGTGTGGCCACGGACTGTTCCGCTGTGTCGGGGGACATCGAAGTCACGATCGATTATCAAGATTGCACATCGCAGGAAGCATTTCGCAACATCACTTCGACCTCCGTCGAGCTTCTTCCTGGTGCGATCACGATTACGAAGACTCCCAGCGCGGCTGACGCCGGGATCGGTGACCAAGTCACGTGGACGATTGCAGTCGCCAGCACGGGGCTTGGCTCCGTCAAGAACGTGGTCATCACGGACGTGCTTGGCGCGGGACTGTCGTTCGTTTCGGCAACAGGTAGCGGAAGTCGGACCGGCCAGACGATTGTCTGGGAGCCAAGCAACCTGCCATCCCTTGCGGAGATTTCGGCGGGCAGTTCAGTCTCGGTGGAGCTGACCGCAGAAGTCATTGCCTGCCGGGGACTTGTCAACGTCGTTGATGGACGGTGGGGGTGCGAAGAAGGCGAAGTGTGCTTTGACTCAGCAGACCCCACGTCGTGCGGCTGCCCCTCGGCCACGGCCGCGATCAGTCTGATCGTGCGCAGTCCGTTCCTTTCCTTTCCTGCTCCGGCGTTCTCGATCCCGTATTGCTCGCCAACCACGAGAGTCACGATTCCGATCACCAACAGCGGGGAAGGGGCGGCGCGCGATGTGGTCCTGTGCTGCAACTTCTCAGGACTGGACGTTGTCAGCGTTCTTGGAGGTGCCAGCCACGATGCGGGCTGTTTCTCGATTCCGGACATTCCACCGGGAACGACGTACGACTTGGAGTTCGATGTCGCGTACTCTGGCGACTGGTGCGCAGGAACGCCTTCAGGAACCAGCATCTTCGAGCTCTCCTACGCAGACGATTGCGGTATCCCTTACCTTGCGCAGCCTCAGTTCGGGACGATTTCCTCCCAAGGAGGGGCTTCGCTTGCTGTGTCGAAGAGCGGCCCGCCAAGCCTCCGACTAGGTGAATCGGCAGTCTATGACATCTCTGTTGCATACATCGGAGACCCGCTGTGCGACGCCGAGCCAGTTGGGTCTGTAGAAGTGGTTGATACGTATCCGGAAGGATTCGCGCTTCTCGACGCGGGAGGGGGCGTGCACAACCCCGCCGCCCGGACGCTCACGTGGGTCTTCGATCCGACCACAAATCCCATCTTCGATGTATCTGTGGAACTTAAGGCCCCGGAAGACTGTGGGTATTGCAGCGGTGAAGGCGGAACGGATCCGAATACCGTGACTGCGATCGGAACCAATTGTTGCGGATGCGCCATCTCAGGGGTGGCTTCTTCGCCGACAACCATTTTGTGCGAGGGATTCGACGAGCTTGAGTTGTATACCTCATCGATCGAAGTCTCTCCCACGACGGTTCCCCGCTGCATCACGCCTGCCGTTGTCACGGTGACGCATCGGTATGAGTTCAGCGACAACCCATTGCTTGATGATCTGGCGCTTGACGAGTTCTCGTATTTCTTCGGAAGCGACGGGAACCTTCAGTACGAGACGACAACGTTGTCGGTGGCTGGGGCGACGGTTGCATCGATTGTAGACAACACTCCAGCGGGGGATCTGCTGGTCCGGCTTGCCGACAACGACTCGGTCCGCGGGAAGACGATCACGTACACGTACGATGTCAACGTCCTCGGCCTCACCGTGTCCAACTGCCAGCCCAGCAACCATCCGATCCTTGCCGGTCTCGATATCGATCTTGGAGCGACGTCCCTCGGATTCTGCACTCGGATGTACGGCAGTGAGGCGTCTTCTCCTACGGTGACGGCGCAGCCGCCGTCCATGAACGTATCGATCACCGGTATTCCGGTGATCCAGGAAGAGTGCGCGACGTACGATGTCACCGTTTCACTCTCTCGCGAGTCCCTGTTGGCGGCTCCATCTGATGCACGGCTCGTCGTTGAGAATCTTGGTGGCTCGCTGATCGATACGTCGCAGGCAACCTGCAGCGGCGTGTCTCCAGCCGATGGCACCAGTTGCACGGAGCCGGATGTTGTCGGCGGCACCTATGAGTGGCGGTTCGGGGACGGATTCGCCGCCGGAGATGCCGCCTCGATCACAATCCCTGTTACAGTTCCCTGTAGCGGTCCGTTGACAAGCCTGTCAGCCAATGTGTTCTATGACGACCTCTGCATGGACGATGAGACCTACGATGATACGTGTGGCAGCAGTGACGCCGCGTCTGCGCTGCTATCGCTCCAGGCGAAGACGAGTCTGCTGTTGCGGCCCGAGATCATCTATGCCACCGAGAGGACTGTTTCGTGGCGAATCTGCGTGACGAATACATTCAACGGGACGGCCTATGACGTTTATGTCGACAGCCTTCTCGGGACGGGGATCTCCTATGCATCTTACACAGCCGTGCCGGCTTCCGGCGTCTCGGTAACACCGAATCAGGACCACACCGGGGCGGCAAGCAATGGCGCCACATGGAGCATCGACGCGATCCCGCCGGGAGAAGACGTCACGATTACCCTTGTTGCCGATCTCGTCGGGTGCGACGATTTGGTGCACGAAGTGATCACAGGATGGGGATGTGGCGAATCCGAATGTCAGTCGCCCGTCTCCGATACGTCCGCGGTGGTTGTTCCTGGTACAAGGCTCGTTGCGACGTCCTTCAGCCCGACCCCGGTGGATATGTGTTCGACATCCACGGCAACGGTCACGCTGAAAAACGCAGGTGTGGCATCCGTCTACGCTGCCGAGGCGAGCGTAGAATTGCCCGACGGCCTCACGTATCTGGGAAACGCCCAGTACCGCGTTAATGGGGGGGGCTGGCAGACAATCGGCCAACCACCTTCAGGGACTCCTGGTCCGACGCTCACGTGGACATCTGCCGAGATTGCAGCCCTTGAAGAGATGGCTCCCGCAGTGGTGCTTGAGATCCGGTTTGAGTTCGCCGTCGGATGCTCTTTCTCTGCAGGCTCCCTTGAGTTCCAGGCCCGCTACGAGACGCCGTGCGGCGACCGAGCTGACTCCAATGTTGGCAGATTCAGCCTTTCGACGAGACAACCGGAGATTGACGTCTCGATCACCCAGATTCCCGACGACGCAATCCCCTGCGGCGGGCTGGCAAGCTGGCAGATCGAAGTGACCAACGTGGGGCCGGTCTCGGCCGATGTTGTGCGTATCACGAGCACGCTCGACAACGGGTGGACCTACACAGGTTCAGAGGGGGATTTCGCCCACGGTTCTCTGGATAACGGATTCAACATCGGGCAAGTCACGGTGTGGGAGCTTCTCGATCTTGGACCCACCGAGACCGCCATCGTGACAATCACCGCCAGTTCGGCCGTCGGTAGTCCATTCTGTGATGCACTTACGCATGACGTCCAGGTTGTTTGGGGATGCAGTCCCGCAGATGGGGATTCCTCCACCGACGACGCTTTGTGCCTATCCGGCATTCCAAGCACGGCGTTCGCGGCTGCAACCAGGACGCCGCCGGTCAGTGTGGCTGCCATGCTCGAGCCTTCAGCGATCGAAGCGTGTTCTGATACGACGCTGTTCACATTCACCATCGAAAACGCCAGTTCGACTGCGCCGGCAACATTTGTCGACGCGCGTGTTACGCTCCCTGCTGGGATTTCCTATGTCGAGGGTTCCACCGAGATTGATTGTGGATCCGGAAGCTTCAACGAAGCCAGTGACCCGATTGCTGATGGCTCGATGCTCACTTGGTATGACGTGCTGGCGTCCGGCGGAAGCAGCGATGTGTGCGCGATCCTCGATCCCGAAAGCCGGAGCCGCATCCGATTCGAGGCGTCGTCGTCGTGCTATTTCAACCCGGGGAGTGCCACCCTAGAAGTGCTGTTCTACGATTGCTGCGGAGACATTCAACGCCGACAAACCGCAACCACACCGATTGCCAGTCTGCTGCCGCAGCTGTCGGTCAGCAAGTCTCCTGCCAGCGCGACGCTGAGTTGCTCCCCCCCGGGGAACACCGTGACTTGGGCGATCTCAGTTGAGAACACAGGAGCCGGAACGGCTGATTGGGTAAGGGTTACGGACACACTTGGCGCGGCGCTCGTGCTTGATGATTCAAGCAGTCCGACCGCCGGATCCGGTCAGCCGATGGATGGCGACACGATCGGCTGGGAAATCGGCCCGCTTGCGCCGGACGAGGTGTTCACAGCGTCAGTGACGGCGCATCTTGTACCGCCAAATGACGACTGTTCTGTCTCGTTGCGTCAGAACACGGCCTCGGCAACGTGGGGTTGTGGCCCATATGATGGCGATCCAAGCACGACGGACGCGGCGGCATGCGAAACGGGCGCACGGGTCGATGCGATCTCAACCGTCACCCTGCCGAACCTCGCGATTGCCCCGTCGGACATCACCGGGGTGTTCGTGTGTTCCGGAGACGGCATCGTCTCAGGGTCGGGTGAGATTCGGGTCGTCGTTCGGAACACGGGTGACGGGCCGATCACCGACGTCTTTGCCCTGTCGGTAGTCGAAACGACAACGGGTTTCTCCGCCACACACGTGTTCGCCGAATCGATTGCTGCCGGGAGCGCACAGACACTTGTGTTCCCCGGGTGGGACGTTTCCTGTGGAGATTGTGACTACGAAATCCAGGTGCAACTCGATACATCCGACGCGATCTGTGAGTGCGACGAATCCGACAACATCGCGACGCGCCAGACGACGATCACCATCCCCGACCTGGTCGTCGCCGGAGCCAATTTGGGCATCACGTGCAGCGGGGATGGTCGAATCCGAATCCAAGGGCCGCTCACGCTACAGAACAACGGGTGCGGAGAATCGTTCTCGGGAGACGTGCGGGTTCGGCTGCGGATATTCGAGGGGGCCGATTGCTCAGGAAGGGAATTGGATGCCTTTACCCGGACGCTCGACAACCTGACGCTTGCTGCCCAAGGCGGCACGGATGTGGGGACAATCGATCTCACTCGAACGATTGACGTGTGCTCGATGTGTGAGGTCTCTATCCTGATCGAGGTCGACGACGACAACGCGATTTGCGAGTGCAGCGGGATCAACAACACGCTGTGCGTGGGACCGATCGCGGTTGCGTTCCCGGACCTTGCGGTGGTGGATATCGATACGAGCCAGGTGGGCTGTTCGGACGACTCGATCGCAGGGACCGTCCGTGTCACCGTCACGAACGTTGGATGTGGCGCCGCCGACCCATCCGCCGTGCGTCTCAGCACGGACGGGTGCTTGGCGTTTGCCGATCGGAGCATCCCCGGCTTGGGTGTCGGACAGACCGTGATTGTCGACTTCCCCATCTCGGGAGCATGGGTCGACTGCGCCGTCTGTTCGTGCGAATTCACGGCGCTGGTCGATCCCGAGAACGAAGTCTGCGAATGCACCGCAGCCAACAACAGCCTGATCGAACCGTACACATCGGCGCTTCCCGATTTGGAGATCCTCGGAGTTATTGCGCAGATTCGTTGCGTCGCGGACGGCGTGTCCCAGGTGACTGCCGAGGCAACCATCTCCAATGCGGGTTGTGCTGACGTCACCGTGCCGTTCGATGTCCGCGTCACGCTGTTCGAAGGTGAAAACTGCGCTGGAGTCGCATCCGATACTTGGACCGAGACATTCGTTGGGGAAACGATCCCCGCCGGCGAGGCCCGTACGATCGTCCTGGCTGCGCACACCGTCTCCGGGCCACTTTGCGCCGATGATTGTGGGTACTCAGCGCAGTTCGAGGTTGACGCGGACGATGACCTGTGCGAATGTGACGGCAACGACAACCTGTTCTGTGTGTCGTCGATTCGCTCGCTGATCCCCGATCTCGTGATCACCTCAGTAGATCCGTCAGTTGACTGTCGGACGGGAACTGCCGTGGTCGACGTCACTGTCGAGAACATCGGTTGCGGCGATGCTACGGATGTCGGGATCGAGCTTGCGAGCCCCGGCTGCGGCCTTCTGCTTTCGAGTCCTCCACTCAGTCTTTCGGCAGGAGCAAGCGCCCAGGTGAGCTTCGCGTATTCGCCGAACTGCGCCGATTGGAACTGCGGCTACACGGCTACAGCCGATGCAGAAGGCGTTGTCTGTGAGTGCGATGGTGCCAACAACAGCCGCGGACACACCGCCTATCCAGGCGACGGCTCGATCGGAGATACGATCTGGTTCGACGCCAACGGCAACGGGGTTCAGGACGTGGGCGAGGACGGGATCCCGGGCGTGATCGTGATCCTCGAGGGAGATCTTGACGGCGATGGGACTGTGGACTACGCGGCGAACGCGCCGACGGACGCCGACGGCAACTACCTGTTCGACCACCTTCCGGCGGGAGACTACACGGTGACGGTGGATGCGGGGACGCTGCCTCCGGGGCTGGCGCAGACCGGCGATCCGGATGGGACGCTCGACAACACGTCGGACGTGGCGTTGGGAGAAGGCGAAGACAACCTCGACCAGGACTTTGGGTACCAAGGGACAGGGTCGATCGGCGACACGATCTGGTTTGACGCCAACGGTGACGGGGTCCAGGACGCGGGCGAGGACGGAATCCCCGGCGTCACGGTGACGCTTGTCGGCGATGTTGACGCGGATGGCGTCAGCGAGACGATTACAGCGGTGACGGACGCCGACGGCAACTACCTGTTCGACCACCTTCCGGCGGGAGACTACACGGTGACGGTGGATGCGGGGACGCTGCCTCCGGGGCTGGCGCAGACCGGCGATCCGGATGGGACGCTCGACAACACGTCGGACGTGGCGTTGGGAGAAGGCGAAGACAACCTCGACCAGGACTTCGGCTACTCCGTACCCGCGCTGGCTGTCGACAAACTCATTGTGGACATTCTCCGACAAGGGATCAGTATAGGGTCTGCCGGCCCAGCGGAGCCCGGTGACGTCATCATCTTCCGGTACGTGATCGAGAATGTCGGCGGGGCGACCGCATACGGCGTTGAGTTTGCCGATACGCTTCCGCCCGGCCTTGTCGTGGAGACAGACGCTCCAGGCAGTCCCGGGACGTACGTGGTCACAAGTCCCGCTGCCTCTGGCTCGCTGGCTCTTCTGGATGGCGTGGCGCTGTTTGCCACTTCGGTGGGTGCGACCCTTGACAAGGATGCGCAGCTTGTGGCGACGTACGCAGCTGTTGTCACAAGCGACATCAAGCAAGGGCTTGACCTGGTCAACGTCGCCTCCGCGACCGGGATCGACGTGGCCGGTCAGCCGATTCCGCCGGCAAACCCCACTGTGGGGGATACGAGCGACGCCGACGCGGAAGACCCTGACGCGGACGACACCGGGATTGCCATCGTGGCCACGGCTGAGCCCGCGCTGTCCGTCGACAAGACAATCACGGACATCATTCGAAATGGGACAAGCATCGGAGCAACCGGCCCCGTTGAGCCGGGCGACATTGTCTTCTATCGCTATGCCATTCGAAACGTCGGCTTGGGAATCGGTTATGACGTCGGATTCTCCGATTCTCTTCCCACGGGGCTCACGGTCGAGACCGATTCTCCTGGAAACGCCGGCACGTACACGATGTCCGCGCCTGCTGCAAGTGGCGGCCTAGATCTGTCCGATGGTGTGTCATCGTTTGCGGTCCTGTCGCTGGTTGATCTCCGCGGTGGTGAGACGTTCATTGCGAACTACGCCGCGCGCGTCGGACCCGAAGCGGTTCAAGGCGTCGATCTGGTGAACGGCGCAACCGCAACGGGAAACGATGGCGCCGGAAACCCGATTCCACCTGAGAATCAGGACACCGGCGACACCTCTGATGATGATGAGGAGGACCCGGACGCCGACGATACGGGAATCGCCGTGGTCGGCGTCGCCGAACCGGCGCTTTCCGTGGACAAGTCTCTGATCGATGTCTATCGGAACGGTTCGTGGATTGGCCCTGCTGATCCGGTGGTCTACGGCGACGTTCTGCTTTACCGAACAACGGTCCGTAACGTTGGCGAGGGAACGGCATATTTCGTGAACCTCAGCGACGTTCTCCCCCTGGGGATCGTCGTCGAAGCGGATGCTCCGGGAGGAATGGCGACGTACGAAGTTTCGTTGCCGTCAGCGGTTGGCGGTGTTTCTCTGCCGGACGGCGCAAGCTCGTTCGCGACTTCGGCCGATTTTACGATCGCCGGCGGGGGGCAGCTTGTCTTCGAATATGCGGCGCTGGTGACTCCGACCGCACCACCTTCTGTCGATTTGGTCAACATCACGGAAGCGACCGGATTCGATGGAGCGGAAGACGAGATTCCCGACGAAAACAGCTTGCTTGGAGATACTTCTGATGATGATCCTGACGATCCTGACCCCGATGACACGGGTGTCAACGTGGTTCGTGTCGGCTTCCCGGCGCTGGTGACCGAGAAGCATGTCGTCTTGATCGAACATCGCAGCGGCGCGACGAGCACAGGGGAATGGATCGAACCGGGAGATGTGGTGAGCTTCCGCCTGGTCGTACGGAATGTCGGGAACGCAACCGCTTATGGTGTCTCGGTCGATGATGAATTGCCTGTGACGGTTGCGTATGTAGGAGGAAGCACCGTCGGCGTGTGGCCCAAGCTTGCCGGGACATACACCCTGGACCCGATTGGGGGTCGTGGCCCATCGTTGTCTTGGCCGCTCAATGCGACCGTTGGACCGGGCGAGGCGATTGAGCTGTCGCTCCAGGTGGACGTCACTGCGGATGTCGTCCCGGGTGTTTCGTATCGGAACGTGATGTTTGCCAACGGACTCGATCCAGCCGGAAACGCGATTCCGGAGGATGCGCGACAATTCGTGCCAGATGACGATGATCCCGACGATTCGAGTGCGGTGGAGCTTGTTGGTGCGGGACCGGCGTTGGTTACCGACAAGCGTGTCTCGGACGTGATCCGGGGCGGCGTCTCGTACGGTGAGACGTCGGGAGTCATGGCCGGGGATTCGGTGGTGTTCGAGTTGGTCGTCGGGAACGTTGGCACCGGCACCGCCTATCAGGTGCAGCTTAGCGATCTGTTACCTGCCCAATTCTCATATCGGTTCGGATCGACGGCGGCCGTTTGGCCCGCGAGACTGACGACGTACACATCGGATCCTGTTGGCGGGATCGGTCCGACGCTTGTGTGGGTGACGAATGCCGACCTTGCGCCGGGGGAAGCCGTCCAGCTCAGGTTCATCGCGGACCTGCCGGAGCAGATCAGTTCCGGTCAAAGCTATCTCAACACCTTGATTGGCGACGGAGAGGACGGTTCGGGGACGCCGATCAAGCCTGATCGGCGCGAGGAGATTCCTGCCGATCTCGATCCTGACGATCGAGATGTTGTCGTGCTGAGCGGAGTCGCTGCCGTGCCTGCGTTGGTGACAAGCAAGCGTGTCGTCGAGATCGATCGAGGTGGAACAACGAGCCGGGGGTCGGTTGTCGAGGTTGGCGACATCGTGCGGTTCGAATTGACCGTAGAAAATGTGGGCGCGGCGAGGGCGGAGGAACTCCTTATCGAGGATTCGCTGCCGGGAGTCTTCTCCTATGTCGATGGCTCCACACTCGTGCGCTGGCCGGGGGGGCTATCGCTGGATGAGCCGGATCGGCGCGGTGACGTGTTGGTTTGGGGAATCGATCTCGACGTGTCGCTGGGGAATGGGGAGAGTCTCATTGTTGTATTCTCGGCCCTGGTTGGCGACGGCCTTCTTGATGCCGCGGTGTACACAAATCGGATGAGTGCATCGGGGAAAGATCTTGACGGAAATGAGATTCCCGCCGATCAGCGGGCCTTGGTTGGCGCGGACAACGATCCGGATGATGCTTCCGAACTTCCGCTGTTCGGGCGAAGCTCGACGGCGCTCGGCGGGGGAGGAATCGTGCGCGTGCCGATCCTTCGCAAGTCCGCTGAAGTGGTGGATGCAGTGTCGTGCGCGCAACTTGGAGTTGAATTGGAGCGCCTGTGGTACCAAACGGACATCGCCCGTTTTTCGGCGGCCGAGCTTCGCTGGCTGTCCAGCGCGGTTCTTGATGAACCCGGCGGCGCAGCAGAGCCGGTGTGGGCAGGCGCTGCCCCAGTGGGCGAAGATTTGCTGCCGACTTGGATCCGCACGGCGTCCGTGCAAGCTGGTCTCACGGCAAGATCCAACCTTGTCCAAGTTGATGCGCTGGGGAGAGTCGGTCTTGCTCTGACCTCGGCGCCGGGAGTCGCACGATCGGCACTGGATGCCGGGATGTCACCATCCGAGTTCGTACGCGGCCGTCTTCAGCAGCTGGCGCAACAGGCAGGGATTGCCGAACCTGGCGGATCAGACTGGGCGGGCGAGCAGCATTGGGTCTTCTTGGAGTTTGCCGGCGGAGAACCGTCGTTTGTGGACGCGCCAGTAACCAGTGGATGGGGGCCAGCCGGTGCATGGGCGACCTATGATGAGAGAATTCTTCCTTCTTCGATCGGAATGGGGTTGGTGCAGCAAGTCACAGAGACGGAACTGCTCTTGGCGTCGGATGATCCGCGGGACCTGTTCTTGGGATTGGTCGAAATCGAACTGATGCGCCAGAAGCTTCTGGCAATCGATGAGTCGTTGCTGATCTCGTGGAACGAGAGTGGGATCCGCTACGCGGCACACGCGTATACGGCGCGGGCAGGCGATCCGTTCGGTGCGGAGATGCTTGCTTTCGATGTGGCTGATGCGACGTCGACATTATGGGATCAACTCAGTCTGCTGTGGGGACTGCTGGAACTTGCGTCGTTCTCCGATCCGGCTGCGGTGGAGCGGACGAACGCCGGACCTGAGAGCATCGTATTACCGGATGTGGAACTGCATGCGGATGCGATTCGGTTGGCTCGGGAAGTGCTATCGGCATTGACCGCCATTCACTTCGGATCTGGAGATCAGCTCTGGAATGCGATCGATCCGAATGGTGGTCGGACGGAATGGACGGGAACGATCGAACTGGGACTGCTGTTGGTGGTTCTCGAACGGGCGGCCGAGATGTTGCCGCGGGAGGCTGCATCGACTGCTTTGCGGCTTCTTGAGGGGCAGGCGGAACGGTTGCTGATCTGGCAGGGTACCGAGGGGATCTTCCCGAATCGACTGGGAGAAAACTCACAGATCCTCCGCCTT
>CAZJLO010000020.1:15792-32063 GCA_964547105.1 uncultured Thermotogae bacterium
GGCGGCGGCGATCCGCGGACTTCTCAGCGCGGCTTCTGCGACAGGCGATCTGAAGTATGTCCAAGCGAGTCGGAGGGCCTATGAGTCGGTGAACCGTCTGTGGCTGGACCGCGTGGGGTACGGACTCTATCCGGAGCGATGGGAGGATGGCGACGCGGTTCAGTTCTGCTACTCGCCTCTTGAGGTGGGACTGTTGGTCGGCGCCTGGCGAGAGCTCGCCGCCATCTCCCCGCCGGCGGAAGCCCAGTTCCTGCTTGAGCGGGTTGCATCCTTCCTCCGCACGATTCTCGATGAAGCTGCTCTGCAGCTCTCCAATGCGCTGCCCCGTGCAGCAAACCTCGTATACGCCGGTGGCGCTACGACGATTGCCGGTATTCCTGACGATTCAACGTACGGTCTTGCTCCGGTTCTTCAACAACAGCTTTGTCTGACCGACTCTACGGGGACTGTCGGATCGGTGTGTGCAGGACGGACGATTCTCGTGGATGAGCCGTGGTACCAGACGGACATCGCAATGTACACCGGATATGTCCTGCAACAGGGATTCCCTGCGCTCGAAGACTATGCCGATGCGGACTTGATCTCGGTCCTCCTTTACTCGGGAGTGGGTGAGCCCTCGGTGCACGTGGGCGCCGCGTCCGTGGATGCAATCGCTGCCGATGCAGGCTGGACTGGGAATGCCGGCGCTCTGGATCCGGTGATCCTTCCGTATGCCGGAGCGAGCCCCGTTCTTCGCGTCGACGGTGCCGATGAAGGTCGCCTGCAATGGATCGATGAAGGCGCGGATCGACGGTTGCTGAGCTCGGCGCTTGGAATGACCCTCCTGCGTGCATCGCAGGAGGCAATGCAACTTGCCGTCCTGTCCGAGTCTGGACTTGGGGCGGAACAGCGATTCGTCTTGGATTGGCTGGCGGAAGTGATCATTTCCCAGGCAGATGCTGTCTTCGGACTGATCGAGACGACTGCACTGCCGGGAACGGACACACTTTCTTACGTGCCGAGCGAGTACGACATACTGGCCGATCCAATCGGCAGTCCGGTCGTCACGGCTTTGTCCTCGGACAGTCACTTGTTCGACTTCGCCGCCGTGCTTCTCGGGCTTAGCGAGTTTCGGAGTTTCCTCGAGTCTCTGGGGGCGGAGACGGCGACGAACCTGGCGAACTCCGGATACGCGATCGATGGACCACGAATTGCCGCTGCGGTCAGTGCGCTACTTGATACGGTAGGACGATCCTATCTCCATGACGTGAGCGGTGTCTGGACCGATCGAAATCGGGGCGGACTCGGATGGCAACTTGAGGAGGAAAGCCCTGAATCGGGGGTGAGCACGGAGTCGATTGCCTGGATCGCAGTGGCGATTGAGAAGGTAGCCGAGTCATTCGCGGACCACGCCGAGATCGCCGCCAAGGCGCGAGAGCTTTGCCGCCGAGTTGCTGACTTCGTTCAGGACCAGCTCTCTGATGGTCGCGGCGGGTACATCGATCAATGGCCGAATGATCGGCGTTGTGAGACGCTTGACTTCGGCACGCAGCTTGCGGCGATCCGTGCTCTCGCCGCGTGCGCCGATGTGCTTGGAGATCCCCTGCTGGCAGAGCGTGTGATCGTTGCAGTGCGTGCGGTTGATGTGCTGTTCTGGGACGGAGCACTGCGAATGTACGACAGCACCTTCGGGTCCGAGCACGAACGCCACTGCTATTCCCCGGTTGATCTGGCATGGAGTTTGGAGCTGATTGACCGCGCGAGAAAATCGGCGCTTGAAGCATCGGATAGTGTCGAGGCGCGCATATGGGCATGTCGGATCGATGATTGGGGCGAACGTCTCCTCGACGCGGCACGTCTTCATCTCCCTCCCGAGGGATGGCAGGAGGGCCTTTCGGAAGATGGTTCGCGCCAATACGCTTCGGTGTTCAGCCAGCGCGTGTGCCTGCCGGCCGAGCTTCCGGCAACCACCGACATGCGAGTTGCGACCGCAGGTGACCTGATTCTCTACAGCATGGAAGTGGAGAACGAGACGGATGAAACATGGTTTGACTTGCGCCTTGCCGATACCCTGCCGCCCGGAGTCGATTTCGTTTCAGCCAGTCCTGCTGCATCCATCGACGGCGACAAGCTTGAGTGGCGTTTTGACAGACTCTCCCCATCAGAGACTCGCCGGTTCGAGATCCTTGCTCAGATCGGGACCGGGAGCGGGACTGACGAGTTGCTTGACGCGGCTGAGTCGCTGCTGAATTGCGTGCAGTTGACGTATGCGACCGGAAGCGGAGAGTCGGGTTTCACCCGCGAGGCATGTGCCGAAATCTCGATGGGTTCCGCGCTTGCGGATGCAGACGATCTTGTCGAGTATGCCTACAAGACCGATGAGGCGATGTATCTTGCGACGGCGCTCGATGCCGCCGCCGTGCATGGAATGGATCACGCGTTCGGGCCATGGATTCCAGGGCTTCTCGCGTCGAACGTTGGCGTGCTTGTCTCGGAGAGCGGGATGGGAATCGAATGGCGGAATCCAAACCCTGTTGAAACGGGGGTCGAAATGGGAAGTCAATTGCTCATCCCCTACGCCGAAGGTGTGCCATGGCTTCGCTTGGGTGAAGGATTTGTCAGTACGGATAGGAGGATCACGCCAGCGGCGCTTGGTCAGACGCTGGCTGCGGAGGCCGCGCTTCATTCTCGCCTGTCAGAGTCGGCGTCTGCGTATACGACTGTGCTAAGGGAATACGTCGACGATCTGATCTTCGCCCAGCTTGATTGGCTGTCCGAACAGCTTGTGACCCTCGGCAATCCTCTTCCCCATGTCTTGCGCCGGTTGGTCGAATCGGAGTTGCTGGGGATTGGCGATCCTCAAGTCCTGCTCTACGATCAAGCTTCTCTGCTGTGGGGTGTCGCGAGTGTCGCTGTGTCGATGCCGATCCCGTCTCGCTCCCGGCAACGGGCCGAGCTATTGATCGAGGACACGGTGGACGCTGTCCTTGAATTCTGGAACCCTCGCAGGGAAGCATTCGTTCGCATGTACGACCCAGCCACACAAGCGGCTATCGAACACGATTCCCCGATGGCACCGTGGATCGATCAGGTGGTCGCCGCGAAGGCTTTGGCTCGAGCTTCGCTTGTCCCGGGAGTTGACACAGTCAGTGTCCGCAGAGTGTTGGCGGCTCTTGCGACCACGGCGCTTGATGACAATCCGCAGCCATCTTTGGTGGATGAGGCCTCGCGGTTGATGATCTCTCTGCTCGGGATGGGACAGGCGAGCGCCGAACGTCTTTCGCAACAGCAATCAATCGTTGACGCCTGGGCCGGGCGTGTGCTCGGTTCGCTTGAGTCATCCAACCAATCGCTGAGTCCTCGCGAATGGGCCGTTATCGTCGATTTGCTGGTCGAAGCGATGCCGACCGTGGGTTCCGCCTCGGTCTCGTTGCGCTCACTGGATGACACCGTGATCAACGGGAACGGCGAATGGATTGGCACGGTTCTTCCGACATGGCCACGCGGCTTTTGGTGGGAACACGCCGAGCTTGTATGTGAGGGATGGGCTCCCGTGTTTGTCGTCCGGAATGTGACCTCCGGGAACGATCCGTAGAACGGAATGTTGTCTGTCATGTAGATTACCGGCACATGTCCGCTGAGATACAGCCATATAGCGTAGGACAGATGTTGCTCTCATGACAGAATGTCTCGATCGAATATGAGACATAGGGGACAGAAATACTCTAGACGTGTGCTCGGTTTAGGGCTCCTCCTTGCCTTCGCATTCAGCGGATATGGTCAGGAAACCAGCCAATGGTCCATCGGCGGGCAAGCCGGATTCTCGATTGGGATGTCGGAAGAGGAACAGCTGTTCGTGGAAGAGGTGTCCCTTCTTGTGCTTGCGCAAATCTGCAATTGGGGATTCCAGGTTGAGTCGGGCTTCGATGGTGCAATCTTCAATGACTTGACCGTGGCGGCGAACGGGCCACTAGGGCCTGCCGCGATTTCAACGTCTCTCGCTCTTGATCCCGACGAGACCGCCCTTGAGTCGTGGACCACCGGCGTCAGTTTCGACATTCTTGGTATGACAGCCTCAGCGAGTCTGTATCTGTTAGATCCGCAGACATCTTCGTATGTGCAAGCAGAGCTCTCTGGTGGATCGGAATGCCTTCAAATCCGACTCTCTTCGAGGTATGGCGCATGGCCCCTGTGCTTCTGGGACCTACGAGCGAACGCGGCATGGAGTACGGCTCCGTGCGGTTTTGGAGTGGCGGTCTCTACCGGTTTCTCGGATGCCTCCGGGTTCGCCGGATTCGATATTGCACTCACGGAGATGCCGCTTTTTGCCGAACCCGTGTTTGGTTTGGCGGCAACGATGGACCTCGTCTTGCGGTTTGCGGAGGAAGAGAAGACGGCCAGCCCGACACTCAAGATGGCTCTTGATTGGATCGCCTGTCCCGAACTCAGTTTGCTGGGTGAGATCGTCTTTGACCAGTCGATACCTCGGCTCGATGGGATCTCCGTATACGGTCTTGTGGGCGAACTTGTGTTTGACAACGGGGTCACGTTCTTCCTTCGCGAGTCGTTCCTCGAAGAGAAGGATGCGACCGTGATCGGGCAGGCTGGCTATTTCGAATCATTTGGGATCATCGGACCGCTTCCCGGGTGCTGCAATGCATCGGGAGAGTTTGAGGTCGAGACCCTTTTTCTTCGGGACAGCGCGACAGCCTCCACGCTGTTCGACTGGGGAATGACGACGGTCTCCGCCGAAGTTCCGATTTCCGAGACGATTTCCATTTTCGCAGACGTACGGTTTCAGTCCGCAGCAGCCTCCCCCAGCTGGATGGGGACGGCTGGATTCAACCTGCTCTGGTAGGTGCAGCCAGCCGGCGGAGCAGCTCGGAAAGCAACAGATCGGCCATGGGTCTCGCACCACCGAGGATGGTCCGGTCTCCCATTGCTGCCAGGATCTGACGGTGTCCTCTCGCCATGATGGATGCGCCATCGACCGGCAAGTTGCGTCGCGTTGCGGTATCCTCTGAACGGCGATAGCCGGCCGGCCGATCTGGGGGAGGAGGCGTACGTGACGGAGATATCCCGATTCGAAGAAGAGCGAGCGCGACTGAACGATCTTGTGCTTGACAAAGCCCCCCTGTCGATACGACGCTTTTTTGCAGTCGATCACGATGCTTACGAAGATGGGGCACTGCCGAAAAAGACCAAGGAACTGATGGGACTTGTCGCCTCCCTTGCCCTACGTTGCGATGACTGTATCACGTATCATCTGATCGAAACGACGCGAGCCGGCGCAACCCGAGACGAAATCGAAGAAGCATTGACGATTGCCACGGTGGTTGGCGGGTCGATTACGATTCCACATTTGCGGAGGGCCTACGAAGTCCTCGAAGAGATTGCGCCTTCGGCAGTGTCGCGTTCTGCTGACAAGACATGAGACTCGATGATCGAGACAACAAGGGGGATCGATGAAAGTTCTGATTGTGACCGCAAGCCCCAATCGTGAAGGATTGACTTCAGCGTGCGGCGAAGCCGCGCGGCAGGGCGTTGTGGACGGTCGAAGTCCGGCGCGGGTAATTGATCTGAACACGCTGAACGTCGCACGCTGTGCGGCCTGCAAAGATGGCTGGGGCACCTGCCGTTCGGATCATGTGTGCCAGGTGGAAGACGATTTCCAGAAGCTCCATGAGTCTGTGGGACTGGCGGAAGGCGTTGTGCTTGTCACGCCGGTGTACTTCGGCGAGCCGAGCGAGTCGATGAAGGCGTTTCTCGATCGGCTGCGCAGGTGCGAAGCGTTGCGCACCGGCACGCGCGATGATCGCTCGGCGCTTTCAGGCAAGCCTGTCGTCTGTGTTGCCGCCGCCGGCGGAACGGGTCACGGGACGACCAATTGCCTATCGCAAATGGAGCGAGTGATGTCTCGTATTGGTGCGGAGATCTTCGATCTGATCGGTGTGACGAAACGAACCCAGGATTATCAATTGGAGACGGTCCACGATGCGCTGGTTTCGATGACCAATGCTCCCAAGGAGAAGGCGCCTCGGTACGGTCGGGAACAGCAGCGACGACGACGGCCAACCCGCAGCCGACGCCGTCGCACCTCCAAGTAGGGCCGGAGGGCCGATTCTTTCGAGAGTCGGCCTACAAGCCGTAGATCGGGAAGAACTTCGCCTCGATGTAGTCGAGGAAATACGAAGATGAAAGCGGTTCCCCAGTTACTCTTCGGATGAGATCCGTGGGTTCGTACACCTGCCCGAAACGATGGATCTTGTCTCGCGTCCAATCAAGCAGCGCCTTCGTGTCTCCGCTTTCGATTCGCGCATCAAGATCGGGGATATCGCGCTTGATTGCGGCGAACAACTGAGCGGAATAGAGGTTGCCGAGCATGTAGGATGGGAAGTAGCCGAACATCCCGCCGGACCAATGCACGTCCTGGAGCACGCCCTCCGCGTTGTTCGAGGGACGCACGCCGAGGTACTTCTCCATCGCTGTGTTCCACGCGTCCGGAAGATCGGAGACGGCGAGCGAACCATCGAATAACGCTTGCTCGATCTCGAATCGTACCATGATATGAAGGTTGTAGGTCACCTCATCGGCTTCCACGCGGATCAGCGACGGCTGGACCACATTGACGGCCCGGTAGAGATCTTCGGCCGTTGCCGAGGAAAGCTGAGGGAACACGTCAATGACTTCATCGCGGAACAACTTCCAGAATGGCAAGCCGCGGCCTACCATGTTCTCCCACATGCGGGATTGGGATTCGTGGAACCCGAAGGAGGCGCCGTTGCCCAGTCCCAGGTAATGGAGCTGTGCCGGCATTCCCAGGTCGTAGAGGGCGTGTCCGCCCTCGTGCATCGCGCTCATCAACCCGGAGAGGGGCATCGTATCGATGAACCGATTGGTGACGCGAACATCCCCGGGAGCGATGCCGATCGTGAACGGATGCACGGTGTCGTCCATTCGCCCGTGGTCGAAGTCGTAGTTCATCGCGCGAAGCGCGCGCAACGACAGGTCGTGCTGCTTATCCACCGGGAAGTTCCCTGCGAGTTGACTGCCATCCGGCGGGGTCCCATCCTCCATCAAGCGACGCAGCAGCGGAACCAGCTTTTCGCGAAGAGGTTCGATGATCGTCTTCAATTCGCGGCAGGTCATCCCCGGCTCGAATTCATCGAGCAAGGCGTCATACGCGCAATCCTCGTAGCCGTAGTACTCGGCGAACTGCTTCGCGTAGTCGACCATCTTGGTGAGGTGGGGTTCAAACTGTGCGAAACTGCCGCTAGCCTTGGCTTCTTCCCAAGCCGCTTCACTCTTGCTTCGATCGATGACGTATTGCTCGAAAAGGGTTGCAGGGATGGCCTTGGTTCGCCGGTATTGCTTGCCGACCACCCGCACGCTGGCTGCCTGGGCTTCGGAAAGGCCGTCTTGCTTCTCCAACGCTTCCAGGTATCCGCCGAGTTCGTCGGATACCGACATCTCAAACGCCATCGTGGAGAGCTTGCCGACCACCTCCGCGCGCGCCTCATGTCCCCCCTTGGGGATATACGTCCGTTGGTCCCACACAAGCAGGGCAACTGCCGAGTTCAGTTTGCTGATCTCACGAAGGTACTTCTCATACAGAGCAAGCGTATCCACGCTGGTGCCTCCTTTGAAGGTCCGGAATCGAAGGTCTACAAGTTGCGATTATATCGGATGATAACCGTAAGCCGACTGAGCCGGGGAGGGTGCAAAAAGGGAGACGCGGCTACAGCCACGGCTCGATGGATGAGGCGGCAAGGAGTGACGGATGCCCGGCGAATCGGATCACACCGCTACGATCGATGACGAACGTCCGAGGAATCCCGGAAACGCCATACTGCTGGGCAACAGCCGTTGTTCCTTGAACGGGGATCATCTGATGGAACGGGTTGTCGGCAAGATAGTAGACGGCATCCTCCAATCGGCGATCGAGATTGATGCCAATGAACACAAGCCCGTCGCCGGCGTAGTCCACGGCGAGCTGATGGAGGTGGGGAAGTGTCTGGCGGCATGGCGTACACCAGGATGCCCAGAAGTCGAGGAGCACGACCTGGCCGCGATGGGAAGAGAGGGAGACGAGTTGCCCGTCAAGATCGGGGAGGGAGAATCCCGGCGCGAACTGGCCGACAGCATATCCAACCTCGGTTCGCCTCGGTCCGCTGGGGATCGTCGAAGCGGATTCGGCCTCTGCAGCGGCATCCGCGTTTGTATCGGCGAGCGTGTCTTCCTGCGGAATGAGATCTGTCTGCAGCTCCGGAGCATCTTCGCTGCTGCTGTCAACAGCGTTCACTCCCTCGTTTGCCGAGGAAGAGTGGGCGTCGCTTGCCTGCCCGTCCACCTGAGGAGTCTCCGTCGGGGCGACCGAAGGCTGGAGAATCAGCCCCACACCGACACCAACGCCAGCAAGGATCAGAATCAGAAACAACCATCCTCGCCGTGCTGGTCTTCTGTCGCCGGCCTTCTCACGATCCGCTTCTGTCATGATGTTCATCATACCGTGTCGCGAGCCGGATCACCGCTCCAACACGGAGTTTCGATGGGGATGACGTGTCGGTTTCGTGATTCCCATCGAACTCGGCGGCACAGGACGCGTGGGCATCCTTGCGGGAGAGGTTGTGTTGCTTGTTGCTCCCCGAACCGTTCTCCAAGCGGCTCGCCGGCGCACATCTACTGATTCGAGGGGATCGGATCGGCTTCGTCCGGGAATTGGTGCGACTCGGGTTCCACGGGGCTCACAGGATCAGCGGGTGGCTCCGGCCGCAGCCTGCCCACCTGTTCCGGATGAAGGCGAGGGCGAATGTGCTGTGCATGGAGCGTCTCCTGGAGGTTGCTCATGTGCATCATCGTCAGGCTATTGGCGATTTCGCGGGAGATCCCCGAATCGACCAGCGTCCTGAAGAATTCAGCGATCGACTCGGCGATCTGCCGGGAACTCTCGGGGGAGAAGACCGTTTCCTGAATTCCCTTCATCAGTCCGGGCATTCTCTCGGAAACGACATCCAGAACCTCGCGGAGATCGTCTGCGCTCTCCAGCGAGCCATCCCGTTCCTCGAGCTCGTCCTCCATCTCATCCAATCGATCCTGCATCTCCTCGAGATGCTCGAGCTTCTCGTCGAACCCGTCTCGAATGCGATCAAGGCGGTCATCGAA
Organism: uncultured Thermotogae bacterium; assembly: GCA_964547105.1. Taxonomy (GTDB): domain Bacteria; phylum Bipolaricaulota; class Bipolaricaulia; order UBA7950; family UBA9294; genus RXOA01. Next base: position 24,934 of record CAZJLO010000020.1, read on the forward strand.
CATTTCCTGAAGCTGCTCAAGCCTCTCCTGCTGCTTCTCCTGGAGGAGCTCCATCTCTTCCTCCAGCTTCTCGCGTTCCATCCGAAGCCGTTCTCGCTCGCCGCGGATTGTGTCGGCGGCATCTCGACCCCGTGTCTTGTCTTGATCTTTCGTCGGTTGATCCTGAGATCTAAACATCATTCTCCTCCTCTTCCGCTCCGCGCTGAGCGTTTCCTGGCTTCGAGGCATCAAGAGCGGCGCGTCTTGTCTTTGCCGATTCGTATCTTGTTGAGTGGCCGAGTACACGGACACCGCGTCCCAGGATGCGAACACGTCCGTCAACTGCGGGACGTCCGTGCGCAGAGCGGATGCCCAACTGAAACCCCAATAGCAGCGTCCCGACATTGATTTCCGTGATGCCGGAGGGGAACGCTTCGGATCGGATCCGCATCCACGATTCGTCGCACACCGAAGGTCGACGGGCAACCTCCGATGAGACCGCCTTCTGGAGCTGGACGACCTCGATGAGTTCGTTTTGACAGCGAGGGCAATGCGACAAGTGTGCCGCGAGGGAGGCGTCCTGCTCCGGCGTGAGCGCTCCGGTGACGAACCACGGCATCAGCTTCTTGGCTTCCAGACAGTCGATGGGCGCAGGATCCGGATTGCGACTCTCGATCGTGTTCGTGCTCTCGCTCATTGAAGCTCCTTGGCGAGGATCCTCCTCGCGTGGTACATCCTCGATTTCACCGTTCCCGGAGGGATTCCAAGAACATCCGCCGCTTCATTGACCGTGAGATGGTCGTAGAAAGTGAGATGGAGCACCTCGCGCTGGGACGGCGACAGAGCTCCCAGCGCTTTCTCGAGCATCACCTGCAGTTCAGCACCGGGAGCCGGATCCACCGTCTCCAGGTTCAGCGGCGGGGTCCGCGATCCTCGCTTCTCGCGCCGAAGCAAACTGTGGGCTTGATTCCTGGTGATGCCCAGAAGCCAGGTCGAGAGCTTGGATCGTCCTCCGAATCGATCCGCACCTTTCCACACGGCGATCATCGTTTCTTGAAGAACTTCCTCGGCAAGGTGCGGCTCTCGGACGATGGTTTGGGCGAAGCGGAGGACGCGATCGGCGTATTGATCGTAGAGATGCCGAAACGCTGTCCGGCTCCCGGAGGCAACCGCTGCAATCAGCTGTGCATCAGTCACGGCCTCATCGACTCCCCTTCCCATCGGGCGGATCTTCTCCAACGCCGGTCTCGGTGTACGCAATCGGCCGGGGTTTCATCCCAACCATGCTTGAGTGGTCGATTCACCGTACCTCGGTTCATTGATCCTGATGAGGATGTTGGTGCCGATCCTCGTCTTGATCGCAGTGGAGCCTGAGGCAGCTAGCGATGTATGACGATCTCCTGCCGGGATCGAACGGCGTGGCTTTCCCCTCCCGATGAGGGACGACCGATGGGCCGATTGGCGACTACCCGCCGCCGACGGGGGGGAAAAAACCGATGCGGGCGCCTTCGCGGAGGCGGATCTCGCGGTCTTGAATCACCCGGCCGTCAATCATCGCGAGGTGAATTTCTTCGGGTGGAATGGCGAGTTTTTTCAGCAAGTCGGCAAGCGTGGCGCCGGCCCGCACGTTCATGGAAACGGCCGTACCGGCGGTGGCGCCTCTTCCGTACTTCGCAAGCGTCGCGAACAGCCGAACCTCGACCCTCATGTCTCGGTACCTTTGGGATCGAAGTACCACTTGTAGAGGAGCTGCATGTCGTCGGGGAACAACCCGACTCGATCGCCATCGGCAATCACGCTGTCGAGGACTGCGTAGCGCCCGTTGACGAACAGATTTGCCCCGAGGTCCTCGACGGGGATGCCTATTCGGCGGATCACGTCCGCCAATGTCTCTTCCGGGAAGGAGGTCACCCGGACGATCGATTCCGATCGCGGGTCCTTCTTTGCGGCGAACCGGCGAAGCTTCCCATACAAGTGCACTTCGATCATCGGCTCTCTCTTCTTCCCCGCCGTTGGATCGGCCAGGGTGCATGAGGCTTCGCGGCAAGACGATGCGATTGGGGTTTCGCGAACACATCGTCCTGCCGCTTTGCTTTGGGCCTGCCCTCTCTACTCACTTACGCGAAGATCTCGTCGAGCTCCCGATCCTCAATGTCCCACACGGCGTCGTGCGGAGGAAGCGGCTCGCGCGTCATGAACTCGGGAAGACGATCGTCGGCCTTCGTGAATCCGGCACGGCGGTTGAAGTCCAGTTCCAGTCCCAAAATCTCCTTGCCGATCCGGGCGACGTCATCGGTCGTCCATCGGGTGCCGAGCACGCCGTTGCATTCTTCGACCATCCCTTCGAATCCGGAAGCGATGTCGAGGATGGCGAATGCAATAAACAAGCAGTGACCGGTCGAGTCGATGAACGCCGTGGCGTACTGGAACCCTCTTGCCAGTTCGGCTTTGTCGGGGTTGAGCGGGTCGAGCTTGCCGGAAACACCGAGGATCTCCGGGCAGATGGTGTACCCCGACGTGTGATCCGCTCCCATGGTGGAGATGGCGTAGGTCATTCCGATCCCCTTGATCGCGCGGGGATCGTAGGCCGGCATGTTCTGCCCCTTCACGTGAGGGACCCTCTCCACGCCGAACGCGCGGCCGGTGACCACAGCCCCGTTTCCGAGGATCCTTCCCAGAGGGGTGGCCTGGCCGATCTCGTGCAGCAATTCGATGGCTCGATCGCTGTCGCCGAAGCTCGCAACGCCGCCGTCCATCGCAACGGCAAGCGCCCCCCCCGTTTCGATCGTATCGAGGCCATAATCGTTGCAGAGCCGGTTCATCTCGGCAATGGCATCCAGATCATCGATGCCGCAGTTGGCGCCCAATGCCCAATCGGACTCGTATTCCACGCATGAGGTGTGTTCCGAACCGTCTGGACGGTGCCAGCTATTCGAGCAGCGGATGATGCAGCCTGGAGAGCAGGCGTGGTTGTACATCTCCTGCCCGGTCCGTTCTTTGTTGCCGTCGAAGATCGCCTCTCCGGCAATTCTCGCCGCCCCCTCGAACCTGCCCGTTCTGAAGTTGCGGGTGGGAAGCGCCCCGGCCTCATTGATGATGTTGACGAGGACCGCCGTCCCATAGCTGTTCAACGCGCCTTTCGGCTTGGTAATCGCGTGCTCTGTCAGTGCAGCGGCGACCTTTTTCCGTGCGGTCTGAAACAGGTCGGGGTTGGAAATCGGCACATCCGAAGCCTGGGAATCGTCTACGACGAGGAACTTCAAACCTTTGCTTCCCATCAGGGCGCCCAAGCCACCACGTCCGGCGTAACGGCTGGCACGTCCATCCTGATCGTTGAAGCAGATCCCGGCTGCGCCCATTCGCTTCTCACCGGCTACGCCGATGGCACATAGATCGACCTTGCCCATTCCGCCGAACCGGTCGAACAGCTCCGGGAAGACCTCGGAAAGCGGTAGCCCTGTCCAATCGTCCGCAGGCTCGAACGATGCACCGTCATGGTCGATCTTCGCCAGCCAGAACCCTTCTTCTGCTTGTCCCTCGATGACCACGGCGCGGATGCCGAGGCGGGCGAGACGGCGTCCCCATCCCGTGCCGGCGTTGGCTTCCTTGATCCCGCCTGTCAGGGGGGATTTCCCGCCAACGGAGATGCGCGACGATGTCGGAGCGCTTGTCCCGGTGATGAACCCGGGGGAGAACACCAGCTTGTTGCTGGGCCCAAGCGGATGGCAGGTCGCCGGAACCTCGTCGTGGATGATGCTTGACGTGAGCCATCGCCCGGCGCGATTGACGTATTGATCCGGTACCGGCTCGAACGAAGCACTGCGGTCCTTCATGTTGATACGAAGAATGCGATCCATCAACTTGCCTCCCTATTCCTTGGGGCGGATCTGCCAATCCGCCTCCGTAGGTGTGTGTACCACGATTCAAGGACCGAAGGCAACTCATGCCGCGCTACCGCGATCGGGAGTCTGTCACGGGGGCGAAGGCTTGGCTGGGCAAGGATGTCGGCGAAATTGCCAAATGCGGCGGACATCGACACGATGAGCTGGTTGAGCAGCCGGCGTATGGATGTGTACGGGAATCGGAGCGGAGGGGTTCATGACCGGGGATTACGCGACCACGGCGGACTACTATGACAAGATCCATGCGCACAAGGACTATGAAGCCGAGTGTGCGATGCTTGTCAGCCGGATTGAGGAGAAGCATGCGTCGGCGGGAACGCTCCTGGACATCGCCTGCGGAACGGGCCGTCACGTGGAGTACCTCAAGGAGCGGTTCTCCACCGTTGGCATGGATGCGTCCGAAGAGATGCTGAAGCGAGCCCGCTTGCGCAACCCCAACGTTGTTTTCCACTGTGGAGACATGGTTCGGTTTTCGCTTCCCCGGACATTCGATGTTATCACCTGTCTATTCAGCTCGATTGGCTACGTGCGGACCCTTCCCCGGCTGCGGGCGACGATCCAGTGCATGGCCGATCATCTCAACCTCGGTGGCGTGCTGATCATCGAGCCATGGTTCACACCGTCATCTTGGCGACCCCGTCAAGTACACGCCCTGCTGATTGACGAGCCCGACCTGAAGATCGCTCGTGTCAGCACCAGTCAACTGAACGGGAGAATCTCGAGCTTCGATTTCCACTACCTCATCGGCACCCCGGACGGCACGTGGCACGCTGTCGAGCATCATGAGCTGGGGCTTTTCCGCACGGAGGAACTGATCGAAGCTTCACACAGAGCTGGGCTTTCGGCCATCTACGATGAGCATGGACTGACCGGCCGAGGGCTCCTGGTGGGAGCGAAGACTGCGGGCGATCGTTCGATCGACTAGAGCTGGGTGCGCCTCATGCCGAGCGAGCGGTTCCGTCTCTTCGTTCTCCGATCAGCCGATCGTCCTTCTCATCTCGACTTGATCGATCAGATGAGAGAACCCGACCCTTCCCAGGAACGCCTGCATGCCTGTGTCCTGTGCATCGACGTTGAGCGCGGCAAGGCCGGTGACGCTGGCGGGGATGGACCGAGCCAGCGCACCGAGAAGCGCTCGGCCCACGCCACACCGTCGCTCCGTCCGGCGGACAACCAGTGTCAGCAGCCAGTTGAGACGAGGACAGTATGCAACCGCGCCGGCGCACCGGCCCCGCTCCGAACCGCCCGACCGGTAAGCGCCGAGGAAGCGGACATCTTGGGGGATGAAGATGGATGCGCTGAATCGATTCTCGAACGATGGAAGCCAATCCGCATCGCTCGCCAGGGCGAGTACTTCCTCAAAGCGTGCGTCGCAGACATTCCATCCCCGCGTGCTCCCGAGAGTACGGAGCATCTGCAGATCTGCCGTAAAACAGCGAAGATATCTTGAGGTCTCGAATCCGCTTTTCTGATACGCGCGGATCGCTCTCTGATTGTCCTTGAGGGCTTCCAGGACAAACTGCGTGACGCCGTGCTCCCGCAATCCGGGAAGCACGGATTCGAACATCCTACCGGCGAGACCGCGACCGCGGTGGTCGGAGACGATTCCCGTTCCGGCGTCATACGCCGTACGCCGGCCATCCCAATCATCGATCCCGACCAGGGTGAAGCCCACGAGCTTGCCGTCGACGTACGCACCGGGGGAAAGATCGTAGTTGACGGCGTTCTTCTGCATCCGGAGAAGAAGGCGATCCTCAGATACTCGCGAAGAATCCATCGCGTAGTCGCCAAATGCCTCCAGGAACGCCTTGTGGAGTTGATCTCGGTTCACCGGCCGGATTTCAGGTGCGGGCATGGCTGACTTGAGTATGCCTCGCCCCCCCGTTGCGCTCAACCGGACGTGCGAAATGGTTACGCCTAGGCGATGATAGGGTTCGAGATGATCACCCAACGTGCCGACCCGACTTCCAGTCCTCTGTGCGCCGTCATTTGGGACTTCAATGGCACTCTGATCGATGATGTGGAGCTCACCGTCCGCTGCCTCAACACCTTGCTGGCTCGAAGGGATCTGCCTCTTGTGGATGTGGAGAGCTATCGGAGCCGAGTCGGATTCCCGCTGAGCGACTACTACGAGCAGATCGGTTTGCGCGTTGCCGAGGAAGGCATGTCGGATCTTGCTCAGGAGTTCTACGCCATCTACCTTCCGCTGCTATCGGCATGCCCTCTTCATCACGGGGTCCGTGAGGTTCTGAAGTGGTTACAAGCGGCGGAGATAAGACAATTCGTTCTGTCTGCTTCGGAAGAAACCGCCGTTCGCGCAGCGGTTGCCAACCTTGGAGTCGGTGACTTCTTTGCCGATGTGCTTGGCCTGAACCATCACCTTGTGGATTCGAAGATCGATCGCGGAAGGCACCTGATTCAATCCGTGCCGTTTGCCTCCTCCGAGATGCTTCTGATCGGAGATACAGACCACGATGCCGAGGTCGGTGACGCTCTTGGGATTCCTGTGCTGCTGGTTTCGCAAGGACATCAGGACGAGCAGCGGCTTCGCGTCACGGGACATCCTGTTCTGGGCGATTTCGAGGTTCTCCTGCAGGCTGTCATGCAGCGTGGGCCAAGGCCTTCTGCTCCGTAGTCCGGACGTTCGCTCACCCGCTTCGCTTCTCTTCCAGTTCCTGCCAGCGGTTGTACAGCGACTCAACTCGATCGACAGCCGCTTGGTGCGCCTCATAGGCGGCGTTCAGCTTCTCGTGGTTCGACGCGAGGTCGGGGGATTCGAGTTCCGCCTCCAGGCGGCGAACCTTCTCTTCCGCTTCAAGCACCTGATCCTCGATCGAGGCCCACTCCTTCTTCTCGTGGTACGTGAGCCCAGCTTGCCCCGGCTTCGGTCCTTGCTTCGGGTGTGTAGGAGAAGGTGCGCTGCGGGCTTCATCCTCTTGCTGTGCCGGGCGCCCCGAAGCATCCGATTCCTGCCATTGGGCTACGCTTCCGTAGTTCCCCCATCGACCCTGGCCGTCACTGTGCAGACCGACCAAGTCGGTACAGACGCGATCCAGCATGTGTCGATCATGCGTGATCAGGACAACGGCCCCCGGGAACTCGATCAACGCGTTCTCCAGCACCTCTACGGAGGGAATGTCCAAGTCGTTGGTCGGTTCGTCGAGCAGGAGAACATCGGCCTGCTGTTGCATCATCTGATTTTATTAAGCTGCGGGAATGACGAGTCGTGCATTATTGCTTCGACATAGA
>CAZJLO010000021.1:0-30802 GCA_964547105.1 uncultured Thermotogae bacterium
GAGCCTGTCCGGGCTTGGTGGTGGGCGGGGCGACGGGAGGGATCATGATTACAGGAATCGATGTCGTCTACGTGCATGGGCGTGGCAACCGCGATCATCTTCAGACTTGGTATGCGAAGACGTTGGGATTGGGTTTGCCCAGGAGTTCCGGGCATTGGCACGAGTACAGTCTCCCCGATCGATCGCGGTTCGCGCTTGACCTCCCAGAGTCCGACCATTCGGAGGTCGAACAGCAGTCCGTTCTGATCAGCTTTCGGGTGAAGGACATCCGTATTGCGGTCGAGACGCTCGTCGAACGGGGCGTGGTGTTCCATCGGAGCAAGGAACCGATTGTCGACGTAGGGCCGGCATGGGTGGCGACATTCCGGGATCCGGATGGCACCTGGCTTCAGATTTCTCAGCCCAAACCCGATACTCCAACGCCGTAGGAGCATCCTGTTCGAAGGGCGCCGCGGATTTACGCAATGACGCGGCTTCCGGAGTTGTGGCGGCTACTCGGGTGTCGCGGCGGCCGGATGGGCGGCTTGAGCGTGGATCGTTTGCCCCCGCTTGTTCTTGTACAGCATTGCATCTGCGCTACGAATCAGTTCGCCAACGGACTGAGGGCTCTCGGGAAGCCAGGTTGCCCATCCGAAGTCGATGCCGACGTCGATGTTGGCCGCGTTCTCTCGAGACCATGCGGCAACGGAATCGGTCAACCGGCGAACCAGGTGCTGGACGTCCGGTCCTGTCTCCGGGAGGACAAGGAGGAATTCATCGCCACCGTAGCGGATCCCCCAATCGCTGTCGCGCAACGACTGTCTGAGAACATCGGCGACCCCTACCAGGACACGGTCACCCTCTTGATGGCCATGAGCATCATTGATCTGCTTGAATCGGGTGAGATCTGCGATCATGAGCGTGAGCGGACGGCGGTAGCGGATCGAGCGCTGCATTTCGATCGGGATGGTTTCCTCGAAGTAGGCGCGATTTCGTAATCCTGTCAACGGATCGCGAAGAGCCTTCTGTCTGAGGAGTTCCTCGGTCGTGATGCGGTCGGTGATATCGAAGAACTGGAACGCGACGGCATCCAGCGTCTCGTAAGTCATGCGATGCGCGCACATCGAAAGCCAGACAACGCGGCCATCTTCACGGATCGAACGAATCACCTGGGCGTTTGACTGGGGTTCGGCGATCTGCTTGCGGACGATCTGACGGTCATCGGGATGGATGAACGTCCACCAGGGCGTCAGCTGATCCAGGTGCTGCTTCTCGTATCCGAGAATCGATACGAACTGGTCGTTCGTGTACCGAACATGGTCGTCCTGCACGACAAGCAGCCCCATCATGCCGCAATCGGCAAGAAAGCGGAACAGTCGATTCGTCTCGGTAATCTGCTCCAAGCTGCATGCATCTCGAAGCGCGAGAGCCGACATCGAGGCAAGCTCTTCCAGGAAGGCCAGCGTCTCGCGGCTTGGCTTCGCACCGTCGATTGGATCGTCCAGGGAAATGTGTCCGAGGATGGAGCCATCGAGCCAGAATGGGACAAGAAGAATGTCCTTGTGCTGCCATCCTTGATGGCTCATGAAGCGCCGTCTGCTCGGAATCACGGAAGGTAGCGGCGGAAGATTGTCCCCGGCAGGGTAGTAGTAGGATCGTTTGCGGCGATGCGATGGTTGATAGGATAGGCCCGATGAGCGGGTTCCATTGAGAATGAGGTCGGTGAGCTTGCTGCGGGAGTCTTCGTCAAGTCCGCGGACGGCAACGCCAAGGACTCCTGCGGTGGACGATGCCGCCCCGGGGACAAGCGGCGCGTCATAAACCACCGCGAGAGCCCTCTGGAAAGGCGTCTCTCGCGCTGCGCTCTCGACAACGCTTTCCAAGACCTGTTGCACCAACTCGCGATTATTCCGGCCGTCTTGCGCTTGATAGTCCGTATTCATTCCGCTGGAGCACGTCCCTCTTTTGTAATAGGTTAGGTCTTACGAGCTGTATCGTCAAGTTGCGAACAGTAAGGACGCGTGTCTCTGCGGGTGAGGACGATCGGCGTTTGATCTTCGTGCTTCAACCTGCAGACTGATTTGGAAGCCGACTGACGGCGTGAGGGGGGAGCATGGAACTGGATCAGTGGATTTCTGTCTTTGCAGCCGTTTCACGGACCGCCGACAACCGTGATCGAAGCACGTGGAGCCTGTTCATGAGCGGCATTGTTGCAGCGAGCCTGCTCATCGCCGTGACGGCGTATGCACTTCTTTCCGCCACGGTGGCTGCCGATGCGCTCAGCTTGGGAGCGGCGTCTTTGGGACTGGTGCTCTCCGTTGTGTGGGCAGTCTCCCAGTACAGGCTGTCGTCGGAGTGCGCCCATTGGCGGCGCCTTCTCCGAAGCATTGAGAGCCAGTTTGCCGGCGCCGAGTTCCATCGCAGCATGCACCGTCTCATCCAGGGAGAGCAGATCTGCGTACGTTCTTCGGGGTGGCTGTGCGATGAGTGGCAGTCGGAAGGAGTCCAGTTTCCCGCAATCCTGCGTACGGCTCCGAATTTCATGATGCATCTTGTTCCGCTGGCATTTGTCGCCGGATTCGTCACCTTGCTCATCTCGTCGGCGCTTGGTGTGTGAAGGGGCGATGCGGCTTCGGCCGCTTGAGCTGTTGCCGATCGTGGAAGTGCCAACATAGGCCGGCTTGTAGGTGCGGCGGAATAAGTCTGCAGGGGAGCTTCGCACGGCCCGCCTGTTGCGTTTGGCGGTCCGTCCATCCGCAGACCTGACGCTTGAGAACTCCTCATTCCAGTGCGCCACAGTGTACCAGCTTCCGGTCGACGTCTTATTCCAGCGAGGACGATTGATCGGGCACTGCTATGGAGAAATTCTTGTCAGCGGATACCATGGTCGATCAACGGAAGCGCCCGGCTTCCGAAATCAGCAACCAAGGAACTCGAATTCGAGAGACGGAGGACCGATGGCGAAAGCAACGGCGCGGCACATTCTTGTGGATAGCTACGACGACTGTGAACAACTGAGGGTGCGAATCGAGAACGGGGAGGATTTCGGGAAGTTGGCGGCGGAATTCTCGAAATGCCCATCGGGTTCATCCGGTGGCGATCTCGGTGAATTCGAACAGGGGCAGATGGTTCCCGAATTCGACCAAGTCGTTTTTCACGACGAGATCGGCACCGTCCACGGACCTGTGGAGACGCAGTTCGGCTACCACCTGATCGAGATCACCGATCGGAGCGAGTAGCCGTCCATCCCGGTGAGAGGCAGGGGGCTTGCATGACGATCGAGCTGCGTGACGAGGCAAAGAAACGATTGCTCGCCTCAATCAAGCGCTTCTTCGAACAGCGCCTGGATGAGGACATCGGCGACTTGAAGGCTTCAATGGTCCTTGATTTCTGTCTCACGGAGGTCGGGCCGATTGTGTACAACCAGGCGATCCTTGACGCACAGAGCTATCTCCAGAGCTCTGTGGCAGAGATCGAATCGACGTGCTATGAGCCTGAATTCCCGTTCTGGCGGGAGTCGTGAGATCTGGTCGGCGTGTTGCGATACGCAAGTGCCACGCATCCGGCCGGCCCCGGGGGGCGCTGGCCGGGAGAGCGCTCCGCCCCGCAATCTCGGCCCCTACGGGGTGTTTTGCGTAGCCTCCGGCTCCTGAAACTCGAAGAAATGGTAGGGATCGAACGGCTTGATCAACACCATGCCGAAGTCCGCCAGCAGTCCGGAGACGCTTACGCGATCCCGCCTCTCAACATCCCACAGCGAGCGGCTGACCATGATGATGGATGTGCCGTCGCTCGCCGAGAAGTCGGTGTCCATTGCTGCTCGCACCTCGACGTTCCGGACGCTCACGAATCGTCCGAGGAACACGTCGGTTCGATCCTGCAGCTCGCGTACGGTGATTTCGGGTTCGTGGACGAGAAACGTCTGGTCCCGGACGAGAATCTCTCCATCAGCCATCCGGAAGCGGATATGGAGTGTGTGATAGCCGTTTTCCAGTCCAAACAAGCTCAAAGCCGAGCTGGCCTGGCTCCAATGGCCGTTCCAGGCTACGGTGGCTCGCTGTTCGGGAAGATTGTCCCACGCGTACTCGGCATCGACGGCTCTTCCCCACACGGAAGCGAGCAAGGCCTCATTCCATTGGAGAACGCTCGAGTCGGGCTGCACGATGTCGATTCCGTGCTGTCCGATCTCGCGCCAGATGCTATCCACGGATCCGCGTGAAACCCGCCACACGCGGTATCCGAAGTGACGGCCATCCGGCGCGGTGGTGTCCCACCACGAACCGCAGACGGATCCCGATGTCATCACAGGAAATGGCTCGTCCTGTAGCATGGCGTTCATGTGCCAGTGGCCGGTGATCAAAACGCTGATTTCCGCTTGAGCGAGCAACGCGAGAAGCTCTGCATTCTCGGGAGTATTCTCCCAATCAACGGGCGGCTCGTGGCAGAAGACGAGGATCGGAACTCGGGGGTCGGCTGCGGCGAGATCTTGCTGCAGCCAATCGAGCTGCTGTTGCGTCACCGTGTAAACCAGGCTTGTGCCGTCAAGCTGCTGTGTATCGAGGACAACGCAGTGGCATCCCCCGGCGTTGATCGAGTAGTAGACAGGGCCGAACCCGGCGCGGTAGAGATCCTTCCCGATTTCCTCATTACGCACGACATCGTGGTTGCCCACGACTCCGAGAAGTGGTGCCTCCATACGGCCGCCGATCGAGGTGGAAACGTAGTCCATCCAGCTCTCGACCAAGGATGGATCGGGCTTCTTGGCGTCGGCCACGATATCTCCGGTCATCACAACAAGATCCGGCGAGGCTTCGTTGATCTCCGCGATCAGCTCATCCAGAATCCCCTCGGGATCTACATTCATCGACCATTTGTTCGACGCTTGCTCGAACTGCTCTGCGGAGGAGGCGTAGTGCAGATCGGAGAGCTGAATGAACAGCAAGTCATGGTGTTGCTCGTCCGCCCTCGTGAAACTGAACCTATAATCTGCCGTGTCCGATATCTCTTCGTACCAGTCATCCGAATCGATGGGGAGATAACCATCGGGCCAAGAAACGAAAACATGGTTGGCTTGATCGGATGCATCAAGGAGAAAGACGCCTTCCGCGTCCGTGGAGGCCAGCGTAATTCCATCGCTGACGACGACGAACGGAAGTCCAGAACCGGTTTCCGCATCCAGCACGACGCCTTCGATGGGTGCTCCAATCGAAGGAGCCGCGGGAAGCGCCGCGGACAGCAGGACGAAACCGAGAACGAGCGCGGGCAAACGGGGAAAGGTTCTTGGTGACATGGTCATCCCTCCAAGGGCAGTATAGGGAGACGAGGATCGAGGGGCGAGTCAAGCCAGGCGACCCCTTCGGCCGAGACTCACCCTCACACCGAGCCTCAACGAGACGCGAGGCCTCGGAAGAGGCCTCGCGTGGGTGAATCAAGAAAGACTAGACCCTTTTTCCATTCCAGGTCGGTCACGTCGGCAACCGGCTCCTCGTCGCCGAGGCCGAGAAGGTCGCCAAGCGAGAACTCCGCCGAAAGACCAGCGTGTTCTCACGCTCGATGGTCCCGGCCGGCGAGGTGTGCAACACGCACGTGTGGTCCGGCATGGTCGCTCAGTGTTTCAGGGACTCTCTTTCAACTTCTGGCGGGAGTTCGTAGCGGCCAGTTGCCCCACTCCCGAAGGAACGGCATGCGAACGGAAGGGTTGGACGGAAAACCGGCACATCCCTTTGGAGATGCGCCCCTCCAAACCTGTGTCGTATGATGGTGCATCATGGTTTTTCAGCGCGACGGACGCACCGACAGAACGCAGATGGGTGGGGGAGGAAGCAAGGGTGAGTTACGAGTGGATCTTCTTTGATGCGGATGGAACATTGTTCGATTACAACGCGGCGGAGAGCGAGGCGCTTGCGGGGACACTCGCCGAAGAGGGAGTCTCCGTCCGGTCTGAACACGTCGACGAATATCGCGCTCTGAATGCAGCCCTTTGGCGACGGTTTGAACGCGGCGAAGTCAGCCAGGCGACGATTCGAACGCTTCGCTTCTCTCAGTTCTCGGAGAGGTTTGGATTGGAACTGGATGCTGTCGCTTTCGGCTCCAGGTACCTCGCCCATCTTGCGCAGTGTGCGGATCTGATCGACGGAGCGGAATCGGTTGTCCGTTCCTTGCACGGGAGAGCCGGCCTGTTGCTTCTGACCAACGGAATCTCTGAGGTTCAGCGGTCGCGTCTTGCCGCGTCGCCACTGCACGGATTGTTCGATCACGTTGTCATCTCCGGAGACGTCGGAGCGGCCAAACCGGATCCGCGCATGTTCGATGTCGCGTTCGAATGCGCCGGGAGTCCGACACGCTCCAGCGTGCTCATGGTCGGTGACACTCTCAGTTCGGATATCCGCGGAGGGGCTTTGTACGGAATCGACACGTGCTGGTTTAACCCAATGCGCGAGCCGAACTCGACGGAACTCGTGCCGACTTTCGAGATCCAATCGCTTCGAGAACTGGCCGCGCTTGCTGCGATGACGCGAGCAGACGATGATCCCAAGCACGCGTTCGATCCCGACTGCGTGTGATTCGGCTGAAGCGCAGGGTTGTCGGGTGGTCGTGGTGAGGCAATCGTGCTAGGGTAAGCAGTCGTCTAAGACATCATCGAAGCCAGCGTGAAGACGGGATAGGACTAAGGGAAACGTTGGAAGGGGAGAAGATGCGGAAGCGCAATTGTGGGAAGACTGACGGAAACTGGAACAGGCACCTTGCGCCGATCTTCTGGATCGTGCTTGCCACGGCACTGCTTCTGGCGGTGGCTGGCTGCGGATCACGGCAAGAGGATTCGGACGGAACGGCAAACGTCCCCACCGACAGTGGAGCTGTCAGCTCATCGTCGCCCGCTGACGGAACGCCGACGAGCCCCGTGGGCGGCGAAGCGGAGACCTCTTCTCCGGCCGCGACGAAACCTGGTGGTGTGGCTCCAGATACGATCCCTGCCAGCTCCGAGGGAGTCGAAGGGGCCCCGGCGGGGCAAACGACGCCGGAAACCGCCGTAGCTTCTCCGGGCAAGCCTACAGTTGCGGAGCCGAGTTCGCCTCCTCCGGATGCGACATCGGCGGCAGGGGAGGCGACACCGGAGACGACCGTAGCTTCTCCGAGCAAGCCTACAGCCACGGAGCCGAGTTCGCCTCCTCCGGATGCGACATCGGCGACGGAACAAGCGGCCCCGGAAGCGTCCGCAGCTTCTCCGGGCAAGCCTTCGGCCTCAGATGCGAATTCGGTCGCGGCAGACGTGCCCACAGGGCAGACGCCTATTGGAGGGCAACCGTCTCCCGAGACAGCGGCTCCAACCATCGGGAAGCCGAGGCCTGGCGCGCCGACTTCCACGGACGCGGCGTCCGCGGATCCCGGCCAGCCGGCGGCGACGCCAGCAGGGACGGCCGCGCCAGATCCGAGCGCGGCAAAACCTTCACCGCAAGAGACTTCTGCGTCCTCTGTTCCGCCTCCAGACAGCGCAGGAACGGATTCGTCCGTGGTGGCGCCGGACAAACCCGACTCGGCTGCTCCGCCCGCCGAACCGACGCAAGGCCCAACTACGTCATCCAGTCCGCCGCTCTCTTCCGGGAACGTGTTCGCTCAAGCCGAACAGGCGCTGGATGAACTCCAGAGCTACCGCTATCGAGCGACAGCTTCGTATGGCGGAACGCTCGACGGCGAAACGCGTGAAGGATCGTATGAGTTGGAGGGAGCAGTGGTCGGCTCCGAGCGCTATCAACTGGAGTGGGTTGATCGCAACTCCAACAACCGATTGGCGGTGGTGGAGATCGACGGACAAGCATGGATGCTCGAACATGACGTGTGGCAGAGCGTACCCAACTCAATCGCGCGAGGAGTGGCCGGGGTCGTCAGCATGTATGTGCCGGCGGACAGCTGGGACACGCTGGAAGATGATTTTCTTGGTGAGCCGATGTACGAAGGCGACCAGACGGTGAACGGCATCCGGACTCGTCACTACTCGTCGGTGCTGTCCTTGGTCGAGCAGGGGGACACGCTCGATGCTCGCGGAGATGTGTGGATTGCTGAGGACGGAGGCTACCCGGTTCGGTTCACGATGGACGCCGACATCGGCGGCGCCGATGGAGAACATGCCAACATCGAGTTATCGGTGGAACTCAGCGATGTCAACGAGTCGATTGTGATTGAACCGCCCATGTAGCCTCCGTCACGTTGCCAACACCATGGTGGTGGAGGCGGTTGTCAAGCCGCAGAGTGTATTCGATCGGTTGGAGGGAGTTACTCCCTGTCTCCGCTTCGATCGCGCCTTGTGTGGCACGGCGACGGTCGGCGAAGCGGTGTGGGTGCCGCAGTCGAACGGGCACCGCGACAGGCGGAGGGCAATAGACGACATGATCACATCCACGGCCAATCCACGGGTCATCGAAGCACGGAAGCTTGTCCAACGCAAGCATCGGATCCACGCAGATCGGTTCATGGTCGAAGGGCTGCAGCTTCTGCTGATGGCGGCCGAGCAGCACGGCGTTCCGGAGTGGGCGGGGAAGATCCGTCCTTGCGAGCTGTTCTACTGCCGCGAACGTCTCCGGGGGGGGCTTGCGGATGCGCTAATCGAAGCCTACGCGGACGCCGGCGCGGAGCCGCTGGCGGTTTCGGAGACGGTTATTGATGCAATCTCCCGGCGAGAAGCCTCGCAGGGAGCGGCGGCCACGCTGGTGCGGTCTCCGCTGGAGTGGACGTTGGCCGAGATCAAGAAACGAGCAGCCGAGTCGGCGGCTCCGAAGCTGATCCTTGTCCTCGATCGTCCGCAGAACCCCGGCAATGTAGGGACCCTGATCCGGACCGCTGACGCGGTCGGGGCGTTGGCGGTGGTGATGCTGGAGCCGTGTGTCGATCCGTTCGATCCGAAGACGATCAGAAGCTCGATGGGATCTATTTTTTCAATCCCGGTTGCGAGGCTGCGCGATCCGAACGTATTGAGCAGCTGGCTGTCCGAGATCGGGTGGCGTCTTGTCGGAGCGGATGGGGCCGCCGATCGAGTGGTGTGGAATAGCGATGCGCTCGACGGTTCGGTGGCCTTGGCGTTGGGAAGCGAAGCGGACGGCTTCAGCGATGCGGTCCGCGGCAAGCTGGACCGTACGATCGGTTTGCCGTTGCAGGGACACGCGGAGAGCCTGAACATGGCGGTTGCCGGCGGGGTTCTGATGTACGAGTGGCTGCGGCTTCATCGTGTTGAGGTGGATGCGAGGAGTCCGGTGCCACCACCGGGTGATCCGTGGGAGCAGGGATAGGATTCCGAATGCCCGCAGCGGCACGGTGGGTCGGGTCTCGGAGGCCGACCCTTGCCGAACTGCTGCGGGGTTGCTGTCGTCTCGAAAGAGACGGCAGGCACAAACGATCGTGATGTGGGCGGGAATCTTCTATGATCGGCCGGATCCTGCACCCACCGGCTGAGGTCGAGCCCGACTGCGACTGCTAGGTCGGTAGGAACGGGTTCCCGGCGTGCGGGATCGATAAGATTTCCCCGGTCTCGGCGAAGTCGCCTTTGGCTGCGGGAACTGTCGCTCCGGCACGAATTCCCCGTAATCGAAGCTGACCACCCGCTGACGCTCGATTGGTGATCCGAGGGTCCTCTCGATCTGATGGATGATCTGTCCATCGCCGAATGAGGCAAGCGTGCATGCCTTTCCGCTGCAGTGGGCGCGGCCGGTGCGTCCGATGCGATGTGTGTAAGCATCCACCGTGTCGGGCATATCGAAGTTGATCACGTGTGAGATTTCGGGAACATCGATTCCCCGAGCGGCGATGTCCGTGGCCACAAGGACGCTGTAGCGACCGCTTCGGAACCCGTTGATCGCCTTCTGGCGCTGAGGTTGCGTCATGTTGCCCTGAAGGGCGGAGGCGCGGAGTCCCATGGTGCTGAGCTTCCGAGCAAGGTTCTTCGCCCGATGCTTGGTTCGGGTGAACACAAGCACGCGATCGGCGCTTTGCTCACGGAGCATTGCCAGAAGAAGATCGCTCTTGCGCTCTTGCGGAACTGGATACAGGGCGTGGGAAACGGTTTCTGCCGGTGCGATCATCCCGATCTGCACGGTGGCGGGATTGGTCAGGATGCTGTCGGCAAGGCGGCGGATTTCGCTCGGCATTGTCGCCGAGAAGAACAGGGTTTGACGGGCGGCTGGGAGATGCCTGAGAATTCGGCGAATATCGGGCAAGAACCCCATATCGCACATGCGATCCGCCTCGTCGAGCACGAGAACCTCTACATGGGAGAGGTCGATGGTGCCGGATTGAACATGATCGAGCAGTCTCCCGGGACAGGCAACGACGATCTCTACGCCGCGGCGTAGCGCCGAAAGCTGCGGCCCCTTACTCACCCCCCCATAGATGGTCGTGCTGCGAATCTTGGTGTGCTTGCCCAAATCGCCGGTTGCTTGATGAATCTGTTCTGCGAGCTCACGGGTTGGTGCAACAACCAGCGCGCGGACCTGCCGCAGCGGGCCTTGGGTAAGTCGTTGTAGGATCGGCAGCATGAACGCCGCTGTCTTTCCGGTTCCTGTTTGGGCAACGCCGAGGACATCACGGCCCTGCAAGACGATGGGGATAGCTTCTTCTTGGATCGGGGTGGGATTGCTGAAACCTGCTGCTTCGATCCCCGCAGTGATGCGCGGATCCAATGAAAACGGTTTAAAACTCAATACAAGACACTCCTTGGCTATGGTGAGCCAAGTCGCACTCTCAGCTCAGATGTTGTGCTATGCAATTGACGAAAGGACCACAATGCGAACCCATTGCTAGCGGGGTATGGTGGAAGTATACAGGATGATGTGGAGAAAATCGAGGTGGCAACGGGACGCACCCGCTCTCGATGAATCGGCGGCAGGACATGGGAGTCGATCCTTGAGGGGAGACTGCACGCAACCTACACTTCGATCATGAGACGAACCGACCGAGAGATCACGGACCTGCAAGAGATCGATGCGATTCTGAAGGGCAGCACGGTTTGCCGGATTGCGTTTTCGGTCGACAACGAACCGTACATCGTTCCGCTTTCGTATGGATACGATGCTGCAGAGCGGAACCTCTACTTCCACACAGCGGAGCACGGCAAGAAGATCGATTGCATCGCTCGGAACCCACATGTGTGTTTCGAAGTGGAGGGGGAAATCACGTTGCGTCCGGGAGATCAGCACAGCTGTCGATGGACGACTGCGTACGAAAGCGTTGTAGGCTACGGAACAATGCATGAAGTATGCTTAGCAGCCGACAAAGAAGATGGCCTCCGGATTCTGATGCGCCAGCATGCTTCCGAAGCATTGGACTGGACATTCGACGAAGCGATGGTTGCGAAGACGCGGGTATGGCGGCTGGAGATTGATGTGGAGACGCTGCGAGGGAAGAAGGCGGCATGAGATGCTGATGTCTTCAAGCCGGGGAGGGCATTGTATCCTTGCACGAAACCCAGTGGACGAGGCTGTTGCGTCGATCCGTTCCCGGCAGCGGGATGCCGGGAGGCGGTCGCGACCACGGCGCGAAAGAGCGTGAAAGTGATTCGAGCACTGATCCTTGATTTCGATGGGCTGATCCTGGACACGGAGACGCCGCTTCTTCGATCGTGGTGCGAGATCTACCAGCAGGCGGGAATGACGGTATCTATGAAGGCATGGGCCGGACTTCTCGGCGCAGTCGCTGATCCTCCGGAAGCGTACGCATTGCTGGAGAATCACCTTGGACACTCGATCGATCGCGATCGGCTACGTACGAAACGGTTGGCTCGAGAGCTGGAGTTTCTTCAGGGCGAGGTGGTGATGGACGGCGTGAACGCCCTGCTGTCGGAGGCGAGTGAGCGGGGACTGCTCCTTGGAGTTGCGTCCAGTTCGGAACGCTCGTGGGTCGAAGGGCATCTGAAGCACCTCGGTCTTGACGGGTGGTTTCAGACGATCATCACCGCAGACGACGTTGAGCAGACCAAGCCGGCCCCCGACTTGTACAACCGGGCGCTCTGTGCGTTGGATGTGAAGCCTGGAAACGCGATCGCGTTTGAGGATTCTCTTCACGGCGTACGAGCTGCCAAGTCGGCTGGGCTGTTCGTTGTCGCCGTTCCCAACGAGGTGACCCGACATCTGCCGATGACGGAGGCAAACCTCATCGTCGGGTCGATTGCCGAGAAGACGCTCGACGAGTACATCATCCACGCCGAAACATGGTTCGGCGACACCGAGCCCACGCACTAGCGTTGCTCTCGGATATCCGGCCGGATGCCCGCCCTCACATGGGTGGGTTGATTTCGACTCCCGGTTTGCGCTTGGCGGCGCTATGAGACGTAGCCGACCGTCCGCAGGATCTCGACTCCACGGGAGATGTCCTCGATCGCGAGCAACCTTCCGAGATCGAGTGAGATCAAATCGGCAATCCGCTCCACCGAGTGATCCCCATCGCACAGATTGAGGATCGCCTCGATCGGGAAACGATGATCGCAACTCAGTTTGGACTTGAAGAACGTGAGTTCTTCTTCCGTGAGTCGATCGGTGAAGGCATAGAGAAGCGGGCCGTCTACGGATCGCACCGGATGATCATCTGGTGCCCCTCCCGGAGGGAAACCAGGACTGTCGTCGCGTTCGAGGTCGAGATAGGCGACTACCATTTCGAGCGTTGCTAGGTGGGGCCGGACTGCGAACGAGGGGAGGATCCCTGCCAGCCCAATGGCGCGTTCGTGTTCGATCTGGAGTGCGACACGCATAAGCGCAGCGCTGCGCTCCGGCTCGGCGCTGCGTGCGAGTTGATGCGCTTCCGCCAGCGCGCGTACGCCATACACGAGAAGCCACTCCGTCAACTGATTTGCGTTCTGGTCCACTACCGATGGAATCGCAGCGCACGCTGCGGCGAACACGGCCGCCTGCTTGAGTCGTGTCGCATCCACCTTGTCCGGCGTGTCGAGATCCGTGTGCCAGAACGGGTCATCGTGTCCGATCATCAGTGTCGGGACATGATGAGGAGATGCGGCAAAAACGAGATGATCGCTCCCGCCGGTCGGCGGTGCGAGTCGCCAATGCAGCATACGCCTCGATCCGTGAGGTGAGAGGGTTCTCTTGTCCGCGGCGATCGCGGTGAGAAGCGGCTCGACGAACGCGTTGACCGTTCCGGTGACGTAACGTGGCACGCGGAACGCCTGCAGCGGCTCGCCGATTGCTTCCGGGGACTGCCCGACCATGTCCAGATTGAGGGCGTAGTGGGTGCGGGACAACGTTTCATGATTGGTCACGGCCCAGGGAAGCGTCCCGTAGAACTCCGGTACCCAGATGAGGCGGATTGTGTGATGAAGCGGTAGCTCGAGCCGGATGGACTGCAGGGCCAGGGCCACTTCGATCAATGCCGCGCTTCCGGAAGCATTGTCATTGGCCGAGGCTGCGGGATGACAAAGGTGGGCGGATAGGAGAACCTCGCCGGCGTCAGGAGTATCACCCGGGATGACGGCTTCGAGAACGCGTAGCTCGCCGGAGAGAAAGACGGCATCCACCTCTCCAGCTACCCGCACCGGTTCGCCATCCATCAATCGGAGCAAACGATCGGCAACTCGGCGTGACACCGAGAAAGCGGGAAGCAGGTTCGGGATCTCGGATGCGGACGGAAACAACCCTTGATACTGAACAAGATCGTACGATGCAGAAGCCCGCGCGCTGTCCGGGTAAATCAGAACTGCAGCAGCATGGTGGGCCACGGCCTGCTTCATGACATCGGAGACCCGACCGTGGGCGAGGATGGCCTTGCCGGCGACTTCGATCGATGCGTAATCCTGCTCTTGGGTCCCATTGCCGGCATGGACCAACTCCGCATCTCCGGACCAGCTCGGAGAGTGAGCGATGATCGTCTGTGGGATCTCTTCGAATGTGGCGAGGGTCTCGTCATGCGGTTCGATCAGCCGGAGGATGCCCGAGCGAACATGCCATGCTGGAGGGGACGTCCACTCATATGTCTTGGATCTGCCGTCGGCCGGGAAGTTATGTACACGTGATTCGATTCCGACCGCTGTCAGAACTTCTTGTACCACAGCGACGGCATCATCATAGCCGGGCGATCCCTGGATCCGGTGGAACCGGGAAATCTCGCACACATTCCGCTTGGCACGAACCCCCGAGATCAACTCCGTCAATCGTCCGAGCAGTTGCTGAATTGTCATCGCACCCTCCTCGTACGAATTCTATCGTCGGCAGCCAGCCGCTTCGAGGTAGCGCATCCGCATCGGTGTCTCCGAAACCGAAGAGCCGAGCTGGCCCGCGACCGCTTGTTGAAGGATGACCCGCGGCCTGACGTGATCGGTGCTGTGGTCGGCGAGGAACAGGAACAAGAGTCCCCTTAGAGGATGGCGTTCGCAGTCTCTCTCGGACAGAGAGCATACGGATCCATGCCCGGATTGAGGATTCATGCGCGTAGGGTCGCGAGACCGGCGAGGAAACTCTCCACTTGCCTCCCTCCCAACGTTCGCAAATCAATGGCTCGTTCAACGCCGTGCTCGCTTGGGCCGAGGTTCGGATCGGGCGATGCCCGGAACTCTCTGGATCGGAGCCTCGTTGGCCGCGACGGGACAAACCTTCGCCCCGTTCGTCCGAATGGCTGATGCGAGGAGCTGCAACTTCCGGGCGGGGCTCATTCCCGGCGGACATTGACAAGCTCGGCTTCGCCCCCTACGCTAATTCGCTACAACCAGCTGCAACGGCCACGAAGAAAAGGAACATGTGATGATGCAACAGTCAGCTCGAAGGCAGCCTCCTGCGTGGCTATTCGGCATGCTCGCCGTAGGCATGCTCATCTCCTCGGGAATCTACATCGGCATGATCCGCGCCTGGGAAGCGACGTGCGGTCGGATCATTGCCGCGGTCGCCTTTGGGGCCACAGGAGTAGTGTTTGTTGCGATGACTGCTGCATCAGCGCGCGCTTGCGAACGGATGGATCGCCCGAAGAGATGATGCGGATGTCGCCGTTGCGTGTGGGAGTATCCTCCGCCTAACAGCCGGGCGTCGGATGGCTCGTGATTCGTTCAAGCGACGTGAACAACAGGCCGTTCCTTGCCTTCTGCTGCCCCGTCGGATGGAATCCAAGACGAAGATACAACGGAACAACCGGCAAGCACGCGTGAACGCGAAGCACGCGCTGATGATCATCCGCCCGGAAGCACGCGTTCCGTTCCGCGACATGAAGGAGCCGCCGGCCGACCCCCGCGCTCCTGAAGCGCTTGTCGACGAAGAACAACGTAATCTGTCTGCCGTGACGAAGCTCGAGAATGCCGACGATGATTCCATCCTTCTCCGCGACCCAGTGTTGGTGATGGGATTCGATCCGTCGCTTGAGTGAGCTCACATCGATGTAGCGCTCGAAGTCCTGGATGGCGGCCGCCGGCCAGGACGATGCGAGCGACCCGTGGAATGATCGGACAATCAGGTCCGCCACTGTGGTTGCATCCTGTGGATCCATTGAGCGGATCAGCACGGCGCCGGTCAATTGCCCCCTCCTCGATGTGGGTCGGTTCGGCGATGAGTTTCGTTGCTAGCTGTCGTGAACGCAATGAGCCGGGCGGCGTGCCCTGGTTGCCCGAAAGGGGATAGGAGAGGTAGGCTTGATCCACTGCCGCCGGAAGCTGATCGAGCTCCTCAGGGAAGCCGATCGGTGGCAAGGAGGATCGATGCCCCGGGCCAAGCCGAAGCGAATCGCTGTGGTTGATGTCGAACGATGCGTCGGGTGTCAATGTTGCGAGTTCGCTTGTGCGCGCCGGGGCGGTGTGGGCGGTACGGCTGACGCGCGTATCGCTGTTCGATCCGCAGGCGGGATGCGGAAAGGGTTTGTCGTCATTGTCTGTCGCGCATGTCCGGATCCTCCGTGTGCCCGCGTTTGCCCCACGGATGCCCTGGTGCCACGCGATGGAGGAGGCGTGATCTTCGATCCCACGGCGTGCATCGGCTGTGGGAACTGCCGCACGGCCTGTCCGTTTGGCGCCGTGCTGTGGGACGGGGAGCAGCGGAAGCCTTTGATCTGCTTGTACTGCGGGATTTGCGCCTCCTACTGCCCCTATGATGTGCTTGCCTACGAGGAGATCAAGGAGGATGAGGATGCCCCGGTCCGACATGCCGGCTAGTCCGTTCAGCCGAGTGCTGCAGGTGGACCTGGCGAGGCGGCGATTCGAGGTTCATGATCGCCCCGATCTATTCGTGGAGTCGCTTGGGGGCGCGGGGGCGGCGATCCGGCTGCTGGAGGAGAACGGCGGGCTGGATGCCGAGCCGCAAGATCCCGGCAATCCGATGGTTCTTGCGGTTGGACCTCTCGTGGGGCTGTATCCGATGGCCTCGAAAACGGTGGCAATGTTCGTTTCTCCCCACAACGGACAACTTGGGGAAAGCCACGCCGGCGGAAGAAGCGCCGTTTCGATTCGCATGGCCGGCTATGGTGCGATTGTCGTGACCGGTGCAAGTTCGACGCCCGTTTACCTGGTCATCGACAATCAGGGCGTGACATTTCGGGACGCATCCGCGCTATGGGGACTGGAGAACAGCTATACGGTGGGGCGCGTGATGCGAGAGCGTGAAGGCGGATCGGGCGCTCGATCGATTCTACGAATCGGACGTGGCGGCGAAACTGGCGTCACGTATGCCTGTGTGATCACCGAGACGTATCGCCACTTCGGTCGTCTGGGATTGGGAGCCGTGTTCGGAGGCAAGAAGCTGAAGGGAATGGTGATCATCGGCAATGGGCGAGTTCCGGTGACGAGCCCGAATCGATATCGAGCCCAATACGATTTGGTATTTCAGCGTGCGACCCGCTCGGAGGCGATGAGGAAGTACCACGACTTGGGGACGCCGATCAACGTGCTTCCTCTTCACGAGCTGTCTGCCTTGCCCACCCGGAATCTCCTCGAGGGACGGTTCGAAGGCGCAGAGGCGATTTCCGGCGAAGCGATGGCGGCGCGGTTCCTCGGTCGGAGGCTGGCGTGCGCCCACTGTCCCGTGGCATGTGTTCACCTGGCGGCGTTACGAACGCAACACCCGCGCGAGCCCTACTTCTTCAGCACCTCGATGCTTGGCTACGATTATGAGCCGATGTACGCGTTGGGAAGCATGCTCGGAGTGGCCGATCCGGAAGCGATGCTTCGTTTGATGGACGAAGTCGAGATTCAAGGACTGGATGCGATGAGCACAGGGGTGGTTCTGGCCTGGACGACGGAAGCGGCTGAGAACGGCCTGGTTTCGAGCGGAGACCTCGACGGGGTCTCGCTTTCGTGGGGAGATGCCGATGCGTATCGAGCGGCGGTCCGCAAGATCGTGGAGCGGCCGACCGATCTGTACCGAGCAATGGCACGGGGCGTCGCCTACGCCGCCTCGGTATACGGTGGAGAGGAATTCGCGCTTGCGTTCGGCGGCAATGAGATGCCGGGATACCACACGGGCCCCGGAGGCTATCTCACGTTTCTGACCGGGTCTCGCCACAGTCATCTCGACAGTGCCGGATACGCAGTCGATCAAGGCTCGCTTGCCAAAGGGGAACTTCCCTCGCCCGAGGAGATGATCCAGCGTCTATTTCGTGAGGAATCGTGGCGGCAAGTGCTTGCAAGCCTTGTGGTTTGCTTCTTTGCGCGAGGTATCTACACGCCCGATGTGGTGTGTGAAGCGCTGGCAACCGCCGATGAGAGGCTCAGTACAGATGCATCGGGATTGTGGAAAATGGGGCAGGAAACCTTGGCGCGCAAGCAGCGGTTCAACGCAGCAAAGGGCTACGATCCGACAGGACTGCGGATCCCGGAGCGGATTTTCGAGACGAGCACGCCTTGGGGAAAGCTCGATCGCGGCTACTTGCAGGACGCGCTGGCGTGCGCATCGAAGCTGTGGGGACATCAAGATGAGGCAAGCGGAAGCAGCGATACTCCCCCGAGTTGATTCGCCGGAATCACGCGTTCGACTGGTGTTTCGGGACTCTGTGACGCCGGGAAGCTGCCAAAAAGGACATGGTGCGAGAACTGCGTGGCTCCGCTTCTACGGGGAACTCAACGACCACCTTCCGCCCGAAGCCAAGCAACGTGTTGCTCGGATACAGTTTGATGTGCCCCCCACTGTGAAGGGGGCGATCGAAGCATTCGGAATCCCTCATGTGGAGGTGGCGCTTGTAACGTGCGCCGGAGAGCCGTTGGGGTTCTCCGATCGGATCGCCGCCAACGATCGGATCGCGGTGTATCCGTTGTTCGGCACGCTGGACATCTCGGAGTGCGGATCCGTGGGTATTGTGCCGCCGCGTCCGATTCGATTCATCGCGGACTTTCATCTGCATAAGCTCTGTCATCTGTTGAGGCTGCTCGGCATCGACACGGAGATCAGATCGCGCGACACGGATCCGGTGGCTGCATCAGCGATGCACCGGAGGATCCTTCTCAGCCGGGATCGCCGGTTGCTGAGGCGGAGGGGTTTGGAGTTCGGGTATTGGGTGCGGTCGGTGAACCCGGTGGCTCAAGTGGCGGAAGTGATTCGGCGGTACGATTTGGCGGCGCAGCTTCGTCCGCTCGAACGATGTTCTGTCTGCAACGGCCTTCTTTTCTCGGTGGAGAAGGAATCTGTTGTTGGCGAATTGCCGCCAAGGACGGCGGCATGGCTGGACACGTACATGCGGTGTAATCGTTGCGGGAAACTCTACTGGAAAGGAACGCACGTTGACCGCATCGCTCGACTGCTTGGGGAGTTTGTCGACCTCCCGCTCGAAGAGAGTTGTTGTCATCGGGAACCGGATCGAATAGACTATGAAGATTCACAAATCTGTGAAAAATCAGAGAAGAAGGACATCTTAGAACACAGGGACCCATGAACAAACAGAAGGAATCATTCATCGAGGAGGCGGCGGCTCATCTTCTCAACGAACATGGGGTGTCGCCGATGGTGGCGAGAGTGGCCGCATTCCTTCTTGTCTGTGATCCGCTGGAAGCGACGCTCTCCGAGATCGCTGCCCAACTTCAGGCAAGCAACGGCGCCGTGAGCATGGCGACCCAGTCCTTGATTGGGCTTGGGGTGGTCGAAAAGATCGGCCGCCCGGGACAACGGGCGAAACGATATCGGATCGCGGAGAATGCATGGCCTAGGCTTTTCTTTCACAATGAGATCAACTTCCGAGCCTATTGCAGTATCGCGGATCGCGGATTGAAGCTTCTGGATGGCGAAGGCAGCAGGGCGGATTCCGACCCCCGGAGAAGACTTGCCGAGATGGGGGCGTTTTTCGGCTTCATGGAAGAGAGGCTTCCTAGGCTCATCAAGGAGTGGGAGCGGATCGGCACCCAGCGAGTGAGTGAACGTGCAGCCGAAGCATGAGTGCGGCGGATTGGAGGAATGAGATGGACGGCGGATCTCGACGCGGTGAACGCGGGACCGATCGACCGGAGGCATACAGCCTACCCGGAAACTGGAAGGGAGTTCTCGCCAGCTTCGGCCAGGCGCTGAGCGAGGAAGGATCCTCCGGACTGGCTTCGACGTACGAGATGCTCATGCGAGGACCGATACGATTCCGCGCAGCGCTTCGTGCGATTGAGTCCGTCTTTCCGCTCAAGCGCGTGGTCTCCATGGGAGCCGAGTTCGACGCACGGATCGCTCGCGACGGGCTCAGTGAGGCCAGCCGTTGGCTGCTCACCGAATCCGGAATCCCCTGGAAGGCGGAGTTTCCGGAGATCGGGCGAGAGCTTCTTGAGTCGGGCCCGTTGGTGATCTATGGGAATCACCCTTCGCTGGCCACCCCGTTCATTCTCGCCGCGGTGCTGGAGCATCCTCGTTTGGGATACATCTCCTCGGCCTATGTTTCCAATCTCCTGCCAGCGATGGTGCCCCACCTGTTCGCCGTCGAACTGATCCGCCATCAGCAAGTTCGGAACCGTCCGGGGAGCGGCGTCGCGCATCTTGTCGCTCACAGCCTTCTTGCCGACATCTACGAGCGGCCGAGTCGCGAAGTCGCCCGCGCCGCAAACCGAGAAGTGATCAGCAACGCCGCGAAGCATGTCACCCAGGGAGGCGCATTGGTGATCTACCCTGCCGGGGGCGGGAAGGATCGGCTGTGGTACCCGGGAATCGGACGACTCTGTTCGGATCTTCTCAAGCAGGCGGAGCACACGCTGTATCTTGTTCCGGTGCGCGTCGACAACAACTCCCACGCCCGTGTGTATTGCGCCTTGTCGGACAAAGGCTATGCACGCAGGAAGACCAGGCGTTTCAACCGTCGGCCCGTCCTGTTGCGGCTTGCACGGCCGCTTCCATTTGAGGGTCTCGAGCAACTGAGCGACGCAACTTCACAAGAGATCGCCGCGGTCCTCCAGCGCCACTACAACAAGCTGTTTGATGTACGAGGGAAGCGTCAGACGGAAAGGGCGATTGACGAAGCTCTGCAGCGACTTCGCAAGGACCGCCGGCTGCCGCTGCTCGAGTCGGGGAGTGGTCGATAGCTCGACGTTTGCGGCCGGTAAGCAGTGCCGGTGTCTCGGCTGATTCGGCACCGGCCGCGGTGAGAAAGGTCGTTCGCGGTCCGTTCGGCTGGCAATTATCGCTTGTCAACCATCGCGGGATCCATCCGGGAGCGCTCGCCTCCTTCCAACCATACGGAGGAACCCCATGTAGCGACCCCGATCGGCGAGCAAGACCTTGGCATCCGGGCCGGGATCGTCTTGCGCGGCATCGGGGTTCTCCATGGCATGAACGGCGCGCTCCCAAGCCGCCCACAATTGCCAGCCATCAGACAGACGATCGGCGGTCTCGATCGAGACGAGCCCCGTTCGCTGCCAAAGCCAACGCCACCAGTCGATCGTGTGCCAACTCCAACATTCCTGGGCCCAGAACGGCAGGAGATGCTTGGGGAGCGTGCCCTGAATATCCTGCATGAAGCCCGGGACCACGATCCCGATTTCTCCGGCGGGCCGGATGAATTTCACGAGCTGATCAAGATAGAGGTCATCGGTCCCGAAGTAGATGTAGGCATCGACACAGACGATGGCGTCGAAGAACTGATCTGCGAATGGTAGCTTGCGGGCGTCGGCGTGGATCGGGAATACCTGGTTTGCGAGCCCGGCGGCGCAAATCCTCTCGGAGATCCGGGTCGGGGCGACCCATAGGTCGGCCGCCCATACCTGCACGCCGAATTCCTTCGCAAGGAAGATGCTCGAAAGCCCCATGCCGCACCCCAGATCAAGCACGCGCATTCCGGGGCGCAGATCCATTCGCTCGCACAGCCACTCGGCAAGCCATAACGGATTCGGTCCCATCGTGTTGTCGAGAATCCACTGAGGGTCGTAGGTGGAGGTTCGAGGAAATCGGTTTCCGGCGACGTCCGAAAGGGCGTTCCATATCGAATGATGCTCGCTTTTCATGGGCGGCTCCAGGTATTGATGGTATAGACTGCTCACGGATGTTAGCGAATTGCTCCACGCTCCTCATGTGCACGAGGATTTGCCTCCGCCTAGAACTCGAGGCTACAGTGGAAACAAAGGAGGTCTGGAATATGAGAGCAGGATTTAGGGCAGTGGCTGTGGTGGCCGTGTTGTTGGCGCTTTTCTCTGCAGTGGGAGTCGTGGCGCAGGAGACGTACGTGGTGGCATCCGACATCCCGTGGGCGCCATTCGAGATGGTCACCGACGGAGGTGAGTTCTTCGGATTCGATCTTGACTTGATCCGAGCGGTGGCGATCACGGCCGGGTTTGAGGTCGAGATCCAGAACATCGCATTCGCCGCCATCATCGAGACCGTCCGGACCGGGCGAGCGGACATCGGTGCTTCCGGGTTCACGATCAACCCAGAACGGGAAGCGAACATCGACTTCTCGAACCCGTACTATCTCTCCAACCAAGCCGTTGTCATCCAGAAGGGGAGCGATCTGAACATCGTCACCGCGTTGGCCGGTTTTGGGCCGAACGGGGCGGTGGGAGCGCAGGACGGAACGACGGGCCTGTGGTGGGTCGAAGCGCTCCAGGAGTCAGGCGTGTCCGTCGATCTCCGCGGCTACGAGACCTATCCGGCGGCGATCCTTGACTTGGTGAACGGAAGGATCGATGCGGTCGTTCAGGATGAACCGGCGTCCGCCTCATCGACCTCGTCCTACCCGGATTTGCTCGCGGTGGCTGGAATTATCAATACCAACGAGTATTTTGGGTTTCTCGTCCGCGAAGGCGATCCGGAAGGGCTTCTCCCGCGAATCAATGCGGCTCTGGAGACACTCGGCCTGACGATTCTCGACGGTCCGGGAGGGATGCAGGAGCTGGTTGTCGAAGAAGGTAGCGTCATCGACGATCTTCTCGCCATCTACTTCGGTCCGGCCACCGAGGACATCACAGCGGCGTGGGTCGAATGCAAAGCACTGATCCTCGGAGGAGATCTCGAAGGGTTCCTCGACTGCATGAAGCAGCAGCTTTCCCTGTAGATCATCAGGCCATCTAGAATCCTGAGACGGGGGCCGTGTGACATTGCCGGCCCCCGCGGTGTGAAGATATGAGGGGAGGTTCCGATCGAGACCTTACGAGAGGTCCTTGAAGTCACGCCGACGATCCTCCGCGCTTCGCTGATCAACCTGCAACTGGTGTTCGCGCTGCTTGCGGTCGGACTGGTCATCGGAACGGTCGTTGCCGTTCTCCAGGTATACGGGGGACGCGCGGCCTCGAAGATCGCGTATTTGTACGAGTGGATCTTTCGCAGCATCCCGGCGCTGGTCCTGATCTTCCTGTTCTACTTCGGTCCGGCGAAGTTCGGATGGTACATCAATGCGTTCCAGGCTGCCGTGCTTGCGCTGGGTCTACGGTCGTCCGCCTACCAATCACAAATCTTCCGCGGGGCGATCGAAGCGATTCCCGGCGGGCAGATGATGGCCGCCCGCTCGATGGGGATGGGAAAACTTCGGGCCGTGATTTCGATTATTCTGCCGCAGGCGTTCCGCCTTTCGATCGCCGGATGGACGAACGAGTTTTCGTCGGTGATCAAAGACACGACGCTGGTGTATGCAGCGGGGTACACCGAGATCTTGCGGACGGCCCGAGCGGTTTACGATACGAAGATCTACCTCACGCTGCCGACGTTGATTCTTGTGGCGATCGTCTTTCTGATCTTCACGTATGCGGGTAATCGAGCGCTCGGCCTGCTCGAGCGGAAAGTCGCGACCCCCGGCCTACAGATGCCGGGAGCGGCGGGAAGAATGGAGCGAACCTGATGCCCCTGCTCAAAGCAGAGAATATCCACAAGCGCTATGGAACAGAAGAGGTGCTCAAGGGCGTATCGATTGAGCTTGAGAGAGGAGAAACCAAGGTTATCATCGGGCCATCAGGCACCGGCAAGAGCACGCTGCTTCGCTGTGTCAACCAACTGACCGTTCCGGATCAAGGCCGCGTGTGGCTCGACGAGATTGAGTTGACGCGGCCTCACGCCGACATCAATGCGCTGCGAGCGCAGATCGGTTTTGTCTTTCAGAGCTTCAACCTGTTCGCGCACTTGACGGCCTTGCAGAACGTACGTATTGGGCCGAGAAGAGTCCGTGGACTCGGGAAGGACGAAGCAACGAAGCTGGCGATGGAAGAATTGGAACGGGTCGGGCTTGGGGAGAAGGCGGCGGCGTATCCGGCGCAGCTCTCCGGTGGGCAGCAGCAGCGAGTCTCGATAGCCAGGGCACTTGCAATGTGTCCCAAACTGATCCTGTTTGATGAACCGACATCGGCGCTCGATCCGGAGCTGATCGGAGAGGTTCTCGAGGTGATGATCGATCTTGCCAAGGATGGGATGACGATGCTTGTCGTGTCCCATGAGATGGGGTTTGCCGGCTCGGTAGCCGACGAGATCGTGTTCATGGAAAGCGGCGTCATCGTCGAGCAGGGGCCGCCGGAGAAGCTGTTCCGCACTCCCACGCACCCGCGCACCGGGGAGTTCCTCCACAAGATCACGGAATTGTACGGGGGGGCGGAGACGTGAGCTTTGCCTTTGATTGGACGTACCTACCGAGGCTGGCGGGCGGCCTTGTGATCACCCTGGAAGTGACGGCGGCCGCAATCGCGATGGGATTCGTGATCGGTGTGCTGCTTGCCCTCGGAAGGGTGTACGGTAAGCGACTCGCCTGCGGCGCATGCAGCCTGTACATTCAAGTCTTCCGCGGCACGCCACTGCTTGTGCAGTTGTTTATCATCTACTTCGGGCTTCCGACGGTGGGGATCCGTTTCTCGGCATTGACAAGCGGTATCCTTGCACTGGGATTGAACACGGGTGCCTATCAGGCCGAATACTTCCGCGGTGCGATCCAGGCGGTTCGAGGCGGGCAGATGATGGCGG
This sequence comes from uncultured Thermotogae bacterium, assembly GCA_964547105.1. Classification (GTDB taxonomy): domain Bacteria; phylum Bipolaricaulota; class Bipolaricaulia; order UBA7950; family UBA9294; genus RXOA01. The sequence continues at coordinate 24,270 of CAZJLO010000021.1, forward strand.
CGCGCTCGATGGGAATGACGTTGCCGCAAGCGATTCGCCTTGTGGTATTGCCGCAAGCATTCCGCATCGTGATTCCATCGTGGTCGAACGAGCTGATCCTGATGCTGAAATACTCCTCGATTGTGTTTACGGTCACGGTGCTCGATCTGATGGGCGTGGGAAAAAGGATTGCCTCAAAACACTTCAACTACTTCGAGACGTTTCTGGTCGTGGCGTTGTTTTACATGGCGATTGTGTTCATTGTTTCGCAATCCCTCCGTGCCCTCGAGCGAAAGGTGCGGATTCCCGGCCTTGGACGCAGTGAAATGCTTAGGTAGTTGGCGCGAGTTGTGTTCGGGATCGAGACTGGGTGTTCAGTGCCGGTTGCGAGACGCATAACCTGCACCACGAAGATCGGGTCGAGCAACTCCCTGCGGCATCGCGGGGATGCAACGCCCGGATCCGCTGCGCGGTCTTCTTTGTCCACCCGCCTCGCATCGCGCACAGCCCCCCGGCAATTGCTCACATGGACCTCCGGATGGGGGCTGTGCTTGTCGAGTTCCGAGCCTTCTCGTTACCCCGCCGAGATCCGTCTATGGCGCGGATTGCCGCCATTCCAGCCGAGCGAACGGATGCTCGACAAGGCCCGTCGGGGCATCTCGGGACGTCTCGGTCGGTTACAATCCCGGAATAGACGGGGGGGGATTCTTGGACTGGAGTGCGATTGGCCTTGGGTTGGGAGCGGCGATGTCGTGGGGCATTGCCCAAGTGGTCATGAAGCCCGGGCTTGCGTCCATGGACGCTGTGACGTTCGCGTTCCTGCGCCCGGTCGTCGCTCTCTTGTTCATCATTCCGTTCGTGGTGTTCGCGGATGCGTTCACGTTTGTTTCCGCGTCGGTTTCCGCGGTTGCGGTCGCCGGAGGGGTGCTCAACGCGTTCGTGGGAACAGCGCTCTATTACTACGCGGTCAAACGCAGTCCGGTTCATCAAGCGGCCAGTTTGGCCAACGCCTCGCCTTTCTGGAGTGTAGCGCTCGCGGTGCTGTTTCTTGGCGAGTCGCCATCTGCTGCCACATTCGGCGCCGGCGCACTGGTCGTTGCCGGAAGCTACCTTCTGATTGCCCGCCGCTCACGTGACAGACAATCGGCCGGCTACCTGCTCCCGCGGCTTGCCGCGCTGGCGACAGGACTTCTGTGGGGATTCACAGCGGCGGTCCCCGCCAAGTACTGCCTGACGCGAGGCATGAGCGGGGCCACCTACGAGCTGATCCTTGTGGCGAGTGCCGGGATCTGTTGGGCGGCGGTTGCCGCGCCGAAAATCCTCCGTCACGGGATGCGGGTCAGCCGCACCGGATGGCTATACGTGATCGTTTCTTCCGTTCTCGGATTCTTTGTCGGCTGGATCCTGTGGCTGGAGGCGCTTGGTCGAGTAGATGCGAGCGTTCTGGGTCCGGTCAATGGCGCCACGGCGCTGTTTGCGTTTGCATTCGGGATGTTGTTCTTCAGGGAAAGGCCGACCGGCCGTGCTTACGGCGGCGCCCTGTTGATCTTTGCCGGTGTGGTCGTGGTCTCGCTGTTCGGCTAGCGGTTGGCCTGGGCCTGGGCCTGGTCCCGGGTGCTCGGACCATTTCGCTGTTCGATCATCTCGATCATCAACCGGTCAAGTCCCGCCAAGCCTCTTTCGTTCAGCCGGGCGAGGTTGTCTACGGTATCTTCCACCGTGGCGGCGATCACCCCTTGAGCGCGGTCGATGCCCTTCCCACGGAGCGATAGCATCGCTGATAAGTACGCCTCGTGCGCTGCCGTGCCGACCTTGAGCGCGCAGCTTTCTTTGGCTCCATCACAGAACAGACCGGCAGTGTTTGCCAACAGGGTGCGGATGGCGCGGTCCGCCGTCAGTGCGTCGGCCTCGAATAGACGGCAGATCCCCGCAGCGGCACCCGCTCCTGCAGCGATGACGCAGCCGCACACCGGAGCAAGTCGTCCGATCCTATGCTTGACGTAGCTTGTGACCAGATGACTGGCGAGCAGGCCGTGGGCGAGCACCCGATCGGGAAGGGCATGCTCTCGCGCGACCAGCGAAACGGGGAGAATCGCAGTAATTCCAGCGTTTCCGCTCCCCGAACTGCTCATGACCGGAAGCGTTGATCCCCGCATGCGCGCCTCGGCGGCGGCGACGCACTCGATGCGAATGCGAAATCCTAGGTCGGGGGAGGAAACGATGTCCGATAGAGCGCCGGCAAGACTGCCGCCTTGCTCCGACATGAGTGATAACCCTTCTTCGCAAACGGCCTGATTCATCTCGACGCCGCTCAGCAAGTAGCTCCGAGCGACATCGTCGACATGATCCGCAAGGGAATAGAGATCAGCAAACGACGTTTCGAGCGTGGCCGATGTCGGCACGGAAGGAAGGCTTGAGGAATCGGCTTCGTTCTGATAGACGATCTTCCCATCGAGCAAGACCTCGGAGATCGTCCCGTGTTCGCGAAGAATGATCGCCGTGGCGGTGTGGTCCCTCGTGCTAACCTTCGCTTCCACAAACACCCCGGCGCGATCAGGGGCGCTTTCCACGCTGACCGCACCGGTCGCGGCCCAAGAGAGCGCCTGGCGGACATGTGCCTCATCACAGTTCTCCAAGGATTGCAGGCCCTTCTGGGCGCACCCGCAGAACACGGCAAGCGCTGCGGCAATCGCCGAACCACGCGCGCCGGTGACGCCGGGTATGCCGACATCGATTCCGTTTTTGTAGACGCAATCGCTCAGACGAACGCGTACGGATTCAATCCCGCTGCGATCGCCGACTTCGTCACTCGCGCGGGAAACGGCGAGCGCAACTGCGCCGGGCTCGGTACATCCGAGTGCGGGAATGACTTCCGTTGAGAGGAACTGCATGATCTTCATTCAACCCTCCGGGGAGCAAATCCGGTATGCGTAGTGAGAAGGGACAATACCGGCAATCGCCTCGTGACGCAATCCTCGGCTTGCGGGGTCTTGTGGCGGAGGGTCGGCTATTTGAGGGATAATGATCTGTTGCGTATTCTTGGAGACAATGGCAAAAGGAGGGTTCCCATATGGAATCGTGGCTGCTCAAAGGTCTTGCTGTGGCACTGGCGATTGTGCTGGTCGTGTTGGGAGTCGGGATGTTGACGGACACCGGAGATGAGGGCGATCCCGCCCCCGCTGCGGAGGCGGTCCTCGTTGTGCCGGGAGATACCGCACCTGCAGAGGAGGCTGTCGCACCGATCGAAGAGGGTCCCAGCACGCCGGCCGCCGATGCTGGTACGGATTCGCCGGCCCCGGAAGACGGCGAAGTGGTTGCAGTGGAGCGATTCGTCGTGGCCACGGTGGGCGATCAGGAAATCGACAACGAACAGCTCGCAGCATCGTATGCCGACGTCTACACGTACTATGGGAACTTCTATGCGCAGTTCGGGATGGACATCGCAGAGTTCATGGCGACATTGGATGGACGCTACATGGATCTTGCGATTCAGGCTCAAGCGTTGGACATCTTGATCCGCGTTGGAGTCTACGAACTCGAAGCGGCGTCTCGCGGCATCTCGATCGATCCAGCCGAAGCGCAGCAGCAATTCGACATCCTCTATGCGGAGTACCTGGCCTCCAACGATTTGACGGAAGAAGACCTTGGCTACTATCTGTCGTTGCAAGGATCGTCGCTCGAGGAATTCAAGTCGGACGCATTGCTGAACATCGGACGGGGCATGCTCGAGGAGCAGATTCGCGACGCGGTCGTGGGACAAGTCGCTGTCAGCGATGAGGACCTCGGGGCCTATTTCGCCGCGCACCTCTCTGAGTTCGAAACGGAAGAACAAGTCCGGGCATCTCACATTCTTGTGTCGGATTCCACTGTCGCCGAAGACATCCTTGCTCGGCTGGAAGCGGGAGAAGCGTTCGAAGACCTGGCGATCGAGCTGTCGGAGGATCCCGGGAGCGCTTCGTCCGGCGGTGACCTCGGCTGGTTCGGAAGGAACCAGATGGTGCCCGAATTCGAAGATGCCGCGTTCTCGCTTGCGGTTGGCGAAATGAGCGGTCTTGTCGAAAGCGACTACGGGTTCCACATCATTCTCGTGACCGGCAAGCAGGAAGCCTACACTCCGACGTTGGAAGAGATGGAGGAAGAAGTCCGAGCGGCCGCTGTGTTGGAGGCTGCAGAGGCAGCATTCGTCGGCTGGTATGACGAAATGCGAGCTTCCGGAATTCTGGACATCCGTATCGAGCCGCTGGGAGCGTTCTACTGGTACACGGTGAACCCGGTGGAAGGTCTTGAGAAGCTTCAGCAACTGGTCGATTCCGGCGGATCGGACGATCCGTACCTTGCGTTCTATCTTGGCCGTCTCTACGAGGAACAGATCACCCTGCTGGACGGTGAACTGACAGCATTGGAGGCGCTGGAGAGCCCAACCGCCGAAGACACCGGCCGGGTTGCCGAACTCAGCACACAGCTTGATGCCTACATTGCTCAAGGAGCCGCGGCGTACGAGATGTACGCGGCCGAAAACGAGGTTGACGAAGCCTACACGGCAAACATCGACCAACTCAGAAGTCTGAGCAGAACGGCGGCGACTCCGTAAACGCGTGACAAGCAAGCCACGATGTGGGATTGCGCCCCATTGGAAGCGACGGTGGCCACCGTGTTCCGATGGGGCGACTCCTTTTCACGCCTGAGACGCCGCCTGACGTGTTTTCGGTGCGGCTGAAAGCTGTGTGTGTTCCCCCCGCGGGATATCGTGGTCTGCGACATCCGCGGTCAGGGTGCCGGCGGCGAGGTGCGGATGATGAGCGCCTTTCGGGGAGATCGGGAATGACGTAAACGACCGGGTTATAGTGCTTCCCGGAGAAATGCGCGGCAGGTGACCGGCTCGCGGCGGGAATTCGCGAGGGACGCCCCTGAGGTTGAGATGACCATCGGCGGCTTGTTGAGTGGGAAGGCGATGGGTGGACGGCGAAGTGACGTCGCCGGAGTACCTGGCGAGATTCCTTAATGCCGGCGGGGGCATGGATGGATGTGGATGCGCTCCACGACCCGGCGTACGCGCTCGGCCGCCTGTTGGCCGTGACACGGAGGCTCCCGCGCTGTTTGCCCCGTTGACGGGGAATTCATCCGGAGTGGAAGAGAGGAGAGACGCTATGTCGGACGGAACCAACTCTTGGGCTCGGCTGCTTGAGGGGAACCAGCGATTCGTCGGCGGAGAATCGATCCGGCGGGGGACGACGGAGGCGGACCGCAGAGAGCTTCTCAGCGGGCAATCCCCGTTTGCCGCCATCCTATCGTGCTCGGATTCGCGCGTGCCGCCGGAGATCGTCTTCAATGCCGGAGTCGGCGAGCTGTTCGTGGTCCGATCGGCGGGACACGTCCTGGATCCGGTGGCGCTCGGCAGTCTGATCTACGCGGTCGATCATCTCCGGGTTCCGCTGGTGATGATTCTTGGCCACAGTGGATGTGGGGCGGTGGGTGCGGCCGTGTCGCAGTCAAGACAGCGTGCAAACGAACGCGCGGAAGAACCACGAGAAGCCGCCGATGCATTGCGTCCGATTCTCGATCTGATCGCTCCGGCGATATGGGCGGCCGGGGTGGACGCCGACGTGGACGCCGTGACGCGACAGCATGTCATCCTCACCCGGGACAGGCTTCAGGAACATCCATGCATTGCCGCCAAGCAGGACCAAGCGCGCGTGGATGTGATCGGCGCGTTCTACGATCTTGCTTCAGGACGGGTGACTCGGCTCCCGTAACCTGCTCTCACAGCACAGGCCGTTCACCGAACGGTACCGACGAGGCCGATCATGCATCATCCTGGGGTGGATGAGCCCGACAACCAGTCACTCCGTGGCGGCCGGCCAGCACAGCGCACTGTCGAGATCCTCGAACTCCCTCATCGTACGCATTCGGCCGTCGGCACAACGGATGCCCTGTACCTCTCCTCCCTCGACAAGCATCACCAGCGTGATGTCATGCGTTTCTTCGACAAGGATGTGCGCCTCGTACCACGGTCCGTTGCGAAGGAGGGAGGTCACCTCGGCGCTGACACCGCGGGTCTCTGCAATCGATGCTGCCATCTGCTCTGCGATCGCCATCGCGTCCGATCTTCCGAGCGTCTTGCTGCGGCATCCGGACAGGGAAACGGCAAGCAAAAGCGCCAAGCACAGGACCATTCCTGAACGACGAAGCATAACCAACCTCCTTCAACATCGCGTTCTCACGGTTACGATACACCGTCCGCCCGTGGGTCTCCAGTGATTCGTCGCCGAAAAGTCCACCAATGGTGCGAGAAGCCGTCAGGCTCGGCTACGGAAGAAGCGGCGCTCACGCGATTCGCCGGGCGGTATGCGCTACGAGCAGCGTGGCATCATCTGCTGTAGGGCACTCCCAGCGCTTTGTTCGAATCCCGTTTGGCGTACAAGACACGTCTCTTTCGAACTTTCCGTAGTGCGCTTCTTATTAGCATTTGATGTGCGTTGCCTTGCCGATCAGTACGGAGTTAGAAAGCCGTCCACCAGGGGGTACCAGTTCTCCCCCTTGCGCACATGGAGCGA
>CAZJLO010000022.1:0-7008 GCA_964547105.1 uncultured Thermotogae bacterium
GTGGGGGTGTGTCTACGGGAAAGCCCTGCACAAGGGCATTACATGCATCTCAGTGTGTTGAAACGTAATGAGTGAGAGGAAGCGAGTGGCATGTGGCCGGCGGGACCCCAGTTCGTAGAGTTCATGGAGTTCATAGGGTTCGTTGAGAATCTGAAAGGCGGAGTCCGTAGTCCATAATCGCAAACCGGAAACCGCCCGGAGTCCACGGTTCATAGTCCAAAGCTCCGGGGTCAGACCTTCATTCTTAGGATGCTCTCGAGCAAGGACGGATATGCGCGCACCCAAAGAATGAACGTCAGACCCCAGTCGCTTCGATGAGCCAAACCCCAAACCGGAAGCGGTCTCTAGTTCTCAGTCCAAGAGCAGTGGGGTCAGACCTTCATTCTTAGGATCCTCCAGACAGATGAGCACCCCAAGAATGAACGTCAGACCCCAGTCGCTGGGAGAATCTCCGGGGTCAGGTCTTCGATGTTGGTATTCTTGGGGTGGGGCGCGGCTTGGGTGAAGCTTGTGGCGAGTCGCCTGTGGCTCGTGGAAAGGGCAACGGGCGGTACGTGAATCTTCGTCGCCCGCAAGGTAGCGACACTACGAAACCCATGCTTTCGGGGTCAAAGCTTTAGGTTTGGTGTCTTGGCAGCAGGGGGCTGCGGGAGCAACAGGCCTCAGAAGTGAGAGTGAGGTTCGGGGGCTCCGGGGTCAGACTTTGATTCGGCCGCGGCGTGCGCGTTGGCCCGTAGCATGTAGCTAGTAGCCTGTGGGGACACAAATAGCACAGTCTGCGGGGTCAGACCTTGATTCTTGCAGCGCGAGGGTCCGAGAGGGGCTGCAAGAATCAACGTCAGACCCCACGAGCTCTTCCCACAGGCTACGAGCCACCGGCCACAGGCTGGTTCTCCCACGTGCTACAGGCCACAAAGTATGCGCTGGCGAATCGATGAGCCCAAGAATCAACGTCAGATCCCGAAATGGCCAAGTCTCGTGACTGCGGGTTTCTACCGGTATACGTCGCTCCGGTGTGCGACCTTGATGACAACGACAAGAAGGACGTCATCGCGGATCTCGTAGACGATGCGGTAGGCACCTTGGCGGATGCGATAGAACGCAGACGACGTGAGCTTCTCCGCGCCGGGAGGACGAGGATCATCGGCCAGATCGCGGATGCGCTTGAGGATGCGGCGGACGTCGTTTTTGGGAATGGAACGCAGGTCCTTGGCGACGGACCGTTTGAACTCGATCTTATAGCTTGCCATGCGCCTTGAGGTCTTCGAGAAGCGCTTCGTACGAAATCGCCGGTTCTGCGGCCCGCTCCTGAAGTGCGGCAAGATCCTCTTGATCCTCCCTCAGAGCCTGCCTGACCGCCTCGTTGACCAGGTCGGAGATCGACCGGTCTGTGCTTGCCGCTTTGAGCCGGAGGGCCCGGTGAATCTCCGGATCGAAATACACCGTGGATCGCTTGGTCATCGAACTCACCTCATCAAGGCATCGTAGCGCTAAGATGTCTTGACGTCAAGAGAGTGCCAGGTCCGGGGGATGGGAGGATCAGAGCTTGATTCGGTCGCGGCGTGCGCGTTGGCCCGTAGCATGTAGCACGTAGCCTGTGGAGGGGCCGCACAGCACGGTCTGCGGGGTCAGACCTCGATTCTTGCAGCGCGAGGTCCGAGAGGGCTGCAAGAATCAACGTCAGACCCCACGAGCTGTTCCCACAGGCTGGTTCTCCCATGGGCTGTAGGAAGTGGGTGGATTACTCCCGGGGGCCGAGCGGTTCCCAGAATACGCTTTCGATATACCCGGGGACGGCCAGATGTTGGGTCGCGCCATCGGAGCTGACAACAAGGATGCCCGACCAGAAGTCCTCGTCGTTGATCTCGTCTCCGTTAAAGCCGAAGCCGACGATGACATACGCAATGAACCTTCCACCAGGCGACCAGGCGGGGGTACTGCAATGCCGGATGGCTAGCCCAAGCTGGTCATCAAGATTGACACACGCGGAGGAGTCGTCAGCATCAAGGTCGATCACACGCAGCGTATGCGTCCGTTCACGCGTCCAGTCAAGGTATGCGACCTGGTTTCCGTCCGGCGATAGCGCAAGCTGATGCGCGTTCAACGGCAGCGGGAGGATCGTCATCCGAACGTCGACCACAAGGCCATCGCGGAGGGAGACGAACCACTGCTTCTGGTCTCCGCTTCCGTCTCCCCGCGTGCGGAACACCACGTGGATCCCGTCCGATCGCCACTCGAGCCGGCACGTGTCGACCGACATGTACCAATCGGTGACCTCGTTCAGATCCACCCAGCGCTCAACGGAACCATCGTGCCTGTTGGCGACGCACAGCCAGGCCTCCTCCTCCCAGGCATCACTTGCCAGAAACGCGAGCGAATCGCCGTCCGGCGACCAGGTATTTGGATAGGTCGTCATCGGTCCGTCTTTGTCGCTGTCGATGATCCATGTCAAGTCGGTTCCGTCGCATGTCACAACACCGAGGCCGCCCATCATGTGCTGGAACACATTCAAGCTTGACGGCGGACCCGAGCTGAACAAGATGGATCCGCCATCGGGCGACCACAGAGGCTTCTCCTGTCTGGTTTCGGGAAGCTGGTCGGTCAGGTTGGTTTGAGAGCCGGTGTCCAAGTCGGCGACGAACAGATCCGTTGGATGAAGGAACGGATTGCAGTCGGCTGCCTCGCAGGCTGCATACACGATCCGCGTTCCATCAGGCGCCCAATCAAAGGACCATTTGGGAAGGTCCGGTGTATGAGTCACCCGCTGGACATCCGAGCCATCCCAGTTGGCCACGAAGATGTCGGGGGACGGTCCGGATGAAGTTGCGGCGATCACAAAGGCCATCCGCGACGTGGAGAGGTAGACGTAGGCGCCCTCTGTCGCGAGATCGGTCAGGAACGCCTCTTCCTCAAGGTCTGCATCGACGCCGAGGATGGCAAGCGTCGCGCTGCTCCCGGTCAGTTCCTGGCCGGCATCGCGGGCTGCGTCCATGGCAGATTCAATGTCCGGGCTGCCGTGACGAGTGTCCGTTGTGGGTCGACCGTCCGTCAGAACGATCAGCACCTGCTTGCCAGGCACTGAAGGGATCAATGCGTCTACGTCCGAACCGAAGAGGGCGCTCGCGTGTCGAATGGCCCCGCTCAACCAAGTCAAGCCTGCGGATGGCTCGGCGAGGGCAAGCGCTTCATGCACATCGTCAAGCCTGTCCCCATTCAACACCATCATGGAGGCTTCATCCGCTGGCCACAGAACTTGGATATCGTCATCGAAGGTGAAGATCTGCAGCAGCACGCCAGGATTGAGCGCAACAAGCCTCGTGACGATGTCCTCGACGATCTCCGTCTCGCGGCGCAGTCGAGCCGGCGTGATGCTCCGCGAGGTGTCGATTCCGATCAAAACCTGACGTGCGGTACTCACATCCGCTGCCGTTTCCCATTCCGGTGACATCCACGCGATACCATCAATCGGTGCCCCGGGGATCCGCAAACTCTACAGAAGCACGAGGATCACGCCAATCAGCAACATCCTTTGGTGCTTCGTCTCAACCTGAGAAAACTGTAGGTTTGACATGGTTCATTCCTTTCGAAAAAACAGTCTACAGGATCAACAGTGCGCAAGTCTTGTAATCACATATAGGGTGAGCGCGATTCATCTGCAACGTTTCCTGTGGCGTGTGCTTGTCGGGGCGAGCAGAAGCCGCGAGCACATATCTGCTATGCGTCGCTTGTGGGAGGGTGGGAAACGGGTTCGTTGAGTTCATGGAGCTCATAGGGTTCATAGAGAGGCAGAAGCACGAAGCCCGCGGTCCATGATCCGTAGTCCGCAAACCGCAAAACCGGAAGGAGGGCTCCGGGGTCAGACCTTCATTCTTAGGATGCTCTCGAGCAAGGACGGATATGCGCGCACCCAGAGAATGAACGTCAGCCCCCAATCGTTACGATGAGTTCCGGGGACACAATATCGAACTCGGCTGGGTGAACGTCGCCCACAAAGGAGCGACGCTACGGAAGCTGTGGCGTCGCGGGAGTATCGGGCCTCAGAAGTGAGGGTTGCTGCGGTCTAATCACTCCGCCCCAATCACCAGGACACGTCAGGGACTTTGTTGCCGAAGAAATGCAAAGAAACCTCCACAGAGGGTCATCGTTTGACAGATATGATCAGCGCGAAGACAATCGCCCAGCGGTGGCGGTTGGCACGAACGAGGAGAGACACGACACGAGTGCATGGAACCGATGGAGGTCGAATGAGCAAGGATGTCGTATTGCAGACGGGTAAGACGCTTGTTGGAGTGCTGGCGAGCCACGACAGTCCTGCCAAGCACCTGGAGCTTGCATCAACGCTGAATCAGCTCCTCTCGGAGAGGCGCGAGTACATGGAGAAGCTGCACTTCGTGTTCACGGGAGGGACGTTCAGACGGGTTGTCGTGGGCGAAGGGTGTCCAAATGAGGCCAGCCCCGAGCAGGGGCTCGACAAAAACGACGAGAGGTTCTCCGATCTACGACGGTTCCTGAAGACGCACTCGACAGCGTTGCCGGATCGAGTGCATGGTGGTCTTGTACTGCTCGCCAATCTGGTGATCCATCATCAGTGTGAACTCCTGTGGTTGTTCCTCTCCCCCGATACACCGCACTGGGTGAACAGCCAGAACCTTGCGCTGCTTCGCCTTTCGGATCTTTGCTTCGCCAAGAAGTACATGAACAGCGCGTCGGTGGTCCGCTGGGCTGCGGAGGAAGCGGAACGAGATGTGGACCGCAATCCGCAGACGGTCAATCCGCTGGTCGTTCATCTTGGGACGGGAGAGATCGAGGGGTGGCGTCCGGGCATTCCGTGTCCGACGAGAAACCGCAATCGCGACGAACGTGAGTCAGAAACCCGTTGCGCCGAGCACTGTGCTGAGTTGAAGCAGGTGGATCGGGCGTGTCGCCCATGGCCACGATCTGTCCTGGATGAGGAGCGCGGATATTGGCAGATCCCGATCCCGGAGCACGGGGATCGACAATGGGATTGCTACTCTTCGTTATCCATCGCGTTGATCTCTCATGACGCCGTTAAACCGCGGATGGTCGATTTTGCCACACAGTACGAACGTGAGTTGATGCGATTCCGCCGGATTATCACGACCGGGACGACGGGTACCGAGATCAACAAGCGATGCCACGACTTGCGAGATGCCGACAAGGTGTTCCGCTGTCAGTCGGGACCGTATGGAGGAGACCTGGAGATCGCGGCGGAGATCCTGTTCGACCGCTGCCAGGTGGTGGTGTTCTTTGTCGATCCGCTTCATCCTCATCCTCACTCGGACGACATTCGGGTTGTGTTCTCGATGTGCATGGGCGAGCCACCCAGCAACAAGATCCTGCTTCTGTCGAATGAACTTCAGGCACGCGAGTGGTTTGACACAGTACGGTTCAAGTCGTGTGAGGAACGAACAAGAGAATCGTGAGGCTCGAAATGCCGGGGTCAGGTCTTGTAATCATGCACTGTGTTGCGAAGCCGACGCGCGTCAACCGACCGCACTCGACGGCTGATGGTTGAATAGTGGACGCCAAGATGGTCGGCGATCTCCTGCTGCGTGTAGCGGTGCTCGACGTACGCGCGTGCAATGGCAGCGGCATCTTTCGGGTCGGTGACGAGGGCTGGCAGCGGCGGTCGATGGATCGCAAGTTGGCCGCTTGGAATCTCGCGGACTGAAGCCAGCCCAGGCGCGTGTTCTTCGATGAATGCGTCTCCGCCAAGGTAGATCTGACCGCGGAGATCCTCCCACACTGTGACGCCACGGCCCTGGGAGACGAACCTACGATACGCCTTCTGCGCCTTCTCCTTCGATGTCGCGAACTGCTCCAGGATCCAGTCGGTGGTGAGGAACGGCGGCGCGTCTTGGAGCCCGACCGTGGCGCGGTAGCTCGACCAGGGCCAGTTTTGCGCTCTGCGCACCATCTTCGCCCGCACGGGGTTGAGGACCACATAGCGTGCGAGCTCGAGAAGGTACGCATCGCGCTCAACGAGGATGGCCTTGAACCGCCCCTGGAAGACATGCCCCGGACGCCGATGCCGTCGATTGAACTCCTGCGTGTAGACGCCGTTCAGTTGTCGCATGCCGCGCGACAGCGTCGGCTCCACGGTCTCGATGAGAAGATGGTAGTGGTTCGTCATCTGGCAATATGCGTGACAGCGCCAATTGAATCGCTCGACGACCTGAGTCAGCACGCTAAGGAAGAGCTCTCGGTCCGGGTCGACGAGGAAGACCTTCTCCCGTGCGTTGCCGCGGCAGGTCACATGATAGACAGCCCCTGGGAATTCGATCCTGAGTGGACGAGCCATGGCGCCAGTCTATCGAATTGGATGCGGGATTACAAGACCTGACCCCTACAGCTTGTCCCTGCGGGACTTGCTTTCGAGCCGGGTGTTGCGTAGGATATTGCTATGAACAGAGACGAGGTTCTGGCGTTTGTGAAGGCGAATCCGGTGGCTTTCATGGCGACGGTGGAGCGCGGGAATCCCCGCGTTCGTGCGATGCAGACGGCGCTCGTCGAGCCGGCGGGGCTGGTATTCTGCACTGGCGTTCAAAAGAATGTTCACCAGCAACTGGCGGAGGGGGGCTCAGTCGAGCTCGCGTACTGGGACGCGAAGAAGGACGTCCAGGTGCGTGTGCGCGGCGAGATCGAGCGCGTGGCCGACTCTGCGGTGACGAAGAGGATTCTCGACGAGGTGTTCACGTTCCTGAAGCCGGTCGTTGCGCAGTATGGGTACGAGATATTCACCTCCTTCCGGCTCGCGAAGGGGACATCGATCGTCTGGCGCATGGCAGAAAGCGGCGCACCGCTGGAGGTCGCAGAGTTCTAGCCGGAGGGCTTGCCCTCTGGAGTTGGACACACCTGGCAGAGGGGCTACGCGGCCAGGCGAGGGGCCTTGGCTCTGGGACACGTTCCCCGCCCGAGCTGGGACGGGACATCTCCCCGTCTACGGTTGCTATCATCGTCGGGACTCAACGCAGGATCCCAACCGAA
>CAZJLO010000022.1:7108-30549 GCA_964547105.1 uncultured Thermotogae bacterium
ACGCAGGATCCCAACCGAAAGGGGATCTTGCTCTGGCTAGCGGGACGACGCTACGAAACACACGGCTTTGCGTGACCAATCGCCTGCAGAAGTGAGGGTTGCGTTCGCAACCATCGGTCGAAGCTGCGAGCGGGAATGTCAGCTGTGCGTTTCCCCGGCTTGAAGCTCCTTGCCGATTTCGAACGCCCGGCCGAGCCGTTCGCCGAGCGTCCAGTAGCCGTACGCGCGGGCCTCCTGACCGGGGTCGGGCGCGTAAAAGATCGGCCGGATACGAGTGATGTCGGGCACGCCTTCGTTCAGAAACTCCTCGTTTGCATGAACCGCGACAACTTCGCCGAGAAAGACGGTATGGACGGTTCGCACGAGTGTCTGGACGACCCGGCATTCGATGTTGATCGGGCATTGCCGGATCATCGGTGCGGTCTTGAGTTCCCCGTAGAAGGTCTCGAACAGCGCTGCCTTGTCGACGTTCCGGCCGCTCGTGAGCCCGCAGTAGTCGAGCTCACGGACAAGATCGGACGGCGGCTGGTTGATGCTGAACGTGCTGTTCTCCTCGATGCCGATCTTCGAGTACTGCTTGTGCCCCACCGAGATCGACATCATGTCGTAGCAGAGCCATCCGATCAGGCCGATGGTGATGTAGTTCGGCTTCCCGCCTACGTTGGCCCCGACCAGGACCGGGAGATACGGGAAGATCAGGTTCTTCACAGCCTTGAAATCGAGTCTCGCTTTCGCCATTGGACACCTCCGCCGTTATCCTAGCTGAAGCGGGTCTCCGCGTCGTCTCGGTCGTGTACCCGGGCGATACGGCCCTGCCGCTTTGCATGGGCATCGGGCATCCGAAGTGAGGGTCGAATTCCCGGAGACCGTAGGCCTTTGCCCCCGAGCCGCTGAGGGCCGCAATTGCCTCCGGGCGCAAGCCTCCGCTAGCCTAGACGGGTCGGCGGTTTCTTACCAGAGGAGGCTTCATGGCTGACCGATGGAGACGGGTTGCGCTTGTCTTGCTTACGACGCTCTGTGTTTCGCTTGTGGGTTTGGCTACAGGTACCTGGACCCAGTGGTACGAACATGAGCATGAGGTTCATGTCGGCACGGTCCTTGAGATGGAGGACGAGATCTGGCTGATCGGAACCTCTGTTGCATCGCTCGATCAGCCGGACGCGGGCATCGTGGTGTTCCGGATCCGACCCGACGGAAGCCTGCTCTACCCTATGGCGTACGATTGGGACGGCGTACAGAGCGCGGCGGATGCGTTCGTCGAGGGCGAGGGCAATGTCCTCTTCGCCGGGCGGACGAACTCGTACGGTGCTGTCGGCTCCGACATGTACGTGCTCAAGACGGACAGCTCCGGACAGACTCTGGCCGAGTGGGTGTACGGCGAGTCGCTGGAGGAGTACGCATGCTGCATCGTTCATGGCTCTCACGGCGACTCCTTCGTGGTGGGGAACCAGATGGATCCCGACGATGTCATTGCCGACCCGGGGGCGGCTGGGTATGGCGGACTCGAGGGCCGGACCGCACCGTACGTCGCCCGGATCGATGCCGACGGGGCGCCGGTGTGGCGTGAGAGCTACCGCAGCGAGGCCAACGTGGTCGTGTTCGACGCTGCACCCACAGACGACGGTGGCTGTTATGTCCTCAGCACGGTGTATGGATACCCGGATGCGGACGATGGGATCCAACTCGACAGACTTGATGAGAACGGCACGATCCTGTGGAGCCGCACGTTCGCCGAAGGCAGCAGCAAGGGCTACAGCCTGCTGCAGCTTGCCAGTGGACGACTTCTGATCGCCGGTGCGCGCGCAAGCGCCGGGGGCTCGCTCCGCGCGCTGCTGATGCTCCTCGAACCGACAGGGCAAGAAGTCTGGTCCCACACCTACGGCGATCCCGGGATGATCAGCGCGTTGTATGCATTGGTTGGCACCCAGGACGGACACTTTGTTGCCGTGGGGACGCAACTTGAGGACTACGGTCGGTATCGAGACGACATCTACGTGCTGTGCGTCGATGCAAACGGCGAGCTGCAATGGGAACAGACACACGCTACGGGCAAACACGTCATGGTGGAGGGCCTCCTCGAGGCAAGCGACGGTGGGCTCCTGATCGCCGGGACCGGCGCGGCAGCGGGCGAGCGCTTCCGGGCCATGCTCATGCGGATCGAGCCGCAGGTGGAGTCTGACTAGGACAGTCCCCCCGCTGATGCACCGGAGGATCGCCGCTCTGTGTGGAGCTGCCGCCCACCTGGGCCGAGTCGTCTGCAACAACCTCAGCGAGTGGGAATTTCCGGAATCGGGTGCAAGAAGTGCTGGAACTCCACCTTGCGACCTTCGGGATCGACGCCGAAGAAGTTGTAGATGCGGTACGTCGGGTTCTCCTTGGGCCGTGTCGTTGCGATGTCCTTGAGCCGGGCGTACATGGCGTCGACCTCTTCCCTGCTGTCGTAGAAGAACGTTAGAAGTGCGTCGAGATCGGATGTGGGCTTGCGGTGAAAGCCGACGAGGAGGTTGCCGTGCCGGAGGATGCTGATGTCCGGCTGCTCGAGCCAGACCGCCATGCCGACGCGGCGAAGGTAGAACGACTTCACCGTTTCGAATTGCGCGGTCCTTAAGAAGACGATTCCTCCGAGCATAGGCGAGAGTGTACTGCAAAGGCGGCCTGTGATGGCAGGGGATCCGCGGGCTTGTGGGAAGGGCGGGAAACCAGTTCGTAGCGTTCATTGGGTTCAAGAGCGCCGGGGTCAGACCTTGATTCTTAGGATTCTGAAGACAGACGCGCTCCCTACGAATCAACGTCAGCCCCCAATTGCTACGTGGGATGTAGACAAAAAGCATACGATCGTATAAAATTTGCATACGGTGATCGCAGATGCTGGAGAAACTGCTGGGCTCTGAGGCTCGAGTGAAGATCCTCAACCTGTTCCTGCTGAATGCAGGCAGCGAGTATTACCTGCGCGAGATTGCGCAGCGCACGGGTTTGGCGGTTCGCTCTGTTCAGCGGACGGCGAAGGATCTCACGGACATTGGCATCCTCCATCGTGAACGCCGAGGAAACTCGGTGTACTTCCGCCTGAATGGCGGGAATCCGATTGTTCCTGATCTCAAGGCGATCTTCTTGAAGACGATCGGCCTTGGTGACCAGGTTCGCGAGTGCCTCACCGGGGAATCGAAGATCGACGCTGCGTTCATCTACGGCTCTGTTGCCAAGGGTGACGAAACAGCGACGAGTGACATCGATCTGGCGATGATCGGGGATCTTCCACCGCAGACACTCACGGGACTCCTTGAGGATCTTGAGCGCGTGACAGGGCGGGATGTCAACGCGACTGTGTTCACGCGCGCCGAGTGGAAAGCCCGCATCGAATCCGGCGAGCACTTCGTGACAACCTTGTTGCGCGAGCCGAAGATTATGCTTCTAGGGCTCGATGCGGAATTGGGGGCTCTGGGACGTGTCACGGATGACTAAGAACCAGAAAACCTCGTCCGACGAGATCAAGCGGTTGCTTGGGTTGGTCGAGCGAGATCTCAGGCAGGCGGATGCCTCGGGGCTTGAACTCGACGGGGTGTTCGGCTTTCTCTACAACGCAGCCCTTCAACTGACCACGATCGCGATTCGTCTGAGGAACTTGAGAGTGGGACAGCCGGGCTTCCACCGGGAGACGTTCCGTCTGGCGAGTGACCTGGTTCCGGAGCGGCTCAAACCGGCGATCTTGTCATTCGAGCGAGCAAGAAGGAAGCGTCATGCCCTTACCTACGATCGGGCCGGGGTGATCACGAACGCAGATGTGGAGAGCTTGAGAGAGTCGATCGTCGTGGTCGAGATCTGGGTGCGGCAAGAAGCTGCGCTGTACGTTGCGAACGAGGAATGAACGGCCTGCGATCCACCGGCCAAAAGCCACAAGCGAACGTCAGTTCGTAGAGCTCATAGCGTTCGTAGGGCTTGTTGGGCAGGTCGAGAGGCGAAGTGTGCAGTTCACACCCCGTGGTCTGGAGTTCGGGGGCCAAAGGCCACGAAGCAATGGCGGAGACTCGTTTGTTGAATTCGTTGAACTCACGGAGCTCGTAGGCTCGATTGGGGCCGCAGGCGGGAGCCCGTGCTCCACGGGCCACAAGTGCCCGCCGGTTGAGATCAAGCGCATGATCGTGCTTGCCCGCAATGCGTTCCATCGTATCGCCTGCGCACCCGATCATTTCCGGCGCTGCGATGAGGCGGTGCGGGAGATCGCCGGGTGGAATTCGAGCTCGTAGAGGTCCTTCTGCCACTTGGGCTTCATTCCGGCAATCGCGTACAGACGTAGCGACCCGGTCATGTTTGCGGCATCGACATCGAATTCGACACTGGGCCGGTCTCAAGATGGAGCCCATCGCGTCATCTCGCAGTCGAGTATAGGCCCAGCTTCTCCAGATTCATGCGGAGAGGATGGAGAAGCACACGCCATCTCTCGCTTTGGGTTGACGTGATCCGGGACTCTTGTCGCGAAGCGGGCGAGCTGGTCAGAGATTTGCGTTGAGGATCGGTCCCGCCGTGCGTGGGGTCGCGCGCACGGCGATCCTGCGATTGCGTCCTAGAACCCCATCACAAGCGAGATGACGGGGACGATCGCTGCCCCGGCCATGGCGCCGAAGATGCCGCCCCAGACGGCGCCCGCGAGGACGGCCATGCCCACTGTCTGCGGATACTCGAAGCGTCCCCAATACCCTTCCGGGACTTCCAGGATGGGGTAGGCGATGACGAAGTTGAGCGGAAACACGACTGCACCGACGAAGGCCCCGGCGACAAGCCCCAATCCGGCCCCTTCGATCATCGAAAACAGGGGCGAGGGCTGGTGCCGCATCACAACATCGGCGATCCAACCTCCGGCCAACGCCCCGGCGGCGGCCCCGGCGGCGGCGACGGGAATGGTCACTCGGAGCGTGGTCGAAAGCGGCGTGTCGATCGCGTCGAGGCTGAAGCCGAGGCCGATGGCCGCTCCGGCCCCGAGGCCGGCGGCTGCGCCCAAAACCGTCATGCCGGTCTGCACAAGCTCCGTCTTGTCGGCCGGTTCGGCGGCGGGAACCATCAGGGTGGAAAGCACGATCACCGAGGAAACCAAGATGACAATCCGTATCGACTTCATGGCATCCCCAGCGTGCCACCTTGCCCCAATCCGAGTCAAGTCGTGACGCTGCGGGGTCAACGCCTGAAAGCCTGCGTCCCCAATAGGCCGCGCGTGGCGGACACAACATACCGGAAGGTTCGCCCGGTTGCTGTTACCCCATGTCTTCAGGGACCAATCCCGCGGCGGACGTTCTTGCTCGGTTTGTGCCGTCGGGCCGAAGGATCCACGTCCACCTGGGACGAGTCCTTCTTGCGCAAGCCGCACGAGCGTGGCGTGGCCGACGATCTAGACGCTGGGCTCATACACCTCGAACCTGCGGATGATCGGTGGGCCCTGCGCCACATCCTGAAGCGCGGCTGCCAGCTGGGGTCCTGCCTGCTCCTGGTACGCGGCCAAGGCGGCTTCGGAATCCCACAAGCTGATCGATCCGTACTCGCCCTTCTCATCGTCACCGAGGAACGTGACCTGTTTGCAGTTCGGGCACCCGGCGTAAATGCCGGCGAACCTGTCGGCCATGTCCTCGGCTGTTTGCCGGTTCCCCGTTCCGATCTTGAACAACACGAGATGTGCAAGCATCTTGATCCTCTCCTCCTTTGTGTCGCCTTCCTTGTCACTGCATGATGCATCCTAGTCCTGGAGGAATCGTCGTGGCAATCCATTCCGTGGGGGGCGTTCCTGCCATCACGCATCTTCGTGTGGCGGAATGGTCGACGACGGCGAACTCGCATCTTCTCGGGGAATCGCTACGATCGGAAGACCGCGATGGCGAGCGCCCGGCGCGGGGGTGTCGCTTGATGAAGGAAGTCTCACTTCTGAGGATCGTTGTGGTCTGCATCGGGATCTTGATCTTGACCCCGGCTGCCGTGCGGGCCGATCAGGGAGCAGGGGCGTTGGTGTCCGCACGCGTGTGCGCTGTGGTTTGCTTCCCGGACATGAGCGAAATCAACGCGTTCCTGGCGGAGAACAGGCTCGATCGGCTCGGTGAGGTCTTGTGGGGAGGCGGCGGCAGCGGCCGCGTGGGGCGGATCGGCGGGCTGGCTGTGGGCGGTTCGGCGTGGGCGTTCACGGCCTCGTCTGCGAACGCGCAAGCGCAGGCGCGCCTGTACGCCGTGGGCGGAGGACTGGATTTGAGCGTGACGGTCGGGGGCGACGCGCGTTCCGTTCTGATCGCCGGGGTCGTTGTCGGAGGCGGTGTAAATCTGCTTCGCGTTTCGGGGTATCCGCATCCCACTGTGTCTTCTGAGGAGATGGAAATTGTGAATCGCCCGTCGGACGGCCTCGTACCCGAGCCGGTGCCACGCGACTGCGGAGTGGTCACGGGGGTCGGCCGGCCCTATGTCAGCGTGACGGCGCAGCTGACGCCGCGGCTCGGCCTGGAACTGCGCGCCGGAACCGCCTTCCGATTCGCCGCGCGCGAATTCGGCAACCTGATCGGGCTCTCGGCTTCGTCGCTCAAGCTTTCGGGTCCAACGATCAGCGTTGGGTTGTGGTTCGGCGGCACAACGCCCCGCCCAGGTACGGGACCTTGATTCTTGGGATGAGTGAGGCCTCACAGCGACACGCGGGCACCTGAAAGAATCGATGTCGGACCCCGGATGGGCACGGCCGGCGCTACGACGAACCACAGAGGCAATCGGCGGTGATGCCCGGTCCCCACAGACAGGTGTCGACGGGGTCGATCTGGTCGGGGGCATAGAGTGTGACTTCGTCGCGGGTGTTGCCGAGGTAGAGCCTTCTCGTGTTCCCCTCCGGATTGTACTGGTCGATGCACACATCCAGGGGTTCCCCCGCGGCAAGCTCCCATCCTTGGGGGAAGGTGTAGTCGCCTTCGCCATCGGTCAGCCGCCATCCGGCGAGGTCGACGGTGTCGCAGCCGGTGTTTCGCAGGCGGATGCATTCACCTTGAGGATCGACACCATCGATGATCACGGTGTGCGCGGATGGTGCAGCGCTGCCGATGTCGTCGTCTTGGTCGGTGCAGAAACTTGCCCAGATAGGGCAGTGGTCGGAGATTTCGGTGCGCACGGCCAAGTGCGGATGATCGGCGGTGGCGAGGTAGTCCAGGTGCGGGTAGTAGACCTCCGATGTACCGGTGAACTCGAGGCCGGTGTAGGTGGGATCGATCCACAGGTGGTCGTACCAGCTTCCTTGCACCCTCTCTGGTAACGTGCTGTAGGTGGTGTAACCGGCTGGATTGGTGAGCGTTGCCACCAGGCCCATGTTGCGGAGCGGCGCGAATGCGCCGTGGGTGGGCTTGTCCCGATTGAAGTCACCCAGCAGGATGAGGTCGTTCTCGGTGGGATCTAGATCCTGAACGTAGTCCCACACGAACGCCAGCCGATGGCACTCCGCCGTCCGAAGCGATGCCGACTCGCCCCAGGTGATGTGCGCCGTGATCAGCGTGAAGTCAAACGCGCCGGCGCGGAACGTCGCGAAGAACGGCGGGCGCGAGAAATCCTCGGGAGTCATCTCGGGATACACCCCTTCCGGCCCCGGCAGGTGGGTCAAGATGTCCGATCGGTAGACAAAGGCGTAGTACTCGGCGGCGTTTCCTTCTCCCACTTTGGGTGAGAGGACGATGGCCCACTCCTCCCCGGGGCGCCGGCTCAGCGCCAGGAGGAGATTTTGTGCGCCCTGTTGGACTTCCACCTCCTGCAGAGCGACGATGTCGTAGCGAGCGACGATCTCGGCACGTTCCGTCACGTCCGTTTCCGAACCCAGGTTGAGGATGTTCCAACTGGCGATGGTGATCGATTCGGTGCAGTCCCCGAATGTGACCAGCCCAAGCGCGACAAGAACAAGTCCCAATGAAGCCAATCCCACGATCAGGTTTTTCATGGTGATCACCCGTGTCAACCTAGCGGCGATCGAGGGGGTGCGTCTACGGGAAAGCCCTACAGAAGGGCATTAGAGATATCTCATCCTCATTGAACACGAACGGTGTAATGGGCCGTCGGCCATTCATCTGCCCGGTGGATGGTTCGAGCAGGACGGGATATGCTCGCTGCCGGATTCGCGGGCATCCTTGATGTCGCAGCACCGGCAGAGACATGAGGTTGCGGGAAATCATCGAACGGAGAGCGAGTGGACACGTGGCAGAGCGTTGCCGTGCAGGTGGTGTTCTGGATCGCGTCGGCGTTGACAGTGGTGCTCATCCTCCGCCGCCCGTATCTGACGATCCGGTTGCGCGAGCGCCATCTTCGCCTGCAGTCGTACTTCATCGGCGCCCTGCTCGGCCCGTTGCTGATTGTCGGTTTCGGATTCCTCAGCTACCAGGACGTGATGCGCAGCATCAGCGGCGACGGGCTTCTCCAGCCCGGCGGGGTGCTGGCGCTGTTTCTGGCGATGGTGTTCATGAGCATCTTCTTGGACATCACGGGGTTCTTCGAGATGTGCGCGCGGTATGCGCTCCGCAACGCCCGCGCAGACGGCCGTCGCCTGTTCCTGACGATCTACGCGACGGTGTCGCTGCTGACCATCTTCACGTCGAACGACATCGTCATTCTGACGTTCACCCCGTTTGTGTACTACTTCGCTCGTGCGGCGCGGTTGAACCCCACTCCGTATTTGGTCGCGGAGTTCTTCGCCGCCAACACATGGAGCATGATGCTGTACGTGGGAAACCCGACGAACATCTTGCTTGCCGGGGCCCGCGGGCTGAGCTTCGTCGAGTACTCGACGTGGATGTTCCTGCCGACGCTCGCTGCTGGGATCACGAGTGTGCTGCTCCTGCTCGCCGTGTTCCGGCGGGAGATCGCAACGCCGTTCGTCCTGCCCGAACAGGATCGCCGCCCGGCGGAAGCCCTTACGGATCGCGCCGGGGCGTGGATGGCCGGCGGGCTTCTGCTGATTTGCATCGCGCTGCTTGCCGTCGCCCCGTACATCGGTCTTCGGATGTGGGTCGTTGCCGTGGTCTGCGCGCTGGTGCTGCTGGTGTGTCTCGCCGTACGCGACTCGTACGCGGCGTTCCTGCGCCAGCATCTGGCGCCGCTGCGGAACGGATCCGCGAAGCAGACGTTCGCGCGCATGCCATGGACCGTGGTGCCGTTCGTGCTGTCGCTGTTCGTCACCGTGGAAGCGCTTCACCGCTACGGCCACACCGCCTCGCTGGGGCGGTGGTTCGCCCGGTTAGCCGAAACCATCCCCAGCGGAATGGTGTTCGTGTATGGCGTCAGCTCGACGATCGCCGCCAATCTGCTCAACAACATCCCCATGTCGCTGGGGTTCACGTTCGTGATGAAGGATCTGGTCGGCGCCGATCTGCACGGAGCGATGTTCGCGACGATCATCGGCTCCAACCTCGGCGCGAACCTCACCCCGCTTGGCGCGCTGGCGGGGATCATGTGGATGGGCATCCTGCACGGCAAGGACCACCCGATCTCGTTTCTCCAGTTCGTGAAGTACGGTCTGCTGGTGACGCCGCTGACGCTGGCCGCAGCGCTTGCCGTCCTTGCGCTCGAACTCCGCTGGTTCGGCGGATGAGTCCGGCGGGGCGTGTGCGGTGAAGCCCCATGGAAGGGGGCTTTGCTTGTTTCCGGCCGCCATGCTACATTGCCTTCGAAGGGAGGGATCATGCGAAGGGTGCTGGTGGCGGTTGTGCTGGTTTCGTTGGTCTTTCTGACAGGGTGTACACTGATCGACATCATCTCGGGCTGGTTGGACGGTCCGGGCGGGGGTGGCATCGGTGGCGTGACGTTTGTGGAAATGATCGTCAACTACGGTTTTGTCGCGGACGTACGGCAGATCAACCAAACGGTGGCCAGCGAGCCGCTGGTTGCGTCGATTCCGTCGATGTCTCCGTTGGTGTTCGATGCTGCGAGCACGACCTACACGGCGACGACGGCGTTGGATGCGGATCCGTACGTGCAGATCACGATCACACTCGACGATTCCGGCTCGACGATCACCTACCTCCACGCGTTCATCCGGCGGACGTACGGGAGCAGTCCCGAGCGCCGGCGGATCGATCAGATTTACGCCCACGATATCCCGTACGACCGGGTCGAGGGGTTGACCACGTTCTACCGGATCGACGCCGACAACATCGGGTGGAGCGGTCTGGATCGGGTGGAGTACAAGGATTGGATGACCGCGCTTCACACCGAGCAGGACCCCACGGAGCGGATCGCCGATCCGGACGCGGCGCAAGCCTCGTTCGACGCCGATCCCGGTCGCTACATCGAGATCGAGTTTCGGCAGTAGGTGCGTGGCTGGTCTGAGGGGAAGTCCGTTCGTTGAGCTCGTAGGGTTCGTTGGGTTCGCGGAGACTTCAAAAGACAGTCCGGAGTCCATGTTCCGCGGTCCAACAGCGCACAGGTCAGAGCTTTGGTCTTGGGATTCTCCACACCGGCGAGGACCCTAAGAATCAACGTCAATCCCCGAAAGGGCCCCACGTCGCCAGGAGCGGACGACGCTACAGGGTTCTCTTCCTCACGAACCGCTTTTTCACTTCGATCGCCGCGGCAGGGAGCAGTGCGAGGGGGAGGATCACCGCCCACATCGGAGCGGACGGGGCCATCGTTCCGAACGCGGTCCGAAGCGGCGGGATGTAGAGGACGATGGCGACAAGGGCCAACGACGAGAGTACGGCGCGGTGTATCCAGCGGTTGGTGTTCCAGCCGAGCTTGGCAAGCGGGACCTTCTCCGAGCGTGCGGCGTAGGCGCGGATCAGTTCGGCGATCGCCAGGGTGGCGAACGCCAGGGTCCCGGCGGAAGAGCCCCACGAGCCGCTTCGGGCGATCCCGAATGCCGCGAGCACGACGGCGGTTAGCAATCCGGCTTGGAACAGGATCGACACCGATGATCGGCGGTTGAGGATCCGCTCTCGCGGCGATCGCGGCGACCGGCTCATGATCCCCGGCTCGCCCGGCTCCATCGCCAACGCCAGGGCGGGCGCGCCGTCGGTGGCAAGGTTCAACCACAACAGCTGAATCGCCGTCAGCGGTGGCGGCCATCCAAACAGCGTTGCCAGGAACAGAATGGCGATCTCGGCCACGTTGCATGACAGCAGGTAGGAGATGGTCTTGCGGATGTTGGCGTAGATGATCCGCCCCTGCTCCACAGCGGCGACGATCGACGCGTAGTTGTCGTCGGTGAGCACCATATCCGCCGTTTGCTTGGCAACATCGGTGCCGGTGATCCCCATTGCGATGCCGATATCCGCCGCTTTCAGCGCCGGGGCGTCGTTGACGCCGTCGCCGGTCATCGCCACCACATGCCCGTTGGCCTGCAGCGCTTCCACGATCCTCACTTTGTGGTGAGGGGACACCCGGGCGAACACGTCGATGCCGTCGACACGGCGGCGAAGTTCGTCATCGTCCATTTGCTCGAGGTCGTTTCCTTCGACGGCCGTGCCTTCGGGACGGAGGATGCCGATGGCCGCACCGATCGCCGCCGCCGTCGTGGCGTGGTCGCCGGTGATCATCACGCTTCGCAGTCCTGCGTCCTTGGCCCGCTCCACTGCGGCGGCGACCTCCGGACGAGGCGGATCCTGCATCGCCACCAGCCCAAGGAACGTCAAGTCTGCCTCGATTGCCTCCGCAGCGACGTCGTTGCCGTAGCTGTCCGATGCTGTCAGCGTTCGCGCGGCCATCGCCAGCACTCGCTTTCCAGCCTGGCCCATCGCTCGATTGGTCAGCAGGATACCGTCCCGCTGTTCTTCAGTCATCACGACGGCCCCCGATGGATCGAGAACCGCTGTGCACAGCGGCAGGACGCTATCCGGAGCCCCTTTCACCACGGCGATCGCGTCGGCATCTGCCGGAAGGATTCCCAAGTCGGCGGCCCGATGGATGGTGGTCATCCTCTTGCGCGAGGAGTCAAACGGGATCTCGCCGATTCGCTGCCGATCCGCGTTATCTGCAGAAAGCCCGGCACGCTTCGCCGCCACCACCAGCGCCGTCTCGGTGGGATCGCCGATCAGCTCGGGGGCGTCGTCCTCTCCCTGGCTCCATTCGGCGTCGTTGCAGGCAAACCCGGCGAGAATAACTGCCCGTAGCGCCGGATGGTCGCTCACTTCCACGGGCGTTTGATTGTGATGTAGGTCACCTTCGAACTCGCGATCTTCTCTGCCCTCAATCTGGTACGCCCCATCCATCGTCCAGACATCGGTGACCGTCATCCGGTTCTGAGTCAACGTTCCCGTCTTGTCGGTGCAGATGATCGTGGCCGCGCCCAGCGTCTCCACCGAGGCCAGGCGGCGGACCAGCGCATTTCGCTGCAGCATCTTGCGTGTGCCAAGCGCCAAGCTCATCGTGACCACCGCGGGAAGCCCTTCGGGCACCGCCGCCACGGCCAAGCTAACCGCCACGACGAACAAGCCGACGATTGTCTCCCGTCCGCCGGAGAGAAACGCGCCGAACCCATCGCGGAGGAGCATCGTGAGTTGCGGACTGCGCACGATGCCGACGACAAACACCAACGCGCACACGATAAGCACGCCGATGCCCATCACGCGGCCGAACTCCTCGAGCTTGCGTTGGAGCGGCGTCTCCTCTTCCGATTGGTCGAGCGCGGCGGCGATCTTCCCCAGCTCGGACATGGTGCCGGTAGCCGTCACGATTCCCCGGCCGCGTCCGTAGGTGACCGTGGTGCCGGAGAACGCGCAATTGACCCGATCGGCGACGCCGGCGGATCGATCGAGCACGGCCTCGGCGTCCTTCTCCGCCGGGACCGATTCCCCGGTGAGCGAGGATTCGTCCACCCGGATGCGTGCAGTCTCAACGAGTCGCAAATCCGCCGGGACGATCGATCCGGCTTCGAGGAGGACTACATCGCCGGGCACGAGGGTCCGAGCCGGAATCGTGTGGGTCGCGCCGTCGCGGATCACGCGCGCGGTGGGAGCGGAGAGCTCACGCAACCCCTGCAAGGACCGTTCGGCGCGCGCTTCCTGGACAGCGCCGACGACCGAATTGAGGACGACGATGGCAAAGATGACGCCCGCCTCGACCCAATCGCCGAGGGCGGCGGAGATGCCGACCGCGGCGAACAGGATGAACATGATCGTGCCGCGGAGTTGCGCGATCAGCCGCCGCCAGAACGGAGGCGGGGGCGTCTCGGGAAGTTCGTTGGCCCCGACCTCGGCAAGACGCCGCTGGGCCGTGGAGCTGCTGAGTCCTTGACGAAGATCCATGTCGAATCCATCGAGGACCTGCTGCGCCGTGAGAGCATAGGGACCGTCTATCGTATGGGTTGGTGTCCGTCTCTCTTCGCTCACGATCAGGTTCTCCCTGTCTCGGCACATCGACTCGGCTCGTTGGAGTCAAGAGTATATCGGGGGCAGGTTGGCGAAGGTGATGGCATGTGGCGAACCACAAACCGAGGTAGCGGCGGTCGTTTCCGGCCGACGCTCTCTGGATGACGAGAACGTTGCCCATAGGAGGGGCGGAATGCCAAGGCTTGAGTCATCCTATGCAGGATCCCCACGGCAAGGGAATCCTGCTACTGGTATCGGCCCGATGTTGCGCCGGCGGTTGTCCCCACAAGCCACAAGCGACAAGCCGCGAGCCGACTCTTCCACGCGCTACATGCTACCTTCAAGTGTTCTCTTGCCCTTGCTCCTGCTGCCCCGGTAGGATGAGGACCTGTGTATCGACAAACGGGCGGTTGCGAAGGGTTTCCGTCAAGTGGAGGCGGTCGCCGATGCTTGACAGAGACGAGGGCGCCCGGCGGGGCGGAGGGCAAGAAGCGAGCGAGAGAAGAGACTCACGACACGTACGATCTTGTTGAAACTTAGGGAGGAGACCATGAACAGAAAGATCGGTGTCTTGATGGTCGGGCTGGTTGTCGTGTTTGCAGCGGTGCCTGCGTTGGCAGCACAGCCCCTAGCGGTTCACATCGAATCTCTGACGACGATCGGTGTTGGTAATGTGGACAACTTCACAGCAACGGGTCCGGCTGTGGCTGCGGGGTATATCTGCGCTGTGGGTCAGGTTGAAACCACCAGTGTGGTTCAGATCGCGGACCCACCCGGGCCCCTTGTCATCCTGACTGCAGACAAACAGTTCTCCTGCGGCGCAACGGATGGATTCGTTCTGAGGATGATGATCAAGCTCGACACGGTGACTGGATACACAACGGCCAGGTGGAGGATCCTCGGAGGGACAGGCGCCTACGCCGGACTGCGGGGACGCGGCACACTGTATGGGATCCCCGATGTTGTCGGTGTCACCATCTTGGACTGCTACGACGGGAAGCTTCAGTTGTAGTAAGCAGGACGATCAAGACCGCCCGTCTGA
The DNA here is from genome assembly GCA_964547105.1 of uncultured Thermotogae bacterium. GTDB lineage: Bacteria > Bipolaricaulota > Bipolaricaulia > UBA7950 > UBA9294 > RXOA01. Next base: position 21,440 of record CAZJLO010000022.1, read on the forward strand.
TTGTTCGCGAGGAAGTAACTTGTTGCGTGTGGGCACGACATCCACTGTAGCGTCGTCCCGTGCAGAGAATCGATAGCCGGACCGGATTCTCTGCTTGTGGGCGACGTTGCTTTTTGGCACGCCGACTCCGGTGAGGACAAGACACCGCTGTGGAGCTGGGATTGCAGTATCGATAACGTGGGGGTCGGACCTTACTGGGCGCAGGCATCGACGACGTCGTCCACAAGCAGAGCGGAATCCAGGGAACGTCGCCCGCGAAAGGGGCGGAATGCCAACAGAAGAGGCATTCCACGCAGGATTCCGACCGATAAGGAATCCTGCTATTGCGCAGGATTCCGACCGAAAAGGAATCCTGCTATTGCGCAGGATTCCGACCGAAAAGGAATCCTGCTATTATGCAGGATCCCAACCGAAGAGCGATCCTGCTACTGCGCAGGATCTCGAATCCTGCTATTGCGCAAGATTCCAACCGAAGAGGGATCCTGCTATTGCGCAGGATCTCGAATCCTGCTAGTGCGCAAGATCCCAACCGAAGAGGGATCCTATGCAAGGTAGGATGACAACAGAACGGCCATCCTACCCAGGATGTCAGCGACATCCTGCCCTGCTACCACGTCGGGACGATGCTACCACCGGTGACGCTACATCATTTCCGGAACACCCTTCCGAGTTGCCGGCAATGGCTTGGTTTGCGAAGATCAACCCATGGCCTTGCGGCAGACGTATCTCAGCATGAAGAAGAAGCTCCCGGCGGACGCCGAAGTTGTTCTCGTCATGCGCGGACGGGGCAACGACGAGCTCGCACCCTCGAAGGAACTTCTAAGCGACTTCAATCGGCACAAGGAGGAGTTCAAACCCGGCTCGAGCTACCCGACGGCGTTTCACTACGCCTGGGACGCCTGCGATTACGAGCGGCGCTTCCGGGAACGGGTCCTGTCCGATCCGGCATCCATGGCGCGTCTGAGGGCGATTGCCGAAGCATCGCGCAACAAGGACATCTTCCTGATTTGCTACGAAGGCGAGGACAAGCCGTGTCACCGGAAACTGCTGCTGCAGATCGCCGAGGAGCAGTTCGGGGCGAACGTTGATGCAAAGCCGTTCGAGCCATGAAAACAGCTGGAGGCTCGTCGCGTGCGGCCGGTGGGAACGTCGGTTCGTCGAGTTCTAAAAGGCAGAGTCCGCAGAGCCGAAACCGAAACCAGTTCATGGAGGTTCATGGAGTTCGCTGAGAGCGACAGGCGGTGAAACGGAGTTCGGGGGGCACGGTCCGAGGTTCGCAACGTCAGCCGTGAGAGGCCGACGCTACGACCACTTGGCTGTCTGATCATCATGTCGACTGGACAGCATCGGATCTCTGCGCTATCCTAGAAAAACAGATGAAAAAGGAGAACCAAGGAGTCCGGCTCTCGGCGAGCGACCTCGCCAACCATCTTGGATGCCGGCACCTGACGTATCTGGACTTGGGCGTGGCGCGAGGAGAGATCGCAGCGCCCGCGTTCTCGGACGCAGCATTGGAAGCGCTTCAGCAGCGGGGCTTCGAGCACGAAAACGCGTACAACGCTCACCTTGCTGCTCGGGGGCTGGCGATTGCCCGTCTCTCCGCGGTGGGAAACGTGGACGAGCAGTTTGCGGCAACGTGCGAAGCGATGCGCGACGGTCCGGACGTGATCGTCCAGGCGACGCTCCTTGCCGACGGATGGATCGGTCGCGCCGACGTGTTGCGGCGGGTGGAGACGCCGTCAACGCTCGGTGGCTACTCCTATGAAGTCGTCGACACCAAACTGGCGCGTGAGACGCGCGGACGGACGATCCTGCAGTTGTGTCTGTACTCCGATGTCCTCGGCCAGATCCAAGGGCGGCTGCCGGAGTGGATGCACGTCGTGCCGCCTGGTGTTGAGTTCGTGCCGGAAAGCTACCGCGTCGACGACTACATGGCGTACTACAGGCTCGTTCGATCCCGTCTTCTTGCCGCGGTCGGGTCGGGAATGTGGGCGGGAAGTGAGACGTACCCAGACCCGTGCGAACAGTGCGACACGTGCCGCTGGTGGCGCGAGTGCAACGATCGACGGCACAAGGACGACCATCTTTGCCTGGTCGCCGGGATCAGCAAGATGCAAATCGCCGAATTGCGGGATCGATCGGTCGAGACTCTGCAATCCCTGGCCACGATCTCGCTGCCTCTCCAACCCAAGCCCGATCGAGGGTCGCCGGAAACCTACGAGCGTGTACATCACCAGGCACGTGTTCAGCTGGAAGGGCGCACGAAGAAGGCACCCGTTCACGAGATGCTGCCGTTGGAAGAGGGGTTTGGACTGTTCCGGCTGCCGGAACCGACGCCGGAGGACATCTTCTTCGACTTCGAGGGCGCTCGGTTTGTTGGGGACGAAGGGCTGGAGTATCTGTTCGGCGTGGTGTCGGTGGACGAGCGCGGCAAGCCGCAGTACCAGCCGCTGTGGGCGCTTGATAAAGCCCAGGAGGAGGCGGCTTTTAAGCGGTTCATCGACGATGTCATGGAGCGCTGGGAGCGCGACGAGGGGTTCCACATCTACCACTACGCGCCGTACGAGCCGTCGGCGATCAAGCGATTGATGGGGCGGTACGCAACGCGTGAGGAAGAGGTCGATCGCCTGCTGCGCGGGGAGCGGTTTGTCGACCTGTATGCCGTTGTCAAGCATGCGGTCCGCGCCAGCGTAGAGAGCTACTCGATCAAGGATTTGGAGCCGTTCTTCGGCTTCGATCGTCAGGTGGATCTGCGAGCGGCTTCGCTCAACATGCAGGCGCTCGAATACGGCCTGGAGTTCGACGCTCCGGGATCGATCCCGCAAGCGGTGCTTGATGCGGTGGAAGGCTACAACCGCGACGACTGCTTGTCGACGCTGCTCCTGCGCAACTGGTTGGAGGGACTGCGGATGCAGATGATTCAGGCCGGCCACGAGGTTCCCCGGCCGGAACTCAAGACCGGCGATCCGAGCGAGGCGCTGGATGAGGCCCTCTCACGTGTCCGGAAGCTGGCCGAACGGCTTACCGAAGGTATTCCCGTCGATCGTACAGAGCGTTCGTGTGAGCAACAGGCACAGTGGATTCTTGCCCAATTGTTGGAATGGCATCGCCGCGAGGACAAGGCGCTTTGGTGGGAGTACTTCCGCCTCATTGATCTGTCCGACGAAGACTTGTTGGATGAGCGCGTGGCGATCGCCGGGCTTCAATTCGCCGAGCGCGTGGACAAGATCAAACGAAGCGTTGTCGATCGCTATCGTTTTCCCGTACAAGAAACCGAGATTCGGCGCGGAGACAAGCTGAAGTGTCTCGACGACGAGGTCTCCGGCTTCGGCGAAGTGGTGGCGATCGATCCTGCGAACAGGATGATCGATATCAAGAAGGGGCCCTCCATCCAGGGGCGGCATGCATCTACGGTGTTCGTGCACGACGTTGTCAAGACCTACGTTCTTCGTGACGCCCTGCTGCGCATCGGTGAATGGGTTGCCGACAACGGAATCGATGCGGACGGGCCGTATCGATCCGGGCGTGACCTACTCCTCGGGGCGCCCCCCAGGCTCAGGACGACAACGACTCAACGCGTCTTCGATCAATCGGCGACATCTCTCGAGGCGGCAAAGGCACTTGTGCACGAGCTCGACAACGGCCTGTTGCCGATCCAGGGGCCGCCTGGTTCGGGAAAGACCTACACCGGGGCGCGGATGATTTGCGATGCCGTGGCCGCAGGGATGACCGTCGGCATCACGGCAGTAAGCCACAAGGTGATTCGGAATCTGCTGGATTCGACCGTTGAGGCCGCGGCTGAGGATGGATTGGAGCTTCGATGTGTGCAGAAGGTTAGCAAGAAACGAACAGATACCGAATCGGAATCGATTGCCGAGATCACGGACAACGGCAAGGTCTTCTCCATGCTGGCAAGCGGTGAAGCTCAGGTGGCTGGAGGCACAGCGTGGTTGTGGGCCCGCGAGGAAGCCGCGGGCGCCTTGGACATCTTGTTCGTGGATGAGGCGGGGCAGATTTCGCTGGCCAACACTGTGGCCGTTTCGCAGGCGGCAAGGTCGGTGGTGTTGCTTGGCGATCCCCAGCAATTGGAGCAGCCGAAGCGCGGCAGTCACCCCGACGGGACCGACGTGAGCGCGCTGGAGCATTTGCTTGGCGAACATCAGACGATGCCACCCGACCGCGGACTGTTCCTCGCCACTACCTGGCGGCTGCATCCTTCGATCTGCGCGTTTACATCCGAGCTGTTCTACGAGCGACGATTGCGGGCTCGCGATGGATTGGATGCTCAAAGCCTTCGGGGATCATCCGATTATCCGGGTGCCGGGCTGTGGTACGTCCCGGTGGAGCATGAGGGCAACTGCAATGCCTCGGCGGAAGAAGCAGGCGTTGTCGCCGAGCTGGTTCGGGAATTCACGGCAACAGAGATGACGTGGATCGATCAGGCGGGGGTCGAGCGGGCAATCACTCTCGATGATGTCCTCATCGTTGCGCCGTACAACGCCCATGTCGCCGCCATTCTCGAGCGTCTCCCCGAGGGTGCTCGTGTGGGAACGGTCGATCGATTTCAGGGCCAAGAAGCCCCGATCGTCATCTACTCGATGGGCACCTCGTCGCCGGAATTGGCGCCACGGGGGATGGAGTTCCTGTACAGCCTCAGCAGGCTCAACGTCGCCACGTCAAGGGCGCGCTGTGGCTGCATCCTCGTTTCCAATCCGAAGCTGTTCGAGCCCGAGTGCCGCACGCCGCGGCAGATGAAGCTCGCCAATGCGTTCTGCCGCTATCTGGAGATGGTAAGCGAAGGCGCGAGATAGCTTGCTGTCTGCGGTTCGTGGCGATTGACGAGTTCGCTGCGTGGGTCGAGAGAGGGCATTCTTAGTCCGTCGTCCATGAGAGAACCGGAAGCTGTTGTGGCGTCAGGCGGGGAAGTAGCACGATGCTCCTTCTCTTGGTATTCCACTCTTCCTTGTCATTGGTTCGTGGCTCTTCTCTGAGGCCGATGCCCGATGGCTGGCGTACGCACGCTGATCTACGCGTTCTCGGCCGGGGTGGGATTGCGGGACGTTGAGATCGAACCTTCGCCTATCCTTTGAAGCGGCTCCCGTACGCCTGCTTGAACGCGTTGACCAAATCCTTCGTGCGTGATTGAAGCTCGTACTTGACCTTGCCGGAGGATCCTTGAAGCGTCAGATACCACAGGGTCATGTTGCGGTTGACATCCTGACGCATCCGGATGCGGACCTTGGTGAGTTGGTCGTTGCTCATCACCTGGTGTTTGGGGTTCTGCCGGAGGATCTCGTCGGGCTCCATTGTGAGGTAGCGGGACGTGTAGCCGAGCGTCGCTTTCATCTGCGCGGTCCACTTGCCCATCATCCCCTTGCCTTCGGCAGCGGCCTCATCCCGGGCGTCGGTGACCGCCTGTCTTAACATTTCTTTGGTGAGCGGGATCAAAATCGTTCGTTGCTCGGTGACGATCAACGCAAACGACTCGGGCATGCCGAGAAGCTTGACTTTTCGGATGGGAACAGCGCATAGGACAGCTTCGGTCATCGGGACTCTCCTTTCCTCTGCGGGTCTGTTGACGCTTTCCGGTCTCTGATTCCATCATCGCATGGAAACGGCGGATTGGGAAGGACGGCTGACCGTGGGTGGAGTCTGCGGTCCACAGTTCACGGTCCGCAAGACCCAAACCCGCTCGTGGAGTTCATAGGATTCATAGGGAGCCTGAGAGATGCAGTCCGTGGTCCGGGTAACCACAAGCAAATGCCACAAGCCGCTGTCTACAGCCCACGGGTCGCTGTTCGCCACAGGCTGGCCGTTGTGGACCGTGGAGGCGGAGTCCGGACCTTGTCTCTCAGTTTACTGTGAACCCTACGAAGTCTACGGACTCAACGAATCGATGTTCGCATGTGCTGCAAGTCACAGTCCGCAAGCTCCGAGTTACCCGCCTTCGTTTCAGCTCCCCCAATACGGATCCGCATCGACGGCTGGATCATTGGTGAGCTGGATGAGGCTTTCGGTGGCGAGATCGATCAGGAAGATATCGACCGGCTGCGGATCGTCGAGGTATCCGTAGAACACGATGGACAACCCGTCAGGCGACCAACTGGGATGCATGGCAAGACCAACCCCCGGACCAGTTAGCTCAGCCTCTCCTGTACCATCAGGATGGATCACCATCAACTTGCTTCCGCCGCCAGAGCGAAGCCGGGAGAACACAATCCACTGGCCATCGGGCGACCAGGCCGGCATCGAATCGCCGTTCCCAGACGGGGTTAGATACACTGCGTTGGTGCCGTTGCTGTTCATCCGCACTAGTCTTGTGGTGGTTTCCTGGAATCCATCGGCAACGACGAACACGATTTGGGATCCATCTGGGGACCAGGCTGGCTCGAACACGCCGACGACATTGAAGTCGGTGAGCTGGGTCATCCCGGTCGCGTTGGAACGGATCGTGAAGAGCTGCTGAGGTGGCGCGAGTTCCGAAGCGTAGAGGATCTTCGATCCATCGGGCGACCAGCGGGGCGTCTCTTCGTAGTGGAGAGGGTTGTCGGTGAGCACGGTTCGCTCGGAACCGTCGGCGTTCATCAAGCGAAGGCTTGGCGCGTCTCCGCCGGCACGTGTTTCGAAGACGATCTGCGTTCCGTCGGGCGACCAGCACGGTTCGCTGTCTTCCGCGTAGTTGAACGACACATTCGTTTGTCCTGTTCCGTCGGGATTCATCACGTAGATCTCGTGATCGCCCTCGCGGGTCGTTGAGAAAAGGATGCCGCGAACGACCGTGAACGGGATGTGGTCGTAGTAGAAGCTGGAATCCGGTACCGCTACCCGAATGTCCGTTTCCACAGGCAACCCGCCCGGAGTCGGAATGACCGGGACGCGGCAGATGATTCGGGTATCGCTCCAAGAGACGATCGGCGCGATGGTCGACCAGATGTAGACGACGCTGTCACCTTGGATGTCACCGAATCCGCTTCCGTTGATGGTGACCCGCGTGTGCACCGCACCGGCATGGGGGGTGACGGCGATGGACGGAGTGAACCACCACGAACATCCTGACAAGGCGATAAGAAGAGTTGCGATTCCAACAAGAACAAGCCAGATGCGCCTCATTCCCTGACCTCCCTACGCAAGAATCTTCCAAGAAGCATAGGACGTCTTGAAGCATGGAGGCAAGGATGGTCGAAGATCCATACTCCGAGCTTGTGGTATGTAGCTTGCGGGGAGCGCCCGTCGTGTGTCGTTCTTCGCGCATCGGGCTGTTGCCGATGGATCACGCGGCGAAGCTCCTGAAGACCCATGTCGATACGCCTCGATCGAGGGTCGGCGTGGCGTTGAAGTGCCGCATTGCTGGTACCGAGCGTTGGAATCCCCGACGGCGAGGTGAACGAACGGCACCATCAGACAATGTCTGCTAAAGAAGGACAAGCGACATCATCAGAAAAAGAGAGGATGGAGGGCAAACGAGGTTTGTATGCGGATGCCTGTCTGTTGATCATCGGGATGATCCTCTGGTTCGAACGAGGGGATTGGGTGCTGCCCATCGCGATCGTGGGGCTGGTTTCGTATGTTGCAGAGGACGCATCGGCTTGGCTTGCCGTGTCTCTGTCAAGACGTCGGAGGTGGTGTGCAGCCATTCTCGCCGCTGGCGCCCTTGCCGAGCTGACCTTTCTTCTGGTGTCATCGACCAGAGAAGGCCCTCAGCTGTATGCGACAATCCTCTTCACCACGTATGCCGTGGGCGGGGTATTCTGGCAAGCGGCCCTATGGGAATCCCTGCCCCGCCACTCACGAAGGCCGTAGCGATCAGGATTGCGGTGCGGCTTCGCTGTTTGTGGCCTGTAGCTTGTGGCTTGTGGGAAAGCAAGTTGATTGCGTTCATCGGGTTCGTTGAGTTTGTTGGGTTCTGAAGGACGACGTCCACAGTCCATAGTCCGCAGTCCGGAAAAGCGAAACCCGTTCATTGTGTTCGTTGGGTTCATAGGGACTGTAGGGCTTGTGGGGCTTGCCAGGTTTCGGATTGTTTCCACGTGCCACAAGCTACAGGCTACAAGTTGAGGATTCCATCCAGAGTCCCGGCATGACGCCGAACCAGAACTCCGACCCTTCCTGGAACGGCTCGATCAACTCGAAGTTGTCGAACGCCACACCGCTGGGAAACGGATTACACCTCAGCATGGGATCAGATGTTGGCATAAGAGAGAAGACATGCTAAGATACGACTATGATGCATTGGGGAAGGCGGTTCGAGGATGCCAAAGGGATGATCTGGTGCGTGCTGCTTGCTGCAATCGTCCTGGCGCTGCAGCCTGCATCTCTGGCCAATGCCGCAGAGGTGTTGGATTCGCGACCTGAAATCCGGACTGGATCATGGGTTCTGGCATTCATGGAGGGGACATTGTGCGAAGCGTGCGAGTCCGTCTTGCCCTGGATCCATAGAGGTCAGGACGTCTTCCCTGAGTTCAGGTACGTCCTCTCGTACCCCTCACCGATTCCGGCAGGTCTACAGGAGGAGGCTCTGGCTGCGGAACTCTATGCAGATGATGGAGCAGTATTCGGACGCGACCTCGGCGTGGAGGAGGCACCGACAATCCTCGTCTTCTCATCCGGCAGATCGATCGCCCGGCTTGACTGGCCGTTCGCCGAAGCCGATCTGCTGAGAACACTGGCCACAGCCAGCATCCTGAATGAGACGCTGCTCACACCGTCTGTGCTGGTTGGCGGACTTGCCCCGGCGTTCACGGCTGTTGATCTTGGCGGGACAACGGTATCCAGTGAGCATCTCGGTTTGCCTCTCCTTCTCGTGTTCCTGAGTCCCGAGTGCCCATCGTGTTGGGGGGGCGCTGGATCAACTTGCCACCATCCCGGCTGATGTTGAGATTGCTGTCCTTTTCATCGTGGATTCGAGCGGCTTTGTTCCTGCTCAAGAAGCACGTGTTCGCGAACTTTCGAGCACTCACCCTGACGTGTCATGGCTGGTTCATCAGGATCTAGAGACGCTATCTGCGTTCGGTGTGACGAGGAGCCCAACATACTTCGCCATTGACTCGCAAGGTGTAATTCGCAGTGTGCATGAAGGGATCGTGTTTGAGGCTGACATCGACTCGATGGTC
>CAZJLO010000023.1:0-14488 GCA_964547105.1 uncultured Thermotogae bacterium
CCTGCATTCGTAGATCATGCGAGGATTATATGATCGCGAATACATGCTGACAACGACCATGATAAGAAGCGGGCTTTCCAGTTACCGTGGACGACTGCCCACGATGGCGATGTAGGATTTCGGGGGCAAACCTTGCTTCTTGCTGCGCGATGCAAGATCTGACCCCGAAGGCGGGAGGATTCGTTGGTGCCTGTGTTGGCCACGGTGGCGCGGGTCATGCCGGCTGCCTCGCATTTGGGGCAAGTGCCGAGTCCGTCGCGGATTCATCAAGATTCATCGGCGATCCGACCTGACGCCGTTGACTCCGTCCATGGGATTCAAAAATAGAACTCTGACCCCGAGGACTACTCAACCGTCAGTCGGCGGCTTCACAACCACGAATCCTTAAGCCACTGAGCGCCTGCTGTGGCATTGCAAGACCTGACCTTTGCACTCTTGCACTACTTTACACTTCCACCCATGACACCCACGGACAAATCGGCTTTGATGATCTCGCAGATTGGGTCGCTGCTGTTTACGGATGTGGATGCGGCGGTGGCCTACAGTCTGCAGCATGACATCCCGTTCCTGCCTGAGTTGACGGCGTTGGGATGACGGACTACATCAAGAATCCCGGCAAACTGTCATGCCCGGAGGCTTTCAAAGAACACGTCTTCAAGACGGTCAAGGTCCAGTGCATCGGCCCGGCGACGTTGATCCAAAGCAAGTACGACGAGGACGATGCCGTGATGCTCGTGTATCAGCATGTCGAGGCGGTACTCGATGGGTTGAACGGTTCGGGGTCAGAGCCTCATTTTTGAATCCCGAACAGCCGTCGCAGGGCTTTGCGCCACATCGGTGGCGCACGCCCAGGTGAAGAGGCTGTCGGAGCCATTCTCGGAGCCGCCTCTTCGCGATTCATCGTGTTTCAGGACAACGGGCCGCCTATCTGCGGTTCCAGCTCCATGCCATCCAGGCAATCTACTCATGCAGCATTTCCGGATGGACCTTCCCAATCCAGACTGTGACTTGGCGGCTACAGGTATCTGCGAAGATCAGAGCGTCCTCGACCATGGACTGAGATACTTCGCCAACACGCGTGTAATCTGCCATCACTCTCTTCTTCCCCATGCTCTCGATCTTATGCAGAGTCGGGGAATCAAAGCCGACCGTGAATTTCAGCGACTGGATAGCGTAATAATGGTGGTTTGCTGAACCCTTCGGAACTCGGTATCCCGCAGATCAAAGAGCCGCCCGTGCGGCGGTCAGAATAGCGTTGTAGCAACAGACAAGTCGCCGATCGGGGCTCAACGCAGGGATACGCGCGTCATTCAGATCGGTGGTCACGATCCCGAGAAGATCTGAGATCTCCTGTTGGCTCGCCTCGTGTTCCACAATGAACCTTTGATCTCGCCAGGCGTCAAGACTCATCGTCTCCTCCTATCAAGTTCGCTTTCTCCTCCCGCATCACGCGCGCCAGGAAGCTATCGCCCTTGGCGAGGCGCTCCCGCAATTCCGAAGACGTGAAGACTGATGGATTGACGTCCCGCCCCAGCAACCCCTGAAGAGAAGACACTGCAGCAACCACGTCGAAGAACGACGCTTCGCCAATGACCATGAGATCAATATCGCTATCCGCACGTTCTTCACCTTTGGCCACTGAGCCATACAAGAACGCACGCTCAATGGTGCCTGCCAGTGGAAGAAGGGCTGCGCGGAAGAATCCTGCTATGCCTGCCGTCTTTTCAACAAGACCCTTGAGTTCACTGAACACGGGGCTGTTCACGTTGGCTTGGTAGTTGGTGAGGTGGGCCTCACGGGTCTTGATGAGAATTCCGGCATCGACAAGTTGTGCCAGTTCACGCTGTACGCCTCCCTGACCGGCCCCCGTCAACCTAAGAATCTGCCGAAGATGTATTTTCCGTTCTGGCTGAGGAAGAAGGAGCGATAGGATGGCGAGTCGCGTGTTCCCTAGCAGGAGTGATCCCAATGAGGATGGCATTGATCTTGTACCCTTCATGGGTACATTTGTACTCTTTTTGGGTACGCTTGTCAATGAAGCCCGCCATCCACCTGCAACGCGCTCCATGCTGCCTGCGAGACGCGGCTACTCCGTCTTCCATCTCGTGCTTGGATCGGGTTCAGGGTTGGAGGGCGGGACTCTACTTCCGGTTGTCTTCCTGTTTCTTGAGCCGCTGTCGCGTGTGTCATCTTTTGACAGCGGAGGGCCTGCAATGGCCGATGGCTCCTGCCGATGTCCCCAGGTACAATTCCCTCCATGGTTCCCACGGAGCAATCGGCTTTGATGATCACCCAGATTGGCTCGCTGCCGTTCACGGATGTGGATGCGGCGATGGCTTACAGTCTGCAGCATGACATCCCCTTCTTGCCGGAGTTGACGGCGTTGGGCGATGGGATGACGGACTACATCAAGAATCCCGGCAAACTGTCGTGCCTGGAGGCTTTCAAAGAACACGTCTTCAAGACGGTCAAGGTGCAGTGCGTCGGTCCGGCCACGCTCATTCAGAGCCAGTACGACGAAGACGATGCCGTGATGCGGGTGTTCGATCACGTGACGGCGCTCCTCGACGGCCTACAGGCCGACGAGATCATCCTGTTTCTCGATGAGCCGGCACTGGGCTACGTGGGCTTTGACTTCGTCCGGCTGTGGGAGCCGATCTTCGGTAGCTTCCCGGTGATTCGCGGCGTGCATACCTGCGGGAACATGCAGTGGGATCAGATGTTCGCCGCGCCGATCGACATCATCAGCTTCGACGCGTCGCAGTACGACATCGCCAAGTACTACGACGACCGCCAGGGCAAACGGATCGCATGGGGGATCACTGACGTGTCACAGGTGACCGATGTCCAACCCGGCGATCTGATCACCGGACCGTGCGGCCTGTCGCACCTCACGCATTCCGAGGCTGATGCCCACGAGCGTCTCGCGATGCTGAAGCGGGCTGCCGACACTCTCCGAGCCCGTGGCTAGAATCCTCCCTCAGCTGGACAAGCGATCTCTGCGTCTCTGCGAGAGGCGATGGGTTCAGAACCTTTCTCTCGCCAAGCCGCCAAGAACGCCAAGCCTTCACAGAGGAACAGATGTTCGAATGTGTTCTTTGCGATCTCTGCGTCTTTGCGAGAGAAGGAGGCTTCTCTTTGGATCGTTCAATCAGCCTTGGCCTTGCGCAATTGTGCGAGCAGGCTTCCTCCTGCGACGAGGATCAGCCCGGCAATCTGAATCCACCCAAGCGTCTCTCCCAGGAAGAGCCAGGCAAGCACGGAGATTTGGATCAGCATCGTGTTGTTGATGACGCTCGATTCGGTGGCGGACAGCGAGCGCAGCGTATGGTTCCACAGCGTGAACGCGAGCGCGGTGTTGACGACCGCAAGCCAGCCGATGATCCCCCAACTGGCCGCACTCAGCGCTGGCAACCCCTGGATTCCGATCCCCACGGCGAGCAAGCAAGCAGCCCCGATGCCCATGCTGATCGCGGTGACCACCAGCGGATGAGCCATCTTGCGGCGGTTGATCGAACGACCCAGCAAGGCGGAGGCACTGTTCGCGGCAACCGTGATCCCAGCGAGCACGAACCCAAACGCGCTTCCACGAATCGCCGCAAGAGGCCAGAAATAGACGAGCGCCCCGGCAACGACGAAGCCGATCCCCATCCATTGCAGCCATCGCGGCCGTTCCTTCAGAAGGAAGACACCCGCCGCCGCGACAAGAACCGGCGTGAAGCTGAGAAGCAGGCTGAACGGAATGGCTTCCAAGTACTGAAGGGTCAGGAACTGTCCTCCTTGAGTCAGGGCGTAGAACACCACACCGAGAGCGCTCAGCCAGACCCAATCCAGACCGGACAGACGGCGCACCTGTTGACGATGTCGCCACAGCCCGGGAAGCAGAACGACGAAGGCCAACCCGTAGCGGATTCCGGCAAAGGGGAGGGCGGGAATCTCCGCGAGTCCTTTCTTGATCAGCACCCACGACGTGGACCAGAGGAACGTAACGAGAAGCGCTTCGAGAATCGGCCAGAACTGCTTTTGCCTATGCATGTAGCACCTCACAGCGAGAGGTTATCCCGCAAGGATTCCGGCCTATTCCCTCCCGGCTTTTGTCCGATAAGGTGCTACGCTTTCGCTTTTGTGACGCTCGGTCCAGTCCTGTGTGTTCAGCGGAACCCTAGTCACTCAGGTCGGTCGCACGTATTCTGCCCGACGAGGGCTGGTTCAGACAAGCGGCAAGCGCTCATCGGTAGTGTGTCCACGAGAAGTCCGATTGATTCGATTGTGAAGGAGATGACATACGAACGCGATTGACCGTGACGCGGACTTGACGTACGCTGCTCGAGTGGAGGACAGACCATGACGAATGAATTTACTGCAGTCATCGAACGAGACGGCGAGTGGTATGTCGCCTATTGTCCCGAAATTCCCGGCGCTAATGGCCAAGGGCACAGTGAAGAGGAGACCTTGGGAAGCCTTGCCGAAGCGATCCAGCTCATCCTCGATGATCGCCGCGAGGAAGGTTTGCGGGGAGTGCCTGCGGACGCCGTTCGAGCCGTTGTAAAGATTGGATGAAACGCCAACGTTTGTTGAAGCATCTACGGCGCTATGGCTGCGTTCTGAAGCGCGAGGGCGCTTCGCATTCGCTCTGGCTCAATCCTTCCAACGGACAGGTCGAGGCTGTTCCCCGACATACGGAAATCCCCAATCTTCTAGCGCGAAAGATCTGCCGAGGGCTCTCTGTTCCTGAGTGTTGATTCTCTTCTGCCGATTCCCCATCAGGTTCTTCATGGCAGATACTTCGGTTTGCCATTTAGCCCTTTCTGTGAGTTCTGCTCTTCTCCGCGTGTCTGTGCGCCTGGCAACGCGATGCGTTGCTTAGCGAGAGAACGGGTTCTTCTGTAGTTGGCTCCCTTGGCGGCCTTGGCGGCTTTGCGAGAGAGGTTCCTCGCTCATGACCCGTTCGTTGCACCAGCCATTAGCTGATGGATTGCAGCCTTCGTATCTCGGACGGCATCGGGATGGCGGAGGATGACGAGGTCGGCACCGGCATGGAGGTAGGTGATGGCAGTGGCGGTTTCCCAAGCGGGCCCGCGCTTGATAGGATCGCCCCACCCCGGGGCTTCTTCCAACGTTGCCCGCGCTTCCTTCACGCTCCAGGCTTCCCGGCCGATGTCCGCCACGATGGGCATCGCGACGAGCTTGTCGCCACCCAAGCCGCCCAAGCGCAATCGCTCCATGATCGAGACGACATATTCAATGCCGTAGCCCAGTGCTCCGGTGGTCGGGTAGATGACGAGGCGATCTTCGGGGAATCCGGCGTCCATAGCCAGGATGTTGATCTGCTTGGCCATGTTGATATCCACCGGCGATTCGGCAATGACGCTGTGGCCATAGGCCATGCCCAGGGCGGTGAGGGTGCGGTAGTTCTTCTCGGTGATCGTTCCCAACAGGCAGTTTTCGCCCGCCAGTGCCTCGGCGACAGCGGGGAACACTTCGGCGTCCTTGTCCAGATCGCCGCAACCCCAAATGACGAGCGGCAGGCCAACGGCATCGCGCACGCTTCGAGCAACGAAAGCAGCTTCCTCTGGTCTTCGATTCGCGCCGTTGGGATCGCAACCGGCTAGGCGCAGGCATAGCAGATCAGGGGCGAACCGGTCGGCGCAGCGCTTGGCCCAAGCGGCAGGATCATCCATCACGTCGGCAATCGGCGCTTGCAGCGCCTCGGGCCAATCGGTCGGTGCGATGTCGGCGATTTCGACGGCTACCACCGGCCGATGGGGGATGGCACCGTCGAAGTGATGGAACGGCATCGCCGATGCACCACCGATGGTCACAGCGTGCGTCCGTGTGCCGCCCTCCACGGCGGTGGCACCGATCGTGACGGCATGGATGCTGCGCGCCCAATTTCGTTGAACCTTTGGCAGTGGCGTCATGGCGCAATCTCCTTATTGAAATGCCGCAAATCGGCGAGCAAGCCGTCCACAATCCCCAAGGCGGGATGGTCGTTAGGCAGGTCGGACAACGGGCGTTCGTCGAGGTTCAGCGCTTCGAGGACGTCGTCATGGGGCAACCGACCGAGGACGGATAGGCCGGTGTCTTCGAGCGCGGATTCGGCCTTGGCTCCAAGGGCTCCACGCAGGTTGTTCAGCACCAACCCGCGATGTCCAAGATCCAGCTTCAGTTCATCAACCAGCTTGTTGATGCGCCCGGCGGCGCGTAGCGCCACGGGATTGGCGTCGCTGACGATGATGAGGGCGTCCACGCCCTGGGACACTCGGCGTGACAGGTGTTCGAGCCCGGCTTCGTTGTCGAGCACGGTGTAGGGATAGCCCAACGACAGCGTCTCCAGACAGCGACGGAGGATGCTGTTGACGGCGCAATAGCAGCCGGGCCCCTCGCCGCGCCCCATCGTGACGAGGTCGACGCCATCGCCTTCGGCCATGGCGCGATGCAATTCATACTCGATGTGGCGTCCCAACGGCACGCCGCTTGGCAGGTCGCGAATGTTCGCCAACGTGGTGGCCTGCAATTCTCCCAGTGTCGTCTCCACCTGAAGACCGAGGACTTCGGCCAGGGTGGCATTGGGATCGGCGTCAATGGCGAGGATCGGTCCGCCTGTACGGCGACGCAAGGCTTCGACGACAAGCCCGCTGACGGTGGTCTTTCCGACGCCGCCCTTGCCGGCAATGGCAATGGTGACTCCCATCAGTTCCTCCTCATCGTGGACGTCGGCACTGTGGGGAAGAGGTCCAGATCGGTGTGCGGCAGGAAGCGTGCCGACGTGAACCGCTCGAAATAGTCGGGATCGTCGATCAGCTCGATGCAGCCGGTCTTGGCGGCGATGTTGCGTGCCTCATCCCAAGCGGCACGATTCAGCAGGGCGACTCGTGCGCCGCGCAGGGCGGTGTTGCCGGCGAACGAGATCTTCTCGCGAGGCATATCGGGAATCAGCCCGAGAGTGACGGCGTCTTCCACATCGAGCACGCTGCCGAACCCGCCACAGACGATGAGCCGATCCAGATCCATCACTCTGAGTTCGGCGGCAGCGAGCAGGGATTGCGTGCCGGCAAACAAGGCGGCCTTGGCAAGCAGCACACTGTCGATGTCGCGTTGAAGCAGGGCCAACGGATGGCCGGTGGCTGTCTCCGATGCGGGCACGAGGACGATGCCGGGTTCGCTGACCTTTGCGTCCGGCGCGAGAACTTGCCCGGCGCGGTCCATCAGGCCGGCACGGAATAGCCCCGCGATTGCGGCAATCAGGCCCGATCCACATAGGCCGTGCGGCGGGACGTCATCGATGGTGTGCCAGCTGATGGCGCCATCCTTGCCGATCGATAGCCGATCGATGGCCCCCGGTGTGGCGCTCGAGCCGCAGGAGATGCCGCAGCCCTCAAATGCCGGGCCGGCGGACGCGGCACAGGCCATCAACCACTCGCGATTTCCAAGGACGATCTCCCCGTTGGTGCCGATGTCGATCATCATCGTCAAGGCGTCGTCCTTGTGCAGGCCGGTTGCCAGGATGCCGGCGGTGATGTCGCCGCCGACCCAGCCGCCGATCGAAGGCAAGGCATAGACATCGGGATCGCCCGCTAGGTGGAGGTTCAGCTCGCTTGACCGCAGCATCGGCGGCGCCGCAATCAACGGCAGGTAAGGCGGGCGGCGAATACAGGCGGGATCATAGCGATAGAGGAAGTGAAGCATCGCTGTATTCCCAGCCACGGTCATCGTATTCAAGGGCACGCTGTCTTCCCCGATCGCGTCGGCCATCTCGTCGGCCAGGGCGCGGATGTCGCCGATCACGGCGTCGGTGAGAGCGTCGAGGCCGTGGTCTTCGACGTGTTCGATCCGCCGCGTCACTTCGGCGCCAAACGCGGCTTGGCTGTTGGCTCGCCCGGCACACAGGCGCACATGCCCTGTCGTCAGGTCGACCAGTTCGGCAGCGACTGTCGACGTGCCGATGTCGATGGCGAGGCCATAGCTACGATCGTCTCCGCCGAGTTCCCGCCCGAGAGGATCCACTGTGTCGTGAGCCGAGAGGGCTTCGAGGCTCGATGTTAGGTGGACGGCCAAGCCGCCAGGCCGTGTCGTGGCCGGAATTTCGACAATGACGTCCTCATCGATGCGATACTGGCAGGCAAGCACGGAGCCCCGGTCCGCCAACAGCACCCGGCATTTGCCGCAGGTGCCCGCCCCGGCACAGGGAGCGACGAGGACAATGCCGGCCAGCCGAGCGGCGTCAGCAATCGTTGTGCCGACCGACACGACGATCGTCCGGTTCTCGGGAAGGAAGGTGACCTTCGCCTGGCTCATCCCTCGTTCTCCCAACGCGCCTTCAGTTCGTGAAGAAAGTGGGGGATACCGGTGGCATTGTCCGGCCCGACGATGACGTCCCATCCCGACGCTTCTTCGATCCCCATGCGCATGCGAGCGACCAACCCGGGGATGACGAGGCGGTTGTGGTCAACACGATCCATCGCCCCCTGTTCGCGCACCACGCTCACCAGTTTGTCAATGGTCAGGCGATCGTCGGCGTAGGCATTGAGGACGCCCATCCCTTCCGTATCGATGACGCTTACAAAGCAGGGCACCTTGCTGCTGGCCGCTTCGCCGGCCACGGTGAAGTAGGTCAACGCAAAATTCGTGGTCACCAGCACCGGCGCATCCGGTCCCGGATGGCCGATCTCATAGAGCTTGGCGTCCACTTCGTTGGGCACCTGGGGATCGGTGTAGATGTCTTGTCGAGCCGTGACGATCGGATGGACGGCCCACGCCTCGACCGTATCCACGACGATCACCCCGGCGTAGCGCATGACAAGCGACAGTCCGGCGACCATTTCCGCAGCTGCGCGAGCCCCGGAATCCAAGGTGCCATCGACAAGGACACCGACATCGACGTACGAGGGAAACCCGGCGCTGCGCACGTGTTGCTCGAGGGCCAGCCGGCGAAGCTGTGTCAGCCTCCCCAGAGCTTCAGGCAAGGACTCCGGCTGCGGATCGAGGATCAGGTTCTTTGCGCCAGCTGCAGCTACCTTCTCGGCCAGAGACGCCGTCCGGTCGATCCCCGGAGCGCGAGCGACCAGCGGCAGTGCATACTGGACAGCCAACGCTGCCATCGCGTCGGCATGGCCTTCTGTCGCTGCGACAAGCAGCGGTTTGCAGTCGGCGATGGCGGCCACGGCCGGGGCGAGGACTTCCGGATCGTCGCACGCAAGCAGAATCAGGAACAGATGACCGGCACTCTCGGCAATCTTCGCGGTCACCGCAAGGTAGCGTTCGCCATCAACCCCATTCGCTGAAATGGCGATGGCGTCGACGCCGATCGTCTTGCCCACCCGCTCGAACGCGAGCGTCTTGATCGCCGCGAGCCGCTCCTCCATCGCTGCGTCGCTGAGCCCGGCGGATACGCGGATGGCAAGGATTGGCGGATGCTGGAATCGCTCCTCATGCCGATGCATGACCGTCTCTCCACCGAGAGTCAGGCAGCGACTGCCCGGTCCCAGCGTCAGCGTGGCCATCGGCGGAACTTGCGCATCGCCGAGAATCGCACGGGCTTCGTCCGACACATGCGGGCAGCCATCGAGCGCCACTTTCTTGGAGGCCACTTGCATCGCAAACGCCATGCAGGTAGGCAGGCCGCAGTCGCCGCAGTTGGTGCGCGGCAGGTTCTTGTAGACCTCGATTCCACTCAGCTTGGCCATGGGTGTTCTCCTAGAACAAGCTCTCCAACGTGAATGCCGGGTGTTCGACTGATTCGACGAACTTCGCCAGCTCGTCCGTTGTCGTTGCCTCGTGTTCCGTGGCGATCCGGTCGAGCAGATCCGGGATTCCGCAGTCGTTCGCCCGCTCGCGCAATCGCTCACGCAGTTCTTCCTTTAGCGCAGACGGCATCCACACGACGCGCTTCAGCCCACCCTCGGCGAAGATGAACTTCTTGCTGCCGATGTACAGCTTGCCGATCCCGAGGAAGCCCGGGGTTTGAATGCCGCCGCCGATTTCGCCGGCCATGGTGGAAAAGGTCATCCCCACCGGGGTCATCCCCGGGAACTCGCGGTCGACGATCATCACGCCATTGACTTCGGGGACAATCGCGGCAATGCACTCGAAACAGCCACAGCTCGTCATCGGATCGTCGATGATCGAATAGGCATTGAGCCGCCGTAGCGCACCGTTCGAGGCGACGGTAAGGAAGTCGTTGACACCGGCCCACTGGCCTTTCACTGCGTCGAGCGTCGCGCCCTTGGGCACAGGCTGGTTCGGTCCGTGCGGGTTCATCTCGTGGCTGGCCGCGCAATCAAGCCAGGTGTAGGCGCCGCACAGTCCAGGGCGCTCCGGCGTGACAATGCAGACGTGGTTGGGTGCATAGGATTGGCACAGGGTGCAGGAGTAGTACGTATCGGTGTCTTCATCGCGCATCCCTTGGATGCGCTCATCGCGTTCGTGATAGATGGCCTTGGCTTCAGTGAGCCACGCGGCGACGGGCTCGGGCTCCGTCAGAATCGTAACCTGCACCTTGTCCAGAATGGCGCCGAATTCACCCCGCAGCTTGGCAATCAACAACTCCCCGTAATGGCGGAGCCGGAACCCTCTCGCAAACGCGTCGTGGCTGATGCGCGCCCAGACCGTCCCGCGCTGCCCCATGTGGAACACGCCGTTGGCCCAGGATGCGAACTCGTGGATGCGCCTTTCCAGCACGCTTTCGAACGCTTCCTTGAATTCGCGGCCCGCCACGTCGACGAGCACACCGAACGGCAAAGCCTCGCCGGGAGTGATGGTGTCGATATCGGGGCCGACAAGCTCGATGTGTCCATCGACGACCGTGTCCATCGGCTTTCCGCGCAACAGCTCGAAGGCATCGGTTCGATTGCCGCCAAACTCCACGTGCATCTGCGCCTTACGGACGCGTTCGCCCTCGAACCCCGCGCCGTAGGCGACGGGAATGGGGATTTCCGTGACCTCCAGCTTCAATCCGCGCACTTCGATAGCCCGTTGGACGATCCGGTCGAGAGGTACGCCGCTGACCACAGCTTCGTATTTGCAGATGCCGTGTTCGAGGATCTCGGGAATCGAAGCGTCGGTGATCGTCGGAAAGCCGAAGTTGAGAGCGCCGGCGGCTGTCGCCAGCTTCTCGCACGCCTGCCCCAATCCGTCTTCTGTGCTCAGATCGTCCGAACCAAGGGCAAGCACGAAGGCAAACACCCGTTCTCGGCAATAGGCAAGAATCTCCTCTGCACCGTTCGCGCCATCAGGCTTGATGCCGCCAAACGTCATCGCCGCACGGGCGGCGAATCCCAAGGCATGTACGGCAGCCGATGCGCGAGTTCCAAGCGGAACGAGGAATGTGTCCCAGCTCGTTTCGATGCCGCTGCAGGCAAGCTGGGCGGCCATCGAGTCTCCGCCTGTGGTCGATGCCAGGAAGGCCAGAATGCTGCGCCCCTGCAAGGCGCGGGCGATGGCCACGGCCTGTTCGGCATGCGGCGGTGCGCCGACGCACACGGCCACGCCGGGCATCCGGCCATCGACAAGCTTGATCCCTTGCAGGCGAAGAATGGCATCGCCGGGAAAGCCGGAATCAGCCGTCGCTCCTGACTGCGGATCAGACAGACGAAGGGCTTCCAGGAGTTCTTCGGCAATGAGGGCAGCTCGACCGGCATCCAAAGCGGGCTGCAGATCGACGGCTTCGTCCTCGTCTTGAAGTTGCTGCGTTGGGAGCAAGGCTTCCGCCCCCTGCAAGGCTTGATCTGCGGTTCCGAGCGATTCCACGCTGAGTCCCGTCAGTGCCAAGGTCAGGGGCAACGCGTAGGCAGTGTCGGCGAAGCCAAGGGGGTTTGCCTCGCCACCTTGCGCGATGGCCGACGCGACGGCTTCGCGTGCACGGTCGATCAGTGTGCGTGCTCCGCGAATCGCCAAGTCGGCGATGATCTTTGACATTCCAACTCCTTACTGAGCCCGTCGGGCTCACGCCTTCTTTACCAACGAGGGACTCCCTGTCGCAAGGAGACCTTCTCGTGCAAGCAGGCCGTCCATTGTACAAGGCCCTGGCTATCCATCTTTCTCTCCCGCGGCCAGCAGCCCTCGACAGAGAAGGCTCCCCAGCGCGGCCATTCCATCGACGGGCAACGCGTGCGCAGATGCTCGATCAAACAACACGTTGGCGTTGGCCGGGAATTCGCCATCTCCCGCCCACCACACTACGGCCAAGCTAATCTTGGGGAGGGCGCGAAAGGTATAGGCGGCGTCTCCCAACGAAAGCGGCTCGCCGCCGAAATGGTCCGCCGCCTGGCAAAAACGGGCCGTGTCACCGGCAAGACCGCCGAGCAACGCCTCCGATGTGTAGGAGCGGAAGGCCGCCACATAGAACGCACCATCGGGAAGCTCTTGGAAGCCGATCCATCGGCTTCTGGCGGGTGCCGCTTGCGAGGATACGGAGCTTGCCCACACGTTGCCCCCACGCACAAGATAGTCGAGCAGGAGGATCTGTGTCTTCTCCGAACAAGCCGATGCATCGGCTTTCGTAACGACGAAGTCAGGCAAGGAGACCTTGTACGGTGTCGTGAACAACGACAGCTCAAGATGCTTCTCTCGACGGACTCCACCACACATGCGCATCAGATCGGCGATGTTGGATTCCTTGAGAACAGCCTGCGCTCCCTCAATGCGCGGGCGAAGGGAGTCGCGCCATGGGTCCTTCACCGGCATCTCAGCGTTCATCTCCTTTCCAGCTCTCCAAGCCGAGTTGATGGTGCAGGAATCGGACGGTATCCGTCACATCCTCCGCAGGGATACAGAAGGTCACACTATCCTCCGCCGCCTCTTGAGCGACGGCCACGACACGCACACCCTGTTTCCCCAGCGCCGAGAAGGCGCGCGTTGCGATGCTTGGGGACCCGTTGACAGCCAACCCGATGACGGAAACCGTGGCCACCTGCTCCATCGTGTGGAGCGCGAAGACGCTGCGTCCGTGCCCGAGCGACGCCTCAGAGTCCTGCGAAAGCAGTCGAGCACCATGTTCTGCATCCCCATCGCTTACAACGAGGTGGATCCCCTGTTCGGAGAACGATTGGCTGAACATGTGAACAGGGATGCCGGCATCGTCCAGCCGAGACAGCGCGGCCGTCGCCGACCGCAGACGCCAGGGACCGTTCCGACTGTGCAGACGCAGTAATTGAAGTCCCGTTGCCGATACGATCGCCGGCCACAGCTTGCGATCCTCCGCCGGCGACTCGACGATGCGCGTGCCCGCATCGGATGGATTGAAGCTGTTAAGAATGCACAACGGGATGCCCTGATCGATGATCGGGCCGATGGTTCGCGGGTGGAGGACCTCGGCCCCGAAACGAGCCAATCGAGTCGCTTCCTTGTAGGAGAGTTCGCGGAGGACGCGGGCACTGGGAACGACATTGGGATCGGCAGTAAGAATGCCATCGACGTCGGTCCAGATGCGAAGCTCGTCGCAGTCCAGGCACGCAGCGATGATGGCTGCCGAGAAGTCGCTTCCGCTTCGGCCAAGGGTCGTTGGAATGCCGTCGGCCGTCGCGCCCACATAGCCGGTGATCACCGGGATGACGCCACGTTCCACCAGCGGGCGAACGCGATCCTCAACTCGCGCCCGGGTTTCCGCCATCCGCGGCGATGCAGAGCCGAATCGATCGTCTGTGACGATGAGTTCCGTTGCACTGATTTCCTGCGCTTCCAGGCCGCGGCATCGAAGCACAGCAGCGACGATCGCGGCAGACATCTGTTCGCCGAGACAAGCCACGGCATCGTGTCCGCGCGCAGTCAGCTCGCCGAGCACGGCGATGCTATCGAGGAACCGTGTCAAGCGATCGAGGTGCTCATCGATCGTGTCATGAAGTGCCTGACATGCAGGGAACGAGGATAGAAGGGTTTCCACGGTGGTGTGATGGATCTCGGCGAGCGCCGCGCGGGCTTCACGGCAGGCGACCGCATCTCCCAGGGCGGCGGCGCGGGCGCCGGCAATCAGGCGATCGGTCGTTCCGCTTAGTGCGGAAACGACGACGACCGGCTGTTGCCCCCGGCTGGCGCCAACGATCTCGGCAACCGAGGCAATGCGTCCGGCAGTTCCCAACGACGTTCCTCCGAATTTGTGAACGATCATCGACCATCCTCCCCGGCAAAGGCTGCCCGCAGTGCTTGGTCCAGATCGGCGATCAAGTCGCGCGGATCTTCGATCCCGGCGGCGTAGCGAATCAGCGAGTCGGAGATCCCGTACGCTGCGCGTTTCTTCGCATCGAGCGCGATGAAGATCGCTTGCTGCTGGGCGATCGACTCCACCCCACCGAGGGTCGGGCCGATGTAGGGAATGCGTAGGCGATCGATGACGCGGCTGGTGGCCTCCCGGTCTCCGTCGACCTCGAAGCTGACCACCCCGCCGAACCCCGACATCTGGCGCGATGCAACGGCGTGATCGGGATGGCACTCAAGTCCCGGGTAGTGAACGGTGCGCACGTGGGGATGCGCAACAAGGAAGTCGGCGATTTGC
>CAZJLO010000023.1:14498-30278 GCA_964547105.1 uncultured Thermotogae bacterium
TCCGGTCGCGTTCTGGCGGCGGACGCGCAGCTCCAGTGTCTTCATCCCGCGCAACAGGAGATACGCGTCATGCGCGCCTCCGACTCCTCCCAGCAACCCCCGCAGCGTTTCGATCGGCGCGAGATGGGAACGGGAGCCAACAACGACTCCGGCGAGAAGGTCGTTGTGTCCGCCAAGGTACTTGGTCGCGCTGTGGATCACCAGATCGATGCCGCGCTCGAGCGGCCGTAGGTTGACCGGGGTGGCGAAGGTGCTGTCGATCGCGGTCAAGATCCCGTGCCGCTGGGCGACGGCGCCGAGCCGGTCCAGATCGATTACGCGCAGGTACGGATTGGTCGGCGCCTCACACAGGATCAGTCTCGTGTTGGGACGAAGCGCCGCCTCCAATGCGTCGATGCTCCCGTCGCCGAGCAGAGATGCTTCGATCCCCCAGCGATGGAGGTGCCCGACGACGAAATTCCTCGTTTGCCGGTAGGTGCTCGAGGCAATCACGAGATGATCGCCGCGGGACAGCGTAGACAACAAGACCGTGGTGATTGCGCTCATCCCGGTGGCAAACACGAGAGCCGCCTCCCCGCCCTCCAACGCGGCAACCTTTCGCTCGACCGCCGTTTGCGTCGGATTGCCGTACCGGCCGTACTCGTCCCTTCGGATCGGATCTCCGGCCTCCTTCTTCGCGAGAAAGGAGGCGATCTCCTCGGTGCTGCCGAACGTGAACGCCGATGTCTGCACGATGGGCATCGTGATGGCATCGTATGGCTTGCCCTTCCCTTCTCCTGCATGGACCACGCTCGTTGCAAACCCATCGTTCATTCGGCACCTCCGCCATTCGCGCCGCAGTCTCCCATCCAGCCCAAAAAGAAAAGACCCCAGGGATGCTCCCTGCGGTCCGTCTCACCACTCCGTCCGGCATCCGTTGAGGATTACCGTAACAGAGAGGCGCGGTGCATCATCATGGACACGGCGAACGAAACCGCAACACAAGCGATGACTCGATGGTCTCTGCTCGCGACGCCGTTCGTTCCGTTCATGATGCATGCATCATACCGGAAGACCGCGTCGGCGCAAAGGAGCGCCGTTCCTTCCCCGACCGATGCTCGAGGCGATCGCTTCGGGGCCCTTGAGCGAAAGACGACGTTTGGCAGCGCAATCCGCGGCCTGCGTCGCGTGATCGAAGATATCCTCATCCAGGAAGAAGAACATCGGCGTGATCTACAGACAGCGATCGGAAAGTGAATTCGCCGCCCGCTCCGCTGACAGCCTCGATCCTCGATCAGCACCGGGCAGGAGGGTGGAGCTGGAGAGCGGCCGTCGCAGTGACGGTGGTAGTCGCCGACAAGACCGGGCATGAGACGAGTCTCCAGCAGAACCCGCTGCCGAGAATCGACGGACACTGAAGCGGATCGTCTCGGAGCACCTTCCAAAGCCCTCTGCGGCCTGTTCAGCGATCCGCCAATTGCCGGGCAATCGCCACCGCGCCGAGCTCTGTGACGCGGTGACCGAGAGTGGTGAGCCGCACCTCAGGCGGAACCACATTCAGGTGCCGCAGCATCTCGTCGCGGATCGGCTCGATCAACTCCGGATGCGCCAATGCGATTCCCCCACCGATGGTGATCACTTCCGGATCGTAGGCGTTCGCAACGGCTGAGAGGCCGATACCGGCCGCGTAGATCAGATCCGCGACAACTTCCGCAGCCGTCGGATCGCCTTGAGCCGCTGCCTCGAATACAACAGCCGGAGTCAGCTTCGCGAACGCCTCATCGAGGATGATGACCGGCGCATCGGACGCCGTTCCCTCCAGGGCGAGCAACGAGTGCCAGATGATAGGGAGACCTTTCCCGGAAGCCATCGCCACCAGGCGCGTCCGCGCATTGCCGACAACCCCCGTTCCCGACGCGTAGGCCTCGACACATCCCCGATTGCCGCACCCACACACCCTGCCGTCGCGCTCGACTACGATGTGCCCGAATTCTCCGGCATTGCCGTCCTTGCCAAGGATCAGCCGTCCTCCGTCCCAAGCTCCAACACCGAAACCGGTACTGATCGTTGCGTAGGCCACGTGCAGGCTCGCCTTACCCGTCGCGTTCTTCCCGACGCCCGCGTACACCTCACCGAGCACGGCACCACTGCAATCATTCATGAGGTCCACCGGGCAGGAGAATGCCGCGTGCAACGGGGCGACAAGCGGGATCGACCACGGCAGTTCTCGGTGCAACGCGGCGACCTCCTCACGACAGATGTTGGGCGGGCACCACAGCTCGCCGTCCCTGATTGGTCCGGCCGAGACGATGCCAATCGCCTTGAGGTGAGCACGATGAAGTTCACACTCGTCGCTCGCCCCGCACAGCATCCGCTTGAGTTGTTCCGAAAGCCCGTGGCATGTGATCTGATCCGACCCAATCTCGATTCGCCCCGGCGCAGCCTTGGTCTGCTCGACGAAACGACCGATTGGATCTCCACCCAGTTCGGCAATGACAAGAGAGATCTTTGTTCCACCGATATCAAACCCTGCGACAAACTCCGTCATACGCGTATCGTAGCCGAGGCATAGCGGAGCCACAATTCCTGATTGACTGCAGAACGGCACCGCATGATAATGCGACAGGCACGTTCGATTTGCCCAAGGAGGCGAACCTCAACGGATGCATCACGCGATTCTTCTTGCCTGTGATCCGGGAGAACAGCTTCGTCCTCTAACCAGTGAAGAGATGCCGACAGCGCTTCTCACGCTCGGCAGCCGAAGCACGCTCCTTCAGCAATCGATGGACCGGCTCGAGACGCTGATCCCCGCGGAACATTTCTGGATCATCGCCGGTCCCCGGCAGCAAGCGAGGATCTCCGAAGCCACGGCTGAACCGGTCCACGTGATCGAAAGCGCCACAGCCTCCCCGCTGAACGCTGTCCGCCAGGCCTTGTCTGAGATCCTGCGGCTCGAAAACGACGATGAGGGATCCCCGGTTGTCCTCCAATCAGCCGCTCATGTGTTCTCGAAGGGCGCCGGCTACGTGGAACAGCTTTCCATCGCGATCCATCGGGTCGCCGCCGCCCAGACGCCCATCGCGCTTGCCGTCAGGAACACGGATGGCACGCACAGGCCCACCGGAATCCAGGTTTGGCCCGTGCGCCTCCTGCGGGAACGTCTGGCATCGAGTGAGTTTTCCGGCTCACTTTCGGCTGAACGAATGCTGTCGGAACTCGAGAAGGATCTTCCCGCAGCGGCATTCCAAGACGATGGATGGATGCATGTGTCCGATTGGCCGGATGTCCAACGGCTGCTGGCGTACGTCGAGAAGCCGTGGGGATACGAGCGTCTCTGGGCGCTGAACCGTCACTACGCTGGCAAGATCTTGTTCATCCGCGCCGGGGAGAGCCTGTCGCTGCAGTACCACCAAATCAAGGACGAGACGATCCGCGTTTCCTCCGGGCGAATGCGGTTTCGGGCCGGTTCGACGGAGGAAACATTGGAGGAGATCCTTCTGGAACCGGGGATGAGCTATGCCATTCCGCCGCGCCTCGTGCATCAAATGGAGGCCCTCGATGACTGCACGGTGATCGAGGTGTCGACGCCTCACTTGACCGATGTGGTCAGGCTCGAGGATCGCTACGGACGTCTCTAGCAGCCCCTGAGCTACTGCAAGCGCGACCTGGCTATCGTGGAGTTCGGGTCATTGCGCTCACGATCAGGTCGCTTCCCGGAACGGACGACTGCTCGCAAACAGCGAATCCGTAGTGCTCATACATCGGCACAAGCCTTGCTTCCGTCACTTCAAGGTAGGCACACGTCTCGCTCGCGTCCAGCTTATCGATCTGTGGAATCAAGAGCTGCGATCCAAACCCTTGTCGCTGATAGCGAGGCTGCACAGCAAGGATGGATAGAAAGCAGTGATTCGGAGGGGCATGGCGTGCGCGAAGCGCCTCGTTGTGCGAGGCAACCCTCGTCATACGGTCCACCGCCAGCTTGCCGACGGCTCGATAGAGCCGGACCCCGCCCGACCTGATCTGCCGCCCCATCGTCATCCGCGCGTGCGATGCAGGAAGCCAGACGGCGATTCCCTCCATCTTGGATGAAGTGACATGCACGTTCCCGTACAAGAGCCCATAGCGAATCCGCATCTCAAACAGGCTAGCGGAAGCGCTTTGTCTCCGCGATACGTCCGGGAAGAAGTACCGGATGTGCGGACTATCGATGAACGCTTCGCCGCAAAGAATGGCGGCTTCACGCAGATCCTGCTTCTTGAACGGCCGCATCGAGTGCCGTCCTGCATTCCATACGCGGAGACCTCTTCCGATTCCGAGGCATGCGTCTCGAGTCAGATTCGTCATATGTTGAACAGACTACACGAGACGCGCAGAAACGAGAAAAGACGCTGCGACAAACCGAAAGGTCGCCCCGAAGAAGCGTTAATCCTGCTCGTTCGTCTCTTGATACGTGCGAGGGAGACCCCGGCCACGGCTCCACTCAGCGAACTGCGGCCAGGAACTCCAAGATCGTTTCGCACATCTTCTCGGGATCGAGCAGCCAGCCGTACGGATGAATCCATCCGGGGACGGAGACGATCGTGGCATCCAGCGCCAACTTGCCCAGTCTCTCCATTGCCGCCTTCTCCTCCTGCGGCTGGTCATCTTCCGGCAGCATCAACACGGGACACTTCACGCGGCGGTACGAATCCTCGAACCGGTATCCGAAGTAGTGCTCCATGTAGTTCGCCTTGGCCGGATTTCTCCACCCAAAGGCGACTTTCCCCTCGCCGATCTTGTCGGCGTCATATCGGGTGACCGCTTCGAGATCCGTGTTCCACCAGCCGCACGCTTCAAAGACCTCTCGTTGATTGTCGACCAACGCGTCCACCGATGGGAACACGGTCTCGGGCTTGCTCCGCATACGCTCCAACGTGCTTGTCACATGTTGCCGGAACGCCTCTTCCGAGGTTCCCCACGTCCCGCACGGACCATATTCACTGTACAGCGCACCGTCGCACACAAGCGTGATCACCTTCTCTGGGTGATTGGCAGCGATGCCAAGCCCCACTTCCGCGCCGAGCGAACTGCCGACGACATGGGCCCGGTCAAGCCCGAGGCGCTCCATGACTCCAGTTACATCGCAGGCCATTTCGTCCATGTGGTAGCCAGTCCGCGGCTTGTCCGACTTGCCGTGCCCTCTCAAGTCGACAAGGATCAACCGATACTGGTCTCGAAAATACGGGACGGCTCTCTCCCACATCATCAGGTTCGCACCGCTGAAGTGAAGGAAGATGATCGCATCGCCGTCTTGTTGACTGTCTCGAATCTGCAACCTGACACGTCCCGTATCGACACGCAAGTCTTGCATCGTCGTCCTCCGATGGATCGTCTATTCGAGACTCCCGAGTGTCTCGGGGGGTGGGAGGCTCCGCACTGCGTGCTCGAAGATCATCTCCCCCTTGCTGACTCCACATCACGCCACTCCGCCGGTGAAGTAGCTTGGCCGGCACCGATCGAAAACCACTGCACCTGCGCCGATTCGGTTGCGTCGGATCTCGCGAGCCATGTCTGGCGCCTCCCAATGATGCGTACGCTCTCCGCCGTTCACGATCTCCCGCTCACAGGCGGCGCATCGCGCCACCCTCGTTCGCAAGGACCTTTCGCTTCTCAGGAGTCAAGGCCGCGTGGTGACAAAACGCTTGCCGTCGGCTGCGCACAACATCTGCACAACCTCGCGCCCGGCCATTGCCGCGCCGGGCAAACCGCCTGGCGGCACGGTCCACATACTGGCGATGTAGAAATCATCCAGACCAGGGATGGTCTTTCGCACATAGCCATGCGTCTTCTGAAACTCGGGCGAAAGCATCCAGCTCATGAAGGTGCCTTTCCAGTTTCCCGTGTAGCGCTCGAAGGTCAG
Organism: uncultured Thermotogae bacterium; assembly: GCA_964547105.1. GTDB lineage: Bacteria > Bipolaricaulota > Bipolaricaulia > UBA7950 > UBA9294 > RXOA01. The sequence continues at coordinate 20,377 of CAZJLO010000023.1, forward strand.
CGGCGTGGCAACATCGGTTACTTCGATGGCGTCGTTGAACCCTGGGTAACGGCTGTCGATGGCAACGGCGCAGGCAGCGGCGATCTTCTCCTTCTCCGCTTCGTAGGCTTGACGATCCTCACGAAGCCGATTCCAGAAATCCCAGTCGGCCGTCAAAATCGACGTCACCACCGAGCATCCTTTCGGGGCGAGCGATGGGTCGAAGCCGTAGCTCTTGACGTTCATCCATTCGATGTTCGCCCCGGCCAGCTGCAATGGCGCTTCGAGGGAGAACGATTCTCCGAGGCATTCATCCAACTCATGAATGACGCGCTTGACGCCGAAACTGACTTGCACGCAGGGAGGGTAAAGCTTCCCGGACTCCAACAGCACACGGTGCGTTTCGTGCTGCCTTGTCCCGTCCAACATCGAATGCAGCGTCGATCGCAGATCTGCAGCAGATACCACGTAATTGGCATCGATCTGTGTCCCATCCTCAAGTTCCAGGCCGACGGCCTTGCCATCGCGTTCCAGGATGCGGGCAACCCGTGCGCCGTAGCGGATCTCTCCACCGAGAGACGTGTAGCGCTTCTCGATCGCCCGTGCGTATTCCAGCGACCCGCCGGCGGGAAACCCCGCCGCCTTCCGAGACATCGGCACCAGTGTCATGATCAGGCCGATCAGCGGAGTATCCGCCCCGATGGCCTCCGACAGGCCGGCCACAAGGAGCGGATCTTCGAACTGCTTGGCGTACTCCCCCGTCGTCGTCGCGCTGGTCCGCTTCAGCGTCGCCAGTTGCCGGCGCATGCGAACCGCCATCTTCAAGCCGTCAAAAGCCGACATCAGTTCTCGTGGCTTGCCAACCGGCATGCTGAACCCGTCGAATGTCCGGATCCATGTAATGAGTTGCCCGATCGGTTCGGCATCGGCGGGCGACAACGCCTTCATGTGCGACTCAAGTCGGTCCGGGTCAGCGTAGAGCGAGAAGGTCCGTCCGTCGCTGCCCACCGTTCGCCAGAAGACTTCGTGGTCGTACATCTTGCGACCTTGCACCGCGCCCAACTCTTCCCAAAGCGAGTACAGCGAGTCTCCCGGCGCCGAACCGGTCAGCCAGTGGATGCAGCCATCGAACGTGTAGCCACGGCGAGTCCACGCCGTGCACAGCCCGCCCGGCAAGTCGTGCGATTCAAAGATCTTCGTTTGATACCCGTTCATCCGCGCATAACATCCGGCCGAAAGGCCGGCAATTCCGGCTCCGATGATTGCAATCGTCTTCTCAGCCACGCTTCACTCCTTTGCCACATGCTATCCATGCGCGCTCACTTGAAGCCGTTCTACCCCCCGCGGCCATGGCCGCGCAACTCTGTCCGACTCAGCCGCCACAACAGCGAGCGTGGTGCCCGTTCTGCAGGAAGGTATTGAGGTTGGCTACGTTGAGTTGGGTTGCATTCCATGACGGCATCACCCCGTTGACGCTCGCTCGCGGAAGACTCGAATGTCACCTCGATCGTGTTCTTCGATGCAATCCCGTCTGTCGAGGGCCCTGACGTTTGCACATCCAAACTCAACCCTGCGACAGATCGAAACGCGTTTGTGCCTCAAATCCCCTATACTTCTGCGGAGTATCTGTCTTGGCAGAAGGGAGCGACCATGGGTCGAGAAGAAAAACGAGTCCGCGAGCGAGCAGCGAAGCAGCTCATGAAGCGTTTGCGACGCGAGCCAACCGAAGAAGAGATCGAAAACGAACTCGCCGGCTTGCGCAAAGCGCAGGGTCTTGTATCACATCAGGATAGGAAGCGCTGATCTATTGCGCACTCCGCCGGTCCGGACGGCACAGACACTACCCCGGTAGTCCCTCGAGAAGCTTCGCCATCGTCACACCGGTTTCTTGAATCACCGGCCGGCCGTGCCCCATGCAAAGCGCCGTGATCGACAACGTGGAGAGCTTCTGCGCAGAGATCACCAATTCGTCCGGATCAACGCTGAATGTCCGCGGCGCGTAGCGCAATCCCCCTCGCCCGGTGAGGGGATTGCCATGGAACAAGAGGTCTCCGCAGAACAGAATCCCTCTCCCCTCCTGAAGTAGCGAAATGCTCCCCGGCGTGTGGCCGGGGGTGTGAATCACCCGCAGCCCACCCAGCACATCCAGCCTGTCGCCGTCTTCCAGCCGTTGTGCAACGTGGATCCCTTCGTTGTTCCCGGGAAAGCGATCTCCGAGCCAGGTCATCGCTTTCTGCAGCCTGGTGCGCGCCGGCAACGTGTCGGCCGCTTCAAGGTACGGGGCTTCCAGCCGGTGAGCGATCACAGCCGCGCCGAAACGCCGGGCCAATTCCGCAGCTCCGCCAATGTGGTCGGTATGAGCATGGGTGATCACAATCGACCGCACGTTCGATGGGTCGAGATCCAGCTGTCGGATCTGGGCCAGGATCCGGTCGACGTCACCCGCCATTCCGCTGTCCACCAACGTCAGCCCGGAATCCGACACCAGGAGATAGGTATTGCAGCCGCGCAACCCTTCGAACAGATACATATCCTGTCCGATCTGCTTCACACTCTCTCCTTCCTCGGGTGCCGGATCGCCTGTGTCACGAACCGAGTCCCCACCGTCCCCGCCCCACGAACGCGGCGAAGAACCAACGTCATCTGGATCTGTGCCGGAGAGCGGAAGAGAAACATCCGTCAACACGGTAGGTATCGATCGTCGCGCGCTTCAACTAGAATGCTCTTGCCTTGTCGGCCTTCTTCGCCTTCTTCGCGGCGCGCTTCTCTTTGATGGACTTCTGCGGTTGCTTCTTCTCGCTCGTTCGCTTCTTGTCCTGTGCTTTTGCCATGCCAAGCCTCCTGATCGTGAAAGCGATTGATCTTCGTTTGCTCCACCATGGTACAGCAAGTCGAGCAAACTCGGTCGGCATCGACCCATGGGGAGTGCCGGACTTGCTGCAATCGGCGCTGTAGTTCACGAACGCCGGCTAACCAGCGCCTCGCAAGAACAAGCCCATCAATCGCTGGGTGCCCTAATCGTCGCGGACCGGCGACACAATCGGATGCGGATCTGTGACGCGTATTCCGGGTACCGCGAGATTGCAGCTTTCATCTGGACCTTGGCTTCATCGGGAGATGTCTCGGGACATGGCTGCATCCCCCACACCGGGCGATTCCCGCACGCATCGCCTGTACGGAGCAGCTATCGTTGGCCGCCAAGACACGCCAGGGATCAGGAGGAGCGACGACCTCGTCGAGGTGCGTGGCAACCTCATGCCAAGGGTTGGGAACAGCGTTGAAGAGAGAATCGGAGTGGATGATTTCGATCGCCACCCAACCGAGTCCCGGAGTCGTTGCTCGGCGCACTCGGGTCCGGAGAGCGCCCACGCCAGCATCTGATGGGCGAAACAGCTGCCGAGAACAGCCAACCCGCGGTCCGCGGCATTGCGCACGACTTCGGCTTCCGCCTCGAACCAGGCCTCGGGATTCGTCACCGACGCCTCCGAGCCGGTCAGGAGAACGTGTGTATTGGGATCCAGCGAGGGGGAATCGGCTCGTTCGAGGGAAGATGAACCGCATCGAACGGCACGGTGCCGGAAGTTCGCGACCGTTCATCGACCGGCTGACGGATCGACTGATCGATCGAGTTGTCGATCACGAGGATTCACTTGCCCATCTAAGAAGCATAGAAGCGCAACAATCGGGCATCAACCCGCCGCAGCGCATCGCGGAGACACCCGCCGCAGCTTGCCTCGGCGATCGGGCATGAATCCCCGCTCCCCCTCGCCTCCTCCCCGATCTTGCGGGACCACTCCGTGAGTGACCTTCCCCCCAGAATCCGGTCCAAACATGATCTCAGAATCGACATGGACTGACATGTAGGGGAGGCCAAGGAGCATGCGAACCACAAGGTTCTCCGAGACCGAGATCGCCTACGCTGTCAAGCAGGTGGAGATGGGCATCTCGATCAAGGAGATTGCACGCAAGTACGGGGTTTGCGAGAACACCGTCTACCGATGGCGCAGAAAGTACGATGGATTGAGTCCCAGTGAGCTGCAGCGACTCAAGGAACTAGAGCGAGAGAACAGCCAGCTGAAGAAGCTAGTCGCTGGACTGAGCTTGGACAAGGAGATCCTTCAGGACGGGCTGCGAAAAAGACCTCTGAGGCCTGCACTTAAGCGGGAACTGCTCTTGGAGGTCCTCGAGGACTACGAGGTCTCTTAGCGCAGGGGGTGCAGGCTGATCGAGCTTCACCGGTCGGTGTTCTACTACAAGTCCCGCAAGAAGGATGACCGTGCACTACGGATGAGGCTGAAGGAGCTAGCGTACGCTCGTCCGCGGTACGGGTACCGGAGGCTGACGGTGTTGCTGCAGCGAGAAGGTTGGGCTGTGAACCACAAGCGCTTCTACCGGATCTACAGAGGAAGGTCTGCTGCTGCGGACGAAGCGCCGCGAGAAGCGAGCGGCCCAACGCCGCCTGAAGCTACTACCGGCAACGAAGTCTGGCGAGCACTGGAGCATCGACTTCGTCAGCGACTGGCTGGACGATGGCCGACGATTCAGAGTTCTCACTGCGATCGATCAGGTCAGCCGGGAATGGGTTTTTTTGAAGGCCGCACAGCGCTTCCCGGCAGATTCGGTCATTCTGGCACTCGACCAAGCAATGGAGACCTACGGACAGCCGATGATCATCACTTTGGACAACGGGACCGAATTCACCAGCAACCACTTCGATCAGTGGGTCTACAAGCGAGGCATCCAGCTTGATTTCATCGCTCCAGGACGTCCAATGGACAACGGGTTCATCGAGAGTCTCAATGGCAAGCTCCGAGACGAGTGCCTGAACATGCACTGGTTTGAGAGCCTGACTGAGGCGAGAAGGGTTCTTGAACAGTGGCGGTTTGAGTACCATGAGATGCGACCGCATTCCAGTCTAGGAAATCGGGCACCGACAGCGCACGTTGCTGAGCCGCTGGGTGTTGGCACAAGTTCGCGAATCAGCGGAGCTCGGTTGTCGACATTATGACTGCTCCGAAGAACGGGGCAGGGTCACTCTCCTTGACCATCGCTTCCTCCTGGGTGCCAATGTTGGTCGGCTTGTTTCGTTGATGAACCGAAGATGGCAGCGACGGTCGCTCTTCTTCAAGACGCAGCCCGCTCAGCAGCTCGTTACACCACATGCATGGACTCTACTACGGTGGAGATGGCTTGCGTCTTGGCTCGGCACGCTTTGAGAACTTGTACCGATTAACCTACAACAGTAGCATGGCGTGCGCGAGTAAAGAAGCCAATATAGGGAAATAGGAATGAGATGATGATGCATAAGCGGTGCCAACTTCGGGTGACGGCGCGTGGGAGCAATTGTGCACGGATGCACACCAGCATGACCGGGGGCCATCAGCATTGGAGAGCGAGCTCGTAGACATGAACCGCAATCACAGCCACTTTCCCTGCTAAGGACAACGATGGATCGACTGGGACCGTACAAAATACAACCATTCTCCAAGAATCGAGTATTGGTCGTTGATATCGTCAAACTGGGCCGCTCCAAGCATCATGTGCCCATACTATTTGAGGTGGATGTGACCGAAGCGCGGGAGCGCATCCGGCGCTGCAAAAGGCAAACCAACGCACGGCTGTCCTTCACTGGTTGGGTCGTCAAGTGCATTGCACAAGCCATTTCCGAACACAAGCAAATGCATGGATTGAGGCTTGGGCGGCGGCGGCTCGTGCTATTTGAGCAGGTGGATGTTCTCGTGACTGTACAGAAGTCTGTGGAAGAGGAGTTCATTCCGCTGCCGTTTCTTATTCGCAACGCTAGCGATAAGAGTGTCCTGCAAATCAACGAAGAGATTCTGGCTGCTCAACGCGAGGTTGCGTCCAGCGGCACGATGATGCTTGGAACCAATCCGTGGTATGCGAGCCTCTACCGATGTCTTCCCGCTTTCATCCGAGGCCTGGTTGGACGACGAATGATGAGAAATCCGTTCGCGATTAAACGCAACACCGGCACCGTCGGTGTCAGTTCTATTGGGATGGTGGGCAACTTTGCTGGATGGGCGATACCCGTTGGTCCACTACCCATTCAATTCGCACTCGGGGGTATCTCAACGAAGCCGGCGCTCATAGATGGCAAGCTCGAGAATCGAGACTTTCTCAGCGTCTGCTTTGTGTTCGATCACGATGTCGTCGATGGCGCGCCTGTTGCGGCATTCACTTCCAGACTAGCCGAGCTGATGAAGTCCGAGTATGGAGTATCGGAACTCGATGGGTGAGGTTGCAGCCCGGACTCAATGGCGCCTGACATATCGTTGGATCCGACCCTTGTTCCCATGTCTGGAAATGCTGTCTTGGCGGCACTCGTTGAAGAATGAAGTCGCAGGAGTCTGACCTTCGTTCTTAGGATTTCTCGTGCCGCCGCCTAGCGATCATGCTGGCGATCAAGTTGACCTCCTCTAGAATTGCCGTTGTTGACCGAGGTTCCGGGGATACAGTAGCCACTTCAGGTTCGTGTTAGGGCAGATGCTGATCTGTGGTGACCAGGAACACGTTCTGTGGGTCGGGCAGGAGACAGCGTATGTTACCCCTATACAGGATTCGGCCCCAAGATACGTGACTCAGGACGTCCAACGAATGCACATCGAATCTGAGAATGTCTATCCGAATTGCCCGGCGATCAGCAGAACGGTTGATGTTGGCGGCATGACGAAATCGGAGCTTATCCAGGAACTGCGATGTACCGCGGTGTTCCAACTCGATCGTCAGACCTTCTACGGTTGGTGCAAGTCTAGAGAGTGCGCTGTGTCTGTTGACGTTTGCTCAACACAAGTTGCAGCTCGACTGCTGGGTGGACGGTCAAGCAGAGGGGGTTGTGCGGCGGATTGCCTTCATTTCGTACATCAAGCGGTCTGCTTCTGCCATCGCGCCGTCCAGCCCGGAGGTGGGCTTGCGCATGGCGATACCCCACGATGTCCGGATGCCTTCGGCCAACCAGGCGTCTTCGATCCGCTTGGCGATTGTCTCCGCCGTGGCCGCATCGCATTCGATCGCCAGGACGGCAAACTCATCCCCGCCGATGCGCGCCACGTTGTCCACTTCTCTGACCGCCCCTTGAATACAGGCGGCGGTACGGCGCAACAGCGCATCGCCAGCCTCGTGTCCGTCCCGATCGTTGGTCTCTTTGAGACCATCGACATCCGCGACCATCACGCAGGAGGAATGCCCGTGCCGTTGTGCGCGGCGCTCCTCCTCGGCAAGAGATTCATTCCATCCGCGCCGATTGAGGAGCCCGGTGAGGTCGTCCGTTCTCGCCAGCCGCTGAAACCGCGCTTCCGACTCCCGCAGGGCCAGTTCCCCCTGCTTCTGTTTGATGATGCCGGCAAGCCTGGCCGCCACGGAGTCGATGAGCCGGCGTTCTTCATTCAAGAACGGGCCCTCGTCCTTCTCCGGCCTCGCTTCCGTATAGCAGACTTCAATCGCACCAACCGATATTCCGTCGATCACGATGTCGGAAGTCTGTCGCCACTCGGAACTCTCTGACGCCGTTTCTCCGAATTCCTTCTTCTGGTAGGTGATCCGGCAGCATGCGATTTCCGGGTATTGCCAGCTGGCGGGGATCAATCGGGCAGCCTGTTCAAGGATCTCCCCGATCGTCGCTCCATCCCTTCTGGCAAGTCCGTCAATCCCGTAGAGACACCGGAGTTCCTTGGCGCGTTCCGCCAGGTCACGGGTCCGCGCTTCCAGTTGCTCCACAAGACGGCCTTGCTCCTGATGGGCGCGGCGCAGTCGTGTCGACACCACGTCCACAACAACGCCAAACGCAATGAACAGTGCAGCAAGGATCGCCCTCGTCCACAGCTCGTCGGCATCATCAAGCGGCAGAAACACCGAGCCAAGACTTCGGCCGTGAACGATGTTCAAGTGAAGAACAGCCTCGGCGCACCAATACAAGATGGCCAAGACACAGCCGCCAACAAGGGTCCAATGCGCGCGCAGTGTTCTCAAATCACCGTCCATGTCCCGATTCCATTCGCCGGATTTTGAATACTGCACAAGGAAGCAGGGTTGTACAACCGCATCCCGATGATCACCGACACCGTCTCTCGGTCGTCTCGATCCCGATCCCGGTCGGCCATCGCCGCCGCACTTCCACGGCGGGACCCACCACCGGGATGTACCGGAAGACTGTGGACGGGCAAGGCCGATCGACGAAGTCTGATGATCGCTATCACGACCCGAGCAGCCACAACAGCAGGCTGGTGACGCCCAACCCGCCGAGCGTCGTCAGCAATACGATCGATGCGGTCAGCTCGCTCCGCCGCTCGTATTGCAGTGACAGAATCAGCGCATTGACTGCCGTCGGCGCGCTCGCTTCCAGGATCAGCACCGAGCGCAGCAAGCCTTCGAACCCAAAGAGGCTCGTCAGCCCCCACGCCAGAAGCGGCGGCAAGATGAGCTTGGTCAACGAAACCGGAATCGCCTGCCGCCACAGACTGCCGATCCGTACCCTGGCGAGAGCCATCCCTAGCAGCAGAAGCTGAACCGGAATCGTCGCCCCAGCGACGAGCTCCACCGGCCGCGCCAACAAAACAGGCAACTCGAGATCGAGAAGGCGCACGGTCATCGCCAGCAAGAAGGCATACAGCCACGGGACTCGGAGGATCTTGAACACAACGTCGCGAAACACCATGCCCTTCCGCCAACCCGCAATCCCAACGCCAACGACGATCTGGTACATCATGTGGGCAACCATGTACAGCACGCCCAACGTGAATCCGGCCTCGCCGAACGCAAACAACAGCACCGGCAAGCCGTAGTTGCCGCAGTTGTTGAACGACAACGACAGGATCGCCGACGTCTTCGTATCCCCGTCCCACCCGGTCCATCGGGTGCCGAAATATCCGATCGTCGTCAGCAGTCCATGCATGATCACCACGAACAACGCGACATCGGCCAGATCGATCAGCGGGACCGCGCGGTTGAGCAGGGAGTGAAAGATGAGCGCCGGTGTAAGGATATAGAACGAGAGCCGCGTGAGCGGCTTCGCGTCATAGTGCGTCAGGCGCGCGAACAGAAACCCCGCGCCGGCAACAAGAATGACTGGGACAATGACGTTGGCAAGAACCATGGTGTGACCTCAGGGAATGTAGGCTACTCGGTTGCCTTCTCAAGCGCAATGACAGCGATTACTCGGCTGCGCCCTGCGGATGCTCATCCCGAGAGAGGGCCCTTGCCGGAAGCAGGCCCATCCCGACCCGGTCGGACCGGCAAACGAGCGGGATGCCCGCCGACGACGGCCCTCGACCAAGAGAAGGAATCTGCCACCCGGTCCTCGCCCCCTCCGTTCCCGGGGTGCCTTCCGGCGCTGCCCGATCGGCCGAGGAGAAGCTCCTCAGGCGAGTGCTTCGTCCAACGCGGCGCGTGCCAGCAGCCGCGTCGAATCGAGGACCGGGAGGGGACAATCGCTTGGCTTGACAAGCAATGAAATCTCCGTGCAACCAGGCACAACCGCATCGCAACCTCGTCGCTTCATCGTTTCGACCACCCGGTAGAATTCCTGCCCCGTCTCCTCACGGAAGATGCCGTTGACAAGCTTGCCGAAGATCCGTCGATCGATGACGTCTCGATCCTCCTCGCCGGGGACCTTCCACGACAGTCCGTAGCACGACAGGGCTTTCGAGTAGACGGGGCCAATCATCAGGTGCTTGGTGCCGGTGATGGCAAGGCACGTGTCCCCGTGGGCCCGCGCCGCCCGCCCGACCACATCGGCGATGGGAAGCCATGGAATCGGAGACCTTGCAGGCACATACGGCAGTGCTTCATGAATCGTGTGGTCGGGCAAATCGCGAACGCGGCGCCAATGCCGGCAAGTTTCGTCGCCAACGGAAGCATCAGCTCGGCAACCGCCTCCCAATCTCCATTGCGGATGGGAACCATGTACT
>CAZJLO010000024.1:0-13295 GCA_964547105.1 uncultured Thermotogae bacterium
ATGGGGCGACCGAAGGAATAGCGGCTTCGGAAGTCCCCTGCATGATCTCATCGATAATCTGCTGACGGTTGATCAGCCAATGAAGCGCGTAGCGCACCTCTTGAATAGCGAATGGGTTGAACGATTCGGTTCCGTCATTCGCTACCGCGATGTACGGCGCCTCATTCGGATACGGATTCAGGAACAGACTCTCCGAACCGGTAGGCGCAATATACAGATCCAACTCGTCAAGCGTCGCTTGGTCCAATCCGAAAATCACGTTACCCGACGTACTCCACTGGAAGATATCGATGTTGCCTGCAGCGACATCCTGCAGAGCAATCTCTTCCTGCATGCGAACGTCGTAGACAACCTTGTTAGCAAATGGTCCCACGTCTTGCGCTACGACCATAGCCGACAAGGAAAGCCCTAGCAGCAAAACTACAACCAGGCTTCGAAAGCGCATTCACTTCCCTCCTTGCAAGAACTTCCGCCCCGTTGATTCAAATCTCGATACGAAGCTGATGCTGCAAAACTCACATCATTCAGGTCGCTAGAGATGTGCACTCCTTTCCGCGACGAGATCGCTCTCGTCTAGGTACAGGTGCGGCACCTACAAAACCATCTGAAGGTATGCGTCAAACAGCTCAGCCTTCACGCCACCCCTAGAGGGATCGACCGTGAAGTAGACTTGGATCGTCCCGCCAGGGACCACGCCCTCTTCGTCGAGGTAGATCGTCCAGAACGAGTTCTGCATCGTAGGAACGATATTGATGATCTCGCCACCACCGAATACGAGGGTCTTTTCCTCGTCGACAGCGATGGACTGCAACGCCACGACATTCAGTGCGTTGTACACCTCATCGGTCGTGTTCGTAAACAGCAGGAATCCGGCGGTAAGGTCAGCGTTGTAGAAAACAGCCGCGGCTTCGACGTCCTCGATGGGAGAAGCGCCCACAACGCAGAAGGCAAGCAGCACGGCCAAACCCGTGAGCAATAGTACCTTCTTCATAACTGCCATTCCTCCTTCTCTGTACTCCTCAGATGACTGCCGGGAGGCGCGTGGATGTATCCATGCATCCTCCTCAAGCCATCCCCCTGCAAACTTTGTGATCTAGCGGAGATCTTCCTCATTATAGGAGGGACCGGGGCGGCTGACAAGTGACCCTATTCCTGACGTGGTTTCCGTGCTTTGACTCCGTGCACCCACACAGCTATACTGGATTCTCGCTCGATCGGCCCTGCCTGAACTCAACTTCCATGGCGGCGATCGGCTTGGAGGCCCGAACATGCAAGTGCTCAAAGTTGCATCCGGTTCGAACCCCAATTCCGTCGCCGGGGCGTTGGCCGGTGTGCTTGAGCAAGATGGGGTTGCAGAGCTTCATGCCATCGGCGCCGGGGCGGTCAACCAGACAGTCAAAGCGATTGCGATCAGCCGACGGCTCCTGGGGCAAGACGACCTCCGTTCGCTCAGGGTGATCCCCGGGTTCATGGAGCTTACAATCGGTGGTGAGGCTCGGACGGGCATTCGCTTCATCGTCGAGATGTAGCCGCAAGAATCCTCCGGGAACCGGGAAGGAAACCCATGCTTAGGGAATTTGTCGCTTCGGCCATTCGAACCGCCTGGCTCAGGGCGGGCAATCCTCTGCCAGCTCCAGACATCGAGATCACCCAACCCGCGCGGCCCGAATTCGGCGACTTCTCTTCGAATATCGCTCTTGTCGCCAGCAAGATCGCCGGCAAATCCCCGCGCGAACTCGCGAGGCATCTTGTTGGAGCCTTGGATGCTTCTCAGTTCGAGCAGGTCGAGATCGCCGGCCCCGGCTTCTTGAACTTCACGCTCGCTCCATCGGCAATGCATGATGCCCTACACCATGTACTGCGTTGCGGTTCGAGCTTCGGCCGCGACACGAGTGGCAACGGCGTTCGCTTGCAGATAGAGTTCGTCAGCTCCAACCCGACCGGACCACTCACGGTGGGGCACGGTCGGCAGGCCGTTCTCGGAGATGTGCTGGCTTCGCTTTATGCTCAGCTCGGCTACGAAGTAGAGCGCGAATACTACTTCAATGATGAGGGACATCAGATCGACCTCCTGGCCGAATCGCTGTGGACGCGGATCTGCGAGCAGCGCGGGTTGACGGCTTCGATTCCCGAGGGCGGATACCACGGCGAGTATTTGATCCCGATTGCCGCCGAGCTTGCCGACGCGGAATCCATCGGAGACTCGTTTGATGAGGCAACCCATGCAGCACTGCGCGAGGAGTCGGTCAAGCGAATGACCGACGTCATCCGCCGGGATCTTGACCAGCTTGGAGTACGCTTTGATTCTTGGTTCAGCGAAACCACACTCCATCATCGCGGCGATGTCGATGACGCCTTGCGAACCCTGCGGGAGCACGCGGGCACTTACTGCAAAGACGGGGCTGAGTGGCTTGCTTCGGAAGCTCACGGGGGGCAGAAGGATTCCGTGCTTGTCCGCACCGATGGCCGCCCAACGTACCTCCTCGTCGACATTGCCTATCATCTCGACAAGCGCCGGCGCGGTCTCGACCAGGTTATCGATGTCCAAGGAGCGGATCACCAGATCGAGCAGGACAATGTGTTGGCGGCATTGCGAATTCTTGGTCTCCCCCGATCATTCCTTCGCTACGCCGTCCACCAATTCGTCAGTCTCCGGGAGGACGGGCAAACGCTGCGGATGTCGACACGAGCCGGACGGTTCATTCAGCTCTCCGATCTCATCGAGGATCTTGGGTCGGACATCGTTCGCTACTTCATGATCGCGCGACGCCCATCCACTCACCTGGAGTTCGACCTCGATCTTGCTCGCCGGGAATCCCTCGACAACCCCGTGACCTACATCCAGTATGCGCACACTCGAATCTCGTCGATCTTCAGAAACGCCCCAACGCAGGCGATCCGTGACTTCTCCGAAGTCGACCTTACGCCGCTTGCCGAGCAGGCGGAGCGCGAACTGATCCGCCAACTCGATGCGTTCCCGGATCTGGTGCGGCAAGCAGCAACGGAATTCTCTCCCCATCTGATAGCCGAGTACGCCCTGTCGTTGTCCCGCAACTTTCACGCGTACTACAGCGATTACCGCATCCTCGGCGACGATGAACGCACCTCCTCAGCGCGGCTTGCTCTCATCGAGGGGCTGCGGTTGGTGCTCCATCGTTGCCTGACGCTCCTCGGCATGCAAACGCCGGAGGTCATGTAATGGCGTGGATCGATCGGCTCCGAACAGGCCTCGGTCGCTCGAGACATGTTCTTGTCGACAGCCTTCGATCGGGGTTCTCGGCGGATGGCGACGCTTCGCGCGATCCGGCCGAGATGATCGAAGAAGCGTTGATCGCCTCCGACATCGGTCCGGCACTGGCGATGACAATCGCCGAGGAAGCCATTGCAGCGGCCCGCGGCCGACGTCCCTCACTGGATGACGTTCTGAGCCAGCTCCGGAGAATCCTCCTCGAGCGACTCGACGGGTGCGAAAAAACGCTGCGTCTTCGCGCCGACGGACAGCCAACGGTGATCTTGTTGTGCGGCGTCAACGGAGCGGGGAAGACGACGACCCTGGCCAAACTCTCGGCCCAGTTTCTCGGGTCCGGCCATTCACATGATCGGCCAGTCGTGTTCGCCGCCGCTGATACGTTTCGAGCTGCTGCTATCGAGCAGTTAGAAGTTTGGAGCGAGAGGGTCGGCGCAGAACTCGTACGCCATCAACTCGGTGCCGATCCTTCAGCCGTTGTGTACGACGCGATCGGTCGGGTCGAGCGGACCGGCGGCGTGCTGTTGATCGATACGGCAGGACGGTTGCAGACCAATCACAATCTGATGGAGGAACTGCGAAAGATCGAACGTACAGCCGAGAAGAGGCTGGGACGACCGATCGACGACCGGCTGCTTGTGTTGGATGCAACAACCGGCCAAAACGGCCTCTCGCAGGGCGAACGATTCCACGATGCCGTCGATCTGACAGGGATTGTCATGACCAAACTCGATGGCACGGCTCGTGGCGGAATCGTCGTCTCGGTGTGGGAACGCCTTCGGGTGCCTCTGTTGTACATCGGTGTCGGTGAAACACAAGACGATCTCCGTCCGTTTTCCGCATCGGAGTTCGTGGATGCCTTGTTGGAGCCGCCGGCCCCGTCTTGAGATCGTCCCGCGGCAGCGGGACAAGAAGATGAAGTTGATGAACACGATCACTTTTGGAGGTGCTATTGTGCAACAGGTCTACTTCTTCGGAAAAGGCCAATCGGAGGGGAATGGAACCATGAAGGAGCTGCTCGGCGGCAAGGGAGCCAACCTTGCCGAGATGGCGCAGCTCGGAATCCCCGTTCCCCCGGGGTTTACAATTTCAACAGAAGTGTGTCGGGCCTATGAGCAGCAGGATGGCAAGCTGCCGGAGACCCTCAAATCCGCCGTGGAGGAGAATCTCGCCAAACTCGAAACGGCGACGGGCAGGACATTTGGAGACGCGCCGCTTCCGCTGCTCGTTTCCGTTCGCTCCGGGGCCGCAGTCTCGATGCCGGGGATGATGGATACCGTCCTCAACCTCGGGCTGAACGACAAGACGGTTGCCGCCCTCGCCGCCGAGAGCGGCAACGAGCGGTTTGCCTACGACTCGTACCGCCGTCTGCTGCAGATGTACGGTGATGTCGTCATGGGACTGAAGCCCGAGACCGAGACGGATCTCGATCCGTTCGAGGAGATCCTTGATGCCGTGAAGGCCGAGAAGGGGATTGAGCTTGACACGGAGCTTGCGGCCGACGATCTCAAAGACCTCGTCAATCGCTACAAGAAGGCGATCGTTGACCGCCTCGGCGCCGAGTTCCCTCAGGACGTCCGTGAGCAGCTGTGGGGGGCAATTGAGGCAGTCTTCCGGTCCTGGAACAACCCGCGGGCGATCAAGTACCGTGAACTCAACGAGATCTCAGGACTAATCGGTACTGCCGTCAACGTTCAGGCGATGGTCTTCGGGAACATGGGCGACAACTGCGGAACCGGCGTCGCCTTCACGCGAAATCCGGCGACCGGTGAGAACGTCTTCTACGGCGAATACCTCATGGACGCGCAAGGCGAAGATGTTGTGGCCGGAATCCGCACACCTCAGCCGATTGAGACGTTGAACGCCGTGATGCCCAGCGCCTATCAAGAACTCCTCTCGATCCGCGGCAAGCTGGAGGAGCACTACCGCGATATGCAGGACGTCGAGTTTACGATCCAAGACGGCTCACTGTATATGCTGCAGACACGTACCGGAAAACGCACCGCCGCCGCCGCCGTTCGTGTCGCCGTCGAGATGGTGAGCGAAGGGATGATCGACAAGAAAGAAGCGCTTCTCCGTGTCGCGCCCGAGCAGATCGATCAGCTCCTGCACCCGACGTTCGATCCCACCGCCGAAACTCGGGCGACCGAACTGACAAGAGGTCTCCCAGCGAGTCCAGGCGCCGCTTCAGGGTCCGTCGTCTTCTCAGCCGAAGCCGCCGAGGCCGCGGCCGCTGAAGGGAAGAAGGTGATCCTCGTGCGGATCGAAACCTCTCCCGAAGACATTGGGGGAATGGATGCGGCCGAAGGAATCCTCACCGCCCGGGGCGGCATGACGAGCCACGCAGCCGTGGTCGCCCGCGGCATGGGCAAATGCTGCGTTGCCGGTGCCGGCGACCTGCAGATCGACTACGTGAGCGGTCAACTGACCGTGAAGGGAAAGACGCTCAAGCTCGGAGATGCCATCAGCCTTAACGGCTCAACAGGAAGCGTCTACGCCGGCGAAGTGCCCACGGTCGAGCCTGAGTTGTCCGGAGACTTCGGAACCCTCCTCGGCTGGGCCGATGAGTTCCGCACGCTGGGCATTCGCACCAACGCCGACACCCCGCAAGACACGGCGACCGCGATCAAGTTCGGTGCCGAGGGGATCGGACTGACGCGAACCGAGCATATGTTCTTCGAAGGCGACCGCATCATCGCCGTCCGCGAGATGATCCTCGCCGATGATGTGGCCGGGCGCCGCGAAGCCCTTGCCAAGCTCCTACCGATGCAGCGCGGTGACTTCGAAGGGATCTTCCGCGCCCTTGACGGGCGCCCAGGCACGATCCGGCTCCTCGATCCTCCGCTCCATGAGTTCTTGCCGCACGATGCCGCCGGGCAGCAGGAGGTCGCACAGGTCATGGGCGTCTCCGCCGACGAGATCCGCGAGAAGGTCGAGAGCCTGCACGAGTTCAACCCGATGCTCGGACACCGTGGCTGCCGCCTGGGGATCACCTATCCGGAGATCTCCGAGATGCAGGTCCGCGCAATCATGGAAGCGGCGTGCAACGTCTACAAGGAGGGTGTCACCGTTCACCCCGAGATCATGATCCCGCTTGTCGGGAACGTGACCGAACTCGCCCTCCAGCGCGAAGTCGCCGAACGAATCGCCACAGCCGTTCTCGGCGAAAAGGGCCTGACCAAGGAAGAGATTCCGTACATGATCGGTACGATGATCGAAGTGCCACGCGCCGCGGTCACCGCTGATGAGATCGCCGAACAGGCCGAATTCTTTAGCTTCGGAACCAACGATCTGACTCAGATGGGATGTGGCTTCTCACGCGACGATGCCGCCAAATTCCTCAAGGAATACGTCGCTAAGGGGATTTACGCGAACGATCCGTTCCAGGTCCTTGATCAGCGCGGCATCGGCAAGCTCGTCAAGATGGCGTGCGAGCTCGGTCGCAAGACCCGCCCGAACATCAAGCTCGGCATCTGCGGCGAACACGGCGGAGAGCCGGCATCGATCCGCTTCTGCCACGAGGTCGGGTTGAACTACGTCAGCTGCAGCCCCTACCGCGTACCCGTCGCAAGACTCGCGGCCGCACAAGCCGCCATTCAAGAGTAGATCTCAAGCAACATCACACACAAGAAGTCCCTGCGAAGCCCCGGGTCAACCCGGGGCTTCGTGATCAAGTAGGGTCAGAGCTTTGTTCTTGAATTCGCGCAATCTGCCGCTTCGCGATGACGCTGATCGTCGTGAAATGAAGACCGAGATGATTCGCCACCACTTGAAGCTTGTAGTGATGTAAGTGGACGGCATCATGCATGCGCGCATTCCGATCTGACTTGTCGGCCACATCCCTGGAAAGCTTCTCAAGGGAGGGTCTTGCAGCGCCTCGCACACGGCGGAGGACGTTCTGATCCAGGGGGGTGTCAAGCAATCGAGCCCGCATGATGTCAACGAAACCTTCACCTCCCAAGAGGCTCCCCGATCTGAGTTCTTCCCAAACATCAACGCCACCTCCCTGCCGAATGAATTCCTGTATGCGTTTGCTACACACACCGTCTTGTGTCGAACTGAGCGAGTATCCCATCGATATGCAAGAAGCTACGCACCTCCGCCTGCCTCGATGTCGCGCGATAGCTGCTCCAAGGCCAATCCCTGGCCGAGCGAGCCATCTTCGTGCGGATCGGATTCAAGACAATGCATCGTGCCAGTTCAAGCAAGTGAGACTCACGCTCTACGAGGATCGTTTTGTAGCGTCCTTGGAGAAATGGCCGAAGCGTCTGTACCGACGATTCAGTCTCTGCGTGTAGACACCGTTTAGAGACTGCATGCCTTGTGAGAGTCGGCCTTTGGAGCCTCGACAAGGAGGCTGTAATGGTTCGACATCAGGCAACGGCATGGCCGATCCGCTCGTATCGGGTCACAGTCTCTTCAAACGTCACAAGGAAGGCTCTTCGGTACTCGTCGTTAGGGAAGATGTTCTCACCAGCATCTCCTCGACTGGTGATGGGATGCACAACTCCTTCGTATTCGATGCGCAGCGGTCGAGCCATAATCGCTCAGTCTAGAAGAGCGACGTTCGCATTCGAAAATAAAGCTTTGACCCCTCTTGTGTTGTCCCAGTTTCTTTGTGTCCTTTTCCTCGTTCCACGCTACAATAGCGCCCCGGGAAGGGCTTCGTGAGAGGAGGCATGGAATGGCGAAGAGCCGGTGCGTTGTGCTGGGAGTCACGGGCTCGATCGCGGCGTACAAGGCCGTGGATCTCGCGAGCAAGCTCACGCAGGCAGGTGTTGCCGTTCGAGTAGTGATGACGGAGTCGGCGGCCAAGCTGGTGGGGCCGGCGTCGTTTCGCGCCATCGCCGGACTGCCGGTGTCGACCGACCTGTTCGAACTGACGAATCCGTTCGCCATCGAACACATATCGCTCGCCGACATCGCCGACGCGTTCGTCATCGCCCCGGCCACGGCGAATGTGATCGCCAAGCTCGCCGCCGGAATCGCCGACGATCTGCTGACATGCACCGCCTTGGCCACACGCGCCCCCCTGCTGATCGCCCCGGCAATGCACACCGCGATGTGGCAGAACCCGGCCACCCAAGACAACGTCCACAAGCTCAAGTCCCGCGGTGCCCGTTTCATCGGTCCGGCCGAAGGTCGCCTCGCGTCCGGCGGACATGGTGCCGGACGATTCGCGCCGGTGTCTGAGATCCTCGGCGAGACGCTTCGCACCATCGGACGAAGCGGTGATTTTGCCGGGCGAACGGTCGTCGTTACCGCAGGCGGAACCAGGGAAGCTCTGGACGATGTTCGGTTCATCGGCAATCGCTCATCGGGACGGATGGGGGTAGCGATCGCCGAGGCGGCCCGCGACCGCGGCGCGGAAGTGGTTCTGATCGCCGCAGCGATGGAGGTCGAACCGCCGGCCGCCGTCGATGTACATCGGGTAGCCACGGCGGCCGAAATGCTCGCCGCCGTAGATCACGCGCTACGGGACGCTGACATCCTCATCATGAGCGCCGCTGTCGGCGATTACCGTCCCAAACAGCCCATCTCGGGGAAGAAGAAGAAGGTTGACGACTTGTGGACCGTGGAACTTGGCCGAACGGCGGACATTCTGAGCTCGGTCGCCGGCCCGCCGCTCCGCATTGGGTTTGCCGCCGAATCCGACAACCTCGTCGACAACGCCCGGCGCAAGCTTGAGGAGAAGGATCTCGACTTCGTCGTTGCCAACGACATTTCCGTCCCCGACAACGCGTTCGGCAGCGAAACCAACCAGGTGACGGTTCTCGACCGCGACGGCGGCATCGACTCTTGGCCGATGCTCTCCAAGCGCCAAGTCGCTGATCGGCTCCTGGATGTAATCTGCAAGCGACTTGATCCCCACCCTCAGGAGGAGTCTTGACCGCCCCACAGCCCGTACGGATCGGCATCATCGGCGCTGGACGCGCCGGCTCGGTACTCGGCCGATCGCTGCACGACGCCGGGTACTCCGTCGTTGCCGTCGCCAGCCGTAGCGCCAGTTCTGCCAGGCTGCTGGCAGAATCGATTCCCGGAGCCGACGAGAAGCCCAACCCACAAGCGGTCGCCAACGTTGCCGATCTCGTTTTGCTGTCGGTGCCGGACGATGCCATCGTCGATGTGTGCAAGTCGGTCCGCTGGCGGGAAGATCAAACCGCGATTCATTGCAGCGGAGCGGGATCGCTCGACCTGCTGTCCCACGCGTCACAGTGCGGCGCCGAGGCAGGAACGTTCCACCCGCTCCAGACGTTCGCCGAAGTCCAACCGGGGATCGCCAACCTTCCCGGCTCCACCTTCGCGATCGAAGCGAGTTCGGACCGGTTGCGAGGGACGCTCGCGCAGATGGCCCGCGATCTCGGCGGGCGTCCGTTGGTTCTCGCTCCCGGCGACAAGATCCTCTATCACGCCAGCGCCGTGATGCTCTCCAACTACTTCGTCGCGCTCGCTGACGCCGCTTCGTCGCTGTGGTCGCAGTTCGGATCGGATCAGGCCGAATCCCTGCCGGCGCTTCTCCCGCTTGCCCGCGGTACGGTGGCTAATTTGGCGTCGGCCGGGCTGCCCGGGGCGCTGACCGGACCGATCGCCCGTGGTGACATCGGAACGGTTCTCGATCATCTCGCAGTGCTCCAAGCCACGCCGGAAATTCTTGATCTATACGTGGTTCTGGGGCTCCGCGCCGTGTCGATTGCATCGGCCCAGGGGGGAATCGACAATGCCACGGCCGAGCGACTCGTGGAGGTGCTTCGCGCCGCCACAAGATCGAATGAGCGAAGCCAGTAAAGACAACCCCGATGAGGAGGGGGAAGATGCGTGCCACTGTCTCGACGATTCAGAAGATGAAGGATCAAGGGAAGAAAATTCCCGCCCTGACCGCCTACGATTTTCTCACGGCGCGCCTTGTCGACGCATCCGGCGTGCCGCTTGTCCTTGTCGGCGACAGCTTGGGGATGGTATTCCTCGGCTACGAAACGACGATTCCGGTTCGTCTCAGCGACGTTCTGCATCACACCAAGGCGGTCGCACGCGGGTGCGATCATGCACTTGTGGTCGCGGACATGCCGTTCATGACCTATCACATCTCCGAAGGGCAGGCGCTGGAAAACGCCGCTCTTCTAATCCAGGAAGGCGGCGCCCATGCCGTGAAGCTGGAAGGTGGACGCATCATGGCCGCAACCGTAGGCCGACTCGTGCAATGCGGGATCCCGGTCATGGGGCACATCGGCCTCACCCCACAGTCGGTGCATCAGCTCGGTGGATTCAAGGTGCAAGGAAAATCGACCGAGCAAGCGCGTCGTCTGCTGGACGACGCCCGGGCGCTGGAGGACGCAGGAGCGTTCTCGATCGTCCTCGAATGCGTCCCGGCGGAATTGTCGCGAGTCATCACCGATCGATTGCACATCCCGACGATCGGAATCGGTGCAGGACCTGATTGTGACGGGGAAATCCAGGTCATCTCCGACCTCCTCGGCTTGGTGACCGACTTCGTCCCGAAGCATGCCAAGCGCTACGCCAACCTCGCCGACGAGATCCGCTCCGCCCTCGACCGGTACGTCTCCGATGTGGCATCTCACGCGTTCCCGACCGAGAAGCAAAGCTTCTCGATCGATCCTTCGGTGCTCCAACAAGTCATCGACGAGGATATCGATCCGGAAGGCCGATGAAGATCAAGATCGCGCGCTCTATCGAAGAAGCAAGGCGACTGCGAGCCGGCTTGCCGGAGCAGGTGGGATTGGTCCCCACGATGGGGTTTCTTCACGAGGGACATCTCTCGCTCATCCGCCGCGCTTCCGCCGACAATCCGTCGGTCGTCGTCAGCGTGTTCGTGAATCCAACCCAGTTCGGTCCGGCCGAGGACTACGGGACCTATCCCCGTGATCTGGAAAGGGATCTGTCACTCCTTGAGACCGCGGGAGCCGATCTCGCGTTCGTCCCCGAAGCGGATTCGCTCTACCCGCCAGGCTACGATTCGTGGGTGGACATCGGCGAGCTCGGAACGCGGTTGGAGGGAGCATCCCGCCCCGGGCACTTCCGCGGCGTGGCGACGGTGGTGACGAAGCTGTTCCACATCATCCGCCCGCACCGCGCCTACTTCGGCGAGAAGGACGCTCAACAGCTGGCGGTCATCCGCAAGCTGGCCCGGGACCTTGACTTCGGAATCGAGATCGTCGGCTGCCCGATCGTCCGTCATCCGGACGGGATCGCGATGAGCAGCCGTAACACGTATCTGTCGTCCCAGCAACGGAAATCGGCGACCGTGCTGTCGCGATCGCTGATCCTTGCCTCCGAGTTGTGGCGCAAGGGCGAACGCGACTCAGCGGCGATCCGCGATGCCATGGAGCGGCTTATTCAAGCCGAAGCCGGGACGGCATTGGACTACATCAGCATCGCCGATCAAGATACGCTTGTAGAGATTCCCCGGCTGGACCGCCCGGCTCTGGTCTCGCTTGCCGTTCGCGTCGGACAAACGAGACTGATCGACAACGCAAGGATCCCGCCCGGCTTTCCCGGCTGAACCGGGAAACGGAGGAAGCATGCTTCTGACTCTGGACATCGGCAATACCAACATCGTCGTCGGGCTGTTCGACGGCTCCCGGCTCGCCGCCCATTGGCGCCTGACAACCGATCGCAACCGTACCAGCGACGAGTTGCGCCTCGACATTCGCAATCTTCTCGGCGAGGCAAATGTCAACGGCTCCCGGATTCGCGGCATCGCGATCGCATCGGTGGTTCCGTCATTGAATGAGCCGCTTCTCGATGGCCTCGGCGCGTTCTCCGATGCCCCGATTCGGTTCCTGTCGGCGGCCAGTTCCCCGATTCCGCTCCGTGTCGACAATCCTCGATCGGTCGGCGCGGATCGCATCGCCAACTGCATCGCTGCTCATCATCTTGTGTCCGCCCCCGCTCTCGTCATCGACTTCGGCACGGCGGTCACCTTCGATCTGGTCTCGAAGGAAGGCGCGTTTCTCGGCGGTGCGATCGCCCCCGAGATGCTGCTCGCGGCAAGAGCGCTCACCAACCGCGCCGCTCAACTACATGCAGTGATTCTCGATGTTCCGTGCTCGGTCATCGGCAAGACGACCGAGGCGAACCTTCAAGCGGGTGTTGTCCTCGGTTTTCTCGACCTCGTCGACGGATTGATCAAACGCTTCCGGCGCGAAGCGGATGACGAACTGGTCGTCATCGCCACCGGAGGCCGCGGCAAGCTGTTCGCCGAGCGTCTCGAAGAGATCGAAACCTACGCTCCGTTCCTCACCGTGGACGGGCTCCGCCTCTGGTGGGAGGCCGGTCCTACGGCGCACGCCTCTTCCTGATCCACCGACGCGCGCCACGGCCGCAGCCCCGCTTTCCTACTCCAACGCGGCGGACTCATCCGGCTGGACGATCGCCGCGCTTGGGTCTGGATCATGATCGATCACCGATCGCTGCCATCGATGACTGGCAAGAAACCCGACAGCGGCCAACCCCGAGATCACATTGCTCGCCGACATCCCCCACCAGATGCCATCAGCCTGCAATCCAACGATGAACGCAAGTGCGTAGGAGAGAGGAATCCGCAGCACCCAAACGCGCAGGATTCCAAGGATCATCGTCGGGATGTTGTGGCCGGAGCCGCGATACACGGCTTGGGCGGCGAAGAAAGCACCCAGAAACGGCATTCCGACGGCAAACAGCTCTATGAATCGTTTCCCCTCGTGAATCACATCTTCCCGCCCAGGGATGAACATCGTGACAAGCGGGGTTCGAAGAAGCCACAGCACGGCCGCTTCGACCACAAGAATCACGAGGAGCGCGCCAAGCCCTTTGCGAACCAGTTCGCGCGCCCGGTCCATTCGGCCGGCACCAAGTGCCTGCCCGATCATCGTCGTCAACCCCACGGACAGCCCGTCGGTGACGATGAACAGGATCCCAAAGATACGGTCGGCGATCCCGTACCCCGCAAGGGCTGCTTCGGCATTTCCCAGCCGCCCGATCACCCACATCAGTACCACAAACCCCAACGCAACGGTGGACTGGCCGATGGCCGCGGGAACGCCGATCTTCA
>CAZJLO010000024.1:13305-29883 GCA_964547105.1 uncultured Thermotogae bacterium
TCGGTACCAGTGCATGACGCTCGAGGTGAAGAGCTCGCCTGCCACGGGCGAACATCGCAAGAAAGATCAGACTGGCCACTCCCTGCGCGGCCACGGTTGCGTAGGCGGCGCCAAGGATCCCCATCTGCGGGAACGGCCCCCAGCCAAGGACAAGCAACGGATCGAGCACCACATTGAGAAGGATTCCCACCCCGTTGACAAGAAGCGGAGTCAGGGTGTCGCCGGTGGCAGCGAACGCGAACGAAAAGAGCCCCGGAACGAGCATTGTGCACAGCCCGAGGAAGATCACCTTCAGATACGTCGCCGCATGGAACGCCACAGCGGCGTCGCCCACCAACACGGATACGATCGACGGCGTGGCGAAGTACCCGGCGATCCCAAGAAGGATGCTCGCTCCGAAGGCAATCGTGACCAGCTGGTTGAGCGCCACGTTCGCTTCCTTGTGGCGGCCGGCTCCGATGTACTGTGCCACCAAAGCACTGACAGCGGCGCCGCCAAAACCGGCAACGAACGAGATAAGCAGCCATACAAACGGCCACGAGATCTGGATGCCGGCCATGACAGCTCCTGCCTGCTCACTGGGCAGCCGGCCAATCCAGAACGCATCGGCCAGGTTGTAGAGTGTGAACAGAAGCGATGAGATCACGGACGGCCCGCCGATCTTCGCCATCGTCGACAGGGCGTGACCGTTCAGGATCTCATCGGTACTCGGAGGTTTCAAACGCCATCGTCTCATGTTCTATCCCATCCCATCTTTGGTCTTTGGTCGGATCCATCAGGCACCGAACACGTCGGTCCGGTGTTCCTTGCGCTTCCTCCATCACCGCCCACCGCAGCCTGAGGCGGCTCGATGATGACTCGAATGACTCACTTCGTTGGTCACATCAGGGAGGGAGCAGGTTCATCTGATACGCCCCATCTGCTGCACTTGCCGAACAATCCAGTGGGGAACTGTGTCCCGGACGCTTGGGATCCATCATGCCCGGCTCGCCGATCACGCTCAAGCGCGGCGTCTCGTCCCAGCTCGCAAACGCCGCTCAAGCGCGGCGTCTCGTCCCAACTCACACGCCGCTCAAGCGCGGCGTCTCGTCCCAACTCGCAAACGCCGCTCAAGCGGCATCCCGGGCCCGGTGCTTTCGCGAACGTGAAGTCTCACCTTGGCTGCCTCGTTGCGCAGGATGCCCCTTCTCGCTAAGGCGAGAACAGTGCTTCATGCAGAGAAGTCCCGCCCTCACTCGGGCAGAACTGATCAGCCGTCGGAATCGCCAGAGGAGCGCCTTCGTCAGGCAGTCCGACCATCACGACCAGTCGAACCAAGTTCCAGAGGCACAAATCGACGATCGCATCCTCTACATTCAGGTACGGCTCCTCGAGCGCAGGTTCGCATCGGATCGAGAACAACCCCTCGTCGGACTCGCGAAGCAACGCAACCCTGCTTGGAATCAACACGTACCACGGCTCGTCCTCAACAACAAGAGGCCTTTCGAGATCCGATTCCCGCACGAGGATCACCATCGGTGTTCGAGGCTCGAACCATCTGTTCTCCAACAAGAACTTACAGTCGCTGATCCACGCGATTGCAAGATACTCTCCAAAGGGTACATCGATGCCGGCAATGCGTTGATCGCAGCGTAGCACGATTCGCGCAATCGGCCATCCGCTCTCGATCGCCGCCAGACCTTGTGCATGCGAGAACTCCTGCAGGCAGGCCGAGATCTCCAGACCGGGCCGCGGCACGAAGGCCCCCTGGTCAAACCCAAATCCGCCGAACACAAACCCCAACTGTACCCGTTCGGCGACTTGCTTGATCTTCAGGTCAAATGCATCGCCGATCGCCCACTCCACAGGGCTTGCCGTTGTCAAGACCGCGCACAGCATTGCTCCGAGCACCCACGCCAGCGGAAGAAGAGAAGTCGCTCGCTTCATTCCCACCTCCTCTCCTGATGCTCCATCCTAGAAGCTTTCCTTGGCGCGGGGCAACCGCACTGCTTTGGGAGCGTCCTCCCGCGTCATCGCTGCCTGAGGAACACCGGTGGGAGAAGCGGGCCACGGAAGCGTGGGCATAGCGCCGGCATCACCGCGCAAGCAGGTTCTCTTGATCAGCCGTAGATTGCAGCCATTGCCCGCGCAACGCAATCGGGAACAAATCGGCGGACATCCCCGCCGTAGCGAGCAATCTCCTTGGCGCTCGATGACGAGAGGAAGACGTACTTTTTTGATGTCATGAAGAAGACACTCTCAACGCGAGGCTCCAGCAGCCGATTCGTCAACGCCAACTGGAACTCGTACTCGAAATCCGAAGTGGCTCGCAGCCCCCGCACGATCGCTCCGGCGTTGCATGACCGAGCGAATCGCACAAGCAATCCGTCGAACCGCTGCACCTCGACGCCCTTCAATCCGACCTCATCGATGGCCCGACGGCACAAAGAGACGCGCCTCTCAACCGGGAACATCGGCTGCTTTCCGGCGTTCTCAGCCACGGCCAAGATGACCCGCGGGAACACGGACGCCGCCCGAGTAAGGATATCCAGATGCCCGTTGGTAATCGGGTCGAACGTCCCAGGATAGACCGCTGTCGCTTCGTCCATGGCGAAAAAGTGTAGTCACCCGATCGAGCCGACGCAATCAGGCATCTCTCAACGGCTGAGAACAGTCGAAACCTCCGCACGCTCCTGTATAATCCTCCGACCACAAACCTGCTTGCGAACGGGAGGAGCGATGGCTAAGTACCGCATTGCATGGCTGCCGGGCGACGGTGTCGGAGAAGATGTCTTGAACGCAGCTCGATTGGTGCTGGATCGAGTCGGATTCGACGCCGAGTACATTCACGGAGACATCGGTTGGGAGTTCTGGCGGACAGAGGGGAACCCTCTCCCCGAGAGGACCATTCAACTGCTGAGAGAGACGGATGCCTGTCTCTTCGGAGCGATTACATCGAAGCCGAAACAAGAAGCGGCCACGGAGCTGGTTCCCGAGCTTCAAGGCAAGGGGCTCGTATACTCAAGCCCGATCGTTGGGCTCCGGCAGTTGTTCAACCTTCACACCAACCTGCGTCCGTGCAAGGCATACCCTGGAAACCCGCTGAACCTTCGCGACGACATCGATCTTGTCGTCTTCCGAGAGAATACCGAAGGGCTCTACTGCGGCGTCGAGTTCCACCCGGTTCCAAGCGGGGTTCGTCAAGCGCTCTCGACCCACCCCAAGATGAAACGATTCGATGGGGTTGCCGACGAAGATCTGGCAATTTCGACCCGGATTTTCACCCGCAAGGGTTGCCAAACGATCATCCGACAGGCATTTGACTACGCGCAAACGCATGGGTATTCCACCGTCACCGTCGTCGAGAAACCCAACGTCATCCGTGAGACGTCAGGGCTGATGGTGCGCGAGGCACGGAAGATTGCCGCCGGGTATCCGGGGATTGAGCTATGGGAGACCAACATCGACGCCATGTGCATGTGGCTGGTGAAAAACCCTCAAAAGTACGGTGTTCTTGTCAGCTCGAACATGTTCGGCGACATCGTTTCCGACCTTGCGGCGCAGATTGTCGGCGGACTCGGTTTCGCTTGCGCCGGCAACATCGGCGACACCTATGCGGTGTTCGAGCCAACCCACGGCTCGGCGCCGAAGTATGCCGGTCAGAACAAGGTCAATCCGATCGCCACGATCCGCTCGGCAAAGATGATGCTCGATTATCTTGGCGAGCCGGAAATGGCAGCCCGAATCGAGGATGCAGTCGCAGCTGTGATCGAGTCCGGAGAAATTCGCACCTACGACATGGGCGGATCGGCGTCTACGTCGCAAATGGCGGAAGCCGTCGCGGCTGCGGCCTAGCCCCAACAAGGAGGAAGCGATGTGTTCGATCAGCCGACAGATGGCAAGGTTCGCTCTTGAGCTGGGCTACGACACAATCCCTGAGAGTGCCCGCTACGAGGCGAAGCGGTTCTTGCTCGATTCGGTAGGCTGCGCCCTCGCGGCACTGGATCACGAGGACATGCAGCAAGCGTTCGCCTACATTCGTGAACTCGGCGGGAACGCACAGGCAACGATCATCGGCCACGGGACCATGACCAATATGGCCAACGCCGCTCTGATGAACGCCCTGCTCGTGCGGGCGATGGACTACAACGATATCTACTGGAAGCAGGACCCTTCGCATCCGTCCGACATCCTTCCCGCGGCGATGGCGACGGCGGAAGCCTCTCGCCTCTCGGGGAAGGATCTGCTCGTCGGGATTCTGATCGCGTATGAACTTGAGATGCGTCTGTGCCTTGCCGCCGATCCCGGCGTCCGCGAGGTCGGATGGCACCATGCAAGCTTGACGCAGTTCGTCAGCCCACTGGTTGCCGGCCGCATGCTCGGCCTCTCCGAAGATCAGATGGTGGCCGCCTGCGGCATCAGCGGATCAAGCCACTTCACGCTTGGAGGGGTCGTCGCCGGACACTTGACCAACATGAAAAACACCGCCGATCCGATGGCAACCGAAGCCGGTGTCCGCGCCGCGCTGCTCGCACGCACCGGCTACAGCGGCCCGGTCGAACTGTTCGAGGGCAAGGAAGGCGTGTTCGAGGTCATCGCCAACGTCAGTTGGGACGCCGACAAGATGCTCAATGGACTCGGATCTCAGTTCCTGATCACCGAATGTGGGTACAAGGCATTCCCGACCGAGGCACTGACGCACCAACCGATTACCGCCGCCCTCGAAGCGATGGCCGAGAACGACATCCGCCCGGAGTCGGTGGCCCACATCCTCGTCCGGACAACCACAAGAGGAGCGGATATTCTTTCCGATCCGAGCAAGTACGAGCCGCGGACCAAGGAGACAGCGGATCACTCCCTGCCCTATTGCATCGCCGTTGCGGTCGCCAAGGGGAATGTTCTTCCGAGTGACTTCGAGACATCCGCGCTGACCGACGCGTTTGTCTGGAGCCTTCTTCCCAAGATCGAAGTGATCGCGGATGATGAGATCGACGCGCTGTTCCCGAAGGTAAAACGAGCCATCGTCACCATCACCACCGAAGACGGTCGCCAATTCACCAAGCTGGAAGACCACGCCAAGGGGCGGGCCGAGCGGCCGCTTTCCGACGCAGAACTGGTCGACAAATTCCGCGCCAACGCCGGGCATGCTCTGACCGACCGCAGACTCGATGAGGTCGTTCGCACCACCTTCGAGCTGGAGTCGGTGTCCTCGGTCGGCGACTACATGGCCCTCTTGACACGGGACCGAACCTAGCTGAAAGCAGCGCATGAGCACCTTCGGAGCGGCGGCGTTCGTCAACAACGCCAGCCGCTCCGTCGTTTCTGGAAGGAGTCCAACCGGTGAGTAGGATCGCGGACGAAGAGATCAGGAAGATCGAACACCTTCAATCGGCCCTCCTCGCCTGGTACGCCGCCGAGGCTCGCGACCTTCCCTGGCGGCACACGGCCGATCCGTACGCGATTCTCGTCTCGGAAGTCATGCTGCAGCAAACGCGCGTGGAAACAGTGGATCGCTATTACCGAACGTTCCTCAAGCAGTTCCCGACCATCGACGCCCTCGCCGCGGCGTCGCTCGACCAGGTGCTCAAGGCGTGGGAAGGATTGGGATACTACCGCCGTGCTCGCGCAATTCACGCCGCAGCGAACATGCTTGTCGAGCAGCATGAGGGACGAGTTCCATCCTCGATCAGCGCCCTACTGCGCCTTCCCGGAGTCGGCCCCTACACGGCCGCCGCTGTCGCGTCGATCGCGTTCGGGCGCGATGAGCCGGTTCTCGACGGGAACGTCGTCCGCGTCCTGACCCGCCTGTTCGCCATTTCGGGAGAGATCGATCGTCCGGAGGTTCGTCGGCAACTGGAATCCACGGCTGAAGCTCTGCTCCCGGCGGGGCACGCCGGCGACTTCAATCAATCGTTGATGGATCTCGGTTCGCAGCTCTGCTCTCCCAGCAATCCGAACTGCGATTCCTGCCCCGTCTCCGAATGCTGCTCGGCGCACGCGCAGGGGTGCGAAACGGCCTACCCGATGCGTGCCGCACGTAGAGCAGTCCCCCACCGCGACATCGTTGCCGGCGTCATCTGGAACCGCACGCCCCACGCCCCCAAGGCGAGAATTCTGATCTCCAAGCGCCACCCCGGCGACATGCTCGGCGGGCTGTGGGAGTTCCCCGGCGGCCATGTGGAGCCCGGCGAGACCCTTGAAGAGGCACTGGCACGAGAGCTCCGGGAGGAGTTGGCGATCGGCGTCACCAGCATCTCACCCTTCATGCAAGTCAAACATGCCTACACCCACTTTCGCATGACGCTCCACGTATTCCATTGCGTCCATGACGCGGGAGAACCGCAAGCGCTGGCCAGCTCGGAGTGGGCGTGGGTCCCGATCGGCGATCTCGGACATCTCGCATTTCCCACCGCAGATCGGAAGATCATTGAGCGTCTGAGCTTGTTCCATGAACCCGAAGGAACGGACCGATAGCTTGCGGCGCTCCACAGGATGCTCACTTGGGAAGGCAATGCTCCCCGCGGGACGTCTCTGCTGTAGACTCCTCCGGGAGAGCATGGCATCGGTATGGAAGGAGGATCTAGTGGAGGGAAAGAAACACCGCTGGTTGCTTGCGTGGCTTGTCATCGTCCCATTGGCGCTCGCCTTGAGCTGCTCCGCCGCCGGTGGCGATCCAACTCCGGATCCGGGCGAAATCGACACAGAGGATGAGTTCCGCAGGCTTATCACCACCGCCGATCAGATCTATGATCGCTGGGAGAGTGAAGAGCCCTTCACCTTCGAGGCGTACGCTGCAGCACTCGAAGAAGCGATCGACTTGTACGAAGACGCTTTGATCGTGTGCCGCGCGACGGAGATCGATTCGCTGCGGCACATCCACAATCAGCTCGCGCAGGCCTACTTCGAGTGGGCCGTTGCCTACCTCCCTCGCGAACGGCAGGAGAGTGCGTTCATTCAGGGGCGCGATCATGCTCTTGCAGGCCTTCGTCTCGACGCGTCATTCCTCGAGACGGAACGAGCAAGCTTCCGCGAGGCGCTCGAGCAAAGCACGAATCTCAAGGGCGTTTTCTGGTACGGTAACAACCTCGGGAGTTTCCTGGATTTCCACCCGTTGGCCGCGATCACCGGCGGCGGCATGCGTGACGTCCAATCATGCTACGAGCGAGCGCTTGAACTCGATCCTTCGTACCTTGGTGGGGCACCCCTTCGTTCGTTGGCAAGCTTCCTCGCACAGGTTCCTTCGTTCCTCGGCGGAGATCTTGTGCTGGCCGCCGATCTGTTCGCGCGTTCGATCGAGATCGCTCCAGACTACGCCGAGAATTACGTCAACTACGCGGAGCATGTAGCCAGGCCCAATGCTGATTGGGCCACATTCTGCTCGCTGCTTCAACAGGCGCGTGACCTCTCGGAAGACCCGAATCGATTCGCACAGTGGCCGCTCTACAACACGCTCGCCGTTGCCCGAACCGACGAATTGATCTCTGTTGCCGCCGCAGGGCCATCACCCTGTTTTCCGTAGAAGCCGAGCGTCCCGGTTGCGGACAGTGCGAGCGACATGCTATGATGGCGTAAGTACGTTAGGAACGGGAGAAGCTATGGCCGGACACTCCAAATGGGCAAACACCAAGTTCCGCAAGGAACGTCAGGACAAGAAGCGGTCGGCGGTATTCGCCAAAGTCACAAAGGAAATCGTGCTCCAAGCGCGGAACGGAGATCCCGATCCCGCTCACAATGCGGGACTCGCTCAGGCAATCGATCGCGCCAAAGCGGTTAATCTGCCCAAGGACAATATCGAGCGGGCGATCAAGCGCGCAACTGGTGATCTGGAAGGCATCACCTATGAGGAGATGACCTACGAAGGCTACGGACCGGAGGGAGTGGCCGTCTTAGTGCGAGTCGTAACCGACAATCGGAACCGCGCCGCCGCAGGCGTGCGTCACGTGTTCAGCAAGCACGGCGGCAACATGGCGGCGGCAGGCAGTGTCGCATGGATCTTCGACATGCGCGGGCTGGTGGTCATCGACCAGATCCCCGAGGGAACCGATCCCGATGAATTGCAGATGTCGCTGATCGAACACGGTGCAGCGGAAATCGAGGAAAGCGACGGTGGATTCGTTGCGTATTGCGAGCCGACGGATCTTCGCGCTGTCAGCGACGGGCTGCGCGCCGCCGGAATCGAGCCATCTCAATCCGAAGTGACGATGATTCCCAAGAACACTGTCAAACTCGATGGATCGAGCGCGGAGAAGGTTCTCCGGCTGATCACTGCACTCGACGACAATGAGGATGTTCAGGAAGTCTTTGCGAATTTCGACATCCCCGATGAGATCATGGAGAAGGTCGGCGCCGGCGATTAGTGGAAAGAACACGAAACCGACTGCCGTAATCAAGGAGGAGTTGATGAGGCGAGGCGTGTTGTGGATGTGGAGTTCCGTGTTGCTGGTGTTGTTGTCCCTGTCGTTGTCCGCATCGGCAGAGACGATCATTACGTCAGGCGGATCTGTCCTTCAAGGAACGATCGAGTTTGGGATTCCAGCGGTGATCAGCGTTGCATCATCCACCGGCGACATCTTCACGGTGCAGCGCACGAACATCAAAGCGATCGTGTTCAACGAAGAGAAGGAAACCGCCGTCGAGACGTTTGACGGGAACATCCTGGTGGGAACGCTGGGTGGAATTCCGGAAGTTATCGGTCTGCGGACGTCCGCCGGCGACATTCAATCGGTCCGGCTGGAAAGCATCCAAGAGATCCGTTTCGACCCCACCACGGCCCTCCCTGCAGCGCCTGCAGCGCCGACCATCGTCTCGCCGGGCACCGCACCGACGACCACGAGCCCGCTGCCCGCACAAGTCGTCGAGCTGTACGCCGATCGCTCGACCCGCTTCAGTCTGGCGCTGGATCTCGGCTATCAGGTTGCCCTGGTAGGGCGAAACGGTTTTGGGTATCCGACCAATGCTGTCGGTTTCGATTTCATCACAATGGGACTTGACGTGCGGTTCTACATGCCGCCATCCCAAGCGGATGTGGAAGAGGCTGCTTCCGTGCTGGTCGAGTCGATGCCCGGACTGTCCCTCGATCGGCTGGTGGAAGAAACGATCGAAGAAACGCTGCCTCGATTCGATTTCTACATCCAGCTCGGCACATGGGCATTCATCTTCCCGGAAGTGGGAGGAGGCATCCTGATTCGAATTACGCCATCGCTCTATCTGGACATCGGCGTGTCGGTCGACTTGTCGCTCGCGACCTGGCCCAACCTTGGCGTCGTTTGGATCTTCTAATTAGTCACCTCGGGCGGGGGCAAGGGGCCCCTATGAGGCTTTTCGATGCAAGAGCCTCCCTATGAGGCTCTTCGATGTAAGAGCTTCCCTATGAGGCTCTTCGATGTAAGAGCTTCCCTATGAGGCTCTTCGATGCAAGAGCCTCCCTATGAGGCTGTTGGACAACACAGAGGCGGAACGGGCTGACCGTAGGAAACACGGAACGGAAGAAGGGGCGACAGAACGATCTGCCGTCCCATAGGTATTTCCCAAAGGGAGGTATGACAGATGAAGAGAGCGTTGCTGGTGACCGGCATCCTTGGGTGTCTGTTGGTGGGTCTATTCGTGCCTGCGTTGGCCCAGGAATCCAATGAGGCATGGATCCCGGGGTTGGCATCGTTCATCATCCCCGGACTGGGACAGCTTCTCAACGACCAACTCGACAAAGCGCTGATCCACTTCGGTGTCGACGTGGCAATCTATGTTGCCGGATTCACCCTGGGCGGCTACATCCCCTACACCTGGTACATCGTCCCCGCGGCGCACCTTGCCTGGGCCGCATTCAGCGGGCTTGATGCCTACAACGTCGCCAAGGAGACGAAGTTCACCCTCGGCTGGACCGATCAGGGCGCAGCCGTGGCCTACAGCATTCGTTACTAGGCACATCGCAAGGGTTGAGTGACGGCAAACCATGGAAGCAAGTATGGCATCGCTTCCACGGCTTGCCGTCTTTTTCTTTGGCTGAATTCGTCTGCTCCTTGGCCGCTGCCAGCCAAAGCTCATCCTCGGCGGAGAACCGGGCCAGAGGGGGATCGCCGTCTCTAAGCACCACACCGCCCCCAAACCCACAGGCTGATCCCGCTCAGGATCAGCACCGCCGCGAGACGACGGAGTCCCTCGCCAACACGATGATCGAGCGCTGGTCCATCCACGGAGATCTGATCCAGATCCCACTCCACAATGTTCCCCCAGGCATCGACCACAAGGTCGATCCGTCCGAGTCCGCGGGCAAACGCGGTGGCTTGGACGATCAGCGTCCGACCGACCACCACCGGCGACTCGGTCATGACATGGGTATGCCCGGTCACAATCAGATCGATCCACGGCGCGGTGCCCGCCAAGTCCGCCGCCTCGCGCACGCCGAAGTGCGCCACAACGACCACGAGCTGACGGCCGCCTCGATCCCCGATCGGCACCGCGCGATCGAGCGCCTCCGCCGGTGATTCGATCCTCATCCATGGAATCATCCCTGCCGGGAAGAACTCCACCGTGCTCAGCCCGATGACGAGGACCTCCTGGGAGCCGGCAACCGTACTCACTGTGTCCGCAAACGGCTTCGCCGATCCCCCCACGGCGATCGTATTTGCACCAAGTATCGGGAACGTCGCCTCCGCGGCAAGCTCGGCAAGCCGCTTTGCTCCAACCGCGAACTCGTGGTTGCCGATCGCCATCGCATCGTATCCGACGGAGTTCATCCACCGCACCGTTTCGCCGCCACCCCAAACAGCCAACACAGGAAGACGGAAGTCCTGCCAGCTGTCCCCCGCATCGACGAGCAGAACTTGCTCGGCTTCGCCACGAACCTCCTCGATCGCCAAACCAAGCGCCGCCAATCGCCCGACTCGCGCATGGAGGTCGTTGGTGAACAGCACCGTCACTTGCTCGCCGCGAGCAACAAGCGAAATTGCCACTGTCACGATCAGGAAGAAGATCTCCGATTTCAGCCCACCCAGGCGCGGTAGCAAGAGATCCCTCCTTCGCCGGCTCCGATCCACAGCCTCCACCCCACCCATCGCCGCGCCGAAAGGATCTGCGCCCACACGACCCAGCTGTGGTCGGCCCGGTCGGAAGCTGATCGTCCCGTCCATCCCACACCGACCAGGAAGCGATCCGAAACCGCCCACGCCGATGAGGCCCACATCGTTCCGTTTTTCTTCAGCTCTCGCGTCAGATCGATCCCGGCCGGCCCCAACTGCCATCGTGCGGCGAACACCGGCGGACTGCACCAGCCCGCTTGAATCATGATCTCAAGCGGAATCAGATCGACGATCCTGACACGCGCCGAAAGCTCGACACCTACCGACGCATCCACGTCCAACCGGGCTTCCAGCCGGTCGGCGATGACGCGGGAGAAGGCAAGACGGGCAAGATGTCCCGTCACGGAAACACCGACAAGACTCACCCCCCGTGGAGCAATCTGGGCCGAAAACTCTGTCTCGGTCCATGTTGGTCGTCGATCGAGGCCCGAAGCTCCTGACAACGTCAGGCCGAAGCTCAGGATCAGAAACGGGATCAGCAACCCGACACAGACGAAAAGGCGCCCGCCGAGTCGTCGACAGCCCCCCCTGGCTTGATCCGATGGTCTGCGGTCCGTGGCATTCATCGCCGACAACGTAGCCATTGGCCCGATCCATTGCAACTTCTCATGCAACTCGCCACAATCCAACCATGCTCATGAAAGCGGTTCGGGACACGCTTCGGAACCAAGCAACCCTCTCCGAAGGCGCTCGCTTTGTCGTTGCGGTTTCCGGCGGCGTAGACAGCACCGTCTTGCTCCACGTGCTTGCCCGAATCGCCGGCGACTTCGGTTTCGATCTTGTCGTGGCCTATCTTGATCATCGAATCCGGGCCGATTCCGCCGAGGATGGCGCGTTCGTGGAGCAGCTCGCATCACGTACCGGCGTCCCGTTTGTCGGTGGGCAGGCGGATGTCCCACGCTGGGCCAAGGTGTTGAGGCAGAACATCGAATCTACGGGGCACGATCTGCGTCTCGGCTTCTTGCGCGCCATTGCGGCCCAAGCCGGAGCCTGCCACATCTGCCTCGGCCACTCAGCAACGGACCGGGCGGAGACTTTCTTGATGCACCTCGTCCGGGGCAGCGGACCGGACGGGCTGGCCTGCATGCCGGCACGCTCCGGGATCATTCTCCGCCCTCTGATCGAGGTCCGTCGAGAAGAGATTGTTCGCTACGCCACTGAGCATCAACTGGCCTGGCGCGAGGATGAGACCAACCGCGATCTATCGCTGACGCGTAACCGCATTCGCCATTGCATCGCTCCCCATCTGACGACAATCAATCCGAAGTGGGTCGGCGCATTCTCCCGCGCGTCGGAGAGCATTGCGGCGCAGGCCAGGCTGATCGAGGCGGACCTCGAGCAACGGTGGCATCGATTGTGCATCGGACATGATCCGATCTCGATTCGCCTCGATCCGGCAGCCTACCGGGCGTTGCCGGCGGAACTGCGCATTCCCGCCATGCGCCGCATGGTGCAAACGCTGTTCGGATCCTGCCGCGGCTGGGATCGCATCCACTTCGATTCGATGCTCCGCCAGGCAAGCCGCGACCACGGATCGGTCGATCTGCCCGGATGCCGGTTGTCGATTACACCGGCGGAGCTGCGCCTGGGACGGTACCCTGAAGGCGCTTTCTCTCCCGCCGGGTTCACTCCGCGATCGCTCCAGTGGGGAGAGAATACGCTCGACGATCTTCGATTGCGGCTGACGATCCAGCCGGTCGACGATCCGGCGCCATGGATCGCGGCTGCCCGCAACAGCAACGCCATCGAGGTCGCCGATGCCGATCGAATCGCCCCTCCGCTTACGCTCCGCCCACGCCGCCCGGGAGATCGCTTCCGCCCACTCGGAATGTCCCGCGAGAAGCGGATCAAGGCCTTCTTCATCGACGAGCACATCCCTTCCGAACGTCGCGCCGCGTGGCCCCTGTTGTGCGATCGAAACGGGATCGTATGGGTGACAAGGCTGAGGCTTTCGGATACCGTTCGTCTCA
Source organism: uncultured Thermotogae bacterium (assembly GCA_964547105.1). GTDB lineage: Bacteria > Bipolaricaulota > Bipolaricaulia > UBA7950 > UBA9294 > RXOA01. The sequence goes on from CAZJLO010000024.1 coordinate 26,330, forward strand.
CACCGAAAACATCCCGATACGTCGTCCTGAGAGCGGAGGATCTCCCATGCCCACCCTTCTGATCTTTGTCGCCACGATGCTTGTCCTGGTCACGACTCATGAATGGGGGCACTTCATTGCCGCCAAGCTCGCCGGCGTGTATGTCCACGAGTTCGCCATCGGGTTCGGCCCGAAGCTGTTCGGAATTCGCCGCAAGGAAACACTCTACTCGGTACGTCTATTGCTGTTCGGAGGATTCGTCCGCATGGCCGGAGAGGGGGTCGGCGACCCATCGACCGAGATCCCCCCCAACCGCCGTCTGACGGAGCAGCCGCCGCTTGTCCGCATCGCAATCAGCCTTGCCGGCCCGTTCATGAATTTGCTGGCAACCTTTCTGCTGACACTTGCCCTGGTCTGGGGATTGGGAGTCCCCAGTCTGCAGGTAGCGGAAACGCTCCCCGAGCGACCTGCAGCGGAGCTTCTTGTCCCCGGCGACATCCTGCTCGCGGTGAACGGGACAACGATCATCCAAGAGAGCGACCTCCTCGAAGTCATCCAGACCGGCGAGCCAATGACCCTCGAGATCATCCGAAGCGAAGGACGCCGAACCATCGAGATCGTCCCGGTCTACGACCCTCTCGAGGCACGGTACGTGGTCGGCGCCTACTTCGATGCCGTGACATTCTGGCCGGAAATCATCGATCTTCAGGAGGGAGCTCCGTTGGCGGAGGCAGGCCTTCAGATCGGTGACATCGTGACGGCGATCAACGACATTCCGGTGGAGACGGGAATGGGGATTGTCCTCATCCTTGTTGACCTCGCGGCCGAGCAGCCGATGGTTGAGTCTCTCCGGATCGACTTCCTGCGCGGTTCCGAATCCCGGACGATCGCCATCGACCTCGAGTCGGCCGGCGCTGGGACGGAGCCGGATGCGAAGCTGGACGTATCCCATTTGCTCGGCGGAGCAGCGTTCGCTACGACCGAGATGCACTACCAGCGGCCCGGCCCAGGCGATGCGCTTTCCCTCGCGTCTTCTCAATTCATCTCGTACTTCCGCATGATCGGCGACGCTTTCGGACCGGTGTTCGCCGGGGATGTCCCGGCTTCGGAGGCGTTCACCGGGCCGGTGGGGATCGCGAAGATGCTCAGAGAAAGCGCTGAACAAGGCCTGCGAACGTTCTTGCTGGTGTGTGCCTTCCTCAGCCTCAGCCTCGCCCTGATCAACCTCGTTCCGTTTCCCGGCTTTGACGGAAGTCACATTGCTTTCTCTTTGCTGCACATCGTTCGAAGGAAACCGATCCCCCCGCGCTACGAAGGGTGGATCCACGCAATCGGCTTCCTCATTCTGATCGTGCTTCTCATTCTGATCACGTTCAACGATGTGGCCCGCCTGTTCGGTTGATCGCCTTCGCCGCGTTCGCGCTCCCACTCCATCGACGCAACGATGCCGGCGGGTTCTTGTGGGGGCATGTTCGGAACAGCGAACGACCGCCGATGGCCGTGCCGTGCTTCGACGACTGATCAAACGGTCAGCGAGCGATTCTCCGGATCAGCACAACGCACTGCGCAGCCATCCCTTCGCGGCGGCCAAGCGCGCCCATGGTCTCACACGTCGTCGCCTTGACGCCGACCCGATCCAAGGAAACCCCAAGAAGTTCGGCGATTCGTGAACGAATCGACAACACATACGGGGCAAGTTTCGGCGTTTCCGCAATCACTACCGCATCCACGTTCCCTGCTTCCCAACCGTGTGTTTTCAGCATGCCGACGACGGCGGCAAGAAGCTGAGCGCTGTCCGCGTTCTTGTACCGCGAGTCGGTATCCGGGAAGTGCCGCCCGATGTCTCCGAGCGATGCCGCGCCAAGTAGTGCATCGCTGATCGCGTGCAACAGAACGTCGGCATCGGAGTGGCCGAGAAGCCCCTTCTCAAAGGGAATCGTGACCCCGCCCAACACAAGAGGACGGTCTTCCACGAAACGATGAAAATCCACTCCCAAACCAACTCGCTGATCGGTATCGGCAGACCGGGTTCTTCGCGTCTCCGTCTCGCGCTCGGGATTGGAGTGGGTCACGCTGGCGTCTCCTGGTCTTGGTCCTCGTCCTGGGCCTGATCCTGACCCTGATCTTGCTCCAGTCCCCGTTCCGCTGCGACGACAGCAGCACGAGCCAGCGGATACGAGAACCCCCGCCGAGCGAGGAAGGCAACCGCGCGGTTCTGTCTCTTATCCGCCTCAATGTTGCGCAGGCCAAGCTGTCCCATCCGTTGCGCCGCCAATCGAAACGCTATCTCCTTCTCCTGCTCGCGCGGATAGAGGCGGTCGAGTTCTTCCTGGACAATCGATCGATCGACGCCGAGATCCGCTAGCTCCAATTCGATCGCTCTTCGAGCCAGCGGACGCGCGTGCAGCCGATCCTCAACCCACAGCTTGGCAAACAAGCGATCGTCAAGCAACCCATCCGATATCGCCCGTTCCAGAGTGACATCTACCTCGGCGCGAGAGAATCCCCGATCTTCCAAGCGCCTCCGCGCTTCAGCCACGCTGCGCGGTCGGTACCTCAGCAATCGGATAAGACTCTTCCAGGATCCGCCTTGCTCGATCTCGGTCACGCTGCGACTTCATCCTTCTTGTCATCGCCGTTCTTGTCGGCCTCGCCTTTCACCGGAGCCAATCCCGCCGCTTCCCGGATGGCAAGCTCGATTTGCCGCCCCATGGCTTCATCTTCTTCCAGCGCCCGAGCTGCATTGGTGAGTCCTTGCCCGAGACGGACATCGCCGTACGAGTACCACGATCCGCTGCGGGAGATGATGTCATACTCTTCCCCGGTGTTGATGAGGTCGCGCGATCGGACAATTCCTTTTCCGTAGATCACGTCGAACGTCGCTTCCCTGAACGGCGGCGCGACCTTGTTCTTGACGACGCGAACATTGACGTGGGTCCCGATCTGCTCAGCGCCTTCTTCGATCTTGCCGGATGCCCACATGTTCATGCGGATTGACGCGTAGAACTTGAGCGCTCGGCCACCGCTGGTCGTGGTCGAAGGCCCGAACCGGCTGCCGGATATGACCGACCGCAACTGGTTGGTGAACACGACAATCGTCTTTGACTGCGCAATCGCGCCGGACAGCTTTCGCATTGCCTGGCTCATCAGTCTTGCTTGCAGCCCGACTTGCGAATCACCCATTTGCCCTTCGATCTCCGCCATCGGCACAAGCGCGGCAACCGAGTCGATCACGATGATATCCACCGCCCCGCTCCGCGTCAGCTGCTCTGTGATTTCGAGTCCCTGCTCCCCCGAATTCGGTTGCGAAAGCAGAATATGATCGAGATCCACACCCAAGGCCCGGGTGTACGTCGGATCCAGTGCGTGCTCGGCATCAATGAATGCCGCGACGCCGTCACGCTTCTGGACCTCGGCAATCATGTGTAACGCAAGCGTGGTCTTGCCGCTCGATTCCGATCCGAACACTTCAATAATCCGTCCTCGCGGGACACCTCCGACGCCAAGGGCGATATCCAACGCCAGCGAACCGGTCGAGACCGTCTCCACTTCGAGCACCGATGCGCCGTCTCCCA
>CAZJLO010000025.1:0-1918 GCA_964547105.1 uncultured Thermotogae bacterium
CCCCCAACAACTTTCATCTTGAGGTGCGAATCCACAGATTCGTCCCCCGGTGCGACACCACGGCTGTCCCGCATGGATGGATCTTCTCTTATGAAGCGTCTTCTCTTTGCCGTGGGAATCCAGGTGAAGCTATAGTGCAAGAGGAACGACAAACGGGCAACGGCTGGGCTCTCCTGTGCCGAAAATGCGGCGGAGTCGTCGAGCAAGGAAACTCGGCAGCATAGTTCTGCGTATATGAGATGACAGCTGGTTGCGAACGTTTGCGAGCGGACGGTCGGCGCGATGGCAGCGACGGGAACCGGGAACCGAGGAAGAGATCAACCGGGCCGAATCGCGCCAACTGGCGGCGGCGGGAGAGGTTCCCGGCGCCCGAAGAGAACGGGAAGAAGACAAGCGAAGTTCGGCTCAGGGCTCAAAGGAGGATGAGATGCGTAGAAGGCGAGGATCTTCAATCGCACTTGGGATCTTGTTGGGAGTGTTCGTCTTGCTTTCGGCTGCAGCGGCAGCACAAGACGTATCAACGATGGGGTTGGTGCTGGTTGATGACATGCCGATTGAACTGGGCTGTGGGCAGGTCGTCGAGGAGTATCTGGAATTCAATGAGGGCGAGCAATTCAAGACATTCCGGGTTTTCGTCCAGCCGGGGGCGATTCTCCATGTTTCCGTACTGGATGCGGGGCAAGACGGAGACATCTGGGAGGCATGCATCGACGATTGCAGGCCGGTCAGCAATGTCATGACGAATCTTGCACTTGTCGCGGAGAACTGCACGATCGGAAACGGCGGCACGCAGTATTACTCGTCGCCCGCGATTGCCGAGGCCCCAAACGGGGAACTCTGCGTGACCGTCCGCTACGTTCAGGGGGTCTCGATCTGGCCGGCCCACATGTATGTGCGGTTTGAAGCGGAATGCGTCCAGACCGGGATCGAGCTGGGCGAGGCCCTTGATCTGGCCATCGGCTCGGTCCTCGGCGGGCAGACCGACGATGTCGAACTGTACACCTTGCCGCGCCTTCTCGCTCCCGGAGAGGCGGTAACCGGGTGGGGCGGCGGGACGATTCATTACCCAACCGAAGAAGAGTGGTACGTGTTCATCGACCTGTTCCCCGGGGCAAACTACGAGCATCCCGTTCAGCACGTGTTTGTCAGTCGCCAAACTGGCGCAATTACGGGTGTCTTGGAATCGACGACCCCGCCTCGCTATCTGTTCAGCGAGATGGAGATCGCCGCGCCGGCGGTCTTCCCGAACGTGTTCAATAGCTACCTTCCCGACCTGTTTGACATGTCGCAGGTGGCCTACGCGCAGAATGCGCCGGCCGGCGCTCCCGAACCGCCGACGCCTCCCGCTCCGCCTGCTGCGGTGGGTGAGCCGGAGACCAACGAGGCTCCCTCCAATGTGAATCCGCAGGCGTTCAACAACTTCGTGCCGTCCGGCAACAGCCTCTACGTGTACTACGGAGGCAGCTACTCGACGGTTGGCTCGACGTCACTCGGCGGATACTTGCCGGTGTATGTCAACATGCCGAGTAGTGGTTTGCTATGGATCATGGAGTACTACCAGAGTCTCGGCTCTTGGCAATACCATCTGTACGTGATCCCGTCGAGCGGATGGAAGCAGCTATGGTTCCAGGGAGATACACAGGGCTGGCACTCGATCATTGCCTATGCCGGGGGATCATGGACCAACTGGATTCACATCCTTGTCGGATCGGCGCCCTCAACGTGCAGTGTCTCGCCGACCTCGCTCAACTTCGGCGGCGTTTCTGTCGGAAACTCCTCGAGCCAGACATTCACGATTACCAACGGCGGGACGTCTCTGCTGAGTGGAACGGTGTTCGAGATTCGAAATAATTGTCAAACTTAATTTAGCTTGGCCCTCTCCATTCAATAAACTTCCGTTGTGAACAGCGTTGAAAGA
>CAZJLO010000025.1:1928-10205 GCA_964547105.1 uncultured Thermotogae bacterium
GTGTCGCCAGCCACCTACAGCCTGCTTCCGGGGATGTCAAAGACCTTCACGGTGACGTTCTCTCCGACAAGCGGCGGAAGCAAGACCTGCACGATCAACACGAGTTCGCCTTGCGGGAATGTCGTTGCCACGGGAACGGGGCAGACTGCACCGTCGGGAACCTGCGCGGTATCGCCGACCTCACTCTCGTTCTCCGGTGTTCCCGTTGGCGGGAGTTCGTCGCAGACGTTCACGATCACCAATACGGGCACGAGCATTCAGGGCGGTTCGATTCTTGAGGGCTGCTCGGAATTCAGTGTAAGTCCGAATATCTACTTATTGGGACCCGGCTCCTCGCTGACGGTCACGGTGACGTCCTCGCCAACCAGTTCGGGAACGAAATCGTGCACGATTTCCACCAGCGGTACCTGTAGCGATGTCTCGGTGGTGGGATCTACCGGAGGATTCCCTGGTTGCTCGGTTTCGCCGACGGCGATCAATTTCGGATCGGTCCCCGTTGGCGGCAGTTCCGCTCAGACCTTCACAGTCAGCAACACCGGATCGACAATCGTTTCCGGAACGGTGACTGAGTCATGCGCGTCGTTCAGCGTGTCGCCGTCGAGCTACACCCTGTTCCCCGGCGGGTCGGCAACCTTTACGGTGACGTTTGCTCCGACCAGCTCGGGAGCGAAGACGTGCACAATCAACGCCGGCGGATCGTGCGGATCGGTCACGGCGACGGGCGTGGCGACCTCGATGCCGGCGTGTTCGGTTTCCCCGACATCGCTGAATTTCGGGTCGGTCCCCGTTGGCGGCAGTTCCGCTCAGACTTTCACAGTCAGCAACACCGGCTCCACGGTTCTTTCTGGAACGGTGACCGAGTCGTGTGCGTCGTTCAGCGTATCGCCGTCGAGCTACACGCTGTTCCCCGGCGGGTCGGCGACGTTCACCGTGACGTTTGCTCCGGCAAGCGCCGGTGCGAAGACGTGCACAATCAACGCCGGCGGATCGTGCGGATCGGTCACGGCAACAGGCGTTGGAGCCGTTCCGACAGGACAGAAATATGCGATCCTGCTGAGCGGCGGCGTGGATGCGGCGAACAACCATCCTCGGTATCTGAACGATCTGACCGAGATCTACTGGACATTGAGAAATGTCTACGGGTATTCCCCATCGAACATCTACGTGCTTTATGCGAACGGGACCGGTACGCCATGGGTGACCCATGCTGCCACGAAGGCGAATGTCTTGTCGGTGTTCTCGATGCTGCAGGGAGCGATGACCAGCAGTGACGAGATGTTCATGTACGTGACGAACCACGGCGGACAAATCGTTGCCGGTACCAATCAAGCGCGGATCTGGCTGTGGAACTACGAGTTCATCGCCGATTGGGAAATCGCGAATCGCGTGAACTCGCTTCCCAGCGGAGCGGAGAAGTACTTCGTCTTCGAGCAATGCTACAGCGGCGGGCTCGTGGACAACCTTGCCGGCGCAAACCGGCACATCGCCACGGCCGCCAATTGGAACGAAGTCTCGTTTGCGAGCGACGGCGTCAATGATCAGGGGAACGGAGCTCTGACGTTCGACGAGTTTGTCCTCCATTGGACCGCGGCGGTCACGGGGACGTATCCGAACGGGTGGCCGCTCCTGTCCAACGCGGACACGAATTTCGACGGCAATGTCAGTCTGGATGAAGCGTTCTTCTACGCACGGACTTGGGACAGCGCGGCGGAGAGCCCGCAGCGTAGCAATCCCAGCGGAATCGGAATGAGCGGACTGTAACAGCGGAAATCTCAGGCGCGGCGCCAACCATCCGGGCGGCGCCGCGCTTCCTTCAAGGGGTGGGAACGTGATGCACGGAAGATGGAAGCGTGCCGCTTTGATCTTGCTGCTTCTGCTTGCCGTTGTGCCCGCGGTTGCGGGGGCCGGACAATCGGCCGGCGGGGTTCGATGGGTCATCGTGCAGTTCCAACCCGGGCGGGATCAACAGGCGAACATCGACTCGATCGCCATGTCGATCGAGCTTGCCGGTTCGGTCGGCGCGGATTTCGTGCTGCTGCCCGAGTTGGCGACGACGACATACCCGTGGGGCAGTGGCGACGAAGTGCGGGACTACTACATCGATGCGGCGGAGGCGGTTCCTGCCGGAGCGACGTGCCAGCGATTCGCCGCGCTAGCGGCTCAATATGAGATGTATGTCGGATGGGGAATGGCGGAATCGGACGGAGCAGGCGGTGTCTACAACAGCTTCGTCATGATCGGGCCGGACGGCTCTCACATCGGAACATATCGCAAAGTGCATCTGGTGCCGGGGATCGAGAGGACGATCTTCCTCCCCGGCTCGTCGGTTGAGCTTCTGAGTACGTCATTTGGTGAAGTCGGCATCCTGATCTGCTTCGACCGGCGGTTTCCTGAACTGGCAAGAGCGTATGCGCTCCAGGGAGCGGATCTTCTTGTCGTCGCCTCGGCAACGAATGATCGTGAAGTCGACGAGTTTCTTCTTCCCACCCGTGCGTACGAGAACGATGTGTGGCTTCTGTTCGCGAATCAGGTTGGACCGCATCCGCAATCCGGGGTCCGTCCCATGCACGGCGACAGCCGGATCATCGATCCTCTCGGCGTGACCCGCGGGCGCGCCTCCGCGGAGGCCGTCGAGCTTCTTGTCGTGGATATCACGCCTCAGGACCTTGCGCTTGGGTCCGGGATCCTCGCGTGGCGTCGCCCGGAAGTGTACTCGCAACCATCGGGGGCCATCGAGGAAACCGCAGAAGGGCAGACGGGAAGTCCGAACGGGACGGATCCGGAACCCGGTGCCGAATCCGCCGGCGGAGTCGATCTGGCTGGCGCGATTGTCGTTGCACGGCAACGATTGATGGATACAAGCGGTGCCGGAACCGGATCGGGCGATGAATCACTGATCCTGTATGTTCTTCCACGAGTCATCACGACCGGAGAGCGAATCGAAAGCTGGACGCAGACTGTCTTCGAAGCGACGAACGATAGCTGGTTCTTCTTCGTGGATTTCCAGCCGGCTGCGAATTGGGAACATCCGGCGGAGTATCTGTTTGTGAATGGAGCAACCGGCGAAGTGACGATTGTGGCTGCCACAGAGCCGCCGACAAACTTCTCCGAACTGCTCGTCGTGCCTGATGAGCCGGCCGACAGTTGAAACAGGAGTTGGCTGCCCCGTAGAATCCCCCCACGTGCCGCAAGCACGACAACCCGGAGGGGTGGGAGAGCGGCCGAATCCGCCAGTTTGGAGAACTGGTGTACCCTCGTGGTACCGCGGGTTCAAATCCCGCCCCCTCCGCCAGTGCCTGTGCTAGGTGGGGGGCTAGCGGTCCCCTGAATCCACAACCCGCTCGAAGTGGAGCCGAACGATCTCCCCGAGGGTGGGGAAGAGGGTCTGCCTTGGGTAAGCAGTGATGAGGGTCGAGCCCTCTACGGCGCATGTTGGTGAACCCCGTCAGGCCCGGAAGGGAGCAGCGGTAAGCCGGCCTCTGCGGGTGTTAGAGAATCCCTTAACCTGAGCTGGCTCCTCAAGAAGCGCCTCCAAACCAGCTTCAAAGAGACTCCCGCACAGGCCACTTCTTGGTCATCGATCACCGACTGCCGACCACCGATGGGCCGCTCCTACGGGGGAGCACTTGGCCAATCGATGTCGGCCCTGGCGGAATACGATGGGAACGAAGGAGGGGCGGATGCGCGCGTTCTTCTGTATCGAACTCCAGGAAGAGATTCACAAGCTTCTGGGAGGACTTGCGGCTGATCTGCGGCGGACGACGACTGTCCGTGCATCATGGGTTCCGGCGGCCAACCACCATATCACAGTGCAGTTCCTTGGGGAGATCGAGCCGATACTGACCGTGGATCTACAGCGAATGGTCGTGGCATCGATTGGCAATCGACCGGCGTTTGATGTGTTGCTTGATCGTGTATCGGGTTTCCCGACGCAGGATCGTCCACGAGTCGTGTGGGCGGGAGGCATGGCGACGGATTCCTTTGTGAAGTTGGTTCGCGCGATTTCCGATGGCATCGCCCCGCTCGGATTCCCACGTGAGCGGACGCCGGATGTGTTCCACATCACCCTCGCGCGTCTCAAAGGAGGGGTAGATCCAGGTCTTGTTCGGGCGATCCGCGAGATCCGCGCACAAGTGCCGCCGACGTCCATCAGGGTCGCCGGGGTGACGCTGATGGAAAGCCGGTTGACGGGTTATGGGCCCCGGTATAGTCCTCTCTTCGAAGTGCGATTGGCTGGCTAGGGGAGTGTCGAATGGGGTACGAGTGGCTGGATCACACGGCAGACATGGGACTTCGCGGGATCGGAGACTCGCTTGAGGAAGCGTTCTGCGAAGCAGCCCGCGGGATGTTTGCGATGATGGTCGATCTATCGACGGTCGCCGGGGAGAAGCGTGTCCAAGTGGTTTGCAGGGCGCGGTCGCGCCAGGCATTGCTTGTGGCATGGCTGGCGGAGCTTCTTGCGCAGAAAGATCTCACCGGCAGTGTGTTCGCGTCCTTCTTGGTGGAAATCACCGTCGGGAGACACGGCTGGCAGCTCAGCGGGTGGTGTGAAGGAGACGATATCGACCCCGTTCGACACCGCCTTGGTACGGAAGTGAAAGGGATCAGCCTTGCCGGGCTCCGCGTTGCCCTGGTGAACGGGCGTTGGCTCGCCGAGTGTATCGTAGATGTCTAGGGAGAAGGGAGGTGGCGCGAGGATGAGGCGCGTCGACATTCGGGAAGTTGATACAAACGAATGGGAAATCCCCCAGACAGGGCGGATGCGTGTTCCAGCAAGGTTGTACGCCACTCGGAGCATGGTCGCCGAGTTGATAGAAGAGGCGGAGACACCGGGCGCATGGAGCGCTCTCGTCCAGCTTTGCAGCGTCGCGGCATTGCCTGGAATCCAGGATGCAGCGATTGCCTTGCCCGATGTCCATCCCGGTTACGGCTTTCCGATTGGAGGTGTGGCGGCATTTGACGTCGCCGCCGGCGTTGTTGTGGTTGGAGGGGTCGGGTTCGATATCAACTGCGGCGTGCGCCTCCTGTCTACGCCGTTATCCCGAGAAGATGTTGCGGGACAGTCGAAGCTCGCCGACGCGTTATTCGAGAAGGTCCCGGCCGGCCTGGGCTCAACGGGCGACCTGCGCCTGGGAATCGAGGAAATCGACCAGCTCCTGAGAGACGGGGCACAGTTTGCCGTCGAGCGAGGCCGCGGAGTGGCGTCCGATCTTGAATACACCGAGAGCAACGGAAGACTCGGTGGAGCCGATCCGGCAGCGGTCAGCCTGCGGGCGAAACAGCGGCAATTTCGACAGGTTGGAACGCTGGGCTCAGGGAATCACTACCTTGAGCTGCAAGTCGTCGAACGCATCTTTGACATCGAAGCGGCGCGGGCGTATGGATTGGCCGAAGAACAGGTCGTGGTTGCGATCCACAGCGGGTCACGGGCTCTCGGGCATCAGATCGGACAGGATTCGCTCCGTGAGATGGCGGAGGCGACAGAGAAGTTCGGGTTGCCGGTTCTTGAGAAGGAGCTGGCGTGTGCGCCAATTGGGAGTCCGGAAGGCAAGCGCTATTTGGCGGCGATTGCCTGTGGCGCGAATTGCGCATTCGCGAACCGGCAGGTGATCGGACATCTTGTTCGAGAGATGCTGTGCGGCTACTACTCGATCCGTGGCAGCGAGATCCGGACCGTCTACGATATTGGCCACAACTTCGCACGAATCGAGAATCACGACATCGACGGGATGGGGAAGAGGGACGTTCTTGTGCACCGAAAAGGATCAACGCGTGCATTCGGGCCGAACGCACCCGACACCCCGGCGGCTTACCGGGAGGTCGGGCACCCGACGATCGTTGGCGGCACGATGGGTACCGCTTCGTATGTGATGCGGGCCACGGAGAAGGGGGGCAAGCGGACGTTCGCCAGTGGAATTCACGGGGCGGGGCGCCGTCTATCCCGGAAGAAGGCGGCGAAACGGTTCTGGGGCGAGAAGATGCAGCAGGAGCTGGAAAGCCGAGGAATCATCGTCCGAGGGCACAGCATGCATGGATTGGCCGAAGAAGCTCCGCTTGCCTACAAGGATATCGACGAAGTGGTCGCGGCGGCCATCGACGCCGGGATCGCCCGGTCGGTGGCGAGGCTCCGGCCGCTGATTGTCATCAAGGGCTAGGTCGATGCCGGCTTCCTCGCTGGCTGAACGACTGGGTGTGTCGGGCGACGGCTTTCGCCAGCAACATCGGGTCGTGTTTGGCCGTCAGCTTTCCGGCAATCTCGATCATTCCGAGGATCGGCTCACGGATGATGTCCAGCTCGAACGCATTCGGAGCGGAGAGATCATCGAGCACCGGCTCGGCCGCCTCCTCGCGGTAGCGGCCAAGGATCGATGATGACAAGGGGGCGGCGTTGACGATGACCGCATCGAATCGCCGCAGATTGACGTATCGATTCAGGGCCAGCAGGTGATCGCCAAGCGAGTAGCCGTCAGTCTCTCCAGGCTGGGTCATGAGATTGGCGATTACGATCTTCTCCGCCGAGGATGTCTCGATCGCGGTGGCGATATCCTTCACGAGTAGATTGGGGATCAGACTGGTATAGAGGCTTCCCGGACCGAGAATGATCAGATCGGCTCTGCGGATCGCATCAAGGACCGGTGCATACGCTGACACGCTGCCCGCGTCGAGGAAGACTTCCCGGATACAGCGAGGATCGCTGGCAATCGCCGTTTCGCCGATGACTTGAGTGCCATCGGCCATCCGTGCTACGAGGCGCGTATCGGCAAGGGTCGCCGGAAGGACTTGACCGCGGACATTCAGGATGTGACTCATCTCTTCGATCGCCCGATCGAAACTTCCGGTTGCCTGGGTGAGGCCGGCAAGCAAGAGGTTCCCGAGTGAATGCCCTTGGAGGGGGACGCTCTTGGTGAATCGGTGCTGGAACAGACGGGCGATCCGCTCCTCGTCTTCTGCCAATGCCACGAGGCAGTTGCGGATATCGCCCGGAGGGAGCATGTCAAGCTCCTCGCGGATACGGCCGGAACTCCCTCCGTCGTCCATCACGGCGACAACGGCGATCAGGTTGGTGGTCAGCGTCTTCAAACCGCGGAGGATCGTCGACATGCCTGTTCCTCCACCGATGCAGACCACCGAGGGAGCGCGCTCGAGGATTCGCGTCCGATAAACGTGCTCAGATGCGCGCACCGAAGAGCCGGGAGCGACGCCGCGGGCAACGGAACGTAGAAGGCGAGATAATCCGACTCCGAGTGCGCCGGTCCCGAGAAGAGCCATCACCGTACTGATGGGCCACTTCCAGGCTGCAGGCAGCAAGTGCCGTGCATCGCGCAAGCCGGCGATGAACCGGCCCGACGACATGTCGTCGACCGCGATGACAAGGAGCACGGCGCCGGCCAGAAGCAGCGCCACCCAGCGCTTGACGCGCATGCCGGGCGTCAGCCAGCGAAGCATGCTTCGAAGCTTTGCGGCAGGGTTCATTTGTGATACCGGCGCACGATTCCGATCCCGTCGTCACCGACGAGTTGGCGGGCTTGGTCAAGGAACTCCGGTGTCACCGCAGCGGTGAGTTTGCTTCCGGCTCGGATGTCAATCGTCCCCTGAGCGCCGCGAATGGATACGAAGACGGGTATGTTCCCGTGGTGGAGTTCGATCAACTTGCGGAGCGCCTTCAGCTTGTCTTGCTCGACATCATCGGAATCGAGTGTGAATCGGACGGACAAATCGATGCACTGTTCCACCTGATCAAGCGAAAGGATCTCTTCGGCGATGAGGGAAATATCGCCGTTTCGTTGTTGTCCGCAAACCCGCACCGCCAGAAGCTGATCTTCGTCAAGCGCGTCTGGGGCGGCCTCAAGTACTCGGGGAAAAACGGTGATCTCGCAGACACTTCCGCCGTCGTCAAGCGTGACGAACGCCATCGGGTCGCCGCGCTTGGTCGTGATCCGGCGCAATGCTGCGACGCGGCCGCCAACCAGCATGAGCTGTTGATCGGCGAGGTTGGCCAGCTCGCTGATCGGCGTGCAGTAGGTCGAGAGATGATGCCGGTGTTGTTCCAGCGGATCGCCGCTGACGAACAGACCGAGGTACTCCTTTTCCAGGCGTAGGAGCTCTTCCGTTGAGAATTCGGCTTCTGCAATCGAAGGATCCTGAGCATCGGGCTGAAGCTCTTCGAAGAACGATACCTGCCCTGAGGAGTGTTCGTGCCTTGCCATCTGCATCATCTCCATTGCCTCGGAGAGACGAAGCAGCAATCCCCGGCGTGATGCGCCGAGTGAGTCGAAT
>CAZJLO010000025.1:10215-27486 GCA_964547105.1 uncultured Thermotogae bacterium
CGAGCGTTTCTCGATCGACGGTCGTATCTGCGACACGACGACACATCTCAAACAGCGAGCGGAATGGTTCGGATCGAACGGCAAGAATCGTGTCAACTGCCGCATTGCCCACATGCTTGACGGCACCCAGCCCGAAACGGATGGTCTGTTCGTCCACCGCGGTGAAATCGCGCTGGCTCTGATTGATGTCCGGTGGAAGCACGTTGATCCCTCTCGCACGGCACTCGTGAATGTATTCGGCGATCTTGTCCGTGTCGCTCTGAACGCTACCGAGAAGACTTGACATGTAGTGGGACGTATAGTTCGCCTTGAGGTAGCCCGTCCAGTAGGAGATGAAGGCGTAGGCCGTGGTATGGGATTTGTTAAATCCGTAGCGGGAGAATTTGTCCAAACCCTCGAAAACCTCAGTGGCTTTGGCTTCGGGGAGGCCGTTTCCCAGGCATCCAGTGATGAACTTCTCGCGCAGGCCGGCCATGATGGTGCTGTCCTTCTTGCCCATTGCCTTGCGGAGCGTGTCCGCCTCGGCAAGTGTGAATCCGGCAAGGATCTGCGCCATGCGCATGACCTGGTCCTGGTAGATGGGTAGGCCGTATGTCTCACGCAGAACCGGCTCGAGTCGCGGATCCATGTACGTGACGGACTGCAGGCCATGGCGCCTCTGCACGTAGTCCTCCGTCATGCCGCTTTCGAGCGGTCCGGGTCGGAACAAGGCGAGAAGGGCAATCAGATCCTCGAAACGGTCTGGCTGAACCCGCTTGATGAGGGCGGTCATCCCTGATCCTTCCAGTTGGAATACGCCCGAAGTATGCCCTTGCCGGATCATCTCGAAGGTTGCGGAATCATCCAGAGGGATCGTATCGAGATCGATCCGCTCCTGGTTGCCTGCGTGGGCTTCGATCGAGGACAACGCGTCATCGATGATCGTAAGATTTCGAAGCCCCAGGAAATCGAACTTCAGCAGTCCGATTGCCTCCAGATCGATCATGTCGAACTGGGTGACGAACGATCCGTCACTTAGCCTGAGCAGGGGAGCTCTCCTCGCCAGTGGATCGGGGGAAATCACGACGCCTGCCGCATGGGTTGACGTATTGCGGATCAAACCTTCCAGGCGGACGCCGATCTCGAGGATCCGCCGAACTTCAGGATCGGATTCCTTCATCTCCCGAAGTTCGGGCACCTGCTTCAGTGCGGGGCCCAGCTTGAGGCCGTAGGGGACGAGTTTGGCAAGGCGATCGGTTGTTGCGTACGGCGTACCGGTGACGCGACCGACATCACGGATCACCGTTCGCGCAGCCATCCGGTCGTACGTGGCGATCTGTGCCGTCTTCTTTGACCACCCTTCATCGCCATAGCGATCGCGAACGTACTGGATCACTTGGTCGCGTCCGCGGATGCAGAAATCCATATCGACATCCGGCATGCTGATACGATCTGGATTGAGAAAACGCTCAAAGGTCACGTTGTAGCGAATTGGATCGATCTTCGTGATCTCGAGGGCATAAGCGACAAGGCTGCCCGCGGCCGAGCCGCGGCCGGGTCCGACGGGGATCCGCTTCTCGCGTGCGAATCGGACGAAGTCCCACACAATGAGGAAGTACGTCGAATAGCCCATGCGCCGGATGACCGAAAGCTCGTAGTCGAGGCGATCACGGACCTCGTCCGTAATCGGCTTGTACAGCCGCTCGACGCCTTGCTCGGCAAGCTTGCGCAAATAGTCATCGGGGTTCTCCGCCCCGTCGGGAAGCTCGAATGGAGGAAGAAGTGTCTTCCCGAATTCGATTTCCACCGAGCAACGATCGGCGATCTTGCGAGTGTTTTCGAGTGCATCGGGGAACTCGCCGAAGATCTCTTCCATTTCTTTCGGAGATCGGAAGTGATACCCCGAACCATCGAAACGCATTCGATCGGGATCATCGAGTTGCTTATTGGCGCGAATGTTCAGCAGCACTTCGTGCGCGAGGGCATCGTCCGGCGACAAGTAGTGGGAATCGTTGGTTGCGACAAGCGGCAGATCGAGTTCGTTCGCCAGTTGAGGGAGCATTTGAAGAAGCCGCTTGTCGCGATCGGTGGCGTGATCTTGGAGTTCGATGAAGAAGCCGTTCTCACCGAAAATGTCCGCGTACGCTGTGGCGGCGGCACGCGCTTGCTCTTGCTGGCCGGCAAGAAGCAGCCGAGGCACTTCGCCGCTTTGGCAAGCGGAGAGCGCGATCAGCCCCTCGTGATGCTCGGCGAGCAATTCCTTGTCAACGCGAGGTCGATAGTAGAATCCCTCGACGTGGCCTCGCGTTGATAGCGCGAGAAGGTTTTCGTAGCCCTGCGGGGTTGACGCCAACAAGACGAGATGGTAGAAGCGCTGACCTGCCGAGGCTGTGCGTTGGAATCGACTCTCCGGGGCAACGTAAACTTCACAGCCAAGAATCGGCTTGATCCCGGCGCGGCTTGCCGCGCGGTAGAACCGAATCGTACCGCCCATGGAACCGTGATCGGTGATAGCCAGCGCATCCATGCCAAACTCGGCTGTCTTGGCGACCAAGTCGGGGATGCGGCAAGACGAGTCGAGGATGCTGTACTCGGAATGCGTGTGTAGGTGAACGAACGGCTCAGCTATTGGCGGCATCAGGGGGTGTCATCTTCGAGGAAGTAGACTTTCTCCTCACCCGGGTAGACCAATCCCAACTCGCGCCGAGCGATCTCTTCGATGACGGAGGAGTCGTTGGCATGAGTGAGAGCTTCGCGAAGCGCTGTCTGATCGACGGTCGCGGCGGAACAACCGGCTTCAAGGGCGGCGACCTCGCGTTGAAGACTTCGAATCGACAGGCCGCGGCTGATGAACAACGCCAGCAAGAGAGAGACGGAAGCAAGGGCAAGGACCAAGACACCGAAGCGCCGCCGGCGCTTCGCTCCGGGTCCGGCATGAGATCCGGAATGATGCACGTTGTCCCCCCTCACCTCACATCCCTCTCGATGGTTCGTCGAACGCTTGCTGGACTACGGCCTGAATTGCTTGGGCCAGACGGCCAGGTCGAGCTCGAACTCCTCCTCGATCCGCAAGAGGCGGTTGTACTTGGCGACCCGCTCGCTGCGGCTGATCGACCCGCTCTTGATCTGCCCACACGCCGTGCCGACGGCCAGATCAGCGATTGCCGTGTCTTCCGTCTCTCCGGATCGATGCGAGACGACGCGCGTGTAGCCGGCTGCGTGAGCCAGGTTCATGGTCTCAAGTGTTTCACTCACTGAGCCGATCTGGTTCAGCTTGATCAAGATCGAATTGGCGATTCCGTCTTCAATCCCCCGCTCCAGTCGACGCGGATTGGTGACGAAGACATCGTCTCCGACAATCTGTATCGATTTTCCCAGTGCCTGCGTCAGAAGCTTCCACCCTTCCGTGTCCATCTCTCCCATCCCATCTTCGATCGAAACCACGGGATAGGCGGACGTCCACTCTCCGTACAAGGCGACGAGTTCCTCCGCGGACAGAAGCTGCTTCTTTCCGTCGATCATCAAGTGGTAGCCGTCCTGATAGAAGGAGGTGGCGGCCGCATCGAGCGCGATCGCGACATCTTCTCCCGGGCGGTAGCCTGCTTGCTCGATCGCTTGGACCAGCAAGTCGAGGGCCTCTCGATTGTCTTTCAGGTTCGGAGCGAATCCGCCTTCGTCGCCCACGGATGTGGCCAAACCGGCGCTTCGGAGGATGCTCTTAAGCTCGTGGAAGGTCTCCGAACACGCACGCACGGCCTCACGGAATGTCGTCGCTGCAAGCGGAAGGATCATGAACTCTTGAATGTCGACGGTGTTGTCCGCATGTTCGCCGCCGTTTAGGACGTTCATCATCGGCCGTGGGAGGGTGGCGCGGTTTGCGCCGGAGATGTAGCGGAACAGGGGAAGACCGAGGCTGTCAGCGGCGGCGCGCGCTGTGGCGAGAGAAACGCCGAGAATGGCGTTTGCGCCGAGCCGCGACTTGTTGTCGGTTCCGTCGAGTTCAATCAGCGCCTTATCAAGCGCAATTTGATCGAGAGCGTCGAAGCCGATCAGCGCCGGCGTAATGATCTCGCAAACGTTGTCCACCGCCTTTTGGACGCCTCTGCCGTGAAAACGTTCGGGATCGCCATCGCGAAGCTCTAGAGCTTCATAGACTCCCTTCGATGCGCCGGACGGAATGGCGGCCCGTCCGAATGCACCGTCCTCCAAGAGGACATCAACCTCCACGGTTGGATTGCCACGCGAATCGATGATCTCTCGCGCGAAAATGTCGTCGATAAACGTCATCGGAGTGCTCCTTTCGTATTCGGTCCGAGTATAGTGCCGGCCTGTTGTCGGGACAACGCGTTTGTTGATCCGTCCTATCCCGTCTCGGATACAAGCGGCGCCGAAACGGCGGTTGCGATCGGCGGGCACCGTATCTAGAATCTTCGCATCCCACCGGGTCCGCAGGAGTATCGAATGAGAGTGAGCGATCTACGACAACAGTACTTAGGTTTCTTCGAGGAGCGCGGGCACGAGCGAATCCCGAGTTCATCGCTGGTTCCCAACGATCCGACGCTCCTGTTTACGGCGGCCGGGATGGTGCAGTTCAAGGATCTGTTCTGGGGACGCGGGACAGCAGCCTTCTCCCGCGCCACCAGCTGCCAGAAGTGCTTCCGTACCACGGACATCGAGAATGTGGGACGAACAGCCTACCACCACACGTTCTTCGAGATGCTGGGGAATTTCTCGTTCGGTTCGTATTTCAAGGAAGGGGCGATCGATCTGGCATGGGAGTTCCTCACGAAGGAACTCTCGATCCCTGCCGAGCGACTCTCGGTTTCGGTGTACGAAGAAGATGAAGACGCGTATCGGATCTGGCAGGACAGGATCGGGATCCCTGTGGAGAGGATCTCCAGACTCGGCAAGCGGCACAACTGGTGGGGGCCGGTTGGAGACGGAGGGCCGTGCGGCCCGGATTCGGAGATCTTCTTTGACGCCGGAGAGGATCGGTCTTGCGGTCCTGATTGCCGCGGCGTTGGCTGCGACTGCGATCGTTTCTCTGAGATCTGGAACCTCGTATTCATGGAATACGATGCGCAGACCGACGGATCGCTAGCGCCGCTTGTTCGCAAGAGCATCGATACGGGCATGGGATTGGAGCGAACCTCCGCCGTACTTCAGGGAGTCTCAACGAACTTCGAAATCGACCTATTCCGCGGATTGCTGGAGTCGATCGAGGCGGCGACGCCGGGAAATGTTCAGGGCCGGCTTGCGATTCAGTACCGAAATGCCGTCGCCGACCATGTTCGCGGCGTGCTGTTCCTTGTAGCCGACGGTGTCCTTCCCAGCAACGAAGGGCGGGGGTATGTGGCTCGAAGGATTCTGCGGCGCGCGGTTCGCGCCGGTGAACACCTTGGGCTACCCGAAGGGACATTGGCGAAGCTCGTCGAACCGATCGTTGTCACGATGGGAGCGTCTTACCCTGAGATCGTCCAGGCGAGCGAGGTGGCCGAGCGGGTGATCGGCCGAGAAGAGTCGGTGTTTCGACGTACGTTGCGCGAAGGGGAGCGGCGACTCGAAAAGCTGATCGCCGCGCAGAGCGAAGCGGACGGGAAGGACCGCGTTCTTCCTGGCGGGGCTGTATTCGAATTGCATGACACGTACGGTTTCCCCGTCGAGATGGTGCGGGAAATCGCTGCCGATGCTGGATTCTCCCTCGATGATATCGGCTATCGAGAAGCGCTTGCCCGGCAGCGTGAGCGGTCGCGAAAAGACACCGAAAGGTCGCACCACGAGGCCTCCAGGAGCGCGGGGACCGGCGGCGCAAGCGGGAATATGTGGCGCGAGGAGACGGTCTTTGTCGGCTACGAAACACTGGAGACGGAGTCGGAGATTCTCTGGATCCATCCGGAGGAAGCGGATCTTCGGATCGTCTTCGCGCAAACTCCCTTCTATGCGGAATCCGGTGGGCAAGTTGCTGACGAGGGTGTGGTCCGGTGCGCTGACGGCGGCGGAATCGGCCGTGTCCTCGATGTCCGGAAGAACGCATCCGGCGCATTCGAGCATCTGGTGCGAGTGGAAGAGGGGAAGTTCTCCCTTGGGGATCGCTGTGTGCTCAGAGTGAATGCGCAAAGGCGCCGACGAATCGAACGTAATCACACGGCGACTCACCTTCTGCATCGGGCACTACGTCAGGTGGTGGGCGAACATGTCATTCAGGCGGGGTCGGTGGTTGGGGCGGATGAACTACGATTTGACTTCTCGCACTTCGAGCCGCTTGCGGAGGAACAGATTGCGCGAGTCGAAGACGAGGTCAACGAGGCGATCTGGGCGGATTACCCGGTTGAGACGCTTGAGCTTCCGATGGAGGATGCGCTGGCAAGCGGTGCGCTGGCGCATTTCGTCGAGGAATACCGGGGCAAAGAGCGGGTGCGCGTGCTGTGCGTCGGCGACTACAGCAAGGAACTCTGTGGTGGGACCCATGTTCGTCGGAGCGGCGAGATCGGGCTGGTCCTGATTACGGAAGAGGGAAGTGTGGCTGCAGGGACGCGCCGGATCCGCGCCGTGACATCAGAGGGCGTTGTCGCAATTCAGCGAGAGCGATTCCGGCGGCTTGCCGACCTGGAGACTGCGCTGGGTGAAGATCCGTTGGAGAGCGTTGCGCGATTGCGAGCCGAGCAGCGGGGACTTTCGCAGCGTGTCGCACAGCTCAGTGAGGTTCTCCTTCAGCAGGAAGTCGACAGACTTGCTGAAGGTGTCAGCCGCTCTGCCGGGCGAGCTTTGTTGGTTGATCGAGTGGATCGGCCGGCAGACGAGCTGAAGCGGATGACGGATTTGCTGGAAGAGAAGCTCAATCCAGCGATTGTCGTGCTGATTGGAGTGGTCGACGAGCGCGGCGTGGCCGTGTGCAAGAAGAGCGCCGGGATCGACGGATTCCATGCCGGGAACCTGGTTCGGTCGCTCTCGAAGATTCTTGGCGGCGGCGGTGGCGGGAACGATCGGTTCGGACAAGGCGGGGGCGGAAAGGTCGCCGCGATCGGCGAAGCCCTTGCTGCGGCAGCCGAGAACTTAGGGTGCCCCGAGGCCTGGACCTAACGGAAGGTGGCAGTGTGAGTCTCGAGGCGAATCGCCGGAGGCTCGACCTCTTCCGGCAAGTGCATCATCGCTGTGCACCGGGTGGGCGGGTGCACAGCGATGATGGAGCGGACCTTCTCACAGGAGCAGCCTCTCGTGTGATGACGGCGCCTCTTGAGCCTGGTCAGCTTGTGAGCCGGACCGGCATGCAGACATAGAGGAATCCGGAATCCTCCTCAGCGAACGGATCGCCCGATGGCTCAATCAGGCCGGCCTTCTCCGTTGACGAGAGATGCATCACGATTTCATCGGAATCCATTCGCTTCAGCGCATCAAGCAGATACTCCGCCTTGAACGCGATGTCGATATCCTGCTCGGGAGCGTTGGCGAGACGAACGCGCTCTTCGCCCTCTCCTTTGTCTTTTGATGATGAAGAGATTCGAACGGCGGTTTCCTCGGAAGAGGCGCGAACCGTGACCGCGCCAGATTCCTCGGCGGCAGTAATCGCCATTCGCTGAAGCGTGTCGTAGAGGGCGCGTCGATTGAAAGACAGAGCGATCGGATTGTCCTTGGGAATCACGCGTTCGAAGTCGGGGAACTCTTCGGCGATGGTTTTCGCCATGAACACCACGCCGCCGGCCTGGAAGAACAGCTGGCCTTCGCCTCGGAACAACACAACTTCCTCCGCGCCAAGCTGAGAAAGGACCCGGTCAAGGTCGCCGAGAACGCCTGCCTCGACGAGAAACTCCCCTTCCTCGAGGATCTCAAGGACTTCGATGGTCTTCATCGACAGTCGATACCCATTGGTGGCGACGAGCTTCGCTGCGCCATCCTTGAGGACGACGGCCACGCCGGTGAGGCTGAGGCGCGTCGTTTCGCCGGCCTTTAGTGCAGCAAACGCAGTCTGTTCCAGGGCGCGATGGAACCGTCCCGCGGCAAGCGCTGCGACTTTCGTCTCCGGGAGATTGAACGCTTCCGGGTAGTCTTCGACGGGCAGCGTCGGCAGGTCGAAGGATGTTTCTCCGCAGCGGAGGTGAACCACCGTGCTGTCGGAGTCGCTGCCCTTGATCTGGATCTCTTCGTCCTCCGGCAGGTGCTGGGCGATGCGCACGAACACCGATCCGTTCAGCACGGCGGCTCCATCTGGGCCCGAGTTCTGGATCGGTACCGTGCAGCTCAATGCGCGTTCGAGATCGGTGGCATAGAGCTCGAGAGAATCCCCGCGAACCGTCAGCTTGACGCCTCCGAGGATCGGCATACTGCTTCTCGTTCCTAGTGCATAACCAGCCAGTTTGACACCCGTGACCAGGGCGGACTTGGCACAGACGAAGTTCATGGAATCCCCCTTACAAGAACAATCTCCACTGCGATCATACCCGATCGTTTTCGACGGAGGAAACAGCCTGTATCCGATGCTGGATCGCGGTCGCGACTGCCTCGATGTCCTCCGTCGCCGGGACAATCAGTGCTGTTGGCTCATCGAGAAGCAGCTCTTTGTAGCCATCATAGATCCGCCGATAAAAAGGAATATCCTCCTGTTCGATCCGATCAGGGTGCGCGCCGCGGCGAGCCAGGGCATCCTCCGGTCCGACATCGAGAAAGATGACGAGATCGGAGGGGCGATGATCGGTTGCCGCGTCGTTGAGACGGCGAATCAGGTCAAGATCCAAGCCTCGTCCGTATCCTTGATAGGCAAGACTTGACATTCTGTAGCGGCTGGAGATGACCACATGCCCCGCAGCAAGAGCGGGCTTGATAATCTCACGCGTCAGCTGCGCACGGCAGGTCATGAACAGAAGAAGCTCCGACAGAGCATCCAGATCGTGGTTCTTATCCGAAAGGAGAATTTGACGGACCTGCTCGCCGATGCTTGTCCCCCCCGGCTCACGAGTCAAGGTCACTTCGTATCCTTGCTGTCGCAGGCTCTCGCCAAGAAGCCGCGCCTGCGTCGACTTGCCGGTGAAGTCGAGTCCTTCAAACACGATGAGCTTGCCTTGCCAGATCATTCCGCGTCCTTCCCAAACACGAGACCGATTGCCACCAGCAATACGCCGACGACGATACATGCATCGGCGACGTTGAAGACCGAAAATCCGCGGACTTCGATATAGTCGACAACGTATCCGAGGAATGCGCGGTCAATCAAGTTGCCGGCTGCCCCGGCAAGCAGAAGCGGCAGGCCATAACGATACGGAGCTGGAATGCGCTCTGCTACTGCAAGCAAGATCAGCAGGGCCAGAACGACCAAAGAAGATACGGCGATGAACAACTCGCTGTGCCCGGGAAACAGGCCGAATGCTCCGCCGGGGTTTCGCGCGACAGAGAGTCTGACCCAGGTTCCCAGAATCGCGCGAGCGGTTCCGGGGGGATAGCGTGAAAGAACATACCACTTGAGAAACTGGTCCAACGCGACAAGAGCCAGAGGAGGCACGAAACGAAGCAGACGCGACATAGTGGACAGACTACTCTCCTGGATGCTCGGAATCAAGTCCTATTGGCGCATATCGCCATCGAGTTGCTCTTGATAGGTCGTCCATGGTAGCCTATGGGATATCAACAGCTTGAACGGGCAAGAAAGGAAGGCAGCGATGCGAGAGTACCTCAGTTTTGAGCGGTTCTTGACCCCCCGGCTGATTCAGGTTGCGTTCTGGGTCGGTGTGGGGGTCACTACGGTTCGTGGGATTACGATGCTCGCCAGCCGGTTCGGTGGCGCCGCGGTGATCATCAACGGGCTGATCTGGTTGTTTGTCGGACCGATTGTCGTCCGTGTCCTGTGTGAAGTGATCATGGCCATCTTCTCGATGGCGGGAAGGGACAGCGAGTAGCTTCGTGGATCGGAGGCTGGAGCCGCTGTCGGTGGCAGCGGGGGGCAGTTCGTCGGGCGACGTTCGGTAGCGAATGTCCCATCGCGCGCTGAGCCCGTAGAAATGAGGCATAGGGGCAGATGGCGTGCTGGGGTGACGAACGTCCTATGGTTGCCGGAATGGCCCAAGGGAAGCATGTGTGCGAAACGAACGAATTAGGGTGTTTTCGCGGAAACTCGCCTGGGTAGGGGCTTCGTGGAAATATCCGTACGGACCCGATGCCGGCATGAGTGCTCTTGACTCATCCCCCATTGGTCGTGTATCGATATCGGTGGTCTTCGGATGTACCTCTTCTGCTAGGAGGCTCTGCCGTGGTGGATCACCCAGATGATGTGTTGGATCGAACGATGTTACGCAGCCTTGCGTTGATTGCGGCGGCGAACCAACGTTCCCTTGTCGAGGAGCTGAACGTGGCTGTCGGCAGCTATGTGCTGCGCGAAATGGCGACACGAGGCGAGGAGCAGATCTTGGAGGATGCGCTATTTGAAGTGATGCGTGTCGACGGCGTCTCGAGCGGTTAGCGGCTCGAGACGCCTGTGAGTTTGTCCACTCTATTTTATGAGCGGCAAGACGATTTGAAGGAGAGACGACTCGTCCAGTTGCTCTCCAAGAAGGAACCAGAAGAAGCCGTCGGTCTCCCAGAATGCCTCGCAAATTGAAGGCAAGCCGGGGATGGCGTTTCCTTCTGTGGTCAGCGATGAGCGATTGAGAATCCGAACGCGCTGGCCGTCAACTTCATGCACGTTCCCGTAGCCGGAAATCGTGGCTTTGCGTCTGCCCAGGTTGTGGAGAAGATAGTTCGAGACGCGCAGGATCAGCCGGGGCGGCTCATCAGAAGCATCAGCCTGATCAGACGCCTTCGCTGTTGCCACGAACTCGATCGTGACTTGACCTTGGGAGCTGGCTGAATCCCATATTGTGTGGGCGCGATCTCCGTCGACGCGGTAGCCCAGTTCGTGAAACGCATCCAGAGGGAGCGGAGATGGCCAGAAATCGGCGACCTCCGTCGTGCTCATGGTTTGGCCGATGAACTGACGCGTATTCGCCAACGGCACGTAGCGAAGGCGTGCCTCTGGTGGATTGTGGTGGACATCGCGATAGGTCAGTACCAGGGGAACATTTGGAGGGAGTAGCATCGACCAGGAGGAACCTGGAGCTGGATGAGCGACGATCCGTAGGGGGAAATATGTCTCGATGTCGAACAAAATGCTCGCCTTGCGGAAGGGAAATCGCAGCTCCCGCAGCAATTGCGGTTGCAGGGAGGTGCGCGGCTTCAGGCGGACTTCACGTCCCTGCCGACCATGTAGGGATTCACGCGGCCCCTCGGCGAAGAGAAAATCGCTTGTGAGCTGTGCAAGGAAACGAAGTTCGCCCAAGGTTCGCAGGGATGCGAATGGTGACGGGATGAGCCAGCCGGAGTAGCGAACGGCAATCTCCCGGCTACGATCGTAGACCCATGTAGTCTTCCCGTCGTAGGTCGCGCGAAGGTTCGGCATATCCTCAGCTGTGTACTCGATGTTGCCGAGCAGCGACTCCTGCAGCTTGGAGAAGGGGTCGGCGTAGGACTGGTACTCAACGGAAACGAAGGAACGATCTATGGCAACGGATGCCGTCATTCTGACATCTCCCGCTTCCACGGTCTGAACCGCGCTGAAAGCGGGCGAGGCGATGTGGGCGTTCTGCGCGGCAGTCACAAACTCCCGAAGCGTTTGTTCCATGTGCTCCTCCTTTGGCAAAACCGTGCTTGACGAAGTATATCTACGTTCCGGGAGCGGTTCGATGCCGAATCTGCCTGGTTCGGACTCGGACTGTGGGTTTCGGGAGGTACTTTGATGCGGACCGTGCGCGTTGCCGTGATAGGTGTCGGGAATCTCGGCCGGCGATTCCTTGGACTTCTGGGGGACAAGAAGGCGCTTCTTTCCTCGAACTTCGGATTGATCATTCGAGTCGTTGGTCTTGCCGATTCAGGTGGCATTGCCATCGCGCCTTTTGATGAGGGATTCGAAGTGGATCGCGTTGTTCGATTGAAGAAGAAAGGGCGATCGGTAGCGGAGCTACCGGGTGGGATCGAAGGTGGATCCGCCGCGCAGCTCGTTCGCAACGGCGCATTCGATGTGTTGTGCGAGGCCTCTCCCGTTCGTCTTGACCAGGCCGCGGAACCTGCGGTGTCCACGATCCGAGCTGCCCTCACGCGGGGCATCCATGTGGTGACCCCGAACAAGGGGCCGATCGTCGTAGCCGGCACGGAGCTGGCAGCGTTGGCGCGTTCACATGGTGCCGAGCTTCGGTTTGACGGAACCGTTGCCGGTGGACTGCCGGCGCTTTACGTAGCGACTCGCGATCTCCGTGGGGCGGTCGTGCGGCGACTCCTTGCCGTCCCGAATCTGGCTACCGGCTATGTCCTCGATCTGCTGGCGGCGGGCGTCCCATGGGATGAGGCATGCCGTGATGCCGGCTCCCGAGGCGTTCTGGAGGGAGATGGTTCGTGGGATCTGGATGGATGGGACGCGGCGGCGAAGCTGGTGATTCTCGTCAGGGCCGTCCTTGGGGCGGGAGCAGATGTTACGCTGGCGGATGTTCGGCGAACGGGAATCCGTGAAATCGCTGCTGCTCAGGTTCGCGCAGCGCAAGATCGTGGGGGTGTGTTGCGGCTGCTCTGCACGGCCGAGATCGACGGCCGTGCTCCGAATCGGACGTCGCGTCTGACGGTCGAGCCCACCGTGCTTGAGCGTGCGCATCCGCTCGCCGGGTTGGGGCGTACGGAAATGGGGGTCGTGTTCGAGACCGATATCTACGGAACGATCACCCTCAAGATTGACGAGCCTACCCCGCTGCCTTCCGCGGCAACCATGCTGCGGGATATTCTTGACATCTACGGATCTCCCTGAGCGACCTGCGCACCAAGTCCCCGAGCGAGAAATGGAGCTGGAAAGACAGGGCGGTGATTCTTGGTTGCGGCTTTGGGCCAAGCGCCTTCTGGGGACGAATCCGGCGTGCGGGCGGAACCAGTCGCCAGGGATCAGATCTTGCCGATGACTATCTCGTCTTCCCACCGTGATGCCGCGCGAGCGACAGCATCTGCGACCGCGGAAGGGTTTTCGTGCATCATGTTGTGTCCGGCGGATGCGATTACTTCAACGGCGATTCCGTGTTGCTCAAGCCACTCTTCATCGTCGTTTGGGAGAGATTCTTCTCCGAACAGGAACATCCGCGGCAATTGAAGTGAGCCAAGCCGCTCGCGCATGGTGGGAACCGTCCCCGCCTTCAGGGAGACGGCGCTGCGATACAGAGCGAGCGGATCGGCGACGCGGGCCGATGCGGCATAGGTAGCGACATGCGGGCGTTGGGCGAGGATATCCAGGAAGCGACGATAGCCGGTGTCGAGAAACTGAGATTCGGTTTGCTCGGCAATTGGCCGGCTTACCACCCCTCCGCCAGGATCGAGATTGCCTTCGGCGATCACCAGGCCGCCTGGTCTGGACACTGCGGTTGCGGCCAGCGTGATGGCGACGGCTCCGCCCATGCTATGGCCGACGAAGATGCAGGATCGCTCAGACAGCCCTAGCTGACGAAGCAGTGAGGAGATGACCTGAGCATGGTCGTCGAGGGTGTACGAGAATCTCTGTGGGCGTTCGCTGAACCCAAAACCGAAGAAATCGACGAGAATGCGGCGATATGGAAGCAGTCTGGGGAGACTGGCGAGTTCGGTGAAGTCGGCGCTTGAAGAGGCGCCGAGACCGTGCAGGAACACACACGTCGGATTCCGCCCAGGCAGGTCGTGATAACAGAGGCAAGCCCCCGGTGGATCGATCCGCCGCGTATGCATGGTTATCTCCACCTCCCCGCCATTGGCTGGAAGTTATACGAAGCTGTAAGATCGTTTGCAACGAAGCCCATTGGATCGGAATCGAGTGTCGGGCGCCGGCGCATGAGACGGGTGAGAGGATGCGGTGCGAGAAGGGGGAAGGATGAATAGGGCAAGAGCTGCAGTGCTGGCCGTCGGGTGTGGAGCGCTGATCCTCCTGCTGGGAGGATGCTTCCTTTTTGGGAATCGAAGTCCGGTGGCACGATTCGCGATCGTCTATGGCACGGGCACGTCGGTCGATTTTGATGGGTCGGCATCGTCGGACTCGGATGGCACGATTGTCTCGTACGCATGGCGGTTCGGAGACGGCCAAACCGATTCGGGGATCGCTGTGACGCACATCTACCCGGTGCAGAGCGAGTCAAGGATCTATACGGTCGTTCTCACCATTCAAGACAACGATGCCGCATCCGATACGGCGGCAGACGATGTGACGATCGCCCCAATCCCGTAGTCTGGGGTTGTGAGCTGCCGGCGGCGCATCGACCGATGGTGCTAGTTGTCGAGAACGGGTGGCTGCCCGGTGCACTCAAGCACGGAACGCCACAAGTCACCTTCCGGATCGACGACTTTCCGGCCGGCAATCGCTTCGCGAATCGGAACGTGGGTGAACGCAGCGTGCCACAGACCGACGAGCATGCCGGTTCGGCCGCTCATTCCCGCATGCATCGCGCTTCGCGCCAAGCTGGATGCAAACAGCGAATCATTCGGATTGGCCGGTGCACTGCGAATAAGGTAGCTCGGGTCGATGTACTTCAAACTGTGGGGCACGGCTCGCTGTTGCAGGGATCGATGGATAGCGTCGCGAAGGAAAAGGCCGATGTCAGCCAACTTGACGTTGCCCGATGCGTCTCGCTCGACTGCGCTGTCGGCTTGGTGGAGCAGATCTTGCCCGGCTCCCTCGGCAACGACAATCACCGCGTGGTCGCTTCGGCGAAGGCGCCGTTCCAGCCAATCGAGGACTCCGTTGGCGCCATCAAGGGAGAACGGGATCTCGGGAATCAACACGAGGTTGACGTCCGGTTCGGCAAGGGCGGCGTTTGCTGCGATGTAGCCCGAATGGCGCCCCATGAGGCGAACCAGACCGACGCCATTCTCGGTGGACTTCGCCTCGGTGTGGGCCGAGCGGATCGCCTCAATTGCGATGGAGACGGCCGTCTCGAACCCGAAGGTTCTCTCGACAAGGAGGACATCGTTGTCGATGGTCTTGGGGATTCCAATCACGGAGATTTTGAGACCTCTTCGCGTGATCTCCTCGTAGATCGCATGGGCTCCTCGGAGGGTCCCGTCGCCCCCGATCACGAAGAACAGACAAATGCCCATTCGCTCGAGCGTGTCCACCATCGCTTCGGTATCTTGAGGGCCGCGCGATGTTCCCAGAATCGAGCCGCCATCGTGATGGATGTCATCCACCATCTCCGGATCAAGCTCGAGAACCGGGTAGCCGTGCTTCGGCTCCAATCCCGCGAAGCCGTAGCGGAACCCGGTGATCCGGTGAACGCCGTACCTCTGGGATAGCTCGATTACCAGAGTTCGAATCACCGTGTTGATCCCGGGGCAGAGACCGCCGCAGGTGACGATTCCGACGCGAAGCTTGCTCGGATCGAAGTAGATCTTCTCTCTGGGTCCGGCTACCTCAAAAGAGAGCGGCAGGTTCTCGGCGTTGACGTCAGGGGGATTGTCCGCGTCGAGCGAGATATCGTGCAGCGTACGAGCTGAGTCCCGAACGTAGTTGGCGACGAGATCACCGCTCTTGGTTGAAAGACGCAACGGGGAATTGATTTTTGCTTGCCCGAGTCGCGGGATCGTCAAGTCCATGCTTCCTCCTGTGCGATCGCAAGCACTGTACTGCCGCAGTGAGGGTTCGTCCAGTGTTTGGGATGGAGCGTGCGAGCTGTGATATCGTTGGGCGTAGGATGCGCGCAATCCAGGGCGGAGCGAGGGCTCATGAACGGGTTGGGCTTGGTTGGGCGGACCGGGAGGCGATCGGGAGGGATGGGTTCGCCCTATCCTCTGCTACGCGTTGATCGGCGGGGATCCGAGCAGAACGGATTCTCGCCGATGGGAGGCGCGAATCGATTCCGGGGGTGGCTCGCACAGCGGAAGGTTCGTAGGTGGCGGTATGAGAGCGGAAGCGTGCTTGGAACCGACGAGTGTCCTAGGTGTACGTTGGATCGAAGGAGGCGTGATATGAGACGTGAATTCCGATCCATGAAGAGTATAGCGCTGATTGTGCTTGCGGTCTTTTCTATCGGACTGGTGGCTTTCGCATCTGCGGGGCAAACGCTGAATGTGGATGCGATGGCGGTGTATGCGCAGGGAAGGGCTGTGATCCAGGAGACGCGCACGGTGACCCTGCAGCCCGGCTTCAACGAGGTCGATCTTGCGATCCCCGATGGGCTGATCGTGCCATCCTTGTTGCTGCAGAGCGATGCCGACATCCAGTGGACTCGATTCCATCCGGCGCGAAGATTCGATCTGCTCACGGAAGCGGTAGGGCTCACGGTGGAGGTCATCGACCGAACCGGTGCGATGTACCGCGGCGAGATCGTGGCTCAATCGGATGGGATCCTTCTTCGGCAGGAAGGTGGCGCGATGATTCTCGTGGCAGATCCGGTTACTCTGCGGCTGCCGGACGGAGCCGCGGTTGCCCTGAACGAAGATGCGGAGCTCATCGTGGGCGTATCGAGTGTTGCCGGGGGAGAGGTGTCGATTGACATGCTCTACATCGTTGCCGGCATCTCATGGGAGGCAAGCTACGCGGTGTTTGTGTCGGAAGAGCCGGACTTGGGATCGCTTCAAACGAGAATCGCGGTGACAAACGGCGCTGGCGGTGTCTTTGCAACACCGGATTTGCACTTGCCGGGTATGTGGCGCGTCGGGCGCAGCCTGGGCGGCGGCAATATCGGCCATGCTTTTGGTGTCGACGGAACCGACGAGCAGTCTTTGACAGCCTCTTTAATCCTCAGCCGCAAGCTGCTCAATGAGTACGAGCGGTATTACAGGCAATACCTGGACGGTTATGAGGACATGGAACTGGTTGTGACCGCTTCCATGATGGGCATCCGGGAGACGCGCCGCATCGTTGGCGATGCTGTCCTGACACTGGAGCACTTTCTGGCGCGGGCTGCCTTTGCCGATGAGATCGGCCGCTACAGCTATCCGGTCGACATACACGCCGCCAAACCGGATCTTGAAAGCTATAACACGTTTCATAAAGAGCACACGGAACTGCGCTACAAAAAGGGCGAAAGCTATGGCATTCCCTATGGCTGCCTGATCCCGCAAACACTCGACAACGTCTTGACAGCCGGGCGCTGCGTCAGCACGGACCGTTACATGCAAAGCTCAGTCCGCGTGATGCCGGGCTGCTACATCACGGGCCAGGCCGCCGGCATCGCGGCGGCTCTGACCGGTTCGGACGGCGCGATCCGCGCGGTAGACATCCGGCTTTTGCAAGAACGGCTTCTGAATCAGAGTTGATCAGCTGAAATTTAAGGGATG
>CAZJLO010000026.1:0-26858 GCA_964547105.1 uncultured Thermotogae bacterium
TCCCGTTGTTCGTTACGTCTCCATGACCGGGTTGGGTGACGCTCTGGACGGTGAGCGGATCGTTCTCCGGATCCGTGTCGTTGGCTAGGACATCCACGGTGACCGGGGTGTCCTCCGGCGTCGTCTCCTCATCATCGTTCCCCACCGGCCCGTCGTTGACACACGCAACCTCGATCGTCACCATCGCCGTATCCGAATCCCCATCAGCATCCGACAGTTCATAGGTAAATGAATCGACGGCGCAGAAGTCCGGATCGGGCGTGTATTGGAAGGATCCGTCAGCGATTAGGACGAGCACGCCGTGGGCTGCGTCGCTGATCAGATCTACACGCTCGCCGCCGTCGGGGAAGGAATCGTTCTCCAGCACGCCCGGAGCAGCAACATAGAGCACGGCATCTTCGGATATCACATAGGAATCGTTGACAGCAGATACGGGCAAATCGCACTGCAAGATAGACACATTCGCAGCAGCCGTTGCCGTGTCCCCCGTGTAAATCCCCTCGAAGACGTCCCGCACCTCCACCGTCGCCGAACCACTGAAGGCCACGCTCCAAGCGTAAGACGCATATGGGCTTGCACTCCACGATGTATCCCAGGTTCCATCGCTCTCAAAGTCCCATCGGAACTCAAGAAGATCCTCCGAGTCGAGATCCTGGCTGCCACTGGCATCAAATTCGATCCATTCACCCACGCATCCATCGTACGGTCCGCCCGCATTCGCAACAGGAACTTTGTTGCCGACAATGATATCCCCATGGAAGTGAATCGGTTCTGCCCCGCCGCCAACGATTCCCGTCGCTTCGTCGCCCAGGCTATTGACGACCCAATCCTTCGGCCAGCTCTTCACCATTAGCGTGTGGCCACCCTTGAACAGCCATACGGTGAAGCTGTGTCCAACTCGATCCCTCGGGACATCAATGTTGGACGGACTCAAGGAGCATGCTTCGCAGAGGTAATCGTCCGCCGTGTTGTCATAGATGTGAATCCAGGCGGCGTTCGTCGGGTCGATCTGTACGGAAATAGAACTGGCGGCAATCGTGGGGAGACTCCCCAATCCAAGGAAACAGACAACCGTAAGTGCAAACCAGAACGTGCAGCTTCTCCAGCCAAATCCTAACGCCACGGCTTCCTCCCTGCGGACCGACTCTTCCGTCAGGCTGGCAGCCCGGCCATCTCTTCGGAGATCCGTGGCTTTGCGCCCTACCCTCGCAGGCAGTTTGCCTTTCTCAGCGATTGTGCAGCAGTATCCTCTCGGCTATTGGCCCCAGACCTCCCTGCTATTTCTCGTCTGCGTTTCTTCCCTGAATGATCAGTGCTCGCTCGATCGCATCCGAACTGGTCAATGCCTCTTCGAGGAGGATGTCGCCAAGCAGCTTGTCGGTGAATTTGTTCTCTTGGAGCGTCAAACCTTTGGCTAGATCCGCATGCGTCACCGCGCCAAGATCGAGCAGAATCTCTCCGAGCCGCTTGTTCCGCTCGAAGTGCTCTTCAAGAATCGACAAGATCACCGCGCTGCGGCTCTTTCTTTCCCGGCGTCCTTTTTGATCAACTTGCTCCATCAGGTACGCATCATCCTGCGCATAGTAGATCGTCGTCTGCATGCTAAACACCCCTGTTTCCGCAAACAAAAAACGGCCACGCTGCCACTCCTGGCAGCCCGGCCACCGTCATAGGTCCGTAGCTTTGCGTCCCCATCTTCCGATAGGTTTGCCTTTTTCAGGTCCCACTTCTAAGTGCTACCATCATATACGAAACACCTAGAGGCGTCAATACTCCCGCTCGATGGACGGAACGGATCGTTGTCCGTTTCGATAACAGGACACTTGATCCCAACGCTCTTTGCGGGTTTCATGCCCCCCCTCTATACTGAAGGCTTGAAGATGAATGACTCAAGCCCAATGATGGAGCAGTATTGGAGACTGAAATCGCAGCACCCCACGGCGATTCTGTTTTTTCACCTCGGCGACTTCTACGAGACATTCTTTGATGATGCCAAGACGGTCTCCGCAGAACTTGATGTGGTCCTGACAGCGCGCAGCGGGCATCCGATGGCAGGCGTCCCCGTTCGTCGTGGCGACGCGTACATCAATCGCCTCCTCAAGAAGGGCTACAAGGTCGCCATCTGCCAACAGGTGGAAAACCCCAAGAACGCCAAAGGGTTGGTCAAACGGCAGATTGTCCGCGTGGCAACGCCGGGCACGGTGCTCGATGAAGATGTCCTCGATGCCGGCGTCAACAACTACCTCGTCGCGGTATGGTCGCAGGAACAGCACGCGCTCGCCGCTCTGGACCTTTCGACCGGAGAGTTCCGCTGCACATCGAATCTGGATCAAGCGGCATTGGAGAGCGAACTCCACCGACTCTCCCCATCCGAAGTACTCGTACCTGTGTCATGGAAGCCGGAACAGCAAGCCCGTCTGGAGGATCTGCACGCATCTATCAGTACCGTCGACATCGAGGACTTCGATCCAGCCGCCATGCCGCCACCGACTACGGAGCTCCCACGCGGGGCCCTCCACGCCGCCGCCGCGGTGTACAACTACATCGTTCGCACCCAGAAGGAAACCGCCCGACATCTTCGTCCTCTCCGACTTTACTCGGTGACGGACCACATGGACCTTGATCCGTTCACCGTGCGCAGCATGGAACTAATCCACCCTCTCAGGGAGACGGGCAGGCGCGGCACGATCTTCGGTGTTCTCGACGAAACCTGCACCAGCATGGGACGACGTCTCCTGCGCCGCCGCATCCTCTCCCCGCTGGTCGACGTTCGTCGGATCAGCCGACGATTGGATGCCGTTGAGACGTTCGTCAATGCGGAGATCCCCCGCCAACGGCTCCGGGATGCAATGAGGTCCATCAGGGATCTCGAACGGCTTGCTGGTCGTCTCGGCGCGCATCAGATCCGCCCTCTTGACATCCTGTTGATCCAGCGAACGCTGGAACGCATTCCGGAGATCGCGGCTCGCGTCGCGGAGACCATCGAACGACGGCAACCGCATGATCAACCACCCGAAGAACTCCTCTCGCTCGCGGAGAATCTCTCCGATGCTCACCGTCGGTTGACCAGTCCTGTGATCCAGCAACTCGGGGCCTTTCTCAAGGACATGCTTGTTGATCAGCCCCCGCCGCACGTCAGCGATGGCGGATTTATCCGCGACGGTCATGATGCAGCTTTGGATGCACTCCGCGCCGAGATCTCCCATGCCAAAGAAGAGATCACCGCAATCGAGAGCCGCGAGCGCGCGGAAACGGGAATCAGTACGCTCAAGGTCGGCTACAACAGAGTCTTCGGTTATTACCTGGAAGTCACACGGGCCCATCTGGAGAAGGTCCCGCCCCGCTACCATCGTCGCCAAACGCTGGCGAACGCAGAGCGTTTCACGATCGATGATCTTCATGGGCTGGAACAGAGAATCGAGGAGAAGCAAGCGCTCGCGATCGATCGCGAGCGAGAGATCTACGAAACCGCCGTCGACCGACTCACCGGATCGATTCCCGAACTCCAAAGCATCAGTGATGCCCTTGCGGAACTCGATGTCACCCTGTCCCTCGCTCAGATCGCAGCTCGTGACGGGTATGTGAGGCCCGCGTTCAATGCGGACCGTGAGATTCGGATCCGTGGCGGACGACATCCGGTGGTCGAGCAGGTCGAGGAGTTCGTCCCCAATGATCTGGAGATGGCCGGCGACACATCGTTGGTCATCCTGACCGGGCCCAACATGGCAGGGAAGTCCGTCTTCTTAAGGCAGGCAGCCGTGATCTGCATGTTGGCTCAAATCGGTTCCTTTGTTCCTGCGCGAGAGGCATCCGTTCCGATCATCGATCAGGTGTTCGCCCGCGTCGGGGCAAGCGATGCCCTTTCCGAAGGAATCAGCACGTTCATGATGGAGATGCTCGAGGTGTCGACCATTCTCGAACGCGCCACACCGCGCAGCCTTGTCATTCTCGACGAGATGGGGCGTGGTACGAGCACATTCGATGGTATGGCGATCGCTTGGGCAATCGCCCACGAACTTGCAGTCCGCACTCAAGCCAAGACGTTGTTTGCCACACACTACCACGAGTTGACACAGCTTGGGGATGACCTGCCGTCGGTCAAGAATCTTCACGTCACGGTAAAGGAGTTTGGAGACCATGTTGTTTTCCTTCACCACGTAGAGCCGGGCGTCGCCGAAGGAAGCTACGGAGTCCACGTCGCCCGACTCGCCGGGCTTCCCAAGAGAGTGACCGAAGAAGCGGATCGCATCCTGGATGCCCTGCGAGAAGAGCAGCCGATCACCCGATTCAAGGCAAAGCCGTCAACCGCGGAACGTCTACCTCTTTTCGGTTCCGATGATCACCCGATCCTCAAGCAGCTCCGAAAGACCGACACGGATCGCCTCTCGCCCCTTGAGGCACTGAACCTCGTCGCTCGGTGGAAGGAGACTCTGTAGAGACAGCATGACCCAACAGACGAATCCGCGCTGCGTCCCCCCACGATCCAGCGAATCTTCGCAGGAGGCGATCCATATCCATATCCCCGTGCTCACCGACTCCGTGGTTCGCTATCTCTGTCCGCACCCCGATGGCGTGTACGTCGACGCGACGATCGGCCTGGGGGGGCATACGCAGGCTCTACTGCATGCCGAACCGAGGGTCAGAATCATCGGAATCGATCGAGATAAGAACGCCCTCGATCTCGCTGCCCTGCGTCTTGGAGCGTGGAAGGACCGTGTTTCGTTCCACCATGCTCGTTTCTCCGAACTCCTTGAAGTGCTCGACACAGAAGGAATCCCCGCCGTCGACGGCGTTCTGCTGGACGTAGGCGTCTCTTCTCTGCAGTTGGATACGGCCAACCGCGGATTCAGCTTCCGACTTGATGGCCCACTCGACATGCGGATGAACGACAAGGACAAGCAGACTGCGGCCGAGATCATCGCCTCGGCAAGCGAGGAGGAGCTTGTCCGCATCTTCCGCGAATTCGGGGAAGAGCGATTTGCCACACGAATCGCCCGCCATCTGACTCGAATCCGACAGGAGAAGACGATCGACTCCACGGCGATGCTGGCCCAGAGCATCAGCGATGCTGTACCGAGACGGTTTCACGTGCCCGGATTCCATCCCGCGACCCGATGCTTCCAAGCACTTCGAATCGCCGTCAATGATGAGCTGTCGCAGCTTTCTTCCGCCCTTGAGGCAGCGTTCGTCGCGCTTCGCCCGGGTGGCGTCCTCGTCGCAATCTCGTTTCATTCCCTGGAAGACCGTCTGGTCAAGCGGTTTCTTCGCCACAAGGAGGCCACCTGTGTCTGCCCACCCGGCTTGCCCGCGTGCATGTGCGACAAGAAGCAGGAAATGAAGCAGTTGACACGCCGCCCGATCGTCGCGGATGCGGCGGAAGTGGCCGCCAACCCAAGAGCGCGAAGCGCCAAGCTCCGAGCGGGCACGAAATTAGCGGTAACCGACGGTCCGAACTGAGCCGACACATGTCATCCTTGCCCATGTCAACAGCCGCTACTGTAGGGACATCATGATGCATCCCGGAAGAACAGGTGGACTTGATCGGCAAATGCAACGTGACGCGCGGATTCGCCAGCGTAGCGCCCGGACGAGGCAGCGATCCGTCACCTCCCTTGTGTGGGCCGCCATTATCTTGGCGACGCTTGGGCTGGCATTCGCCTACTTGCAGCAAAGCGCCGCCTTGCTGCACCTCACGGCCGAACGAGAAGACCTCCGCGATGCGTTGAATGCCACGTTGGAGCTGAACAGCGTCCTTGCCGATGAACTGGCACATCGACATGCCTTGCCACTTGTATCCGACATCGCGCGAGATGAGCTGGGGATGGTGGAACCGGAGACCGTGACCTACATTTTCCTCCAAGATGACCTGCCTTAGCCGCAAATCCCGATTCCCGAAGCGTCCGAAGATCGTCGCTGCCTTCTTCGTTTTTGTCGGTCTGTGTCTCATTGGCCGACTCGTGCAACTGCAGATCGTCGAACATGATCGATGGACAACGGTTGCCACAAACATGCAGGAAGTTCGAATCGAACTTGCCCCGCAGCGGGGGGCGATCTACGACTGCAACGGCCTTACGCTTGCCGAGGATGTCAAGGCGATGGCGATCGCCGTGGATAGTTACAACATGACGCGTCCGGAAACGCTTGTCGGCATTCTCGCGACGAATCTCCCGCTTGGCGAAGATGAACTGCGCGATCTTGTCTACCGACCAAGTTACTTCACCTGGATCGACCGAACGGTTGACCTTGATGCGGCTCTTCGGATAAGGGATGCGGCTGCCGCAGCCGGCGTGCATGGACTGGTTTTTTTCGACACATGGAAGCGTTCCTATCCCCAGGGCACCCTCGCCTCGAATATCCTCGGATTTGTCGGAACCGACGGTAGCGGTCTGGAAGGGATCGAACTCGCATTCGATGATTGGCTCACCGGGGAATCCACGGTGATGCAGTTTGTCATCGGCGCCGATGGACGAACCTACGAATCGACCACCGTGTCCCAAGGCATGCCGGGCCGCGATCTGACGCTGACCCTCGATGCGACCATCCAGCTGACGTGCGAAGAGGAGCTTGATCAAGGCACGAACCGCTTTCAAGCCAACTTCGGCCTGATGCTTGTGATGGACCCGGATACCGGCGCCATCCTGGCGATGGCTCAAAGCCAGCGATACGATCCGAACAGGTTCTCGGATTCAACACCCGAGGATCGCCGCAATCTTGCGGTGACTCACCTTTTCGAGCCCGGATCCTCGTTCAAAGCATTCAGCGCCGCCGCCGCGCTGGAGGCTGGAACGGTCGATCTGGAGAAACGCTACAACGGAAACGATGCCATCGTCGTTGGAGGGCACACGATCCACAATGCGGATTTTGAATCCTTCGGCCAGGTCACGCTCGTTGAAATCATCGAGTCTTCGATCAACACGGGAATGGTCCAAGTTGCGCTCGATCTCGGCGCCGACCAACTGCATGCGACGCTGACCGATCTCGGATTCGGAAGTGAAACCGGCATCGAGCTCCCGGGTGAGGAGTGCGGCATTCTGCGTGCTCCCGATCAGTGGGTACCGCTGGATCTTGCCGCGACATCGATCGGCCAATCTGTTGCCGTCACCGGAATCCAGCTCGTCGCAGCGATGGCGGCAATCGCCAATGGCGGCCGGCTAGTTCCGTGCAGCATCGTAGTGACCAATGACGGGATCGAGGCGATCCGCGAACGTGACCGTGAACCCCACATTGCCCTGAGCACATCGACTTGCACCACCATGCGATCTCTTCTGTTTCGAGTGGTCGAGTCAGGAACCGGGCAATGGGCACAGATTCCCGGTTATCAAGTCGCCGGCAAGACAGGAACGGCGCAGAAAGCGATCGCCGGACAAGGGTACGTAGAAGGGTTCTACACATCGTTGTTCGCAGGGTTCGTTCCCGCGTTCGATCCGCAGCTTGTTTCGTTGGTCGTTTTCGATGAAGTTCAGACCTTTCCCGTGGGGGGCGGATACACGGCGGGACAGGTCTTCCGCGCCGCCATGTCGCGGATCGTTCAACTCGAGAGGATCCCACCAGCCACTTCAGCGGACGGACCATAGCCTCGAAGCGCCACAGCAAGCATCGCTAAGTCCGCGTGGGAGACTCCGGGAATCCGGCCGGCCTGACCAAGAGAATGAGGGCGGACTCGAGCAAGAAGCTCTTGCCCTTCTACTGAAAGATTACGTACGTCGACAAAATCGAATCCATCGGGGATCTGCAGTTCTTCCCATCGCTTGAGTCGAGCGATCTCTCGTTCCTGCTGCTCCAAGTAGCCCTGGTACTTCGCGAGCACCGTGACTTCCGAGCGAACACTCTCGGGGACGCCGTCGACTTCGACAAGATCCTCGAGCCGCATTTCCGGTCGGCGGAGCAGATCATAAAGGCTCGATCCATTGCTTTGCAGGGGGCGCGTCCCCCGATCGGCAAGGATCGCGTTGCGGGAGTCAGCCGGACCGATACGCGTCTCGTGAAGCTCGCTCAGCAGACGCTGGATTTGGACCTCACGTGCTTCGACAGACTCAAGCTGATCTTCATCCAGCAAGCCGATCTCATGCCCCAGGCGCGCCAAGCGAAGATCAGCGTTTTGCTCGCGAAGCAGAATCCGGTATTCGGCCCGAGACGGAAGCATCCTGTATGGCTCGCGGATCCCCTTCGAAGTGAGATCGTCGGTTAGCACACCGAGAAACGCCTGGTGACGGCCAAGGATGATCGCCGGAGCCCCCAAGACGGATCTGGCTGCATTGATCCCGGCGAGAAGGCCCTGCCCCGCAGCTTCCTCATATCCAGTAGTCCCGTTGATTTGGCCGGCAAGGTACAACCCGTTCATCCCAGCAACGGACATACTGGGAGCAAGCTGCATCGGATCCACGTAGTCATACTCGATCTTGTAGCCGAACCGCTGAATCACGGCACATTCCAGCCCGGGAATGCTGTGAATGAGATCCTCTTGAACGGACGGCGGTAGGGAGACGTAGACACCCTGGACATACACCTCTTCCGTATTCCGCCCTTCCCGCTCCAGAAAGACCTTGTGGGTCGTCCGCTGCGGGAACTTCACGATCTTCGTCTCCAACGAAGGGCAGTGCCGTGGCCCCTCGCTCTCGACTTCGCCGCTGTAGCCCGGACTCAAGTGAAGGTTGTCCCGAATGATGCGGTGCGTTTCTTCGGTTGTTCGCGTAACAGCAACGGGAAAGCCGGGCGCGCAAACGCGCGGTTCCGACCAAAACGAGAACGCCGAAGGCTGTGATCGCGTCTGCTGCAATTCAAGCCCC
The DNA here is from genome assembly GCA_964547105.1 of uncultured Thermotogae bacterium. Lineage (GTDB taxonomy): Bacteria > Bipolaricaulota > Bipolaricaulia > UBA7950 > UBA9294 > RXOA01. The sequence goes on from CAZJLO010000026.1 coordinate 8,787, forward strand.
GTGTAGTCGATGCTCCGGGCGTTGAGCCGCGGGGTCGTACCCGTGTTCAGCCTACCCATCGACAATCCTACGCGCTCAAGGCATCGCGCAAGGCCAATGGAGGGCGGCTCCCCCGCTCGCCCCGCACTGTAGACGGCACGGCCGATCAACACCCGGCCGCGAAGGAACGTCCCCGCTGCGATCACTACCGTTTTCCCGCCAATCTCGAGCCCCTCAAGCAATCGAACGCCGCGAACGGCCTTCCCGCTCTTGTCAAAGAGAATCTCATCAACGGTCCCCTCGATCAGATCAAGTCCTTCGAGCGATTCCAGTCTTGCCTTCCATGCCGTCTGGTATTCGAAGCGATCGACCTGCGCTCGCTGAACCTGCATCGCTGATCCCTTGCTGGTATTGAGGAGCCGAAGCGTCAATGAGCAGGCATCGGTCATCCGAGCCATCTCACCGCCTAACGCATCGATCTCGCAAACAAGTTGTGATTTGCCCGGCCCGCCTATCGACGGATTGCACGGCATCTTCCCCAAGCGCGACAACGAGATGCTGACAAGCGCAGTTGCACATCCGAGACGGGCTGACGCCGATGCTGCTTCACAGCCGGCGTGCCCTCCACCAACGACAATCACATCATAGTTGTGCATTTTTGCTTTTTTCCTGCGAGCTTCCGCCCGATTGAAATCGTGCTGCGAACGGGAATGCTATTCGTTGCGGCGATGGTCAAACAGCCGAAACAGCTCAATCGGAACCGGGAAGACAATGGTTGAAGCATTTTCTGCCGAGATATCGTTCAAGGTCTGTAGGTAGCGCAGCTGAAGCGACGCCGGATTGGCGGCCATGATCGATGCCGCTTCTCCCAGCTTCGTGGCTGCTTGCAGCTCTCCTTCGGCGTTGATGATTTTCGCTCGCCGATCCCGCTCGGCCTCTGCCTGGCGCGCAATGGCACGCTGCATGTCGGCGGGGATCTTCACATCCTTGATCTCGACATTCTTGACCTTGATTCCCCATGGATCCGTCTGCTCGTCCACGATCTGTTGTAGCTGCAGATTAATCCGTTCGCGCGCTCCGAGGACCTGATCAAGTTCGAATCCACCCAACACACTTCGCAGCGTGGTCATCGCGATCTGCCGTGTCGCCTCGATGTAGTTCTGGACCTCGACGACCGCCGCGTTCGGGTCGACAACGCGAAAGAATAGGACAGCATTCACCACCGTCGGAACATTGTCCTTGGTAATCACTTCCTGCGGCGGCACATCGAGCGTCACCGTCCGCAAACTGATCCGGACCATCTTGTCGATCAACGGGATGATCAGAAAAATCCCCGGCCCCTTGGCACCGATGAGGCGTCCCAGACGAAAGATCACACCACGTTCGTATTCCCGAACGACTCGAACTGCACTGCCAACAAAGACGACGACAATCAGCGCAATCGCAGCAATGCCGATCTCCACAGGGCCCCTCCTTTGCGCAATCCTCAGATCGCACGATGGTAGGGTTGGGGGGTTTCAATGTCAACAGCCGCATGAACAGGCTATACTTCGCCCGATAGGAACGGTGACCCTCATGAGACAACGAATCATTGCCGGAAACTGGAAGATGAACCTCACGCCGACAGAAACCGAGGACTACATCCGCAACTTCCTTCCCTTGGTCGTCGACTCGCTGCGCCCGCGCACGACAACCCGAGCGCCCGGCGGCTCCTCCTCCGATCTCGATCGACCCGACATCGCCGTTATTCTCATTCCTCCGTTTACGAGTCTCGATAGAGCAGGGCGCCTTCTCGTCGGACGATCTTCGATTTCGCTCGGTGCTCAAGATCTGCACGTCGAAGAAGGCGGCGCATTCACCGGCGAGATCTCGGCAACCATGCTTTTGGACTGCGATTGCCGGTACGTCTTGGTCGGGCATTCCGAACGCCGACATGTCTTCCATGAATCAGATGCATTGATCGCGGCCAAGCTTCAAACAGCGTTGGCCTCGGGGCTTGTGCCGATCCTCTGCGTCGGGGAGACCCTTGATGAGCGCCGTGACGGTGCGACCCTCGACGTCCTTGTCCGCCAGCTCTCTACGGCATTGACCGCCCGTGATCGTGACCGGCCTGACCTTCGCCCCGGATCCGTGGTCATCGCGTACGAACCTGTGTGGGCAATCGGAACGGGAGAAACGGCATCCAGCCTGCAGGCCGAGGAGACAATCCGTGAGATTCGCGTCTGGATAGAATCGAAACTCGGAGCGGTATCAGCTGAGCAAACGGCAATCCTATACGGTGGAAGCGTCAAGCCATCGAACACAGCCGAGCTTCTTCGCCAATCGAATATCGACGGTGTCCTCGTTGGAGGCGCATCGCTCAAACCCGATTCGTTTGCCGCAATCGTCTCCGAATCATCCGCAGGCAAGCCCGACCCGACATAGCGGGAGGCCCAGAACAGCATGTTTCAGAGTATCCCCAATCAGATTACCCTCGCCAGGATCGCCAGCGTTCCGCTCTTGATGTTCCTCATCCTGTGGGGTTCTACCTCCAGGGTGGCGACAATTCTTGCCATCGCTCTGTTTGTGCTCGCGGCAATTTCCGACGCCGTTGACGGCTACATCGCCCGCAGCCTCGACCAAACCACCCTGTTCGGGAAGTTCGCCGATCCAATCGCCGACAAGCTGCTCATCACCGCCGCTCTCGTCTCGTTCGTCCAACTCGGCGAACTGGGAGCGACGCCGGTAGTGATCATCATCGCTCGCGAATTCCTCGTGACGGCACTGCGAATTCTGGCAATGGCCGAAGGGAAGGTCATATCCGCAAGTCTGATGGGCAAGCTGAAGACGATCACGCATATTTGGCTGGTTCTCGCCGTGCTAGTCAACCGGTCGTTCGACATCGGAACCGCCGGTGGTCTCGGGAAAGAAGTCGTCTTGTGGGTGGCGGTTGCATTGGCCGTCATCTCCGGTGGGGAGTACTTCTATCGCAACCGCCATCTATTCCTGCAGGGAACCTGAGATAGGCAGTTGTCTGGAGGCGGATCCAATCCAATCGAAACACTCACGGATCGAGTGAGAAGAAGCTGCGCCGATGTGGTGAGGCAGGCTCGCTTCGTGCGAATTGACCGGGAGCGGATCGCCCCTTACGCGCAAGCGTTGCCGTCAATCGGAAACACTCTCGGGCTTGCGCTTCCCACCCGGCGAGCAACGAACACGGATGATTCGGAGCAAATGGCTGCATACGTCATTACGCTGGATGCAGTCAACTTCGGATCCGGCTACTTCCCTCACTTGCGGAAGCGCCCGAATCACAGCGGGTACCGAACCATCGAGGCCGCCCTAATCGACCTGTACGAGGCTCGCGGTCCTCTCTCGGCACGGGAACTCCGGTCGATTGACCCACCGGAAACAGCGGCGATTTTCGGACAGGATCTTCGCCAACAGGCTCAACGATCTCTGATGTGCCTGTTCACGAAGGCCTGGAATGATCTCGGCGCCTTCCTGATCGACTCGTTCTTCGGAAGCTTCTCCGCTCTAGTCGAAAGCGCCGGCTTCTCTTCGGAAGATCTCGCGGAGCGCCTGACCGGCATGCCGCTGTTTCGGGACGTCGCGACCTACGGGGAACAACCGATCGCCTTCTACAAGCGGGCGCAGATTCTCCCTGCCGACCTTGCGCTCGCCTTCTCGGGGAAGGGTCTTGGACGGTTCGATGACCTCGGCAAACTGACATCGTTTGCCGACAACCTCGTCCCTCATGTCCTCCGAGTCGATGGAATTCTTGAGTACGAACATTCCCTCGAAGAACTCATCCGCCATGGGGAGAATATTCCCGCTGGTTCATGCGAGGAAGTGGAAATAAGAGCCTCCGCCGTACACGCGGTGGATCTGCTCGTTGCTGCGTTGGATCGGATCGGCCGCCACTGCACGGCGATGGAAGTAGATCATATCCTCTGGAATCGCGGGCAAGATCGCTTCTACAAGGACCGCCCGAGGCACCGAACCCGAACCGCGTTCTACTAGCGTCAGCCGGCGGCCCCATCAGCGGAAACCGGTGGCGATGGAAGCTCGACCGTAACGTCTTCGCGGATCGCCTCGATTACCACGGGGCCGATCCCCGAAACCTGATCCAGATCGTCCACCGCGTGGAAAGGTCCGTGTTCTTCACGGTAAGCGACGATCCTCGCTGCCAGCACCTCGCCGATCCCCGGCAGCCGCATCAGTTGCTGTTCCGTTGCCTGGTTGAGATCGACACACGCCGCTCCGTCTGGGAATGATGGCGTCAGGACATGAGCATCCAAAGACATCGTCAGGCTTCGCCCGGTATCGGACCTCGTGCGAGCAAGATCCGCCTCGAAAGAGAGTTCTTCCCCGACGAGTATCGCTCCGCCGACCAACAGCACGCAGGCGATCAGGAGCAGTAAACCTCGTTGCTGAAGGCGTGTCAGCACGGCTTTTCCCTCTCAATGCCACGTTGATTTCTTCAGTGTAGATGGAGGAGAATCCCAAAGCCAAATCGTTGGCGGAAAGAGACTCCTGGAGGGCGTATGTGGAAGATTGCGCTTTCGGCGTTTGCGTTGGTGTTTCTCGCTGAACTGGGAGACAAGACCCAACTTGCCGCGCTGGCCCTTTCGGCGGATTCGAACCGCCCATGGGCCGTGTTTCTCGGTGCATCGGTTGCTCTGGTGTTGTCAACCGGAATCGCGGTGATCCTGGGAACGGTCGTTCATCGCGTTATGCCCGAAGGCATGACCCGCATCATTCAGTACGCCGCCGGAGCACTGTTCCTTGTCGCTGGCATCCTGACCCTCATTCGGGCGTAGCCGGCTCGTCAAACCATGCGGCCGTCTCCAATTTGCGGAGCGGCGCCAGCAGTGACTTCTCCGTCATATCCAGATGGACCGGTGTGATCGAGATGCATCCGTTGGCCACGGCGCCGATGTCCGTATCCTCTTCCTCGCGTGGGACTTCAGTGAGTGGATCTCCGGTGATCCAGTAGTAGTTCCGCCCACGAGGATCCTTCCCGACAACAAGGTAGTTGTCGTATGCATGACCTCCCAATTTCGTCCCCCGTACGGGGAGGGCCCGGCCTCTACTTCCGGACGGAGAGCCAGGGACATTCACATTAAGAAGGACCCCCGGCGGAAGGGGAGCCTCCTCCAACAGCTTCGTGACAAGCCGTGCGGCGAAGTAGGCGGCATGGGCGTAGTCGGATTGGGATCCTTCTCCACTGTGGATATCCTGCGAGAGCGCAACCGCGGGGACACCGCCGCGCGCACCTTCCATCGCTCCGGCCACCGTTCCCGAATACGTTATGTCTTGCCCCACGTTCAGTCCGGCGTTGATTCCCGAGACGACAAGGTCGGGACGGTGCTCGATCAGCCCGAGAAGAGCCAGCGAGACACAGTCCGAGGGCGTCCCGCTGCATGCATAGGCAACGGCCCCGTCAAGCAGCCGAACACGATCGACGCGAAGCGGCTTGTGAAACGTCATCGTCCTTCCCGCTGCGGACCAGTTCCGATCCGGCGCGTACACGTGAACATGTGCCACCTTGTCCAGTTCCTGTTTGACGGCAATCAGTCCGGGGGCGTTCACTCCATCATCGTTGGTCAACAGAACGGTCCACTTCTTCATCCGCAATCCCCCCTTCCATGGTCATCCGGCCGTCGATAGAAGTGCAACTCGTTGTCTCCATACTTCCGGCGATCGACACGAACCAAGCCCCCGCTCGACCCAGGGAGAGGTTCGCGTTTTCGCACTTCGGCAACCACAACTGGGTCTGGCCCGAGCAGTTTTCCGGCGGCAATCCGTCCCACAGCGGCGGCAGCCAATCCCCTCCCATAGGGGGGGCCGATGAACATGAGGTCGAATTGCCGGCCGCGGCGGCCCAGATGATCGATCGCATCAGCGTAGTCCATGCACAGAACCTGCCCTTGCTCCATCAACTCCAGCATGTCGAGGTTCCGCCTGACGATCCCGCACGCATACTCCGATGCATCCACGAAAACGCATGATTGGGCGCCCCGGGACAACGCCTCCAATCCAACACTGCCCGTCCCCGCGAACAGATCAAGGAATCGAGCCTCAGGAACGAAATCAAGAAGAATGCTGTACAGCGCACTGCGGACGAAATCCCTCATCGGCCGAATGCCGGTGTCTTCCCACGGAACCAACGTGCGTCCTTTTCGGCTTCCTCCGATGATCCGCATGCCCTCTCTTCCTCCGCTCCTTGCCTTGACAGTCCTGAAGGGCCTATCTATGATGTTCGACTGGCAGCAGCCATCCCGCCGCTGGCGACATCTCGGCCGCCATCTCCGGGATAGCGGCAGCCTCAGACTTGAGCTTGCTCGTGGCCTTGTCGTTGGTCCCAATTATGCACGAGAAGGAGCGGAAGAGCCCGTGAATCGTTCTGATCTTAGAGGGATCGTGTTTGATCTTGATGGGACGCTCTGCCATTACAAGGTTGGGATTGCCGAAGCGCTCGCCAGTTGCCTCGTTTGCGCCGGGCAGTCTCCGCAGATGTTCGGTCCCCTCAAATCTGCTGCCACCCGCTTTGATCGCCTTTGGCGCGACCACGAATCCAAACACGAGAGCGCTGCCCTGATTGTCCGCCAAGCATTCCAGACGCTCCTGTGCGAAAGCGGATCACCAAGCGACACGCTCGCCGCGAAGCTGGCCAAGATCTATGGTGAGATTCGCCTTGCTTCCGTCGCCTTGTACCCGGGGGCAAGCAAGTCGCTCGTCGAGCTCCGCCCACGCTATCGTCTCGGATTACTGACCAACGGTCCCTCCGATCTCCAGTGGAGCAAAATCCGACACCTATCGATCGAACCGTTGTTCGACCAGATCGTCGTCGCCGGCGACGTCGGCCACTACAAGCCCGATGCTCGCGCTTTTCGCTGGACGGCCAAGCAACTCGGACTTCGCTGCAAGGAGATCGTGTTCGTCGGCGATTCGCCGTCAGCGGATGTTGCTGGCGCTCGGGCCGCCGGACTCTATTGCGCGTGGATACGCCGCACAAGCACTGCAAGGATTCCCGAGGTCGTTGCCGACGTTGTCGTCTCCGACCTCCGAGACCTTCGAAAGGTACTGCTATGAAGACTGTAGACGTCGCAATCCTCGGCGCCGGCCCAGCTGGATTGTTCGCTGCTGATGCTTTGTCCGATTCGGGTCTTCATGTCCTGCTCATCGAACGTGGAGACGAACCCTCCAAACGAACCCACATCAGCTACGGCGTAGGTGGAGCTGGAGCCTTCTCCGACGGCAAGCTCAACCTCACACCGGATATCGGCGGCGAGCCTCAAACATTCGGCCGCTCCACCAGTGAACTCCAGCGGTACATCGACCAGGTCGACACGACGTTCACGCGTTTCGGCGCTCCCGAGAAATACTCGGGCGAGGATCCGGAGGCTCTCCGCGAACTCAAGGAAGCGGCCACGCGTGCGGGAATCGAGTTCAACAGCGGCCGGCAACGTCACATGGGAACCCTCCATGTCCGGACGTCGATTGATTCATTCTACCGGAGTCTTCTCGCCAGCGGGGTGAACATGGCGCTGGCATGCAGGATCGAGCGAATCGAGCGGGGAGAAGGTGGCGTCTTCGTATTGTCCGGCGAGCAGAGCATCCGAACGCGATATCTGATTGCTGCCCCCGGGCGCGCCGGGGCGTATTGGCTTCGCGAACAAGCAAGTACTCTCGGGGTACAGACTTCCTACGGGCCGATCGATGTCGGAGTGCGGGTCGAATTCCCGGCCGAACTCTATTCGTCCGTAGAGAAGGTCATGTACGATGCCAAGTTCCGCGTGCGGACGGCCACGTATGATGACATGGTGCGCACATTCTGCACAAACCCCCGCGGGTTTGTCGTTCGCGAGGCCTACGACGACTTCTCGTTGGTCAATGGACACGCGGAAAACGATCGCAAGACGGAGAACACGAATTTCGCCTTGCTGTCCCACATCGAGCTGACCGATCCTGTCGAGGATACCACCGAGTACGGTCGAGCGATTGCCAAGCTTGCGACGACTATCGGAGGGGGGCGGCCGATCCTGCAACGGCTAAAGGATCTGCGAACGGGACGCCGCTCCACCGCGGAGCGGCTTGCCCGCGCCACCATCCACCCGACCCTCGAAGACGCAACGCCCGGCGATATCTCTATGGCTCTGCCAGACAGGATTGTCGTCAATCTTGTCGAAGCGTTGGATCAATTGAGCCTCATCCTCCCCGGGCTCACATCGGACAATACGCTGCTCTACGCACCGGAAATCAAGTTCTACGACACGCGCTACCCGGTCAGTCACGACATGGAGACGCCGATCCCCGGACTCTTCGTCGCCGGTGATGCATCCGGGCACTGCCGCGGAATCGTCTACTCCGCCGTCAGTGGAAGGATCGCCGCCGAGGCAATCCGCAAGCGCGAGGGGCGGTAGTCGTGGGAGCGAGGGTTCGCCACCGGATTGTGGCAACGGCCGCGCTGACGATTCTGTTGCTCGCTTTGTTTGCTGTCGTCCTGCCGACGGTGGCCGCTGGGGAGACTGCAGCCCTCCCCCGTCAAACCCAAGGCTACAGCCAGGCGTTCCTGTTCGATCCGTCGGCCTGGGGCGACGACTCTCTTGGCACCTCCGGGTGTCCGGACACGATCGCCACCACCGGATGTCTGGTAACAGCGTTCGCCTGTGTTCTCGAGTACTACGGCATCGAGGTTCCTCTCCCCGCAAGCGGTGGTCGCATCACCGGCTCCGATCCCGGGGCGCTGAACGCGTGGCTCAAGGAGAACGACGGCTTCGGTCACTGTGCAAGCGATGGTTATGGTAACTGCTGTCTCGACTGGTCCCACCTGCCGCCGGAGCTGCGGCTTCACACCTACTACAACACGAGCGAGACGGGAATGGACGCTGACGCCACTGCGAGGATCGCTCGTGCCCTTGAACAAGGGAAGCCGGTCATCGCCGGAGTCCATTGGGGGGTCCCATGCGGCGTGGATCCCGACCGCAGCGAGGACTGCCACTGGATCGTCATTACAGCGCAGGCTCACGGCTCAACCGTCATCCTTGACACGTATAATCCGGACTTCTCTTCTCCCTATGCCGTGCGAACAACGCTGGATCGAGGGGTACATGGAAGCTACATCATCGACCGGTATGTCGTGGTGGAAGCACCGGAGCTGCTTCCGGCATCGACGGCTGTTGTCCTATCCCTTTCGCCGGGCAATCAAACCCTAACCGGAAGCCCGACGCGACTGGTCGTCCAAACGTCCAATGTGGCCATCTACAGCGAGCTGTTTGTCACGGCGATCGACGCCGAGGGCGTCTCATGGTCGCTTGCTCCAGACAGCGACGCAGCGGACGGCCGCTGGATTCGAACCACGGTTCCCACTGGACTACAAGTGGAGCCCCACGAAGTGCAGGTGTGGAGCGTCCCGCTGACATCGGGGATCGATTCCGCGCAATGGACATGGAATGCTTGGCTGAGCGATCCGCTGCTGCCCGGAATCCCTTTGGCTCAAGGAACACACGGGCGGGCAATCGCCGTTGCGTCGTCCGTCTCCGCAGCGGGAATCCTTGCCGCGATTGCGTTGCTTGCCGCGACGATTGCGCTGATGGTTTGGGTGCTGACCGAGGCGCCCTAGGCGAGGTGAAGCACCCTATCCCGTCCCTGTCAAGAACGAAATGATCATCACCGCAATTCCGAGAAGCGCGCAATACACCGCAAACCACGCAAGACGGCCACGGCGGACGGCAGCAAGAAGCCCGCGGATCGCCAGCCAGCCTACCGCAACAGCGGCCATCCCACCCACGGCGAGATCCACTGCATGGATTGCCGCTCCTCCTGGCTCGACCGACAGCAACTCGACTCCCGCCGCTCCGAGAACAGCCGGGATGGAAAGGAGAAACGAGAAGCGGACGGCTTCGTCCTGCCGCACGCCCGCAAGCAACCCCGCCGCCAGCGTCGCTCCCGAACGCGACACCCCCGGCAAGACAGCGGCCGCTTGAGCAAGCCCGATCCAAACGGCGTCGCGGATTCGCGGCTCTCGTCGCCCCATCTTGGTTCGCCTTGCCGCTGCGTGCGCTGCGAACAGCAGTCCCGCCGTCAGCAACAGACAAATCCCGACCACAAACACCGAATCGAATGCACTCCGAATCGCCGCTGAGGCAAACCACCCGACTACCGCAATCGGAACCGACGCAACCACCAGCTTCCCCAGCCATCTTCGTCCCTCGGGATCATCAGCGCGAAAGATGGATCGAAGCAACCGCAGAATCTCCCGCCGAAACACAATCAGGATCGAGACAAGCGTTCCGAGGTGAAGCACAACTCCGAGCAGCGTTGCCGGCTCCTCGACATGGAGCAGTTGCTGGGCAAGAACGAGATGTCCGGAACTGGAGACGGGAAGAAACTCCGTCAGCCCTTGGACGATTCCGAGGATGACGGCTCTAATCACGGCTTCTCCTTGGAGATAGGGTCAGCTTCAGCGCCCCGGTGGGACATCCGGTCGCGCACAGTCCGCACTTGATGCAATTGTGATTGTCGTAGTCATAGTGCGGTTCAAGTCCCATCGGGCACTTCGAGCTGCAGATTCCACAGTTGGTGCACGCGCTCTTCCGTAAGCGCAACCGCAGAAGGCTGACGCGATTGAACAGCGACAACAGAGCTCCCATCGGACACAGGTAGCGGCACCAGAATCGAGCCACCAACACCATCCCTAGCAACGTCACGCCCAGGGATGCCATGTGGATCAGGAATGGGCGATTGACGGTGGCGACACCCAAGAACAAGTAGGGGATCGACGCTTCCAGCGAAGCCGCCGGACAGATCTTGCAGAACACGGTGTCCGCCATCGCCCATGCCGCAACGAGCGTTGCGATGAGAACAGCGTATTTCGCCAGTGAAGCGGATTTTAGAATCCGTACCTTGCGGAATGAAAGAAGATCGTTCAGTGTGCCAAACGGGCAGAACCAGCCGCAGAATCCGCGTCCGGCGAGCAGCCCATAGCCGATGACGGCGCCGATCCAGAAATAGGGAACCGTGCCGAACACGATGAGATTCTGAATCAGCCCGATCGGGCATACAGTGACCGCAAGCGGGCAGGCATAGCAATGAAGCCCGGGAAAAATGATATGCGTCATCCCGATTCCCGTCACGCCAAACAATCCGAACAAGACGCCAAGCGCTTGGATGCTCCGCCGAGCTGTCTGAAGGCGGAGCCGTGAGAGCAACCTCACGGTTGGCTCCTTAATGCCCCGAGGAGACGCGCTTCGAGATCCTCGACGCCGAACAGCACGGTCCCCGTCTCGGGAAGAACGGTTGCCGGGACGATCGTCCGCGACGATCGGATCACGTTGTACTGGGCCGCTTGCTCGGGCTCGATCTCCACGTCGATGAATCGGTACGTGAGCCAGTCGCTTTCAGCGGCGAAAGCCTCGACGATCGCTTCCGCATACGGACAAGAGTGGCACCACACGGCATAGAACACGAGAATCTCTGTCGTTTCCGGACCATCAAGGGCAGCAAGCTCCGATCGAGTAGCAGCGGACAAAGTCGGTTCCCCGTGCGGGGATTCTTCAATCCCGACGCAAGAGGTGCACAACACAGCTCCGATTCCCTGCGCTTGCTCGTGCTGATCATTGAGAACGCCGTATGCCAACGCGCCGATCGCGATCAAGCCTACCGCAAGGACCACGATGACCGTCTTTCGCACAAGCGCGAACACAACGAGCACTGCGGCAAGAATAGCGCCGGCGACAAACAGCGGAATCAGTCCAGCAACACTCCGGCGGGATCCGAACGCTTCCACGGCAATCGGCACAGCGCCCTCTCGAACATCGACCACGAATGACAGCGGCTCGACGATCTCGAAGCAACTGTCGTCGTCACAGTAGGTGTACACCAGTTCGGCCGAGATGTCGTACGCCCCCTCGGGAAGCTCAACGGCGGCAAAACGTAGATCCAGAACGCCATCCGAGAATGGATCGATCTTGGCGAGGATCTCGGGATCGGGCGTGACTTCCATGCCGTTGGGCACGGACAGCAGGAACACCTCGGCGTCGTCGGCTTCTGTCGTCGTCGGATTGGCAAGAAGAATGCGCACTGAGGCCTCTCCGTCCGGCGGCAGTTGGATGACGTCCGGAAAGACGCTGATCTCGAGAATCGGATCCTGAGCGCAGGCCACGATTGCAGACAGCGCGACCGACACCACGACCAAGCCGAGCAAGGTCAAGACCGCCGGCAACCGCCTCTTGTCCGTCTTGGACCGGATTCGCACGTTATTCCCCCTCACCGCCGGCCGGGGGCTCCACTTCGCCCGGATCGCCGTCGAAATCTGGATCTCGGTTGAGCGCCGATTCCACCGCCTCACGCAGCTCCGCCCCTCTCAGCCCGCGGGCGATGATTGTCCCATCCCGATCGAGCACGTAGGTCATCGGAATCCCCGCAATCCTATACAGATCGGAAATCGCATCATCGTCATCGTAGATTTGAGCATAGGTCAGCCCGTGCTCTTCCACCGCCCGCCCCATCGCCGCCTCGCTGCGATCAAGGTTGATGCCGAGAACGACCAACCCGTGCCCCGACCATGCTTCGTGCAATGCTTGCACGCCGGGAAACTCTCGCACACACGGCGCGCACCATCCGGCCCAGAAGTCGAGCAGCACAACGCTGCCTCGAAGAGCCTCAAGCGACACGAATGAACCATCCGTTGTCCGACCGGCAAACGGCGGTGCGACAGCTCCCACGATCAACGGAGCCTTCGCGGCAACGAACCGCTCGCTCGGCTCGATCACAACCGATGTTCCATCCGACGTCACCTCGGAAACGGCATACGTCACCCCACCAAGATTGAACGGCTCATCAAGAGCGAACTGCTCATGCGAATCCATCGTCGCAAGCAGCTCACCGTCCCGATCGGAGTCGATCAACAGCGTTCCCGTCGCCAGATCGTCGTAGCGCCCGTCTGTGTCATCATCCACCACCGCAAGCAGGTAGCCGACCCCGCCTAGCTCGATCGTCCCCACCGTGTACCCACCGCGGCAGTAGGCGATCACCAGCGGCACAAATGGATCCCAAAGGAGAAGGAGTGGGTACGCGCGATCCTGGTCCGTTTCGTCATAGATTCGAAACGACACCGTAGCGATCAACCGCTCGTCATCGGTCATTCCATCCCACGGAACCGCCGTTAATTCGCGATTCTGATCGGTGTCGGCAAGTAGCGTAACGCCGGCCGTGCTGAGTGACACGCCGACCGTGTATTCGCCTCCCGCAAGCCGAAGCCTCCCGACGCGAACGCTTTCGGAGTCGATCACCACATCGCCTTCCGGACTTTCCGCGATGGACACATCCTCAGGAAGCCCCGCTTCAAGGCGAAATGCCTGCAGCAGACAGCTGGACATCAAATCGGAAATCGGATCCACGTGGCGAAGCTCAGCAGTGGCGCCCACGGCCTGCCATCCGAGCGTCGCCAGACACAACCCGGCCACAGCAACGAACCTCGCCAAGGTCGCCGATTGTCGTCCGAGCACCGCCCGCCGTCGACACATCATGTTGCGACTCTCCTTCCCGTCCTACGATGCAAGCTCGCGGAGCCTGCCGACGCAGATCTCTCGGCCCACCGCCGCCATTACCTCGAATAGGCCCGGACCGACTTTCCGCCCCGTGATACAGAGGCGGACCGCCTTGGCGATGTCCTTGAGCTTGGCGTCGTTTGCTGCAAGCGTGCCCTTGACGACATCGTGGATGGCATCCGAAGTGAACGAATCGGCACTTGCTTCCGCAAGCGAATCAGCGACGGCAGCGATGAGTGCCCGCTGTCGATCCTCGAGCACAATCGGCTCCTCGGGCTCCAGCACTTCCGCAAACAGGATCTCCGTCACCTTCGCCAGATCCACGAGCGTCTTGGAACGGTCACGCAGGAGGTCAATTCCTAGATGAAGGCGATCTCGGTCGATGGCATCCCACTGCTCAGCTGTCGACGATTGCTCGGAGATGGCAAACGGCCGAACAAGCCGTGCCAAGTCTTCGAGATCAAGCCGCTTCATGTGCTGTTGGTTTGTCCAGTACAGCTTCTCGTGGTTGAACACCGCCGCCGATCGATTGATCTCCTCCAGCGTGAACAGCCGCACCAACTCGTCCCGGTCGAACAGCTCGTCGTCGCCGTGGGACCATCCCAGCCGCGCAAGGAAGTTCACCAACCCTTCAGGAACAAACCCCATCTGGCGATACTCGAGTACCGAGGAGGCGCCGTGCCGCTTGGAGAGTCGCGAGCGATCCTCTCCGAGGATGAGCGGTAAGTGAGCGAACTGCGGCAGCGGACGTCCCAGCGCCTGATAAAGCAGGATCTGCTTCGGTGTGTTGATCAGGTGATCGTCGCCGCGGATAACGTGGGTGATCCGCATATCGGAATCATCGATGACGACGACGAAGTTGTAGACAAATGTTCCGTCCGAGCGACGGATGACGAAGTCCTTGAACTCCTCATGCCGGAATGTGACGTCGCCCATGACAGCGTCATGAACGACCGTCTCGCCGTCCGTGGGGACACGGAACCACCAAGCGCCGTCCTGCTCGTACGCCTGACCGTTCTCCATCAACCGCTCCGCCGCCTGCAGGTGGTTCGGCGTAAGGTCGGTCTGCCGGTAGCGTTCATCCCAATCCAGCCCAAGCCACGTCATCGATTCGATGATCTGGTCAATGGATTCGTCCGTCGATCGCTCGCGATCGGTGTCTTCGATCCGCAGGATGAATGTTCCGCCGTGATGCCTGGCAAATAGCCAATTGAACAGCGCCGTGCGCGCCGAGCCTACGTGGAAGTAGCCGGTAGGGCTGGGCGCAAACCGAACTCGAACCATATCGTAAATTCCCCCTCTTCTGAAGGCCTGCAAGTTGCCCTATTGTAGCAAGCTCCTGAAACCCTGTCTTGCTATCGCTTCGCGTGGGCCGGCGCGATGGCGGCGCCTACTCCTTGCGACTCCGCTCGATGACAAGGCCTATCAGTACGTCGATCCCGGACCCGATCGCAATCCCCGCGCCAATGTCTCCTAACGTCACACCAAGCGCGACGCCGCCCCCGACCCCGATCGGGATCCCCATCGCAATCCGCTCGAGCTGACGCTTGCCGGATGGCTTGTCCATTGATCGTTTCCCCTCGTCCGGCTGATCATCACTCGAGCGTTCCGAAAACCGCCGACGTCTTGTCTCGCAGCAACGCGAACATCACCGTATCCGTAGGACCGGCGGGGAGGATCAGCCGCTGACGGAGAGTGCCCTCGCGTGTACAGCCCAGCTTCTCGGCAACCCGCAAGCTTGCCGTGTTGTCGACCGAAACCTCGACCTCGATCCGTGCCAGTCCAAGATCTTCGAAGCCCAACTGAGCCACCGCTCGCGCAGCAGCGGTGGCGAATCCTTTCCCCGTGCAGCCGGTTCGAATCCAGTAGCCAAGCCCGGCACGCCGGTGTTCGGCGCAGATTCCGCCCAGACCGCAGCTTCCGACGAGAGTCCCTGTCTCGCTCTCCTCGATGGCGAAATAGAAGGCACTTCTCGCTGTCCACGCCTTGCGCCACCAGTTGACGTATTCCGCCGCTTCTTCGCGCGTGAATCCCGGATGGCACCACGTTTCATATCGGGCCACTTCCGGAATCGACTCCGATACCGCCGCGAAAAGCGGATCAATGTGATCTTGTCGGTAGGCGCGAACTGTCACCAGCTCCCCAGGCAAGCTCTGTCGCATGGTCCAGTCTCCTCTTGTTCAGCAGGACTCCGTCTTCGCCGCCGTCGACGATGCGAATCGCTCCCTCTCACCCTTCCACTTGGGTCTCACCAGCGCCTCTCTCGAACGCGGCTTCGGAAAGCTTCCGCACATGATCGCGGATGTCCACCGCCCACGACGAGGTGAAGGAATCGAACCGATCACGGTCGCCGGCAAAGAGAGATCGTGCCGCTTCCTCGAATCCAAACAAGTTGCCGGCCATCACCGACATGAACTGAAGCGTCGCTTCCTGCGAACGGCGCACTGCGTCCCCGTCGTCGTTCCGTTTTCTCGCATCCTCGACCAACCGGCGGAGCGTTGCCGAGGCTCCTCCCCGCTGGCTCTTGAGCCATGCCCAATGCCGCGGCATCAGGGTGACCTCCTTGGCAACGACCCCCAGCCTGGGGCGACCGGGACCTCGGCGTATCTCCGGAGACGGTTGGGATGGACAAGCGGCAGAGACGTTCTCCTCCTCCTCCATCAACCTCTGCACGACATCATCCGCCGCGCCCCGGTAGTCGACGTCGATTACTTCGCTCGTAAGGTCGTCGAAGATCAGCACAGGGCAAAGGCCTTGCCGATCGACCGCCTCTTTCGCACGCCTCACCACGTCGATGAGCGTCCCGGAGGCGATGCGACGATCTCCGTCAAACGCCGTGTAACTTTGGACTTTCTTCGCCCGCATCTTCTTGTCTCCTCTCAATCTTGGCCTATTCTACCCAGGTAAAATTGAAAGGTCAATTCTCTACGAGCTGCATGCGCCCAGCGCCGGTTGCGGACAGGAGGGCAAGATGATCCTCGGTAATCTGCCGCGTCCGTGAGTTGCTGAAGTGCTACGTCTGCTTGACAGGGAGCGTCTCCACAAATGCCCGCGCTTCCTCCAACCAGCAGCAAAGGATGTCATTGACCAGGGCGGATTCCTCCACCATGACCCATCCCTTCATCGGCCGTCCGGTGATATCGAACGGATGCACGGAGGGCTGGCGCATGGCTCGCGAGGCGCCTTCTTCACCAAGCCGGAGGATAAGGAAGTCTTTGTACACGCCGCACATCATGTTGCCGTCCAGCAGATAACACGTGCCGCCGAACATCTTCTTGCGGGACGTGTCCCACGCCGCGATGCAGGCCGTGATCCGGCCGTCGAGATGTTCGCTGTACGCCATGGCACCCTCCTCATTCGTCTGCTTCGAGCCGCTTGCCAAGGCTGGCGACATCGTCCGCCTTGAACCCCACCCGTTCGTAGAACGCGACGATGCTGGTGTTCGTACTTCTTACCTGCAGGTTGATCTTGGGGCAGCCGGCAGCCCGCAGGCAATGCTCTGCCTCGTCCATCAGGCGTGTGCCAATCCCTTCTCGACGGTGCTCGGGAAGCACGGCGAGGTAGTTGATCCAGCCGCGATGACCATCGTAGCCGGCCATGACGGTGCCGACGATGCGGTTGTCCGGTCCCGAGCACGCGACAAGAAACATCTCCGGCTGCACCTTGAGCTTCCGCTCGATGTCGCGATGAGGGTTGTTCCAAGGAACGACCAATCCACACTCGGTCCACAACAGAACAACAGCCTGCTCATCACGCGGATCGAACACTCTGATTCGCATCTTCCTCCTCCCTTCTGGCGAAGTTCATTCTCGCAGAAGCGGCCGCCGATGCAATCGTATTGCTTGCACGACTCTGCGGCACCTCATAGGATTGCCCAGGTCCCAGCGTTGGGAGCTGCTGGCTGGAGCCAGGTGTGAATTGCAGTGCAGGTCAGGGGGCAACTGTGGTCAGACGGGTCGACAAGCCGACATACGAGATCGATCCCGCCGTTCACCGGCGGTTCGACCAGCGCAACACCGTGTTCATGAGGCGCTTCTGGGACCGGGAAGCGAGCTTTCACGGCATCGAGTACCGTGACCGCGCCATCGATCGCATCTCAGCGCCCGAGGCCGGCTATTCACGCACCGATTTCGCGCGCCTGCTTGCGTCATGGACGGTGCATGATTGCTTCGGCGGTGCCTTCTCGTGGGATCGTCTTGGACAGGCCGACCCAAGCATGATGCAGTTCGATCGCTATGAAGCCGCCCCGGAAGAGATGACTCGCGAGGTCAAGCAGACTGCGCGGCTGTTTGGCGCCAGCTTGGTCGGCATCTGCCGGGTAAACGAGCGGTTCGTCTACTCGCACAACCGCAGCGGGGATCCGGTGCAAATTCCTGCTGAATGCACCCATGCGATCGTGATGGCAATTGCCATGGACAAAGACGGGATCGCAACCTCGCCACAGTATCCGTCGGCCGTGGCAACCGGGGTCGGCTATTCGAAGATGGCATTTGCCGTCGCCTGCATGGCCGCGTTCCTACGCAATCTCCGCTACAAGGCCCTGCCGATGGGGAATGAC
>CAZJLO010000027.1:0-25863 GCA_964547105.1 uncultured Thermotogae bacterium
ATAGGCGGATCTACCCATCCAACCGGGATCCGCTGCACTAGGCGGATTCCGATCTAGGCGGGATCCGCCGCACTAGGCGGATCCACCCGTTCAAGCGGGATCCGCTGCACTAATCCTCATCTCGACACCATTACAGAAACACACCGCTTGGTTCTCCGCTCCCTGTCCCAATCTCGCCGAACACAATCCGCCGCTGCATGGACGGACTTGAAAGCGGAGCGGGAGAAACCACGGCAAGCAGCTGCGTCCAACCGAAGAAAACGACGAATCTTGGGACGGGGGGGCGGAGCGGATCGTTTGCCTAGGAGGCGCAAGCGGTGTCAGGACTGGAATCGGGGATGCCGACGCTGTCAGCGTCGGCTGCAACACCGACCACCGCTTCGCTGTGGGCCGTCACCGGTTCGGTGACATGCTTCAGGGATGCGATCGCCACTTCGAGCATGTCGTCGCTCGGCTCGGCTGTTGTCAGCCGCTGCAGCCACAATCCCGGGGCGCTGAATGCGCGGACCAAGCGGCGATCCGCATGGCGTCCTGTGTATTGGAGCACTTCGTACGAAACGCCGGCGACCACCGGGAGAAGGAGAATCCGCGACAGAAGTTTCAGCCACAGAACCGGGTTTCCAGCAAGGGAAAAGACAAGGATCGCGATGACAAGAACGATCATCAGAAACGCCGTTCCGCAACGAGGATGAAGCGTGGTGTACGTGCGCGCGTTGTCCACGGTCAGATCCAATCCGGCTTCATAGGCGTGAACCGTCTTGTGCTCCGCACCGTGATACTGGAACACGCGCTTGATCTCCTTCATCCGGGAAATCGCAAACACGTACGCAAGAAACAGCACCAACCGGAACACGCCTTCGATTAGGTTGAATACGACCGAGTTCCCGACTCGCAACGATTCGAAGCTGTTGACGACAAACAACGGCAACACGACGAAGACCCCGACCGCAATCGCAACGGCGACTATCATGGTGATTGCCGTGCCGCCTTTGCCAAGCTGTTCGTCTTCGGGGAACGCAAGCGACGCCGACAGATTCAACGCCTTGATTCCAAGAACCAGCATGCTGACAAAGCGGAACACGCCTCGGATCACCGGGACTTTGGAGAGACGTGGCAAGATCTGCTTCATCGGCAGATCGCGGACGACGATTTTTTGATCGTCCTGACGCCGAACGGCGACCGCAATGCGATCGCCGTTCTGCATCATGACCCCTTCAAGGACCGCTTGCCCGCCAACAGGCGGCATACGCTAGTTCTCCTCCGCTTGATCTTTTCCGTACTTGCGGCGGAACCGTTCTACGCGGCCCTCGGTGTCGATAAACCGTTCCTCACCCGTGAAGAACGGATGGCACTTGGAGCAAATATCGACATGCACGTCTTGCACTGTGGACAGCGTCTCAAATTCGGACCCACAACCACAGCGAATCACGGCCTTCTTCATCTCGGGATGAATGTCCTTTTTCACCGGATCCTCCACTAACGCTTGGAGTACTGCTCGCTCTTGCGGGCCTTTCGGCGTCCGTACTTCTTCCGCTCGACTTCCCGCGGATCCCGCTTGAGACAGCCGGCCTTCTTCAAAGGCGCCCTGTACTCCTCCGTGATGCCGGTCAGCGCACGTGCGATTCCCAGCTTCACGGCCTCAAGCTGACCGGTATACCCGCCACCGCGAACTCTCGCCATGACATTGAACCGTCCAACGGTTCCTGTAAGGTAGAACGGCTCTTTCAGCGTCTTCTCAAGATGGTCGGACGCGTTCAGAAACTGGGCGAAATACTCCTCCGCCGGTCGCTTGTTGATCGTCATCGTTCCATTTCCCTCGCTCAAATAGACGCGAGCCGTGGACCGTTTTCGCCGCCCGATCGCGTGCATGTATTTGCCTACACGCTTGGGCAATCTCTTCTGGATGCCGTTCTCAACCACGAACGAAACCTCCTGGATTCGCTATTGCTTACATCAAGAATGAATGCGCCGGGATGGTATCGCAATAGCATTCGACATGTCAATCATGGCTCGGCGCGTGTTCTTCTCACGAATGCCTGACAACGTTATCCCATTCTCCGGGGTTTCGCAACACCCATCCCTTGGGGGACATGGTCGAATGGAGCACCGCCACATCCTGGATCCGGAGCGGCAAGTCTTCCCGCCACACAACGCCCAAACCCGACATCGCTCGACTGGCACCCGCTGCCGATCAAGCATCGTCTTCATGTGCCGTCTTTCGGACGCATTGAGCCGTACCTCGCGCTCCCGAAGCCGATCGCCGCCGCTGCTAGCTCATGTGAACGATGAACGTCTGCGCATCCTTCTCTCCGGGGCGGAGGTATTCGATCTCCACGCGGCGAATCCGAAGCAGCGTGTAGTTCAGATCATCAGGACCCGACCAGCCATCTCCGAAGTAGCCGAACATCTCTCCGATCTTTCGCCGCAGTGCTTCGTCATAGACAGCCGCGGCCATTCCGGCGATGCGGACGTAGCCGTTGCAGGGCTCGTTGCCCAACGGGATGCAGACTTCCACATTGGGGTTGCGCCGAATCTGTCTGGCTTTCTGGCTGCGGGTTCCCGTGGCGATCCAGAACTTCTCATCGACATTGAGAAGAGTCACCGGCCGAACACGCGGTTGAACATCCTCCGCCGTCGCGAGGTACGCGCATTGGGCATCCTTCAGATGCTCCCAGACTTCCTGTCGAACCTGTTCCTGACTGTGCATCGTCGTCTCTCCTTAGTCTTACGCCGTGATCGATGCCCATCTCCGCGAACGCGGGTTCGCGCTCAAAGCCGGCTCGATCACTCCGGCGCCGGCCGGGTCTCCTCCACATCGGGCGCCTGATCGCAGCCAGCACCGGCATTCGCCCGCTCCAGACGGAACGAACTTTCTTCCCATGCGGGGATTCCAGCCGATCCGGCGGCAAGAAGAAACGAGGTTGCCCCAATCACAACTTGCTCGTCCTCCCATTCGATCCGCCCAGAGATCGAGTCGCCGCCACGTTCGACCAATCCGATCAGCCTGTAGCGAATCCGCTGGACTACGTACACCTGTCCGCGTATCAACCCAAGCAGATCGACCTCCACCGTCATTCCTGGATGCCCATCGCCGTCCTGATCGATGATTCGAGGATCGCCGATCGCCGTGGGGAGGAGATCTTGCCCCGGATCATCAAGAACCGCCCCGCGAACTTCCACATACCATTCCTGCTCGAAACCGACAAGCGTCGAACCGGCGGATACATCAAGCCGGGCGTACCGATCTCCCGAGGCGAGCGAGCGGACAAACGCTTGCGGGAACACCATCTCCAATCCACGGATAGCCGTCCGGACCCCGGCGCTGCAGTAGGCGGCATGAAGCAGAAGCTGCGATCCGCTCTGCACGATTTCGACCCGCATGACCGCCGTGGTTTCCCGTCTTTGTTCACCGAAGATCGGCATTTCAGCACGATCCACGAACCGCTGAACCTCCCACCAGCTTCCGCCAAGATCCATATCGGCCGGCAGCGCACCGTGTGCATCGTCGCCGGCAAGCCCCATCCCCGGAAGGAGCACAAGCAGAAGGGCGAGAGCAAGCGTCAGTCCGCCAATCACTTTCTTGTTTGCAGCCATAGATCGCAGTGTGAACGGAACCGCCGCGCCCGGTCAAGAACAACCGCTGACGCAGTTCCATGGAAGCCGCCGGTGCAGCAACATCGTTCTCGGATTCGAATCCCGATCACGGAACTCTTCGATGACAGACGTTGAGCCAAGCAGAGATTGGATTCCTCTTACGCCATTCACATAGCATGATGCGAGGGTTGCTGAGAGGCCAACTGGGTTGTCAGCGCCGCCATTGATCGCGTACGGTGGTTGCGGACACCTAGGGGAAGAAACAAAGGAGACGCCGTGGCCTACCCGACCCTGAACGAGTTATTCGAGCGAACGATCCGCCGTTTCCCGGACCGGATCGCAATCCGCAACACGACCGTCTGCCTGGGCGAACCAGAGGAGATCTCGTACGCTGATTTGGGGCGCGAAGTTTCGCAGCTCACCGCCGCTTTGGCCGCACAGGGCGTCGGAGCCGGGGATCGCGTCGCCATCTCTTCTCCCCCCCGGATCCGTTTCGCAACCGTGGCCATGGCCGCCATGCGATGCGGGGCTTGGTTCGTGCCGCTCGACCCGGCGCTTGCCGCTCCCGAGGCAAAGACGCTGCTGGATCACTGCAAGCCAATGCTGACGTTTGCCCCCGCCTCATCCCACGATCGTCTTCCCGAAGGGCTTCGCATTGTCGATCTTGATGATACGCCGACAGCCGCGCTCACGTACGGATCGCTGCTTCAAAACGGTGCCTCCGCGTTAGATGGGATCGATCCATTGGAGGAGCGCCTCTCCGAGGATGACATCGCCATTCTGGCGTACACATCGGGGACAACGGGCGATCCCAAAGGAGTGATGCTCTCCCACGGCAACATCGCCGCCGACCTCGTCGAAGGGACCAAGGTCATCCCTGTCAATCCAGACGACGTGTTCCTGTTTGTCGCTCCATGGCACCATATCATGGGCCTGACGACCGGCTTGTTCTTGCCGTTGTTCGCCGGCGCGACTGCCATGCACAGCAGCGATTTCCGGCGGATCGCCGAGTTGATGCAGACTCATGGCGTGACCATCTTCGCCGCAGTCCCCAAGCTGTACCACGCCATGTTCGAGAAGCTGATGACCAAGGTCACCGGGTCGTGGACCGGGCGTGTCCTGTGGCGCGTCGCCCCGCGCCTCGTCGGCCGCCAGATCAAGCACAAGGTCACCGGCTCCCGCTTGAGGTTCTTCGTGTCTGGGTCGGCGCCCCTTTCTGCGGAAGTTGCGCAAGGGTTCCGCCGTATGGGAATCGGCATGATGGAGGGCTACGGGTTGACGGAAACCTCACCTGTGATCTGTCTCACCGACCCGTATCGCGGTCTGCCGGGCTCAGTCGGTTCGGCGATCCCCTCGGTCGAGACACGGATCGTCGATGAGCGCCCCGACGGGGTGGGCGAGCTTCTTGTGCGCGGGCCGATCGTAATGGCCGGTTACTACCACAACGAGGAAGCGACAAGACGTGTGATCGAAGATGATGGTTGGTTCCATACCGGCGACCTCGCCACCATCGACCAGACGGGGAATGTCTTTCTGAAGGGACGGGCCAAGAACGTCATCGTTCTCGATTCCGGCAAGAACATCTATCCGGAAGAACTCGAGTGGCAGATCGGCCGTGTCCCCTACGTCGAGGAAGTTCTCGTTCGTGCGGCACTACACCAAGGTCGCGTCGCCCTTGAAGCCGTGATCTTCCCGAATCGGGAACGTATGCACAATGAAGGGCTGGAGGATTCGGATCATGAGCGACTGCTCGATCGCTTGTGGGCGGCGATCCGCGAACGACAGAAGCAACTGGCGCCGTACAAACGCCTGCGAAGCCGCTCCCAGCTGCTGCTTACCAACCATCCGTTCCCTAAGACCGGCAGCCTGGACATCAAGCGATACTTGCTCGATCGCGAACGCGAACGAAAGGATCGCTTGTCTCGCTCGAATGGCTAAGGCGTCGACAAAGCGGTCATCAGCGTCTCAGTCCGCATGTGCAAGCCGAAACACGCGCATTAGGCGATAGACCGCAATCAGTGTCACCGCGACCAACAGCGCGAACAACGTCACGATCAGCGGAGTCAGGTCGCTGCCGGAATGGAGTTGGAGATAACTGACCTCGACCATGCCCAAAACGGCGAAGCCATAGCCACCATGAAGGAGCACCGCCTGGACCCACACCGGCCAGATCCTCCGGCCATTCGGCGCTCCGGCGCGGCGCGCCGCCAGAGCATATCCGATCATGGCTCCCGCGGTCGTCTGGACAAGGATCCCGGGACAGGCCCGCAGGACTGCCGTCGCCCATCCACCCTCAACCGCCAAGTAGAACGCGCTCTCGATTGCCGCAAGCCCAAGCGCAACCGCAGATCCGAGACGTGCGCCGTCTATCGGCCCGAACACAGGATGCCGGGATCGTCCTCGCCCAACCCGGTTGATGCAGACAGCAACAATCACCAGCTTGCCTAATTCGGCCGGCACGGCGGAACTGACCAACCCTCGATAGAGAGATGCCTGGAGCGGTCCAAGTGTCTCCGGCATGACAAGCGCGAGAAGAAGCATGATCCCGCCCACCGGGAACCCCGCCACGAGCCCCAGGGCCAGCGCCTCGATCCCACGGCGCCGTTGCTTGGGCTCCGCATTGCGCAGCAACAGAATCCAGACCATCGCCATGACCGCAGCACCCGTGATCGCAGCTCCGCCCAATTGGATGTTCATTGACTCCTCCCTGCAGACTCTTGAGCGCGGACGTCTCGCGACTGTCTGGCACCAGCTCGGCAGAGCCAATGTTGACCACGCACCGCAGTGGCTTGCTCGTGTGGAAGCGTCCGGTGCGTGGGATCGTACGGAAATGGCACCTGATAAACCAATCGAAGATTCCCGCCGACCGGCCGAACGAGAGAAAGCGCGTCTCTCCGATCGCGAGAGGTCGTCGATCGTCACACGGACCGATGCCTACTCTCACGCCCGCCTCACCCCGATTCGCGATCCCCAATCGTGTTGCGAGGAGCCGCATCGCCGGCTTGGCGAAGAAAGTCTGACGGGCGCCGGTCGCTCGGAAGCGTCTCGACACCCGTCATAGGCAGGAATAGGGTGGAGCGGCCCGCATCAACGGACCGCACCGTGGCGGAATCCGTCCCGCTACAAGAGCAGACCGGATAGCTTTTCCACGCGGTGATAGCGCTCTGAGAATCGAGCGTCATCCCGCCAAATCGCCAGGCATGACCGCCGGTTTGCCAGCGATTTCAAATGGTCGGGGCAGGCGACTCTGTCGTGTGCGGAGAGCTGTGTGGTCATGGTTGTGCGACTGGTGATAGCAATGTTCATGCTGTCAGGAGCCCTCCCACCCCGCATTATCATCTTTGCTCGGTCGTTTCCGTGTCCGGTGCGGTCGTATCGGCTCTGCCGAAGTCATCCGGTCGCAATGCTTGCCACGCCATCGTCGCCAGCTGCTCCGGGCCTCTCTTCATCAGATGTTCGGAGGCCGGCCCGGCCAGCGCACGACCGGTGACCGCTTCCCCCATTCCGATCAGTGCCGTCGCCGCAACCGTCGGATCGCACGAGCGGATGGTTCCTTTTCGGACGCCGGACTCGATCAAGTCGGCAACATACTCCAGCAACTCTTCGCGAAGCTGCTGGACCTCCTTGCGCAGCCTTGGCGTCTCCGGAACCCGCAAGTGAAGCACAAGCTGCTCCGCCCGTCCGTATTCCTCGGCCATCTCAAACAACAGGATCACCGCACTGCGCACCAGGTCTTCGGTGGATGGGTTCTCAAGCCTCTTGGCCTCGATCATCTCTTTGCGGCGGCCATACTCGCGACGAACGATCGCCAGGTAGATGTCTTCCTTCGAGGGGAAGTAATGATAGATCGCCCCAGTGGAAACACGCGCCGCCGTCGCAATGTCACGCATCGTACAGGTATGGAACCCCTTCCGCGCGAAGAGCTTGGCAGCACTTCGCACGATCTTCTCTTCCAGACTCTGTTTCATAGTGCGCCATTTCCGAACGAACGTTCGTTTTAAACCGAACGCTCGTTCGGATTCCGAGGATACGCAATCCAGTCACCTTCGTCAACCCCGCGGCGGCAATCACCCGATTGTGTCACGAGCGGGCGCCGACATGTGACAAGCCGCACATACGCCGTAAACTCCCATCATCCCAAGGTCGGCTGTCGTCGCACGGAGGATTCGGATGCCCGAACCAGCTTGTTGCATACGGGAATCGAATGTGGAGGATGCTTCCCGCATCCGGCGTGCTTCGGGCTCGCCGAGGGCGATCGGGCTGCAGTTGGGCAGAATGATTGGGAAGCGGTTGGAAAGGACGATTGCAGCCTACATTCACGAAGGGCCTGCACGCTTCGGCGTTGTCAACTGGTCAAAGCTGAGACACGGAGCTCGGCCGTGGCTGGATACCTTGCCGGATCGCTTTGTCAACGAGATGGAGGGGCTCGCCGAAGGATCCGGCGTCCCGTTGCCGCGAATCGCCGAATGGACGTTTGTCGAGTCGTGCGCCTCATTTGGCTGCAGCTCGATTCTAATTGAACATCAAGACAAGACCTGGATTGCGCGCAACAACGATCTGTGGGCTCCAGAGCTGTGGGGGTTCGCCACCATCCGCGACATCGAAGACAACCATCGGCTGCCCACGCTTCTTTTCGGGATGGAAGGAGAGACTTTCAGCGCCACCGGCGTGAACAAGGAGCGTCTCTGGCTCCATTGCCACTTCCTTGCCCCCCGCGACCATCCCGCCGCGAACCGACCGACGCAGCTGTTTTTCGTTTGGCTGACGGAGGCCCTGGAAACATGCGCCCGCGTCCGCGATGTGGAGTATCGACTCAACGCGATCCAGCGGAACGCTGCCATGCTGCTTTTCGCCGTCGACGGCAACACCAACGAGCGAGCCGTGTTCGAATGTGAGTGCGGGAGCCACCATCGTCTCCCCGACCCCAATCCATGGATTGCAGGGACCAACCACCGCCGAACGGAGGCGATGCCCGACTTGGGTTCGCAGTCGCGTCTGAACACCCTGAACAACAAAGCAGCTTCGCTAAACCAACAGGAGGGGTCGGTTACCGAACAGCTTATCGGCCTTCTTGCAGATCCCGGTGTGGAGCAACAAGCCAGTGGATACGGAACCGTCTATGCCGTGGTTGCGTGCCCCGAATCGGGCGAACTGCACTATACGTTTGGCGGATTCCCGGCGGCAAGCCGGGGGCGATGGCAGAAGCTCGCCTGGCCATGGGAGTCCTCTCGTTCGTCGCTCGCCGAACGAGGAAGAGTCCAGGCCCCACTATCCGGTGTAGGATAGCATTGTCGGCGAGCAAGGCGATCGGGCAATCCGTCTCGCCCGAACCGAGAAGAGGGAGCAACTGTGTGGGGAACCAAGGGGCGAAGAAATCGACTACGTGACCGACCCACCGATCCATCATGGCGAAAGTCGTTGACGCGGATCCCCTTGTACCGGCGGCTTCCGCCGCATGATCAAAGGGAAGTGGAAGCCCATAGCCGAGTTCTGCTTGCCGAGAAGACATTTGAAGCCGCGGCGGGATTCGAGATTCACGACCCGATGCCGCTGTTGGTCGCCGCGCAAGCCTCGACCCTGCTGCTCCACAGGCAGAGCGCGTACTTTCCGAAGCTTGAGTCGATCATCCTCTACCCCGCCAACTTCTTCGTCTCCACCGCGCACGTCGATCCGGCAGGGTTTGTCACCGAAGCCGCCGAGCTCCGCAGCGGCGAATCGTGGATCCACGGCGCCATCGTGCTGTCATGGGATGAAGTCGAGATAGGGTTGGATCCTGGAAGCCGGAGAAACGTCGTTCTCCACGAGTTCGTGCATCAACTCGACGCACAGACCGGAGAAATGGACGGAACACCGCCGCTTGCTTCGGCTGCGGCCCGCGACGAGTGGGCAATGGCGATGCGTGATGCCCGGCGCACCGTCGAGCGGAACACCTATGCTGCTCATCGCGGGCCCATCGATCGCTACGGATTAAAGAGTCCGGCGGAGATGTTCGCCGTGGCCACCGAGGCGTTTTTCCTTGATCCCCACTCGGTGAGGCAGAGCGTTCCAACGTTGTATCGGGCTCTCGCTCGTTACTACCAGCAGGATCCGGTCAGCTGGTAGCCGAACACTCCTGCAGGCGGCCGCGAGCGGGAACGCGGGTACGGCCGGCACCGCCCTTGCACCGGATTCGGATCATGCTCCAACTGCACGCGACAAAGACAGAGCGGAGACACCCTCAAGCGTCTCCGCCGTCATCCTCTCTCCGTCGCGCACCGTTACCGAGAAGAGTCAGCCGGCCATTGCCGGCTCGCCCGTCCCTAGTTCGACTCCTCGATCAAGCAGCACGTCACGGATCGCTTCCGCCGTCCACTGCTTGCGTCCGTCGATGATCGTGACATCGGGATTGTCGAGCAACCATTCATCGTGAAGCCGTTCGAGATCGCGAAGGTACTCGAGCGGAATCGAGTCTTCCTCGCTTCGCCCACGCTCACGGATTCTCTCGTGGCACACTTCCGCTGGCGTGCGCAGGTACACAATGTGATCCGGGGTGGTACACCAATTGGATTCCAACCAGTCCCACAGTCGGCAATACAGCTGCCATTCGGACTCGGTCATCAATCCGGACTGGTAGCAATTCTTAGCGAACACGTAGCGATCACAGTAGATCGATCGTTCGAGAACCACACTGTGGTGATCGGTCATCGCCAGGACTTCGGTCCATGTCTTCGCCCGCGTCGTAAACGCCGCCAGTTGAAACGTAAACGACCATCGATTGGGATCCGAATAGAACATCTCCAGCAGATTTGATGCGAACTCCTTCTGCCACGCACCCACCGGCTCTTCGATGAACGCGAACAGTTCCGATTCGTGGAGCCGGCGACCGACCGTGCTCTTCCCCGCGGCAATGTTCCCTTCGAAGAGGATCATGGTTCGCTGTTCCCTCACTTTCCCCCCTTTACACCGAGCAAGCTCAATCTGAGCGATGGCTTTCACCCGCGCTTGCTCCCCTGGCCACAGTGTGGCCGACCGATCCGAATTCAAACTGGATCCCGGTTTCCCGTATGGGGGGGATCCACCCGGCATCACCACTTTACCACTTCCGCTCCGCCCGCCACAACGCCGCCCGGAGGTAGCTGAAGGGCGTCAAATCATCTTCAACTAGACTTTCCCTTGATTGTCCTATGTCTTCCCCCGACGAATGTCCCGCCGGACAACGCTCACGGCATGCAGGCACGACATACGTCTTGTCGAGGTGAAAGGAACCTAGAGAAGGGAAAGCTGTTCGCCGTCAACGTGCGCGAGCGGCTCCGGCATCGGGTGCGTTTTCATCCCGGCCGCGTAACACGCGGATCGGAGTGACTCCATCAGATGGTCGGCATCAGGAACCCGGCACACGTATCTCTCGCCGTACATCCGAACATACCGCTCTCGAACGCCGGGAAATAGCTGCGACAGGCACGTATAGTAGTAGGCGCGTTGCCGATCGCGAAGCGTCATCCCGGGAAAAGGGAATACCCCGGCGACACCCGCGTCTGCGGCAGCATGTACGAGGCTGAGTAGATCCCGTTCGTTGTCCTCGATAAACGGAAGCACGGGCATCAGCGTAACCCACGTCTCGATACCCGCCCTCGCCAACGTCTTCAGCGCAGCAACCCTCCGTGACGGGGGCGGCGCGAAGGGTTCAACCATCGCCGCAAGGTCGTCATCGACCGTGGTCAGGGTCACGGCAACCACAGCGTGACCGCTGATCCGTTGGATCCTGGCAAGAAGATCCAGGTCCCGCACGACCAAATCGCTCTTGGTGTGGATGTGAGCGCCGAATCCGTAGCGAGCGATCACCTCCAGACATTGACGGGTCAGCTGGAGGGAACGCTCGATCGGCATATACGGATCGCTCATCGAACCGGTTCCGACCACACCCTTTCTTCGTTTTCGGGCAAGCTCCTGCTGCAAGAGCGTCACGGCGTTCTTCTTGACCAACACTTCGTCGTCGAACCGGTCGATGCGATAGCACCCACTCCTGGAGTCGCAGTAGATGCAGCGATGCTGGCATCCACGATAGACATTGATGTTGAAATCGGTGCGGTACCAGGACCTGTCCGCAGAGCGGGGCACGCGGGACACAAGTGTCTTCGCCTCGATCTCCCGGACGTGAGCTGAGTGAGCCATCCAGTGCCTCCATCCCCACCCTCGGACGCCCCCCCCCACGTCACCTATACGTCGATGAGATCGAGATCCTTTGCCGTCTCCACCAGCCGTCCCGGACGGAGCACGGCCACTTGCCGCTTCCCTCCGCCGTAGGCACAAGATGTAAACAGAGTCAGGCAGCGATCGTCGTAGAGATAGGTGGGAGCAAGCGGTTGATGCGATCGGACAAGCACCTTCATCCCCAGTTGCTCGCCAACCCGCTCGAAAAACTCGCGGTCGAGCGATGGCCGAGATCTCGAACGGAATTCCGGGATCTCCTCGTCCCGCCAATCGCCCCAGGTCACCCGGCGCCAGTTCTCATCTCCCGGCTCGATATCGGCAACCGCTCCAAGAGAAGGGATCTCCGGAAGCGCTCCGTGCACAGCAAGCACGCCACCGGGATGCCAGGCAGCGAGCGGCAGTCGGAGGAACATGCGGCCCAAGCGCTTCGCGATCTCTATGGGAAGTCCCAGCCAAAAATCGGCCGGCTGAAACGGCGATAGGCTCCATCCTTCATGATTGCCCATCAGCAATACAATGTCATCGGGGTGGGCAAGCTTCTCGGTGAGAAGCATCCGGACGTTCCCAACGGAATCGGGTCCCCGGTCAACGTAATCTCCGAGGAAGACAAGCGAGAACCGGCCGGGCGGGAACCGTTCCAAGATCCGCTCCGTCGCATCGGAATCGCCATGGGTATCGCCGATAAACACGATCGGGCTCCCTTCGGGAAGCAGACGAAGCCGCGATGGCTGCCTCGCGAGAGCTTCGGTGACCTCGTCGATCAACCCAAGGAAGCCCGAATCGATCATGCTCAGTCTCCGATGAGAAACTCTCCGTTCTCGTAGATCAGCGAGTCATCGGCGTAGATCTTGCCGTCGGCGGAAAGATCACACACCATGTCCCAGTGAATCGCCGATTCGTTCTTGCTGCCCGTCTCCGGCATCCCGGCCCCAACCGCCATGTGAAAGCTGCCGTGGATCTTCTCATCAAAGAGCGTGTTGCCGATCGCCCGCTGAACACCCCGGTTGGTCCCGATCGCGAACTCGCCGACATACCTCGCACCCTCGTCGGCATCGAGCATCTGCAGCAAGAACGCTTCGTCGTTGTCCGCGGTCGCTTTGACGACGCGCCCTTTCTCGAACCACAGTTCGACGCCCGTCAATCGCCGTCCTTGGTAGGTCGTGGGATACGAAAATTTCACGTGGCCTTCGACACTGTCCTCCACCGGACCGGTAAACACTTCGCCGTCGGGCATGTTTCTCTTTCCATCGCAGTTCTCGAACGTCCGCCCTTCGATGCTCATGGTGAGATCGACGTTCGGCGCAATCACGCGGAGCTTGCTGCACGGATCAAGCGCATCGACGATCCGCTGCTGCCAGGACGAGAACTCGCGCCAGTACCCGATCGGATCTTCGATATTGGGAAGGCACGCTCCGTACACGAATTCCTCGAGCTGGTTCCGGCTCATCGCCGCGTCCTGTGCATAGGCGTCGGTGGGGTACATCGCAAGAACCCAGTTGAGGTCGCCGGCAGCCGTCCGCTCGATCATCGTCTTGAACAACCCCTTGCTTGCCTGCGAACTCAGGCGGAGCTTCTCCGGGACGACGTCGCTCAGCTCCTTGGTGTTGGTCGAACTCATGATGGTGATCAGCGCATCGTACTGCTCATACACCAGCTTCAACGGGTCAGGGATGTGAGCCAGCTGTTCATCCGAAGCGTACTCGTATTGCAGGCTACTCGTCCCGGGAAGGCTGACTCGCAGGAAGGGATGTCCGCCCGCCTGCAGCACCTTGATCATGCATGCCTTGATCAGCGGCTCCGCGGCTGTTGTCCCGGAGATCATCACCTTCTGGCCCGGCTTGACCGCCACCGAGTATCCAACCAGAACATCCGCCAGCTTCTCGATACGGGGATCCATCCTCTACCGACCTCCTTGCTTCCGTTGTACATCAGACCAATCCATCGATCGATTTCACACCATGGGGCAAGCGTAGCTCCGCCCCCCCCCAACCGGCAACCCGGAACGCTCGGCCGTTATCGGCTGTGCTCTGAGAGCACATTCCGAACATCCAAGCGAAAGCTCCCTGCCCCCCCACCCGCCAGGACCCGCCTGTTCCCGAAGATCGTCCGCAGGCATTCTGCCGAATGCGGTTGCCTGGAGAGCGCTGTCGAACTATATTCTCGCGGATACGACAACTGGATCACAGGAGACTTGCCGTGAAACGGCGGGTGAAGGGGGAGCGATGACAACACTCGAGCCACGCTTGCTGAAGGGGTTCCGGGATTCCCTGCCGGCACTCGCCGCGGCCCGCCAACAGCTGATCGATTCCGTTCGTAGGGTCTACGAGCGCTACGGCTTCCTTCCTCTGGAAACACCCGCGTTGGAATACGTGGACGTGCTTGGCAAGTACCTGCCGGAAAGCGACACTCCCGAGGGAGGAATCTTCGCACTACGCGACGCCGATGGGGAATGGGTCGCGTTACGCTACGATCTCACCGCGCCGTTGTCGCGCGTCGCCGCTTCGTATCCCGACCTCCCGATTCCGTTCCGCCGATACCAGATCGCTCCTGTGTGGCGCAAGGAGAAGCCAGGTCCAGGGCGTTTCTGTGAGTTCTATCAGATGGACTTCGACACGGTGGGCGTTCCCGGGGTTGTTGCCGATGCCGAGGCATGTTGCTTGATCTCCGATGCCCTCGAAGAGCTGGGCATCAGCCAGGGCGACTACCTGGTTCGCGTCAGCAGCCGCAAGATTCTCGGAGGGCTCCTCGAAGCGGCCGGTGTCGCCTACGCCGGGCCGGGAGCCGAACTCTCGCCACAGGCGCTGACCGCGCTTCGCGCCATCGACAAGCTCGATCGCATCGGCCGCGACGGCGTGCTCGCGCTGCTCGGCAAGGGCCGGATGGATGAATCGGGCGATTTCACCGCCGGAGCTGAACTCGAACCATCACAGATCGAGACGGTGGACTGCTATCTGCAGCTCCCTCGCAGTTCCCGAACCGAGTTCTGCGAACGTCTCGACGCACTGGTCGTCGGATCCGAATTGGGGCAGGCCGGGGTGGCGGAGCTGCGTGAGATACACACGTTTCTGACCGCGGCCGGATACGACGAAGACCGCATCGCATTCGACTCAACCATCGTCCGCGGACTCGGCTACTACACCGGCCCCGTGTACGAGGCAACGCTCACATTTGAGATCCGTGATGAGAAGGGCGAAGCCAAGCAGTTCGGCAGTGTGTTCGGCGGCGGACGCTACGACAGCCTTGTCCAGCGATTCACCGGGAAGGAGCTTCCGGCGACCGGCGCGTCGATTGGGGTCGATCGCCTGCTTGACGCGCTTCGCGTGCTCGGCAAGCTCCCCGAGCGTGTCGCCACCGCCCCAGTGCTGGTTACGGTGATGGATGCCGACCACATGGCTGACTATCAGGCAGTGGCGACGGAGCTCCGACGAGCGGGGATCAACACCGAACTGTATGTCGGGGCAGGCCGATTCGGACGTCAGTTGAAGTATGGTGATCAGACCGGAAAGACGGTTGCCGTGATCATTGGAGGGGATGAGCGGGACAACAACGAAGTCGCGCTGAAGGACCTCCGCCAGGGGAGGGAGCTCTCCCAAGGAATCGAGGATCGCAAGGAATGGCTGGCAAGCCAGCCGGCGCAAATCACCGTCGCTCGAGCCGATCTTGTCGGAAAAGTACAGGAGATCCTCGATCGCTACTCCGCATAGACACAGGAATATCCCGGCTCCAAGCCAGGCACGTATGTGAACAAGAACAGGAGATTCGATGATTGCTTCGTCAGCTGATGATGCTTCCGGCCATGTCAACAGATCCATGATCGACAATCTTCCTCGCTGTGGCTCACCTGTCAGCGCTTCCCGGCCGGTCGAGCTTTGTCCCGGGCAGCGGCTCACGATTCAGGATGTCGTCGCGGTCGCCCGCGGAGACGGATATGGCAAGTACGCGCAGGTGGCGCTCTGCGGGGATTGGGACGATCGTTGCCGCGCCAGCCATGCCCACATCGCGGCCGCCGTCCAGGAGGCGCGAGCCGTCCTCACATCCTTGCCGGAAGACGCGACCGAAGAGCAGATTGTCGACGCGATCGAGACGCGAACGGGCAAGCGCCTCGCGAGCAAGCTACCGCTGTTCATCTACGGGGTAACCACCGGGTTCGGCGCCAACCGCGACCGGCTGCTATCCGATCCCAAAGACGTTTCACGAATGCAGGTGAACATCCTTCGCAGCCACGCCGCCGGCACCGGGGATTTGGCGCCGATTGAAGTGGTCCGTGCGATGCTCCTGCTACGCGCCCGGGCGTTCGTGGAAGGGTATTCCGGCGTGCGGCCGGAGATCGTGCGGCTACTGGTCGACATGCTTAACCAGCACGTGCATCCGGTCATCCCCGAGCAGGGATCAGTCGGAGCATCTGGAGATCTCTGCCCGCTTGCCCATCTGGGGCTGGTGTTGATCGGAGAAGGCAAAGCCTGGATCGGAACCCCACCCCGGGGAGAGGACCCAATCGGCGGCGCACAGGCACTCGCTTCGACGGGCCTTGCTCCGCTCGACCACCTCGAAGCCAAAGAGGGGCTCGCTCTGACTAACGGAACGAACCTTTCCACGGCGTTCGCCGTGTTCGCCGCCTGCGACGCCCATGTGTTGTTGGGGACGGCCAACCTCTGCGGATCGATGTCCCTCCAGGCAATGGGCGGATTCACCCGTGCGCTCGACCCTCGCGTCCATCAAGCGCGCTCCAACAAGCCGCAGGAACAAGCTGCACACCAAGTTTCCACGTTCCTCAAGGGAAGCGAACTTGTCAACAAAGCTCACGACGTCCAGGACTGCTACTCGCTACGCTGCATCCCTCAAGTGCACGGCGCTGCGCTGCGGGCGATCAACCACGTATGGGCGATTCTTTCCGACGAGATCAACGCCGTCACCGACAACCCGCTGTTCTTTGTCGATGATGGCGAGCCGGCGTTTCCTGAGGATCCCACGGTGTGTCTGTGGAACGCCTACGCCGCAGGCAACTTCCACGCCGAGCCGGTGGCGCTAGCCTGCGACTACCTGAAGCTCGCCGTCGCCGAACTGGGAAGCATCTCCGAGCGGCGGACCCAGCTGCTCCTCGATCCGCATCACAACCGCGGGTTGCCCGCTCACCTCTCCGCTGGCGAACCGGGGCTCCATTCCGGGCTGATGCTCGCACAATACACCGCCGCGGCGCTGGTCAGCGAGAACAAGGTGCTTGCTCACCCGGCGTGCGTAGATTCGATCCCCACGTCGAGCAATTCCGAAGATCACGTATCGATGGCACCGATCGCCGCCCGTCATGCACGGCGGATGATCGGGAACGTCCAGACAGTGCTTGCGATCGAGCTTCTGTGCAACTTGCAGGCGCTCGACCTGCGGACGGGAAACGATACAGGCAAGCTCAGCAAGTCCGCCGCCGCCGTTCACACGCTGGTACGCAACGCGGGAATCCCGTTGATCACCGAAGATTGCACGCTGTCCGATCTGATCGAGACAATCCGTCAACTCGTGTCCGCCGGGACTGTCCTGCAGGAGGCGACTGACACTCGATCCAGCTAGTGGCAACGATCGACGAATCCAATTGACAACCGAGAACCCCGTGGCTACCATCACGTCGAACGTGCCGGGGTAGCTCAGCTTGGTTAGAGCGCTTGGCTGTGGACCAAGAGGTCATGGGTTCGAGTCCCGTCCCCGGTGCCAATCGTTCGAAACACGCCCTTCGGCCACAAGGTCGAAGGGTTTTCTATAGACAGGCTCTACCTTGTTCGTGAATTGGGGGGGCACATCGCATTCCGGCGCCGCACAGGCGATCAGGATCTAGGCTGGATGTTTTGCCCGATTGCTCACCTCGCATGGCTGCTTGATCTCCCGCATCCGAAGATCAGGCAAACATGCCAGCAAGCTTCCACCAGCATTTCATGCTGGATACCTGCTCTATCTCTGAACTAGACCTCGGCGCGTGAGACACGTTCGGATCGGATGCACTGTGCGACCATCACATGGCGCTGTTGTGAGACGTCTTCTCATTCCCGGACGGAGGCTGCGTGCGGAGGGCGTCTTTCCCTTCCTCCGTTTGGCGGAAGACCCGCGAAGTCTTGTAGGCGAAGTCGACTGCCGGCTCAGCAGCGAATGCCTCCAGAATCGCTTCGCTCACGGCTTCGGACGTCTTTCTCCTCGACCTGGCTTCACAAATGTAGCGAGCCGTCAATTCGATGCCGTCGCTCGAGATGTGAGTGTAGACAACAGGATGGACGTTTGCGGAATGGATCAGGAACTTTCTTGACGCTTCCCGGATGAAACGGGCAGCTTCGTCCGTCACCGATTCCACTCGCTTCTTCAGGATCTCCTCGATCATCCGCTTCGCCCGGCGCCAGTCGGACTCAAACGTAACGATAATCGGAATTTCGTTCCAAACGTAGTTGAATCCCTGCGTAATGTTCACGAGCGGCTCCACGAAGACCTTCCCGTTCGGCACGTGAACGATCCGCCCGGTGATCTGCTCTCCGGACTCCGGCGGCGTAACCTCGAGTACGGAGAATGTCGACACGCCAATGTCGATCACGTCGCCGGCAAGCGATCCGATCTGGATTCGGTCGCCAATGGTGAATGGA
The DNA here is from genome assembly GCA_964547105.1 of uncultured Thermotogae bacterium. Lineage (GTDB taxonomy): Bacteria > Bipolaricaulota > Bipolaricaulia > UBA7950 > UBA9294 > RXOA01. Next base: position 18,399 of record CAZJLO010000027.1, read on the forward strand.
CGTCGCCAACCGATAAACGCCCACCCGAACCAGTTGACGATCGGATCTCTCAACGCCACGGCAATTCCCGCCGACAGAAGCCCGAAGTAGGTCACCAGCGATTGAATCCCTTCGAGCCAAACCCTACCCACGAGAATGATCCCGACAATCGAAACCGAGTACGTTGCGATCTTCCTCCAGCGATAGCGGACCCGCGGATCGGCCGCTCTCCGGTTCATCACCGCGAGAAACGCCCAGCGGATCAACCACAGGGCGACGACAATCCCCGCCGTAAGCAGCAAATTGCTGATCGTTTGGGGATCGAAGCCGGTGACTTCGCTGAGCCAGTCAATCGCCCGTCGCATCGAGATCTCCCGTTCACCGCCGTGATGCTCCAAGATACTGCATTCAGCCCGCGCGGGCGACTGCCGCCCGCTTCCACCCTCCAAGCTACAGTCGCCGGCGTCGAACAGGGCCTTCAAACCGGAGGGCGCCGTCCTTCGCGGAGCCTTCACGGAGCAGTTCGCGAACGACGTCTCAAGCAGGGCCAAAATGCCAACGCTCTTCCGGAACCGGACAAGCGGCCTCTGGGGGCAACGCAGGGCGAAACCCGCAAACCGCTGGGCACTGGTGTCGACCGTGGATTGGTGACAATGTCACGTCGCACCTTCGTGCACGTGGATTTTTGGGCGAAGCGTAGCTCTTGTCTGCGAACACTTCGTTGTTCCCGGCAGTGAACGACGACCGATCCTAGTCGTCGGCCGAACCTCTGCCTCGTTTGGCCATCGCGAGTGATAAGGCCGATGGGCGGCCCTCCGGCACCTCTACTTCTCCTTGCCACACACACACGAGGCACCTCGTGACTGACGGCACAGGTGCAGCCAACGATTGCTGCCAGGTGGAGCCCGCCGGATTCGATTGACAGGAACGATGTCACCTGCGCGAGACGCTCCCTGAAGCTGCATTTCGAATCGATCGACGTCCGAAGGACACGCTTGACATCCGCAGACGTCCCGAACGCCGTCGCGGCGGAACACACGGTCATACGACATCCGACCGACCTTGCTGCAAGGGGAGTGCGTCCGCTCAACCAAAGGGCTGCACATCACCGCTTGAATCGAGGACCCGAGACAACGAAGCTCACAAGGTGGTACCAAAGGGTGGATAGGATGGTAAGGAGTGTCCCGGATGCGGCGGCCCCCCGCGGGTAGGTCAGTCGCTCCATGCACTGCTTGCCGGATGCGGCATCTTCATCTTCCGGGATGTAGTTGCAGCCTCGCACGATAGCCATCGGAGTCATCTCGGTCGTCTGCCCCATCACGGCGCCGGCAATGGCAGCAATCGAGTCGACAATGATATTCGCTCCCCCCGGCCGAAGGTCGCCGAATAGGTCTTCCGCAACAAGCTTTCGCTCGACGGGAGCAAGTCCCGAGAACCCGATCGCGACGTCGATCGTGCCAAGACGGCCGATCGGGGCCACTGTGTCGGTAATGATGACGGGGACACTGAAGCCTAAAGCGTCGTTCAGCGAACACCTCAGGTCGCGCGCGGTACGCCCCGGTGACTCGGGGAGCTGACTGACGTAGCCCGGCGGCGAGTTCATGATGTCGATGCCGGCCTCGTTGATGACCGTTCCGTGCATCGCCATGAAGAACTCGTATCGCTCGAGGAGAGCAAGTGCACGGTTGCGGGTTGCCGGGGCGGTGCCAAGGCGGTCTAGGGCCTGATCGCCACCACGCTTCGTGGCGATCCGCCGCATCGGCATTACACCGATGACTTTCCCGGATCTAAGCATGAGTTCCATCTTGCGTGGATCCTTGTCGAACATCCGGGCCAACCATCTTGCGCGCCGAGACGGGACAACGCTATCCAGACGAACCGTACGACCCTCGTACAGCCCGGCAATCTTGGAACTCAGACAAAACACATCGCCGGGTTGCACGGCCAACCCACTCTCCTGAACCGTGCCGAGCACGAAGTCGCACAGTGTTTGCTGTTGTGCGTCTTCCGGCACAAGTGGACGGGAAACGCTGAGGGGGAAGACCTGAACCATGGCTCGTGTTGACTCCTCTGCAGGACAACCACCGCGCATTCACACGCGAAGGGACGTCCGGCACCGGGATTCGCAGAGTATACAATCCATGCAATGTGCACTTCCACGCTGCCAATCGCGAATCGGTCTGTGACACCCGTGTTTCGCTACTCCTGATTGCCTGCAAGCCGTTGAATCGGACCCCCGTTCTCCGTGCCGCTGGCCTTGGTGGGTCGAAACATGCTAGGCTGCTTTGCGTACACGATCATGGGAGGTGTAGCTCGCTGAACGTGGTGGGAAGCAGAGCTGCTGGCCGTAGACACTTGGTGTTGACGATTGCGGCCATATCTTGTTGCATTGCCGCAAGTCTCTTGACTGGTGGTGTTGTGTCAGCTGCGTTCGCCGACGAGACCATCGCTTGGATCGAAAATCGGATTACCCTTCTTGACGCCGTGACGAGAGGATACGTTACCGCGGAATTCACGGCAACCGGGAGCATCGGCGTCGCCATCGACATGTCGATCACCTCAACGATGAACATCACCCTCGCGGTGACCATCGAGCCGGGGTTGATGTTTGAGTCCGATCTTCCTGGCGTGCAACGGTTTGTTGTGCGCTCTCCGGTGGAGTTCCATATTGCCACCAACATGGAGACATCTCGGTTCATCGAGCTTGCTCCAGAGGAGACACTCGCCGTAGAGCTGGAAGCATACTGCCTCGACGCGAGCGAACGTCTTCCGGAACAAGGTGCGAGATACCACATCCTGGGCATGGCATCCGCCCCGGTCGAGCGAGTGCTTCGCGGATCCATTCAGGAAGCCGAGCACCCAGGCGCCTGCGCGCTGCAGGCAGCTGTCTGGATTGCCCAAGAGAACTTGACCAAAGCCCAGTTCGATGCGCGCCTCGGGTCCAGGTGCTTGAGTGCCGACGCCGCCCGCGCGGTAGAACTGTGCGACCAGGCGCAGATTACGCCTGATGCCTCTTGGCTTGCACAAATCGTTGCGTCGACGCCTGGGAGTGGCCAACAAGCGGATCTTGAACCGGACGTCGGAACGCCACCCGACACAGACGCCGAGCCGGACGCCGCAAGCATCACAGAGAAGCCATCCTCAAGTGCCGCCGAATGGCTCCTGCTCGGCGGGCTGATCAGCTTCGCAGTGATCCTTGTGAAGCTCCTGGAGGGCTTCTAGGCCTTAAGCCCTTCTTCTCCATGTGTCCAGTTCAGCAGCGCCGGTCCTCCAACAGACATTTCAGGGCAACGCAGCGGCTCTGGCGATGGACGTTCCCTGTGGGACGCGGCTCCCCCCGTGTGGCGCGGGGGAGCTGGAACTCAGCTGTCACATAGGTTCCAGAGCTCGGGCTCGAGTCTTGTCGGCGCAGACGGCACGTGGACGATCAAAACCGTCGCCGCCCCGTTGCGTGGCATGAAGCGGGGAAGCGCAAGACCGTCGAAATCCACGACCTTGCCGGATCGCCTTGGCTGGAGCTTCCGTCTGGCGATCGGAATCGTGAGATTTGCAGGGAGAGGCAGACGCCTTCGTTTAGGTGATGTCCAGTTCCTGTCTGAAGAAGGTGGTGTTGGCAGTCTTGTGGGGAGACGCCATACGCGGCGCTGCGCCGATCCGTTCCATCGCTCGTTCGCCTGCAATCGGATAAGCGCTCGCTGCTCTTCCGACCACATCAGTCTGGCAATCTGGGAAGGTCCACCGGTACCGGTTGAGGTTTCCTGGAAGCAATGAAACACCTGTACACTGCCATATCCGAGACACAAAGGAGACAGGTTCGTGAAAATCCTGGTCGCATACTTCAGCGAAACAGGCAACACAAAGAAGGTAGCTGAGTCGATCGGCAAGGAAGCCGAAACTCAGCGCAACGAGGTGGTCGTCGCATCAATTGGCGGCATTGACGTGAATGAGCTTCCCGGCTTTGATGTTGTCTTCCTCGGGTCGACTTGCCACTCATCGGACATCGCGGCCCCGGTGAAGAAGTGGTTGGATCGCATCCCCGCAGGAGCGACTCTGCAACTTGCAGGATTCGTCACCCATTCAACGACCATGCCGGAGGGCGCTGCCTGGAAGAAGCAGATGTACGAGCGTTGGGCCGGAAGATGCCTCGGCTCGTTCGAACACCTCTGTGCAAACAAGGGGTTCGGGTTCCTCGGGTTCTTCCATTGCCAGGGGGCTCCTTCACCCGAGATTGAAACGTTCATCCGCAACAGCATCATCCCGGACGAAACGCAGTGGACAGAGTACATCGAGGAGGTACGTCAACACCCCACAACAGCGGACATAGAGGCAGCGAAGTCCTTTGCGCGGGAGATGCTGGCGAAGTGGTAAGAGAGAGAAAATACGGTGAACCGCGGTCATGCGAGCCGGAGACGGAGACCGATGCCACTTCCCGGTTCGTGGTTGCGCTCGCATGACGGAAGAGGATATGCGGTATGGGGAACGCCTATCATTGAGTGCCGCCACATGCCAAGGACATCCCAACGAGCACGGCCGTCGGCAAACCACCGGCGAGCCAAGGGAGAAAGATGGGAAGCAATCCAGACCATGCAATCACTTACAGGATCGAGCCGCCTGTTCCTGACGACAAGCTCAACGAGCTGTTCGCCACGGCGTGGGATCCCTATGTGGAACATTCCTTCGCTCCGGCACTGGACAGAAGCCTGACGTATGTGTGCGCTTTTGCCGGACCGGAGCTCATCGGCTTCGTCAACGTCGCATGGGACGGCGATATTCATGCGTTCATTTTGGATACGACTGTACGGCAGTCGTTCCAGCGCAGAGGGATCGGGACGCAGTTGATCCGTAAGGCGGCTGAAACCGCCACCGCACGAGGAATCGAGTGGCTCCACGTAGACTACGACTCTCATCTGGATGGTTTCTACCGTGGATGCGGATTCCGGGCCACGCCTGCTGGCGTGATCAACCTCAAAGAAAGGCCTGACTAAACAAGGCACAAACCCACGGTGTTCGCCCTTTGTGCTGCCCGCAAACGAGTGGCATCGCCGTGTAATATCTGACCGGCTTTCGCTCGGTGGTCGCGCAAAGTACCTACGCTCCCTTGATTGTCGCGATGCCTAAGGATCCGTAGGCGTTGCATGATGCTCTCCGGTCAAGCTGTGCCCGCAGAGTGAACCCGCTTGGAGTGAACCTCCAAGCGGGCGTTCAAGTTCTCGCTCCTACGGAGAGCGGGGCAACACTAGTCGCCGTCTGGCTTGAGGTACTTGTCGAACCAGTCCAGCATCTCTTGGAGTCTGCGGATGCGATGCAGCGGCTTGCCGCTGCGCGACAGTTCGTGGTTCTCGCCGCGGAACATCACCAGCCGGGCATCAACATCGTGAGCGCGCAGCGCTGTGAACATCTGCAAGCCTTCCGTGAGCCAACAACGGTAGTCTTGCTCGGAATGGATGAACAACGTAGGCGTCGCCACCTTGTCGGCGTATTTCAGCGGGGAATGCCACCACAGCTTGTCCGCTCCAGCACCGTCTTCGTCCCACAACGATGCGGCGATCTGGTCAGGGGTGAAGAAATACCCGATGTCGGTGGTGCACATCATCGATGCCCAATTGGCGATCGAGCGCTGGGAGCACGCCGCAGCAAAGCGATCGCTGTGGCCGATGATCCAATTGGTCATGTAGCCGCCGTAGGAGCCTCCGGTCACGCCGACCCGATCCGAATCGAGAAACGGATAGGCGGTCAGCGCATGATCGACTACGGCCATGATGTCGTCGTAGTCGACCATCCCGTATTTCCCGCGGATCTCCGCGAACTCATCGTCCCGCCCCGCCGATCCGCGCGGGTTGCAGAAGAATACAGCATAACCATGCGCGGCCAGCGCCTGCATCTCGTGAATGAACACCGTCCCGTACGCTGTTTTCGGTCCTCCATGAATCTCGAGAATCGACGGATAGGATCGACCAGTCTCGAACCCCACCGGCCGGATCAACCAAGCGTCGATCTCGGTACCATCTGCGACGGTAACCGAAAACGCCTCGGGAAGGGGGAGATCCGCAGCAAGGGCCTCGTCGTTGAACGACGTGAGTTTCGTCTCCCCGTCGCCATCCCGGATGTACAACTCCTGAAGGCGGTCGGCGCAAAGCGCGACGTAGACCACGCCTCGATCGCCAACATCGAATGCATCGATCGATCCTTCGATGCCGATCACACGTTGAACGGTGCCGCCGAGGATAAGTCTTTCCAGCACGGCGTTTCCGCCCTCAGTTACGACAACGTACACCGATTCGCCGTGCGCAAGCAGCGTCGGTCCGCCGCCATGGCGGCAGTCTCCGGTGACGCGATTTCCGGGCATTCGCTTCCAATCGGGCGTGGCTGATGACAGTGTGCCCAATGCAAGTTCCGCTACATACACCTCGCGGCTTTGGTTCAACCCGTACACGCGCATGTCCGTGCCAAGGACGGCGAGTCGATCATGCGTGACGAAACAAGGTTCGCCCAGGCTGAGCGTATCGCGCGAAAGGCAACGCGAATTCCCGTTTTGAAGATCGGCAATCCACAACTCATCCGTCACCGCGGCTCTTCCGGCGAATCTCCGGCCGGTGACGGCGACAAGCCCCTCATGGACATCAAACGAGGCGATGTCCAGATCGGCCTCTTCGCTGAGAAGCCGCTCAGATTGGCTCGTTTCCAGGTTGTGGACGAACAGCTGCACCCGGCGCCGATTGGTGAAGCCAATTCCGTTCTGCCAATAGGGGATCTCGTCCAGCACTTCATAGTCGTTCGCGTCAGACGCTAGAGCGGCTTCGCTCGCTTGCTCGCGCTTGTCCGCGGGGACGCGCGCCGTAATCAGAAGCCGTTGGCCGTCTGCCCGCCGAAGCTTTTCGATCGCTAGAGGAAGCGTCGCCAGCGGCAACGCTTCGCCGCCATCCACCGAAATACGGTACAGGTCGGTCGACGGCTCGGCTTCAGCCCCGTTTGGCTCCCCTTTGGTATCCTGGTCACGCTTCGATGCGAAGAGGATCGATCGAGAGTCCTCGGACCAGACAAACACGCTGTCTTTCCCGGATGTGGTGAGTTGACGGACTTCGCCGCTTTCTAGATCCACCAGGTGCAGATTGCTGTCGTAGCCATCGGCGTCTTCATTCGCCTGCTTCACGACCAGCGCCACCCGCCGTTGGTCGGGCGAAATCTTGGGCGAAGAGATGAATCTGTATCGGAGTAGGTCGTTGGGTTGTACGCCACGCGACGTTGCGCTCTGCGCCGTGTCGCGTTGTTGCTCGGACTTGTGCACGTTGCCTCCTTTCGGAAGCAACAAGTCTACCCGGCGATCACGTCGAAATCCTGATCGGGGCCTGCGCGCCTGTGGATCGCTCCGTGTCCGGATCTCCCTGCACGATCCTCACTTCGCGTTCGGATCTCCTTGCACGATCCTCACTTCGCGTTCGGATCTCCTTGCACAATCCTCACTTCGCGTTCGGATCTCCTTGCACGA
>CAZJLO010000028.1:0-25380 GCA_964547105.1 uncultured Thermotogae bacterium
GGGAGGTGTAACGGGCGAAACTTTAGCACAGGCTGCCAGGCATGTCAAGGGATTTCGAGGGCGCGTTTTCGCTTGCGACTGAACTGCCTAATTATTGCCACTTTCCGAGCATGGTCGTCCTTGCAGGGAATCGAGGCTCGCTGCGATTCGATCGAGTTCCTCAAGGGTGAGGGTTTCGCCGCGCCGACCGGAATCGATATCCACCGATCTGAGAAGCTCTTGTGTCCTCTCGCCACAGATCGTCTTCAGCGCCGTTCGCAATGTCTTTCGGCGCATGCCGTACGCTGCGCGGACCACGCGTTCGAACGCTTCGAACGCTTCATCCGAGATCGGCGGGTGCTCGAGATCGATTCGCCATAACGTCGAGTCGACTTCGGGGATTGGGTAGAAGGCGCCCCTCGAGATGTCGCGGGTCGGACGGACCGTTCCCGCTCGTTGAAGCAACACCCCGAGAACCGACCCGTCGCGGCCTGGGCTTGCAGCGATTTTTCTCGCCACCTCACGTTGTGTCAGGAACACACCCGCCCGGAACGATTCACGATTCTTGAGAAACCAACCGAGAATCGGACCGGTAATCCGATACGGGATGTTCCCGACGACAAACAACCCGCCGGGGGAACTCTCCGCTGCCCAACCGCGGGGATCGACGGCAAGGATGTCCCGATCGAGAATCTCAACATGCGGGCGATCGGCAAACATCTCCTCAAGCGCGGAAGCCAGTCGATGATCGACCTCCACAGCAATCACGCGATCGGTGTATTCCGCGAGAAGCTCGGTGACCGTGCCCAGACCCGGCCCAATCTCGAGCACGCACCTCGGGCGATCCTGCAGTACCTCCTTGCCAATCGCTTCCAGTGCCACGGGATCGGCAAGGAAGCTCTGTCCAAGTCGTTTGCTGGGCCGTACGCCGTACGAGGCAAGCATGCTGCGGATCTCTCCCGGCGACGTCAGCCGTCGATCAGTCACTCCGAGCCACAATCCATTGCGTCACCAGATCGACAATCCGTGGATCAATCGGCGAATCCAGGTGCCTGTACAGCATGTTCGGTTCCTCTGGGTGATTGCGCATCAAGTGATTCAGATCCTCTACCTTGACCGATGTCAAATCAGCGACACCAGCCTCGGAGAGGATGTCATGCAATCGATCGGACTCCTCGACCGGAACCTGCAAGTCCTTGTCTCCGTTGATCGTCAGCACGGGGATGCGAATCAGTCCCAGAATCGCCTCGCTGTCCGCGAGATAGTGTTGCCTAAGCCACGAAAGCCCGACCACGCCGCCGCTGAGAGCCCCGATCTGCTCGTCCGACATGAACGGCAACTCCGCACGCAGGGATTCGATCGTGTAGTCGCTCCACTCTCCAGAGGAGTTGCGTACGAAGTCCAGGTAGATTCCTTCCTGTTCCAGCGCAAGGTCGACCTGCTGTTGAGTGCCCCCCTGTGCGCGAAGGAGCGTCTCGACTTGCCGTAGGGTGATTTCGTCCAACCCGCTTGCCCCTCCAGCGAGCATGACCATTCCGCCAAGCGCCGGGTCCCGTTCGACAGCAGCAAGCTCCGCCACCAGGTAGGATCCCTCGCTATGGCCGATGACGAATAGACGATCAGGATGGATCCATGACATCCCTCGAAGAACGCTCAGAGCAGCTTCAGCATCCCCTAGCAGGGTCTCCCTTGAGGCGAGCGGAAGGACTCCTTCGCTTTGCCCAACGCCCCGCTTATCGTAGCGCAGGCTCGCCACCCCCTGAGATGCCAGCTCCTCGGCCAATCGATCGAACAGGCCAAGTTCCATGACAACGTCGCCTGTCGCGAGATCGACAGCGTCGCTGTTGCGGTCGAGAGGTCCGGATCCGTGCACAAAGAGCACCGCCGCACCGTTCGGTTCGGCGGGAACGGCAAGCGTTCCGGCAAGGCGAGTTCCCCCGCTTTCGAAGACGATTTCCTCCTCCGCTCCCGACAACGGAGTTGCCGCCTCCGTCTCCCCGGAAGCGATTGGCTCAAACCCCTCGGGCAACACACCGGCATCATACGCCACGACGCGTTGAGCGGGGTTGGCCATTCCCACCAACCGCCCATCCATCTCATACAAGGCCATCGAGAAGTCTCCGAACTGAAGCTCATAGCTGATCACATCTCGCATCCCGCCACCGACGGCGATCCTTGTCGGCCGGGGATCACCGACCGAGGAAGGAAGGGCGAGAAGAGCCTGCGGTATTGCGGCCGAGAACGTGGTGGGGATTAAGCCGGCGCGAATGCCCGCATGAAGCAACACCAGATGACTCATGAAGTTGTTGTCGATGACGGCGAAGCCGCCCCCCATCGGGACGGTCGCCGATTGCTGCATCTGGCCGACCTGCACAGTCATCGCGAAGCCTTCGACCCGGGTCTGCCCCCAGATTACCTGCTCGACACCTGCACCTTCGGAGGCGATCTGATACGAAATGGGGAGAAACGCGCGATCAAGCATGTACTGCTGTCCGATCTGGATTTCCGTTCCCCCGCTTCTGATGACAACTTGAGAGATCAGCAAGTACCCGTCGATATCCGAGTAGAGGAACGTGTAGGTTTCTTCAACGGTCGGCGCACCTGCCACCTCCGTAATCCAAGTTCCTTCATCCACCTTCCTGCGATCGACAGACGAACTCTCGCCAACATCGGCCGGCCCAGCCGAATCGTCCGACTCAGGGACAATGAGAAGCAATCCTGCAACGATTGCCACGGCCAGCAGCCCGATCAACCAAAGCTTCGTGTTCATTTCAACCTCGCTTCTACTTCCATCGTGTTAGGATCTGCTCGCGACGGAACAGCTTGATCGCGAAGTACATCACCGCAGTGCAGGCAATGATCAGTACGCCACCTTCAAGAACAATCAACCTCAGATCGACCAGTGTCTTGCTGCTGCTGTAGATGACAAGCGGAATGATTCCCGGGAGGATGGCAAAACTCGAGAATTGATAGGCGGCGCGCGCGTCGCTGGCCCGAGACGAGACGATCATCGTGACTCCAACCGAAAACAACGCAAGCAGTGGAGACAGGCCGAAAATCGAAGCCAGCCACGGCGCCGTCAGCGTCTGTAGCGGGACACTTCCCACCAACAGACGGATGATGCCGAGGAACGCGCCGAAGCTGATCCAGTTGACGACAAGTGCCGGGATGACGCTCGCCAGGGCTTTGCCGAGGAATAGTTCGAGATCGGAGATCGGCGTCGCCAAGAGCGGCTCCAACGTGGTCTGCTCCTTCTCGCCAACGATCGAGTACACGGCAATCGCCAGCGGGATGATCGCCGGCAGCAGCAGAAAGTACATCAGGCTGGTGTTGAACAGAACGATCTGCCCAACGGGGTCGTCGGCGCCGTCACCAAGAGTGATCATGTACACCGACGTCGCGACCAGAATGGCAGGAAGGAAGATCACGCCGAACAGCACCATCTTGTTGCGCAGCGACTCTCGCCATTCCTTGAGGAGTAGAACCCTAAGACGATTCATCGTTGGCCTCCATCAGATCGAGATACATGTCCTCCAGAGATACCCGTAGCTCGGTCACGAACTGGACATCGGCGCCCAATTCGACAAGCCGCTTGACAAGGGCGGGGTTGTCGGCTTTCGGATCGTCGAGTGAGACGACCAACCGCCCGTCAACGACTTCGACGTGCTTGATGAAGGGCAGGCCGATCCGATCCTCAATCCCCTCACGGTAGTTGGCAAGATGGACCACGGTTCGCCGACCGTACATTTGGTCTCGCAACTCCTGGGGACAACCGATGGTAATCAACCGGGTCTTGAACAACGCCACGCGGTCGCATAGACGGTCTGCCTCATCGAGGTTGTGGGTGCAGAGGAAGATCGTACGCTCGTCGGATCGGAGTGTTTCGATCAGATCGCGCACCGTCTTCGCTGCCTCCGGATCCAGACCTGCCGTCGGCTCGTCCAGGAACAAGATCTCTGGCTCGTGCAACAGGGCACGGGCAATGGCCAGCTTCTGCCGCATCCCCTTGGAGTAACTCCCGGCCGGCGCGCTACGCCGCTCCCACAGGTCGAACAGCTTCAGGTACCGCTCCACCTGCCCCATCGGATCAGCAATCTCGTACAGGCGTGCGAAGAACAGCAGATTGTCCTGCGCCGAGAGTCGGCGGTACAACCCCGGCGTCTCGGTGAGGACGCCGACCCGACGACGAATGCTTCGGTTGTCCGCACCCAGTTCGTTGCCGGCGATGGTTGCGCTGCCCGCGGTGGGCGCGATCAGCGCGGCGAGCATCCGAACCGTCGTGGTCTTCCCCGCTCCGTTGGGCCCGAGAAACCCGAACACCTCTCCCTTGCTGACGTTGAGGTCTAGCGAGTCGACGGCCGTCAGCTGACCGAAACGTCGAGTAAGTTTCTGCGTCCTAATCATGGTTTGTCCTCGAATCGCGAAGCCTCGATCTGGCGGCGAAGCCGCTCCTCACGCGACTCCACCCTTATCGTCTGCTCGTTTGCTGTCGCCTCAATGCCCGAGGGGGCGGCTTCCCCCGACTTGATCAGTCCCATCCGCCTCGCCACGTACTTCAGGTTGAGGCTATAGCCCAAACCGACGGCGCGGGGAACGAACCACCGTTTCTCATCGCTCCAAAAGGCGAGCTTCATCTTCCACTCCATTCCGTCTCCAGGATCGACATCATCAGCGTATCGTGATATACACCATGCCGGAAGTACGACGCTCGTTTCGTCCCCTCATGCACGAATCCAAGCTTCTCATACGCTACTTGGGCCCGCTTGTTGAACGAGAACACGTTCAGCTCAACGCGATGCAGGTTCAGCTCGTGAAACGCGAATCCAATCAGCATCCGTCCCGCTTCCGTCCCGTATCCCTGTTCGCGGCTTCCCGGATCGCCGATCATGATCCCGAACTCCGCGGAGCGATCGAACCGGCTGATCCTATGGAGCCCGCAATTCCCGATATGCATGTCGCCATCCTTGAGCACGATCGCGAGCGAGAATGAAGAGGGATCGTCGTATTGGTTCTTGAGCCAGGAACGCTCCTGCTCGAGCCCCATCGGAAGCCTCCGATTCAGATATGGAATCAGTTCCGGATCGTTGATCCATCGCATGCAAAGCTTCAGATCCGCTTCGCCGAGAGGGCGCAAGTAGAGCCTGTCTCCGATCAAGAACGGTGTCTGCATGGTATGCCTCCAAATCGAATACTGCTCGGAACGAGCGTACCGCAACTCCGCCGACACGCAAGTCCATCCCGGCGCTTCAGGTATCCGGCAAGCTCTTGCTCCGTGAGCGGAAGCATCGAACTCAAGAAAGACGCGGACTCGCCCGCCGGCAAGTCCGCATCACAAATTCGCATCTTGGATCGATCGCTACATGAAGACTGGGTACAGCGGGAACAGCGAAGCGAACACGAGGGCAATGACGCTCATCAGCTTGATGAGAATGTCGAGTGATGGTCCCACCGTGTCCTTGAGTGGATCGCCAACTGTATCGCCGGTGACCGCAGCTCCATGTGCCTCGGAGTTCTTGCCGCCGAAATTCCCTTCTTCGATGTGCTTCTTCGCGTTGTCCATCGCTCCGCCCGAATTGGCGCAGAAGATGGCCAGCTGAATCGCCGAGAGCAGCGCACCGATCAGGAATCCACCAAGTGCATAGCGGCCGAAGATCAGCCCAAACACGATCGGAGTCAGCACGGCGATCATCGCCGGGAGGAACATCTTGCTCAGGCCTCCGTGGGCGGTGATGGTGATGCACCGATTGTAGTCGGCCATTTCCTCACCGCTCATGATCTTCGGATTCTCGCTGAACTGACGGCGAATCTCCTGAACGAGGATGTTCGAAGTGCGGCTGACCCCACGGATCAGAAGCGCCGAGAACACATACGGAACCATCGCTCCGAGCATCAGCCCGGCGATGACGAACGCTCCGACTTCGATGATGTTCCCCGAAGGCGAGAACTGCGCCGCGATCTGTCCGACAATCGGAAGTTGGGGCGGCATCACCATGTCCGCACTACCGATCGCCGACCACATAAACGCCGCGATCAGCCCGAGCGCCGCGAACGCCGCCGAGCCGATGGCGAAGCCCTTGCCGATCGCCGCGGTCGTGTTTCCGATCGAATCCAGCGTATCGGTTCGTTCGCGAACATCCGGAGGAAGCTCCGACATCGTCGCGATTCCACCTGCGTTATCCGCGATCGGCCCGTAGGTGTCTACGGCCACCGTCATTGCGACAAACGACAGCATCCCCATCGCCGTAAAGGCGACACCGATGAGCCCGCCAAGCTGATACGACACGAGGATCGCAGCGGCAATCAGAACCACCGGGAGGAAGGTGCTCATCATGCCGAGGGCCATGCCTTCGGTCACGCCGACCGCAGGGCCGGATTGGTTCATCTTCGCCAATTCGCGGGTTGGTTTGAACCGCGATGAGGTGTAGTACTCGGAGAAGGTCCCGATTCCCACGCCGGCGATCAATCCGAGGATCACTTCCCAGAAGATGTTCAGCGACAGCGGCGAGAACTGGCAGAAGAGGAACGTCGTCACGGCCGTCAGCACCGCGGCAAGCCTTGTGCCGTTCATCAGCACGGTTTGCATCCCCTCTTGACGCTTGCTGAAGCGGATGTAGAAGATGGCGAGCATGCTGGCGACAATGCCACCGGCGACGATGACCAGCGGTGCAAGCGTGACCCACCAATAGCCCGCTTCGAGAGCCGCCGTGTCAGCAAAGCCAAGCTGGCTGATCAGACCGGCAAGCGGCGCATTTGCGCGACCGACGTAGATGTACATCACCATGACCATCACCGAGATGATCGCCCCGACGAACGACTCGAGCAGGTCGGCACCCAATCCGCCGACGTCACCGACGTTGTCGCCGACGTTGTCGGCGATCGTCGCAGGGTTGCGGGGATCGTCTTCGTCGATGTGCATCTCGACCTTACCGACCATGTCGGCCGCCATATCCGCAGCCTTCGTGTAGATGCCTCCGCCGACGCGGTCAAACAAGGCGACAAGCGATGCCCCCATCGAGTACGCGCTGACGATCAGCGCACCGCGAATGAAGTTGACGCCGAGCGATTGAACGCCGAACAGATATCGCGTTTCGATCTGCAGCGTGGTCGGCTCGAACCACTTCTTGAACAGCAAGACGACGATGACCAACCCGATCAACGCCAGCCCGGCCACGGAGAGCCCCATGACGCTGCCGCCCGAGAACGCCACGTTGAGCGCATCCTTGAATGACTTGCGCGCCGCGTGTGTTGTCCGCGCATTGGCATGGGTCGCAGCGTTCATTCCGATGAAGCCGGCCGCCAAAGACAGCAAGGCTCCAATCCAGAATGCCACTGCGATTTCCCAGTAGAACAAAATCCACAGGACAGCGCCAATCACCGCCATGGTAATCAGCATCACCTTGGCTTCGGAAACCATGAACGTGAAGGCACCAGACCGAATGTAGCCCTGGATCTCCTTCATGCGATCGGTTCCCTGCGCCTTGCTGACCACCGAGCGGTTGAATGCAAACGCACTCAACAGCGCCAGAACGGAGATCACCGCAGGAATCGTGATTAGTAGGATCATCTCGCCACTCGCACCCCTTCCTTGTGCGCACGAAGTGCCTTCTTCGCGAAGACCTGCCTCGGCACAACGAACGCTTCGATAGTTCTGATTTGTTGGGAGTTTCGCCCCACCTGGCGAAAAACCAGGTCATTGTAGCATGCCCGTGCGACCCCCTCAAATCGCATCGCCGGGCAATGGTCTTCCCGGCTTCGAGAGCACATTCCACGGGGCGATCGGGCGCATCCCGGGACAGCGGTCACCCCCGATCCTGACAAACGGACGCACATCAGTCACCACCGGTCCTCTCCCCTGCGCCCGGCTCCTCCTACCCTCACCACGGGTGTCTGGAATGATGCCAAGAAGGAGGAGCACCATGAAGAAAGCGTTGACCTTGACCATGGCCGCGCTTCTCTCGCTTCTCCTGTTCACAGCCACGGCGTACGGGCAGGAGCAAGCGTCTGAACAGGCGGCTTCTCAGCTCCTTGAACAGGAGTTGACGGCCATGGAGGCCGTTTTCGGCGATCTAGAAGCATTGATGTCCGAATTGATCACCGAAATCAAAGGGAACATGGGAGACATCGGCCTGCTCGACGACAGAATCGAGGATTTCCGCGATGTTGTCGAGGCGGTCTCAATCGAGATCAAGACCGCCGAAGGGCGGATCGTGGGTCTACGGGACGATGTAGACGAGCTCACCGGGGTCCAACAGGATCTCAAGAGTCGCGTCAGTGCCCTCGAAGAGGAGTTGGCTTCGCTGACAGCTCAGCAGCAGGAATGCTGCGACGCTCTTGAAGCCGCCATCGCTCTTGCAAGGGAAGAGCTGCAAGCATCCATCGATGAGCATGCTGCAACACTGCAAGCGGCAATCCTCACCACAAATGAAGAGCTCCAGGCGGCGATCACCAAGACGCGAAGCGAATTGGAGTCCGCGCTTGAACAGCTTGAAATGATGCTGTCCTCAGCAATTCAGGACTCGCACAGTGAGCTTGCTGCGTCGATCGCCTCGGCAAGAAGCGATCTTGAGTCAGCGATCACGGAAGTGGTCGCGAACCTCGGGCTGTTGGAGGAGGAATTCGCCGCTTGGCTCGAAGATTACACGGCATTCCATGATGATTATGGCGTGTTCCGCGAAGCGGCCATGTTCGACATCTCTGAGCTTCAGGGTCAGGTCGATAACCTCTTCCTGCGCGTACAGAGCCTCGAAGATGAAGACATCGGCTCGTTCAAGCTGAAGGTCCTCGAACTCGAGCGCAATTTCGCGGCGCTCTCGATCCGCGTGGAAAACAACCGTACCAAGCTGGAAGGATTCGATCAGGCGATCGCCGATCTTGTGTTCGGCATCGAAGAGAATTCCGCTGCCATTCAATCGACGATGAGCCTTCTGGAGGATCACGACTCCCGCCTGCTCGCCGTAGAAGATGGAACGATGGTTGCCGAACTCGAAACCCAGCTGGGAACGGTCTACTTCATCTCGATCTTGGGTCTGCTTGCCGGGGTCGGTGCCCTGGCGTGGACGCTGCTCGGCGGATAGCCGTGACGCAACGACCGTGAACAACCAACGGGAGGGGGTAGCCCCCCTCCCTTTTTTTGCATCGGAACGTAACAATCGTTATATTCGTAAGCCGTATTGAAGGGGGCTGGATGGAAACCCTCGGAGCGCGCTTGAAGCGGTTCCGACTGGAAAAAGGGTGGAGCAAAAGCCGGGTGGCAAAGAAGCTGGATGTTTCGATACCTTCGATCATGCGCTGGGAGGACGAGATCGCCTATCCCAACGACTACAATCGCTTCAAGATCGAGCGGCTGCTGATCGAGATGCGATCGGGTGAATCGCCAGCAAGGTCAGCCATCCTACGGCTTGAACAACTCCCTTTGTTTCCCGAACTGGGAATCAAACCTCACACGATACCATGACAAGGATTACGAAGCTTGAGCTGACCGGATTCAAGTCCTTCCGTAAGCCGACCGCGATTCCCTTCTTCGAAGGGTTGACCGCCGTCATCGGTGAGAATGGTTCCGGAAAATCAAATCTGTTCGACGCGATCAGCTTTGTCATGGGGCGTCGATCTTCGCAGCTGCGAGCCGATCGACTGGAGCATCTCATCTTCAACGGTGGTGAGCGATACAAGCCCGAGGACTCCGCCTCGGTCATCCTTCACCTCGACAACCAAGATCATCTGTTCGATTCGTTTCTTGAGAACGGAGATCGTCCGGCGACGATCACGCTCGGACGGAGGATCACGCGAGCATCCTCCACGTACCTGTTCATGGGTAAGAGCTGCCCAAGAAGCTACATCGACAGCGTTCTCGAGTCCGCGAAGATCGATCCGGACGGGCAGCAGCTCATCGCTCAAGGAACCATCACCGAGATCATCAAGAGGAGCCCACTGCGCCGTCGAGAGATCCTTGACGAGATCAGTGGAATCGCCGCATACGACGAGAAGCGGCGCAAGGCGATCGGCGAGCTCAAGGACGTGAAATCCAAGCTCAACACGCACCGGGTGATTCTTGCCGAACGGCGGCGGCGGCTGACCGCGCTCGCGCACGAACGGGACGCAGCCCTCGAACATCAACACCTCGCCGAGGAACTGGTCCGGCTCGAGCTCTCGATCCGTCACCATCAGCGCAAGCGATCCCAGGCGAAGCTGGAGCGGGCTCGTCACGAACGCGAGGGAATGTCCGAACGCATTTCCGGGATGGAAGAAGCGCTCACTGCACTCGATCTGGCAATCGAGAACAAGGAATGGGAACTCGAGGGAATTCGCGAAGAAGCCGATGATGACGGCCACATCTCTTTGATCAAGGATCTCGAGCGGTTGCGCTCCGATCTCCTTCACAAGCAGGGAGAGATCGACTTCAAGACTCAGCAGGCAAAGAACATCCAGGAGATGATCGAAGAGGTCGCACGGATCAAGGCAACGGAAGCATCTCGCACGGCTCAGCCCCGAAACGACCGATCCGGCAGCCGCGCCGCTGACGCCCTGCTGGCGAGAAAACGTGGCGGCGTCTATGGAACCGTCACATCGTTGGCGAAACCGAAACAGGGCTTCGAAATCGCCTTCGACACGGCGGCGGGAGGCCATCTCGGGGATCTCGTCGTCGATTCGCGCGAGACGGCCATCGATTGCATCAATTACTTGAAGCAGCAGCGTCTCGGCCGAGCCCGGCTTCTGCCACTTCGTCGACTGGTTGCACCGAGGAAAAGCCTTGCCTCCGCCGAAGCACTCCGCCAACCGGGGGTCATCGATTACGCCATCAACCTGGTGGAGTTCGATCCCAAGTACCGCCGGGCTCTGGAATATATCCTCGGCGATACCGTTGTCGCAGAGAACCTGGAGGCGCTCCGAGATGTGGACGGCGTCCGCGCCGTCACGGTGGACGGCGATCTCCAGAGCCGGGGGGGCGCACTCACAGGTGGATGGCGGCCGGATCCGAAGAAACCGCAAACCGGCGAGCCGCAACGGACAGAGAACTCGTTCGATACGGCCAAGAAGCGCCAGCAGATCACAAAATTGAGCCGCGAGATCGAGTCGCTTCGCTCCGAGGTAGAACAGCTTGCGGCCCAATTGGAGGAACGCGAGGAACAAGTCGCCGCCAAACATGAGGAGGGCAGCCGCGCCAAAGGGGTTGCCACGACGCGCAGCGAGGAGTTGAAGGAACTGCGCGAGAAACGCCGTGAGACCTACCAGGGGCTGGAGAACCTTCGCCGCGCTATCACGCGATACGAGCGGGAGGAAGCCGAGGCCAACGTAGAGCTGGAAGCGATGGGGCCGGACAACCACGAGGACGCCTACTACGCCGAAGGATCGGTCCGCGACCTCGAACACAAGATCGAAAGCACCAAGAAGAAGATGCGGCGACTCGAACCGATCAATATGCGCTCGATCGATGAGTACGCGACGCAAGAAGAGGCATTCCTTCAGTTCAAGGAACGCGTCGACTCACTCGAAGAGGAGAAGGCGGAAATCGAACGCCTGATTGGCCAGATCGAGGAGCGCAAACGTCAGCAGTTCCTTGAAACGCTCCGTCAAGTCAACCAACACTTCGATTCCACTTTCCGCAAGCTGTTCGACGGCGGAAGCGCATCGCTTACACTCGACGAAGAGGGGAATATCTCATCGGGGCTGATCATCCGTGCCAATCCTCCGGACAAGGAACCACACGTCATCGATTCCCTGTCCGGAGGAGAGCAAACGCTGGTGGCAACAGCATTCATCTTCGCCCTCCAGGAGTTTCAGGACGCACCGTTCTTCATTCTTGACGAGGTCGACGCCGCGCTCGACATGATGAACGCGGGGCGACTGGCTGCGATGCTGCGCGAGTATGCCCAACGTATGCAGGTGATCGTTGTCTCTCACAACGAGGAAACGGTTCGTCACGCGAATCGGGCCTATGGAGTGACAATGCGACATGGAGTATCGCAAGTGCTTGCCTTGGATCTGAGTTGACCCGCCGGAGCGTGAAATGACCGACACGAGAGAAGCTGCTGTTCCCATCGAAGTCCTGGAAAGTGAGGGCTGGGAAGCCACGCTTCGTCGGCTGACATCGGACATGGATCCGTGGGACATCGACATCCGCGAACTCGCGCAACGATATCGTGAGCACATTGCCACGCTTCACATGTTCCAGTTCGAGATTCCGGGACGGATGGTACTGACTTGCTCGATCCTTCTGCGGATGCAATCCGATGTATTGCTCGCATCGGCGCGGCCCGTCGATCAGGACGGACTGATCGATGAGCTGGAGGAGGTGGTCGATGACGCTGCCGCGGAATGGGACGCCCCCGTAGAACCCGAGGAGTTCCGACTCCCGCTGCGGCGACGCCCGCAGCGTCGCGTAACGCTTGCCGACCTCCGCATGGCCTTGTCTTCGGCGATGACCGTGCGTCGGCGCCGAGCTGAGCGGCTCCTTCAGCAGGTGGAGCTGGAAGACACGTACGATCCATTCGATGCATTCGAGATCGGCGGCAACGATTTCGGAGATCGACTACACGCCTTGTTCGACCGGATCAAGGCGATGCTCACGGGGAATCGGGTGACAAGCTTCTTCCGCCTTCTCGATCGCGGAGATCGCGACGAGAGAATCGAGCGCTTCTTCGAAGTGCTCCACCTGGCGTCCCAAGGTCGGATCGACTGCACGCAGAAAGAGTTCCTCGGCGATATCCTCATCTCGCTGGAGCTTGAGGAGGCCTAGGCCGTGCGAGAGAACAATGGTTGATGACCGCATGCATGACAAGGCTCTGTTGGAGGCGGCGTTGTTCCTTTCGCCGGAGCCACTGACCTACCGGGCCCTTGCCAAGCTGCTTGACGCATCGCAGCCATACGTCCGCGCGTTGCTCGAAGAGATGCAAGTCGATCTTCTCGCCGCTGAGCGAGGCCTTGAGATTCAGATCGATCAAACCCGGGCATCATTTCAGGTGAAGCGAGTCCACGTGGACCGGGTGGCGCATCTGGCCCCGCAACAGGACATCCAGCGCTCGGTGCTGCGGACGCTCGCCGTGGTCGCCTACAACCAGCCGGTCACGCAAGCCGATGTGGTCAAGGTGCGGGGAAACAAGGCGTACGCGCATATCCAGGAGCTGTTGGAACGTGGATTGATTCGTGACGAGCAACACGGGAGAACGAAGCTTCTTGAAGTGACGGAGGAATTCCTGCGATACTTCGGGCTCAGCTCGCGAGAAGAATTCCGGTTCCACTTCGCGGAAGGAACCGTTCCTGATCCTGAAGGCGGGGACGGACAGGAAGACGGACAGCGGCATGACCCGGATCCGCAAGAATCCGCCGCCGCAAGCGACGCCGACCTTGGACAAGAGCGGGGACCGCAGGATCACCGTCCCGCTGGTCCACCAGAGGATCTTGGAGGACCGGAAAGAGACGAACCCTCGTCGTCGATGGCTGGCGACGACCTTGAAGCAGGAGGATAAGATGGACAAGTGGGAATGCACGGTATGCGGATACATCTATGACCCGGAAGCGGGCGATCCAACAACGGATATCAAGGCGGGAACACCGTTTGCTGATCTGCCGGACGGTTGGACATGCCCCGATTGCGGTGCAGGGAAGGAGCGGTTTGAACAGATCTAGCTGCGGGGCTTGACAAACCGGACCAACCAGGTAGGATTTCAGCCGTGATATTGAATGAACACACGACACTACCTGGATAACGCAGCGACAACACCGTTGGATCCCGAAGTTCTTCAGGATATGTTGCCGTACTTCCAACAGAGGCACGGCAACGCCTCCAGCTTGCACCAAGAAGGCCGCCTGGCGCGAACCGCGGTCGAGGATGCCCGCCGGTCGATCGCCGAAGCGCTTGCTTGGGATGCTGAAGGGATCATCTTTACGTCAGGCGCCACCGAAGCCGACAATCTGGCTGTGTTGGGGTTGGCGCGGTCAAAGCCGGAACATCGCCACATCATCTGCTCGGCGATCGAGCATCACGCGATCCTTCATCCGTGCGCTTGGCTCGAACAACAAGGATACAGGATCACCCGCATCCCCGTCGATGCTGCGGGCCGTGTCGATCCGCAATTGGTCGCCGATGCCATTGACGAGCGGACACTTCTCGTCTCGATCATGGCCGGCAACAACGAACTGGGAACCATCGAGCCGATTCGCGAAATCGGCGAACTCTGCCGGGCGCGAAGCGTTCCGTTTCACACCGATGCCGTCCAGGCATTCGGGCGGATCGATCTGCCAACGCAAGCAACGGACCTGATTTCGCTTTCGGCTCATAAGCTTCACGGCCCCAAGGGAGTCGGCGCTCTGGCGATCCGCTCCAACATCGGGCTGATCCCGCTGGTGCATGGTGGAGGACACGAGCGCGGCTTGCGCAGCGGAACAGAGAACGTTCATGGCATTGTCGGATTCGCATCCGCCTGCCGCTTGATGGTCGAACGTCGGCTAGCGCTTTCAAACAGGCTCCAAGACTTCCGCAGGCAGTTGATCGATGGGGTCCTCCGAATCCCGGGAACCCGGCTCAATGGGGATCGCGAAGCATCGCTGCCGCACATCGTCAATTTCAGCTTCGCCGCAATCGAGGGTGAAAGCCTCGTCATGAAACTCGATGAGCGAGGAATCGCCGCCTCGACAGGATCGGCCTGCTCTTCACCCGATCTCGAACCGAGCCATGTACTCCGGGCAATTGGCGTTCCGATCGAGATGGCACACGGCAGTCTTCGGCTGAGTATGGGACAGCAAACGACCCAGGCGGACATCGATGCGCTTCTCCGCACGCTCCCTGGCGTGGTCGAGGACCTTCGATCGATGTCGCCGTTCAAATTGGGAGATTCCTGATGTATAACGAACATGTCATGGAGCACTTCCGGAAGCCGCGGAACCAAGGCAAGCTCGATCGGTTCTCGGCGATCGGCAAGGTGGGAAATATCCTGTGCGGCGACGTGATGTGGATGTACATCCTTGTCGAACGGGCCGAGAGCGGACAGGAGGTCATCACCGACATCTCCTGGGAGACATTCGGCTGCACCGCGGCAATCGCCACCTCGTCGATGGTTTCCGTCCTCGCAAAGGGGAAGACCCTCGATGAGGCAATCACGATCACCAACAGCCAAGTGGCCACCGAACTCGGCGGGCTGCCTGCACCGAAGATGCACTGCTCCTCGCTTGCTGCAGACGCGCTGAACGAAGCGATCCACGAGTATTTCATCGCCGAGAAGCGGCCGATCCCGTCCGCCCTCGATGAGAGACACAAGCGGATTGCCCGTCATCGCAAGGAGCTCGAAGAGCGCTACGCGAGCTTCCAGAACAAGGACGAGCAGCCGCAACGAATCAAAGGGGGTCCTGGGAGCCCTTGCTGCTAGAACCCGTGAAGACATGCTTCTGACAAAGAAGGCAAGCTATGGATTGATCGCCGCCGCCGAGTTGGCACACATCGCGGACGGGGAAACCATTTCGGCTCGCTCGATCGCCGAGAAGTACGATCTGCCGTCTCCATTTGTTGAGAAGATCTTGCATGAGCTGAAGACGGCGGGAATCGTGGATGCCGTCCAGGGACGCTATGGCGGATACCGCTTGATACGTCAGCCGGAGGAAATCTCGGTTCGCGACATTCTTGTCGGATTGGGGGAGTCGTTGGATCTTGTTGGATGCTTGACCACGGAGGAACAAGGCTGCCATATCCGTGACGCTTGTCCAACTCGATCTTTGTGGCAGCAGATCAACCGCCGATTCGTCTCTCTTCTGGATTCGCTGACGCTCGCGGATGTCGCTAACCCATAACCCATAGCCGAACAGCACAACAAAAGCTTCGTTGCGTGTGATGTACGTTACCGACGCCGCCTTATCAATGTGTTATAGTGGCCGAAGAAAGAGTGAGAACCCCCTCATCTTTTTCACCACCCGGAGAGGGCGGTCAAGCCAGCGGCTCGGCCGCCCTACACTTCTTTGTTTCCTCACGCTGTGAACCATGAGTTCTCGCGCGCATCGCCTCAAGTTCCTATCTCGTTAGCGCGCCGCGGACAAACGCTTCGTACACGAAGTAGAAGACGGGCAGCGCGAACAGCAACCCGTCGATCCGATCGAGGAACCCGCCATGCCCGGGCAAGAAGAATCCTGAATCCTTGACCCCAGCAGCCCGTTTCAGTTTGGAGGCGAACACATCTCCAAGCTGAGCCGCTCCGCTGACGAACACGGCCAAAAACACCAGCCAGCCGAACCCCGGCCCTGCGATCAAGTCGCGCCACGCCTCGCTGAATTGAGCCGCTATGATGCCCCCGACGATCGCCACCAGAAGCCCGCCGGCGATTCCCTCCCAGGTCTTGTTCGGGCTGACGACCGGAAATGCCTTGTGCCTGCCAAATGCCGACCCAATCAGGTACGCGCCGGCATCGTATCCCCACACCATCAACAACACCATCACCGTCTTCGCGAGGCGCAGGCCAACCGAGGTGGCAGCCTCGCTGGTGAACAGCAACAGGAAGTAATGAAGTAACCATGGAACGTACAGAAGCCCGAACAGCCCGGCAACCACTTTCAGAAACCCTTCACGATGGGGACGCGTGCGGAGGTGCCGCAGAACCTGGAATACGGCTGCAAAGATCATTCCTACCTCGGCGTAGCGCCCTCCGAAAGCGATGAAGCAACACGTCAACAAGGCAACCAGAGACAGGTTCTCAACACGCGACAGCTGAAGATCGATCTTCTTCAGCAGACACACGTACTCCACGGTAGCCATCCCGGAAATCGCAAAGAAGAGAATCCCCAGTGCCCACATCGCATCGTGCGCTGCCGCCGCATAGACGATGCCAACCACGACTGCGCCGGCGATACATCCGCTCAGCACCCGAATCAAGAGGTTCTTCACCGTCTACTGCCTCCCAAACCTCCGCTCGCGGCGCCGAAATGCATCCAACGCCTGTTCAAGATCGTCCGGTCCGAAGTCCGGCCACAGCGTCTCCGAGAAATAGAGCTCCGCATAAGCGGCCTGCCACAGCAAGAAGTTCGAGAGCCGCATCTCCCCGCTTGTTCGAATGATCAGATCCGGATCGGGCATCCCCGCCGTATAAAGCTCCCGAGCAAACATCTCTTCCGTCAGCTGGTCCGCCGCCACTTCGCCTTGCTCGGCGCGTCGTGCAATCCGCTTGGCGGCGTGCAGTATCTCTTCGCGTCCCCCGTAGCTCAAAGCGATATTGACAACGACCCTATTTCCCGCTTGCGTCTTCTCCACCGCCAGCCGGACCGCATCCTGGACGCTTCTCGGCAACCGGTCAAGCTGGCCGGCGACCCGCAAGCGCACACCCTGCTCGATCATCTCGTCGCGCTTGTCGCGAAGGTACTCGGCAAACAGGTTCATCAGAAACGAGATCTCTTCGGGAGGACGGCGCCAATTTTCGGTGGAGAAGGCGAACAGCGTTACATACGATGCCGACTGGTGTTCGCCCACGTAGCGGATCAACCGCTCCGCCGCGCGCGCCCCGGCACGATGCCCGGCGATCCGAGGAAGGCCCCGCCCGCGCGCCCATCGTCCGTTGCCATCCATAATCACGGCAATGTGACGAGGGCCCGATTTCGCTAGATCGTCAAGCATCCCGCCTCCAGCAATTCCACCCGCGCTTGTCCCACAACCACCAGCGATCCGGTGACAAGAAGAACGTCGCTTGGTTCAAGCGACGCTGTTGCGATCGCGATCCCATCAGCCACAGTATCGGAGATCTTTGCGCCGACTCCAAATCGGCTCGCGATCTCGGCGACCTCATGCGGGCGCATCGCTCGCACTCCCCCGCCCGTCGTCACCGTCATGCCGGATACCTCAGGCAAGAGAATCTCCAGCATTTTCGAGACGGCTTTGTCGTTCATCGCACCGAACAGCAGATGCCTGGTTTGCTTGTGCGGAGCCAATCGGCGGAAGCTGTCGCATACAGCGGCAATCCCCGCCGGATTGTGGGCACCGTCGAGCACGATACGGGGCGCGCCCCGAACCGATTCGAACCTCCCCGGCCATCGAACCCGCCGCAGCCCTTCGACCAATGGGGACGCTTGTACGACAAGTCCGCTTGACCGAAGTGAATCAAGCGCCGCAAGAGCGATCCGTAGGTTCTCCCGTTGCCATCCGCCCGGTAGTGAAAGCTCCACCGATCCTTCGTAGGTGGCCGATTGCACCTCGAATCGGCTGCCATCCCATCGTTCATCCACCGAACGGACGTCGACTTTCGCCGCGGAAATCCACCGTCCTCCTCGGGATGTGCACTCATTCCGCGCCGCTTGCTCCGCTTCCCGCGGAAGCTCACCCACGACAAACGGTACGGCGGGGGCGGCAATCCCCGCCTTCTCGCGAGCAATGTCCGCAAGCGTCGATCCGAGGTACTCCGTGTGGTCAAGCCCGACATTCGTCAGCACGCAGCACAGCGCAGATCCCTGATGGGTGGCGTCCCATCGCCCGCCCATTCCCGCCTCCATGATCGCCACATCGAGCGAACACTCGGAGAAGTGCCGGAATGCCATCGCCGTAAGCAGTTCGAAATAGGACGGGCGCTCGGCGGGCGGGCGAATCGCCCTGCCCAGCACTGACGCATGCCGGCAGAAGTCCGCTTCCGCGATGCATGCCCCCTGAATGCGGATTCGCTCCCGCACATCCGACAGGTGAGGTGAGGTGTACAGGCCAACCCGATACCCCGCCTCGCGGAGGACGCGGTCGAGCATCGCCGCCACGGAGCCCTTTCCGTTGGTACCGACAATGTGAACCACTGGGACGGCGCGTTCCGGATGCCCAAGCGTCTCAAGAACCGCGGAAATCCGCCCTAGTCCCGGTTTGACCAAATGCGACGGAACGGTCTCCAGCAGACGCAACGCCGCTTGGTAGTCGCCGATCCCTATCTCGACGTCCATCTAGCTCAGGCCGGCAAGATTGGCTTTGAGGCGGCTCTCCTTGGCAAGAAACTCCTGGAGTTTCGCCTGTTCCTTTTCGACGACATCCTGTGGCGCCCGTTCGAGAAACGTCGGATTGCCAAGCTTGCTGTTGGTTCTCGCGAGATCTCCGGCAACGGTCGCCAATTCCTTGGCAAGGCGCGCCCGCTCGGAGTCGACGTCGATGAGATCGGCAAGGGGAACGTAGATCTCTCCATCCTCCACAACCTGCCGCGCCGAACCGTGCGGTGCTTCGATCTTGGTGCCGACCCGAACGGTCGATCCTCCCACCAACTCGAGGAGCGTTTCCCGTTTCTCGTCGACAAGCTCGGCCAGCTCGGCGCGTTCGGCGCTGACGAGCACGTCCACTTTGGCCGTCGCCGGAACATTCAGCTCGGCGCGGATCGTCCTCACTGCGGACACGATCTGCTGAAAACGCCGCATCGCCTTCTCGGCACCAAGATCCAGCTCCGCCTGCACATCCCCATCAACGGTCGGATACGACGCAATGGCGACGGATTCCGGCGACTCTCCGAGGACCCGCCAGATTTCTTCCGAGATGAACGGGACAAACGGGTGAAGAAGCTTGGTGATCTCGCGAAGCACGTGATACAGCACGCCACGAACACCATCATCAGAGGTCCCGCGGAGTCTGATCTTCGCCATCTCCAAGTACCAGTCGCAGAAATCGTGCCACACGAAGTCATACAGCGTCTCCGCGGCAAGGTTGAAGTTGTATCCTTCGAGATGCCCACGGATCTGATCCACTGTGCCA
Organism: uncultured Thermotogae bacterium; assembly: GCA_964547105.1. Lineage (GTDB taxonomy): Bacteria > Bipolaricaulota > Bipolaricaulia > UBA7950 > UBA9294 > RXOA01. The sequence continues at coordinate 19,655 of CAZJLO010000028.1, forward strand.
TACAGCCGGGAAAGGATGAACCGGTCTTCGATCTGCGAAAGCTCGGTCGGACATTGTGGTCGTTCATCTCCAACGTTCATCAACACGAACCGCGACATATTCCAGACCTTGTTCAGGAAATTGCGCGCCTCGGCAAGCTGCGACCACGGCATGCGCATTGTCCGCCCTTTGCCGGTGGTGTGGGCGAGAGCGAATCGAAGGGCATCCGCACCATACTCCGCAATGAGGTCGATCGGATCGACGCTGTTACCCTTGGACTTGCTCATCTTCTGCCCATGTTCGTCAACGATTAGCGGGGTGATAAACACCTTCCGGAATGGAATGTCATCCATGAAGTGCAGCGAAGCCATGATCATCCGCGACACCCAAAAGAAGAGGATGTCGAACCCCGTTAGCAGGAACGACGACGGGAAAAACGTGGCAAGATCGTTCGTGTTCTCCGGCCATCCCATCACGGAAAACGGCCACAGCCACGACGAGAACCAGGTGTCGAGCACATCCTCATCCTGGCGAAGTTCGACGTCCCGCCCATAGTGGGCTCGAGCAAGCGCCATCGCCTCCTCGGCGCCACGGGCTGCAAACAGGTGTTCATCGGGCCCGTACCAAATCGGAATGCGGTGCCCCCACCACAGCTGGCGGGAGATACACCAATCCCTGATCCCCTCCAGCCATTCGAAGTAGACCTTGTTCCAGCGGTCGGGAATGAATTCAATCCGGCCGTCTTGTACCGCCTTGATCGCTGCTTCCGCCAGCGGCTTCATCCTCACGAACCACTGGGTGGAGATGATCGGTTCCACCGCTGTATCGCACCGAGTGCAGTGTCCGACCGCGTGCCGATATGGCTCGGTCCGTTCCAAGTATCCTTCCGCTTCGAGCCGCTCGATCACCGCTCGGCTCGCCTGTTCGCGGGTCATTCCGGCGAACGGACCACCGTTCTCGTTGATCGTCCCGTCGCCATTCAGGATGCTGATCGATTCCAGTCCGTGCGCTTCACCTATCTCGAAATCGATCGGGTCGTGCGCCGGCGTGATCTTCAAGATCCCCGTTCCGAACGCCGGATCGACCTGTTCCGCTCCGATCACCGGCAGCGCGCGATCCAGTAGCGGCAGGCGCGCCGTTCGCCCGATGAGGTGAGCGAACCTCTCATCGTCTGGATGGACAGCCACGGCCGTATCCCCAAGCATCGTCTCAGGCCGCGTCGTGGCGATGGTGATGTTTCCGCCACCATCAAGCGGATAGCGCACGTAATACAGTCCGCCATCCACATCGTGATGCTCCACTTCGATGTCGGAAAGCGCGGTCTCGCAGCGCGGACACCAGTTGATCAGATACGCCCCGCGGTAGATCAAACCCTCGTTGTACAGGGTGACAAACGACTCTTGGACCGCGCGCGACAGCCCCTCGTCCAGCGTGAACCGGAGCCGCGACCAATCGCAAGAGCATCCAAGCGCTTCCAGCTGTTCGATGATCTCCGAACCGTACTTCGCCTTCCACTCCCACACACGGGCCACGAATGCCTCGCGCCCCAAGTCGTGGCGGGTCAGTCCTTCCTTGGCGAGTTCCTTTTCCACCACATTCTGGGTAGCGATCCCGGCGTGGTCGGTTCCCGGGAACCAGCAGGTTTCGTCACCCTTCATCCGCCGGTAGCGAACCACGATGTCCTGGAGTGTGTTGTTCAACGCATGCCCCATGTGGAGACGGCCCGTGACGTTGGGAGGGGGGATCACGACGGAGAACGGAACCTTGTCGACAACCTCGGAGGAAGCCTGGAAGAAGTTGCCTTCCCGCCAGAATCGGTCGTTTCCTGCTTCCACTTCGGATGGTTGATAGCGTTTCGACAGTTCCATCGCATGCCTCCGTACATCGGGTCAGGGAATCGCGCGCCCACGAACAGGAACCCCTCCGTCGCAGGTTCTAGCGCCAGGCGCTCATCGTCATCTGATAGTCATACAGCTCGCCCGGGGCAAAGAACAGTCCGAGTTCCCGTTCGGCGGACACGACAGAATCCGACCCGTGAACGATGTTCTTCGTCAGGTTCAATCCGAAATCTCCGCGAATCGTCCCCGGAGCCGCCTGCTGCGGATTGGTCGTCCCCATCAGACCGCGGACGACCTCTACTGCGTTCTCGCCTTCGATCGCCATCGCGATCACCGGGGACGATGTAATGAACGCCCCCAATTCCGGATAGAACGGCTTCTCCAAGTGCTCTTCATAGTGCTCGCGCGCCAGAGCTTCGTCGACGGCGACCATCTTCAGTCCGGCCAGTTTGAGGCCCTTGCGCTCGAACCGAGCGATCACATCACCGATCAGGCCTCGTTGAACAGCATCCGGCTTGCACAGAACAAGAGTGCGTTGCACGCTCATCGTACTGAAAACACCTCCTACAAGACGCGCATGTACCGACGTCCGCCGATCTCAGCGACAAGATCCGCCAACTCGAGATCGAGTAGGACGTGCGCAGCGCGTGCGGGCGTGAGTTTGCCCGCGGCAATGATAGCGTCTACGTGAACCGGATCAACCCCGATCTGTTCATAGACGCGACGGTGCTCGTCCGACATCCGGGCAAGCGCTTGGTGTTTGGCTGCTCGATCCGCTCCGGTGCGGGCCACAACCAGCCGAAACTCCTCGGCCACATCCTCCGCCGACTCAACGAGCTTCGCTCCATCCCGGATCAGTTGGTTCGTGCCACGCGAGCCCCGGCGAATCGCATCGCCGGGTACGGCAAACACGTCTCGCCCCTCTTCGAGCGCCGCCCGCGCCGTGATCAACGCGCCGCTTCGTTCGGGCGCTTCAACGACCACGACGGCCTGCGACATCCCGGCAATGATCCGGTTGCGCTGAGGGAAGGTCCATTTGGCCGGCGGAAACGACATCGGGAACTCGCTGACCACCGCGCCGGCCTCCGCAATCTGTGCTGCCAGTCCGCTTCGCGCTTCGCGGATCGCCGTGTCCATCCCCCCACCGAGGACGGCGATGGTCCGCCCGTCTGCTTCGAGTGCCCCGCAATGCGCTTCCTCATCGATCCCCATCGCAAGCCCGCTGATGACGCAAATCCCATATCTGGCGAGCCCGTTCCCCATCCGCCGAGCCATCATCCGTCCGTATCGGCTTGCCCGGCGTGTACCGACCACGGCGACTGCGATCTGCACCTGCTCAAGCAACAAAGCCCCGCGTACATACAACACCGGAGGAGGCTGGGCGATCTCCCGGAGCACGGACGGGTACGCCGCCTCGTTCCACGTGACGATCCTGACTTGGCTGGAAGCGGCTTGCTTCTCCTCGTTGGCGATCTCTTCCTCGCGCAGCCGGGCCGAAATCCGTTCCGCCGCCGGTTGCCCGACCGTTTCGCGAAGCTGCATCGCGGGCATCGCCCAGACTCCCCTTGCCGTGCCGGCGACTTGAATCAAGCGCTGCATTCGGCGAGGCGTGACTTCGGGGATCAGGTTGAGTCCGATCAGGCATCGGCGTTCCGATGGCGTCTTCCCGCTGTGTTCCATCCCGCTCGTGTTCGGCGTTCCGGACAGCGTGCTCATGTCGAGCACCGATTGGCCAGAGGATCGCTCCGTCGCTGGCGTTGAGGCGCCCGCGGCGACGGGGTACGATTCCCGCCGGTGATTGATGTGCCCATCCTGATTCTTCTTGTTGCCGCAGCCGAGGTTGTCCTTCTTGTGCGCGTTGGCGCGGTCGTTGGCGGCATGCCGGTGCTTTTTATCCTTCTCGGCACAGGCGTAGCCGGTTGGCTCCTGCTGCGCTCGCGCCGGGCGGCTGAGATTCCGCAGATCATCGTCTCCGCGCTCGCCGGGAGACTACGTCGCGACAAAACCGTCGCCCCCGAGTCGCAGTTCATTCTCGGATCTCTCCTTCTCATTCTTCCCGGCCTCCTCAGCGACATCGCCGGGGTCGTGTTGCTCGTGCGCTACTTCACTCAGCGCCGTCGCTCTCCCCGCGGACCCGAACCCGGTGCGCGCAGGCGCGGAACGGGGTCACGCACACGGGGCGAGACGATTGATGTGGATTTCAAGGTGCTCGACCAAAACGACGATTCCCAGCAATAAGCGCCGACGGCAACCGTAGCCAGCCCTGTCAGCCATGCCGCCATCCCTGGTGTCACGAGGATTTCCGACAGAGGAATCGCCCCCAACCCAGTCATCAGTCCCCGGAAACGGGTCAGATTCCATGCCAGGATCGCAGCGATCGGCGATCCAAGCGGTGTACGAGCAAGCGCGACGAACGCCACCTCCAGCCACAAACACAGCGTCGCCCACGGAACGGCGACCAAATTCCACAGGACGGTCGCCGGGTGGAACGTTCCGAACTGAAATGCGACCACCGGAATCACACCGGCCTGGGCCCAAATCGACACCAGCCAGAGATTCCCAATCCATCGACGAATCCTGCTCCAACTCGAAACAGCCTCGTCTTGATCCTTGCGGCGTCGCGTCAACCGCCACCCCGCGACAATCGCCGCCGTCGCCGCGAAGCTCAGCTGAAACGATACATCCCGCCAAGCATCGGGACTTGCGATCAGGATCAACAGCGCCGCAAACCAGATCCCGCGTATCGAATCCACCCAGCGGCGGCTGATCACGCCAAGGTCGGCAAGGGCCATCCCGCTTCCCGAGCACACCACCATCAGCGTCGCCCGAACCAGGCTCGTCCTTGGGCCGATCACCCACACCGCCGCCACCGCAGCAAGCATGATGCATCCGTAGGCGAGCGCCGGCCGCAGCCGCAACATCCGCAGCACGGCCCATACGATGGCAAGAAGAAGCCCCAGATGAAGCCCGGACACGGCCAACAGGTGAGCCACCCCGGTGGCGCGGAATGCGTCCCGTTCTTCGCTGGGAAGGAGGCCGTCCATCCCGAACAGCAGCCCCAGAGCCATCGCCGCCTCGTCTTGCGGCAACGCATCACGCACCAGGCTCATCATCCGCTGTCGCAGCAAGTCCCCGTACCGCCAGACGGAGAACTCGCTTCCAATCGCTTCAACGGCATCGTCTTCACCGACGGAGAACCGTGCGAACACCCCTTGACGCTCCAAGTAGGCACGTTCATCAAACTCGGCATCCACTTCGGGAAGCCTCCCCACCCCCTGGACGCGAAGAACGTCTCCAACCAGGATCCGCGGCGGGACATCGGCCCCGTCCCAGATCGTCACACGAATTGTGCCATCGAGCCAGCCAAGCCGAAGATCGAACGTCTGCCAATTCCGGCCTATATCCGGATACGAAACGACTGTTCCCACAAGCTCCCGCAAGAATGGAGACCGCTCACGCAACGCCTCGAAGTCGGGCCCGGGAAGAGATCCACGGGCGAACCCGACGGCGGTGCAGGCAACCAAGATCGGCACCCAGGCCCTCCCTCGCACGCGGAGCACCAGCGCCGCGGCCAGCGTTGCCGCCGCCGCAATCCCCCACGCCGTCAACGACGGGATTCGCCGTCCGTTTGCAATCCAAATCCCAATCTCGTAGCCCAACAATATGTACCACATGGTATCGTGTCTTGTGTTAGAGTATAGCCTTTTTCCCACTTATTTGTCGCGAGGAACCCGTTGCCGTACACTTTGCCACAGTGATCTTTGACATGGGGGTGTAACGGATTCGACGGAGCTATCAAAGGAAGGCTGCAAGCGGAGTTTCCTCCATCTCCTAAAACTGGTGGAAAAAACAATAACTGCGGATTACGCATACGCAGCTCCTTCCTACAACTAGGAGGAGCCGTCTGAC
>CAZJLO010000029.1:0-2885 GCA_964547105.1 uncultured Thermotogae bacterium
CGGCGAGATCGGCCCCGGAAGCGACGAGAAACTCGTTGCTGTCACCCAACGGTTGATTGACACAGGGTTGATTGGTGGTGAGGAAGTCGGTGTCCTGGGCCTGCTTTCCATCGAAGAGATCATGGAATCTGAGGAGACACGGCTGTGTGGAGCGGATATCCAAGCACGCATCGGAGCTTCGTTTTCCCTGCTGCCGGTGTTCCGCATCTCTGCCACCGGGAACGTGTTGGCTCAATATGCGATTGCTCCTGATCCGGTATCACAACTTGATTCCAGCCTTGAGGCGAAATTCCGACTCGCGGATCCGGGGCAATTTCATGCCCGAGCAACGGCCTCCTACAATCGACGCTTGCCAGATGGCTGGACAGCGCGGGCATCCTACCGTCTTGAGTTAGATCGGATGTGGAGCACGGCCTCCGAAACACTGCTATCGCAAGCAGCTTCGGCAAGCCTGACGACGCAGATTCTCGGATCTGTGGGTTTGAGTCTTGTCGGGAGTGTGCAGCATGAGCTCGGAGATGAGGAAATCACGATCTCGATCGCCGCGTACGTCGAGGCGGACATCCTGTAATGGCCGACCAGGTTGTTCAAGCGGACGGGCTGCGCAAAAGCTTCGGGAAACGTGTCGCTCTTGATGGATTGACGCTGTCTGTGTCACAGGGGCAGCTGTACGGTCTTGCCGGGCCGAACGGGGCCGGAAAGACGACGTTGATCCGGACTCTGTGCGGCCTTCTCCGCCCTGAGGCGGGAGAGGCAAGACTGCTCGGGTGGCGGATGCCAAGCTCCCGCGTCCGCTCGCAGCTCGGCTACATGCCGCAGGATTTCGCAGTGTATGAGGACTTGAGCGTGATCCGGAATCTCGAGTATTTCGGCAGCTTGTACGACCTTCGCCGCTCTCAGGTGCGAGAGCACGCCAACGAATTGCTCGATTTGGTGGAACTCTCGGACCGGCGGCGACAGCGGGTGAGCACACTCTCCGGGGGCATGCGCCGTCGGGTATCGCTGGCGATCAGTCTGCTCCATAAGCCACGGCTTGCGTTTCTCGATGAGCCGACAGCCGGGGTGGATCCGAAACTGCGGCGGTCACTCTGGGACTACTTCAATTCGCTTGCTGAACAGCACGTCACATTGATGGTGACCACCCACTTGGTGGAAGAAGCACAACGCTGTCACATCGTCGGGTTCCTGAACGCAGGTCGACTTCTGACCGAAGGAACGCCACAGCAGATCCTCCAGGAAACCGGTGCGAAGAATCTGGACGAGGCGTTCATCGTGTTGCAGGATCGCGGGGAGGAGGCCCGTTGAAGAGCTTCGCCGTCACAGCAAACGTCTTACGACGAATCATCGGGGATGCAAGAACCCTAGCAATGATCATCATCCTTCCTCTGTTCTTCGTCCTCCTGTACGGGAATTCGTTCTCGGGATCCTACAACGACCTCTCGATCGTCATTGTCAACGATGATAATGGCCTCGCCTCGGTACGTACCGCCGAGGTCGGCCGCGTGACGATCGCCGTGAATCTTGCCGACACGTTCGTCAATGCGCTCGACCCCAGGATGTTCCGCGTGTTGTCGGCTGACGATCCCGATTCGGCGGCGGCCGCCGTCGGTCGCAACGGCATCTGGGCATCGCTCGTGTTTCCGAGAAGCTTCTCCAACACCGTCGTGAATGAAGCCCTCATCGCAAGCGGCGAGCGCCGAACAACCTTCGAAGGGGAGATCGTCACGCTGATTCCGTCCGAATCGATCGCTGGGGCGCTGGCGGGATTGGTGATCGATGATTCGAACCCGCTGATTGCCAAGGCACTGCTTGAGGCCTTCGAGTTGGCATTCAGTCAAGTGTTGATGACGCAGGACTCCTCCATCGCCGCCGATGCTCTGCTCGAGGTTCGGCCTTTGTACGACGGTGCGGTCCGCATTCTCGACTTCACTGCACCGGGGATCATCGGCTTCGCATTGACCCTGATTACCGTGCTTCTCACCGCGATGTCGGTGGTGCGCGAACGCACAAGCGGAACGCTGACCCGTGTGCTCATCGCGCCGGTCAGCGCTTGGGAGGTCACGCTCGGGTACACGATCGCGTTCAGTCTCATCGCCCTTTTCCAGGCGGCCGAGCTGTTTCTCGCTTCATCGCTTCTGTTTCACGTACGATTCGTCGGCAGTCCCTGGGTTGTCGCTCTGGTGATCGTTCTGTTCACGATCACCCTGCAGGGAATCGCCACACTGATCTCTACGCTCGCCAAGAACGAAGCTCAAGCCATGCAGTTTGTGCTGTTTCTTGTCATTCCTTCGATCATGATCAGCGGGGTGTTCTGGCCGATCGAGACGATGCCGGCAACGATCCGTCCTCTTGCCTACATCAGCCCGCTGACCTACGCCAACGAAGCGCTGCGCAACGTGATGCTGACCGGGGCGGGCATTTCCGAGATCCGCTTTCAGCTTGCCTTGCTGGGGGCGTTCGCGCTGGCAATGCTGCTGCTTGGCGTGCTCTCAATGCGCCGCCAAGCGCACAATGCCTGATCGTTCCACGAGCCGAGCATTCGCCTCAGGATAGCGAGGCCAACCCTTCATCTTCGGTTCGCTCCGCCACCGCGTCCGTGGCCCGATGTTCCAGATAGGCCATCCGCGTGAGGAAGATCGCCAACAGCAGCGCATAGTGACACATCACGGACGGCATCGCACCCTTGGCCATTGGCACAAAGAACGACGTGATCAACGAAGGCACGACAAACGCAAGCGTCCCGGCAAAGACCTGGCCAATCAGTCGCCGCCGCGGAGCTGCCTCGGTCTTCTTCAAGCCATACGCCGAGAAACCGACCATCCCCGCCAGCCCAACCCAGTAGAATGCCGAGTAGAAGAGAAATCGAGGCATTGCGTGCGTGTAGC
>CAZJLO010000029.1:2903-10328 GCA_964547105.1 uncultured Thermotogae bacterium
ATCCAAATCCCCATATCTCCGGCGGCGCCAAGCATCGCACGCGCAGCAGCGGTCGTAACCGTCGATCTTGGTTGACGAAGCTTCGCGATCAACATCAGCCCAAGAGGAGGAAGCCAGGTGACGGCGATAAAGGCAAGCCTGGGAAGGAAACCCGCTCCCGCTTCATCCATGCAGATCATCGCTTCCAGCAGCTGATACGTCGCCAGCAGCAACAGGATCCCACCCGCCAATCGCAGAATATCTCGATCGCCCCGTCTGCGTAGCACCCACCAAGCTGCACCGATCTCAAACACGGCTGTCGCAATCGCCAACTCGGGCGAATAGCTCATACCCACCACCCCCGTTTGTCCGTGCCGCATCCATCGCGGGCTTTCCCCGCCCGCAAGAAGATCCTCTAACCCCGCATCCGGCTCACAGGATTCCTCTTCTCCTTCCATGCCTGCCATCTGCATCCTTGTCCGTCAGCCACTCGGAGCCCAATCGTCCCTTATTACAGGAAGTTGTGGATCCGCGCAAGAAGAGAACTCGCACCGTGAGCAGACAGTTGTGGTAAGCTTGCTGAACGGACTCATCAAGTGCGGAGGCATTCATGAGAGCAGGAAAGGTAATTGCGATCATTCTGGGGACAATTCTAGCGTTGATTGCCGTCGGTGCTCTGATCGGTGGTGGTGTCCTGCTGTGGGCCAATCAGACGCAGCGCGACCAAGACGGCTTCTTCAACAGTCGAACGTTCTGGCTGTCCGGTGAGGGCTTCGCCATTGTCACGTCGCCCGCCGATCTTGCCGTGCACCCGGGGGATTGGTGGACGGCCGAGCCCCCGGCAACGGTGAGGCTTCGCGTTCGGTCTGCCTCTTCCGAGGAAGTTTTCGTAGCCATCGGACCCGCCGAGGACGTCTCTGCTTATCTCAACGGTGTGGCGCATGACGAGCTGAGGGAGCTCCCGAACCGGTTCCGCGATACCGATGACGCTCTCAAGTCGCGGCCGGGTGCGGCCCCGGGATCGCTGCCCGCCGAGCAGACGTTCTGGGTGACTTCCATCGAAGGGAGCGGCGAGCAAGTCCTTTCCTGGGATGTAGAATCGGGCAGGTGGTCGGCGGTCATCATGAACGTCGATGCGACCTCGCCAGTCTCGGTTTCGGTCATCGCCGGCGTGCAGATTCCGATCCTCGGACCGATCGGCGCCGGATTGCTTGCCGGAGGGATCTTTCTTGCCGCGCTGGCGTCGCTCGTGCTGCTCGCCGCTACGCGCCGTGCGGATCAGATCGAACGCGCGCAACCGGCAACGTCAAAATCCCGAGGGCCGTATCCGGTGTCTCTGTCAGCGAAGCTGGATCCGAATCTGAGCCCCGCCCTGTGGCTGATCAAGTGGTTCCTCGCGATCCCCCACTTGGTGACGCTGTGCTTCCTTTGGGCTGCCTACGCGATCTTGAGCTTCTTGGCATGGATCTCCATCCTGTTCACCGGGCGGTATCCCAGAGGCATCTTCGAGTTCAACCTGGGCGTGATGCGCTGGTCGTGGCGCGTGGCGTACTACGCGTTCAGCGCACTGGGCACCGATCGCTATCCCCCGTTCACCCTGCAAGATGTGGAGTATCCCGCCCGCCTGTCGATCGCCTACCCTGAGCATCTGTCGCCGGGGCTCGCTCTGGTGAAGTGGTGGTTGCTTGCCATCCCCCACTACATCATCGTCGGAGCGTTCACCAGTGGCATTGTCTTCTGCGCTCAGGAATCGAACGCCTGGGGAGGGAGCAATCCTGCACTCCAGACCGGCGGCGGACTGATCGCCATCCTCGTTCTGATCGCCGGCGTGGCGCTCCTATTCACTGGGCGATACCCCAGGGGGATCTTCAATTTGGTGATGGGCTTGAATCGTTGGACATTCCGGTTGTGGGGCTATGCCGGCCTGATGACCGACGAGTATCCCCCGTTCCGCTTGGATATGGGCGGAGAGGAGCCGGGGTCGGACGTGGCAGATCCTTCGCTGGCGGACTAGGCCGGCAACAACGGGAGCAGCAAAGCATTGCGGTCATGGAAGCGGGGATCCGGCCCCCTCCGGCGTCCCCGCGATCCAAATTCGCGCTACGGTCCACCGGGGCCGAACACGGAAGGATGCACTCCTTGCCCGCGTTTGTCGCCGAGGTTCCGTGAGATCTCGTTGCAGTCCTCAAGCTCCTCCGGCGTTAATGCAATCTGGATCCCGGTTCCGCGGAAGTCGTTGAAGCCGATCGCGTTGTCGAAGATGACCGGGTACGGATCCGCTGCGGGATCGTCTCGGGAATCCGTCAACTCGAACGCCGCTACATCCACCGCGTCAGGCGTGTCGCTGGTGAGGCTGATGGTGTTGTGAACCACTCGATTTCCACGGATCTCGGCGGCTCCCGCCATTCCCCACCGGAAGTCCGCATAGAGCACGATCCCCGAGCCGTTGTATCCCCCTCCGTCGTTGGGATCCACGGCCAGTACACCGTGCACTGTGTTGTAGGCAACCACGTTGCCTGTGACGAATCCACCCGTGTAGTCACCAATCAATATGCCGATCCCTCCACCGTTCCTCGTCCGCAACCCCTCGACCAGATTGTGGCTGATTTGCCACTCACATCCGCACCAGTTCGACACCGCCTGGATGGCGTTGTAGAACGTGCAGTGGGAGACCGTAACCCCGTCCACCGCTGCTCCGTTCATGATCGCTAGATCCACTTGAAACGTCAGATGGCTGATCGAGGCACCGTCGCTTCCGGCAAGCATCTTGAATCCCATCACAAGTCCGGCCGGATGCAACGGTCCGCCGTTGATGACCGCGTTGCCTTCTCCTCGAATCTCGAGCGACTTGCTCACACACGCACCTTCATGGAAACCCGGTCCGACCAAGATCCGGTCCCCATCAACCACCTCAGCGCTATCGATCGCCTGCTGGATCGTGGCGAAATCGGCCGGCACGCGCCAAGTAACGCACTTCGCCATCGCCGTCAGCGCCTGCTCTGCGGGCGGCCCTCCCTGGTCGCCCGCCGACGGAAAGAGGTCGGCACACCCACTCAGCGCAACCATTACCACCAACACCAGTCCGACCCAGCCCGTCACGGTTGCCGCTCTTCTCCCGATCATTCCTGAACCTCCTTTTCGCTCGATCCGCAGCACCGTTTGACCCTCCGGCCCGCATACGTCGTCGGATGAAAACGCTTCATCGAGTCTCGCCACTTCACCGCCAAGCGCCTCCAATCCGACCATCACTCTACGGATCTTATCTCGTGTTGCCAAGCATTCTCTTCCCTTTTCATCGTTTTCTCTTGCCTTCCCCATCGTTGTCCTCGACCGGAACGCGTCCGGTGGGATCCGCACAACATGCGCCGGGGCTGTACAATACAGGCTTGAGGAGGGGATGATGCGGAAAGTGGCAGGGGTGCTGTTGGTTGTTGGCGTGATGGCGTGGGTCGGGGGATGTTTGCCGTTCGATCCGGGGCTCCCGCCCGCCATGCAGTGGATCCTTCTGTACTCCGATTCGTTCTCGAACAACAACTCGCTTGGCTGGTACCAAGGATACAACAGTGATCATGAGTGGTGGATTGAAGGCGGACGCTATCATGCGTATCTTCCGAATTGGGATTGGTACGACTACGTCTACAACGATGACAGGACGTACGGCCTGACCGATTTTCATCTGAAGGTCGATACGATCCAAGAAGGGTATACGTCCGACCATGCGTGGGGGGTTGTCTTCCGCGTTCAGGGAGAGTCGTTCTATACGTTCGAGATCAGTGAAGACGGGTACATGGGGTTCTTCCGCCACACGCCAGACGGATGGGATGATGAGTACGAGTGGCAGCCCTGTACAGCGATCCACGAAAGCGTTCTCACCGACCACATCGAGGTCATCGCCGAAGGACCGAACTTCACGTGCATCGTCAACGGGGTTGAGGTTCTGCACGTTCAGGATTGGGCGATCGCCAGCGGATCGATCGGTTTCATCGTCGATACATGGAACGATCCCTATGCTCAGGTCGCATTCGACAACCTGGAGGTATGGGTCAAGCAGTAGCGCTGTGGCTCAAGCAGCGGGTGAGTTCGGCCGGGATGATCGGAACTCCGGAAGCCGGCGCACGCTTGGGAACGTCGTGTTATATCGGGAGCATCACACGCCGCGATCCGTTCACGTCGATTCCAAGACGCCGAAGTAAATGTGAACTCCTGCGCCGACGGTCATTCCGATGCCGTAGTTGCCGTAGAACATCCCGAATTCCAGATTCCACGCAAGATGCGGGGCAAACCGAAGTCCGAATTCGATCCCGGCAAGTGCGGAAATCGAGTACCCCCTACCTGCCAACGGAATCGACACGCCACCGGCGACGTACAGGTCGACGACGTTGTCATCCAGTGCCCGATAGAGAACTCGCCCTGTGATCTGTCCGTCTAGGTACTCCGCATCGCCCGAAACGAAGACAATTCCCTCAACGCCGAGATTGGTCGAGAACCAGAATCGTCCACTGATCAGGCCCCCATGCGGCATGCCGATCTGCATCCCAATCCCCAATCCGCGCTGATCCGAAAGATTCACGACATCCTCGTTCATCTGCTGCGCGATGGTCGTCCACGAAGCGAGCAGGACCACAACAAGGCACAACGCCGACGCTGTCTTTCTCATGTTTCCCCCTCCTCGCCTGCAACTTCCCCGCGGAGGCCCTCAACGGAATCCTCTTCAACGAGGTCTGGCTCTCGCTGTTCGCCAGGTCCATCAAGGATCAGACTGCAACAGGTCACCGCACCTTCGGCCTTGGCCAGCTCCGAGACATCGACGGTTCGGACATCAAGGCCACGCTCCGCAAGTCGCTCCAAGGTTCTCGGAAACGCGGTCGGATAAATCACGTGTTCGCCAATGCGGAGAGCATTCGCAGCATGAGGCTCGGCTGAATCGACATCGATGCACTCGAAGACCTCAAATGGCCGTGCGTCGATCCACATCCGCTGGATCAACAACGTCCTCTCCGCCACTGCACTGACGGCAGACTTGAGATGAAGACAGCCGTGTAGATCGACACGGATAACCTCATATCCGAACGGGGAGAGGACCTGGGCAAGTTGCTCGATCCCCGCTTCGCTTGACCGCGCAGATCTCCCGACAAAGACTGTTCGTCCGATCCTCAGAACATCTCCTCCATCCAGCGTCCCCGGCGCGCGGATGGTCCGGATCGGCCGATAGCGGCGAAGCGCTGCGTCCACAGACGCTGTCTCTCCTCGACGCGATGCAGCACCGGGACGGGTGATGACAGCGACCTCAGGAACCACCACCGCCACATCTTCGACGAACACCGAATCCGGAAAATCCGGTGCCGCGATGACGCGCTCGACTCGACACCCGCAATCTCGTAGAGCGTTTTCATATGCGGCGTGCTGGCTGCGAGATCGCGGAACATCGATCGGCTGCCGCTCGATCGCCGTCAATTCGCAATCGTTGATGGATTCGCTGACCTCCCGGGTCAGTGCAACGTTCGCCATGAGTCACCTCCGGGGATCTCACCGTCACTCCCAGCATGCGCTACGCCAAATGCCGTTGCAAGCGATGCTGCTCCGCCTCCTGATTTGCCGGGTCCGCCACAATCCATTGCGGCCCGGCAAATCGCCTCGCTAGGTTGCACAAGCCCGCCTTGGATCGCACACTGTGTTATGCAACCATAAGAGGAGATGGCCAATCATGGATTTCGTTCACCCGCCGGCAATGTTCGTACTCGTCGACGGCGTGCTTGCACCAAGGGTCTTTCCCTTGTTCTACCGAAGTTTTGCATCTTCCATCGAGCTTGACGGAGACGAGAACGTTCTCGAGTTCGGCGGCGGCAGCGGAGGAATCTCCGAGAGACTCGCCGGGCGAGTGAAGCACGGATCTCTCACCTGTATGGACATCTGCCCGCCGATGTTGGAGATCGCCACACGCCGGCTGCGGAAGCATCCGCAAGCACGCTGCCTTCTAGGGAGACTCGAGAATCTCGACCTCGCCGACGGGAGCTTCGACGTCATTGTGATCCACAACGCGCTCCACGATCTTCCCGAGGCTGACCGATCCATCACTACGGCTATCCTCGCCTCGCTCCTGAAGGGCGGGGGCAGCTTGCACTTCCGTGAGCCGACCAAGCCGTCTCACGGATTCCCGGCCGAAGTGTATCGCAGTCTGATGATCCAAGCCGGCCTGGAGGAAGTCACAAGCCGCGAGTACAGGCGCTTCCCAATCGGTCCGCTGTTCCACGGCGTCTTCCGCAAGCCTCCAGACTAATCCGAGGCGGCGATCTCACGATGATTCCGACTACCCCGTGTGGGGAAGCGAGGTGCGGATCGGCGGTCCTTCTGTCCGATCGTCATCTTCCGCTCGGCCTCCCTCCCGTACGCGCACTCCGCGTCTTCTACCCTGATCGCTTCTTCCTGCAAACAGGAAACACCCGGCGAACGCGAAGATCGACCTTCGAGCGACGCGAGCAAGATGACTGTCTGGGAGAGTCGCCTAGGCTTCTTCCGGGAGCTGTTGCCGAACCATCAGGTCCCGTAGCGAGGCAATCAACATCGCGCCGGTAACGGCAGCCGCGACACCATCGGCGATCGGGAACGCAATCCAAATGCCACGCAGGCCAAGCAGCGGCGGGAGAATGGCAATCAGGGGAATCAGCACAATCACTTGCCGCAGCAGGGCAAGAATGAACGCGGGAATCGCTCGTCCAAGCGCCTGGTACATCCCGCCGGCCACGACCTGGAATCCAACCGTCGGAAACGCCAGCACGACGATTCGTGTGGCCGCCGTTCCCATCTCAACAAGCGCCGGCTCGTTGCTGAAGATCCTCAGCAGCAAGCCGGGGATCGCCACAAGAAGGATCGTCGCCGCAACGGACATCGCCGTCGTAATCCCGATCGACAGGCGGAGTGCGTGCCTCACACGGTCGGGGCGATCCGCTCCGTGGTTGAAGCCGACAATCGGCATCATCCCTTGGACAATCCCGAACAGCGGCAGAAACAGGAAGTTCAGCATTCGATTAATGACACCGTAGGTGGCAATCGCTATGTCCCCACCATAAGCGGCCAACGTATTGTTGAGGACGATCACCGTGACGCTCCCCGCCACCATCCGCGCGAACGATCCGGCGCCGACGGCAAACGCTTCGCGAACGATGCTCCAGCGAAGCAGCAGATCGGAGGCACGTGCTTTCAGTCCTGAACGATGCCCAAGGAAGTAGTAGATCAAGTAGGCAACGGTGGTCGCTTGGGCGAGAACCGTCGCCAGAGCGGCTCCCCCGATCCCCATGTGCAAGCCGTAGATGAACAGTGGGTCCAGCACAATGTTGAGGACGCCGGAGATGATCATCGTCCACATCGCGACCCGCGCGTTCCCTTCGGCACGCACCACCGCATTGGTCGCCATCGCGAACATGAAGAAGGGCGATCCGATCAGGATAA
>CAZJLO010000029.1:10338-25164 GCA_964547105.1 uncultured Thermotogae bacterium
TCCGCAAGTACTCCTGCGCGAACGGGAGAATCGTTTCGGTCGCACCAAATAGGCGCAGGAGCGGCGCGAGAAACGCGCTGCCAAGCACGGCAATCGAGACACTGAACAGGATAACCAGTGTAAACAGGTTCCCCAGCGTACGATTTGCCAGCGTGCGGTCCCCCGAGCCCAGCCCGCGGGAGACAATCGATGCACAACCGATCCCGAATGTCTGGGCAATCGCCATCACAAGGATCTGAACAGGGAAAGCGATCGCGATTCCGGCGATTGCCAGAGAACCCACTCCGCGTCCGACAAAGATCGTGTCGGTCAGATTGTAGAACGCCTGCACGAGCAAGCCGACCATTGCCGGAGCCGACATTGCCAACAGCAATCGCGGTATCTTCTCTGTCCCAAGCTTTGTACTGTGATCGATCATGATTCCCCCACGCTTTGCTGGATCAACGCGAGACCGTGGTTCCGCCACCGGAATGGAGCAAGCAGTGCCCTACCGCTGCGAGAAGCCTACCTGGACGCGTCGCGAGAACACCCACAACACCTGATGATATCCGACTATCGCCGAGTCCGGTAGGCAGGACCGCCCAACAACGGTGTTCAGCCAATCGCGGAAACGATCCGCATGTGAGGGGCGAAGATCAGCCGGGGCTACTTGCGACGAATCGTGATCTTCCCCGCGTCTTCGTCTTCGACAAGCCGCTGCTCCAGCCACGCGGATGCCTCGGCATCATCGGCCAGGGAGCCGAGGAAGAATGCCACGAGGTACGCGGCCGAAGAAGAACGAACCCATTCATCCGAGACATCCCCGACCGCGCAGGCCATCGTCGCCGCTTCCGCGCCCGGATCGACGAACTGGCCGTGGCCGACATCGATCAGCGTGATCTCGATCGCCGGAGAATTGGCGCCCTCGAAGAAGCGTTGGTAGTTGTCCTCGGCCGGAGCACACGGGCTGAACGACACGAGTTCACTCCCGAGTTCGGCGCCGATCAACAGCAGGGGAACATGGAGCTGCGGCATCATCTCCGGAGCCACACTCGGATAGCGCCTCGGATTGCTGAACAATGGATTTCCCGTGTCCACCGGATCCAGCACGCCGATCGCCCGGATCCGCTCATCGCTCACCGCCTCGAGCAAGCTGAGTTTCGCCCCGAGAGAATGGCCGGACGCGCCGATTCTCGTCTCATCGATCCGCTCGAATAACGAACTCGCCGGATCGTGATTGAGGGCAAGAACCGTGTCGAGGACGAACCGCACATCGAGTGAAAGCTCAACGTGATGGACATTGAAGAATGTCATCGGAAAAGACGGCATCGCAACGACGAATCCGTGACTGGCGAGGCGCTCTCCGTACGAGCGGTACCCGTCGGCGTGTAGCAGGAAACCGTGGTTGAAGACAACCAGAGGAAAAGGAGGCTGCACCATGCAGTCTCCGGACTGCACCATGCAGTCTCTGGACTGCACCATGCAGTCCTCTGACTTCACCATGCAGTCCTCTGACTTCACCATGCAGTCTCCGGACTGCACCATGCAGGAATCAGTTGACACGTGTCCGATCGGGTAGAGGACGAGCAGCGCCATCTCTCGCCCGCGGGAACCATCTTCGAGCGAAGCCATCACCTCACCCACACCATAGGCGCCCGGCTCATCGGGTGCAGCGGAGAAGCTTGCCATTCCAGGCCAGATGAGTCCGGCCAGAACAGCCAATGCAAGAACGCCCGCGTGAACGGCTCGCTTGGAATGATCCATGGCTTCCTCCCTGCTCGATGGATGCACTCAATCCAGTGAGACTAGTCCGCACTCCCGTCTCTCGTCAACTGCTCCCCTTGAGGCAGGTGGCGGCGGACCTCCCTCCTGGACGCGACAGCGAAGACTGCCGCGGTTGCCAAACAGAGTCCGCACGCTCGCCACAGCCACTGCGGATACCCAAGCCAGCCCGGCCGGCTGTCGCCCCACGCCCAGAAATCGTTGGCCAAGAAGAACACCGCCCCTAGCGGAAGCATCCACAAGATCGAGCTCCTCCGGATCGTCACCGGAACGCCTCGAATCGGATCCGGTTGGCCAGCGAAACGCTGTGTCATCGCGCTGACGGCAACCAACACGACCGAGCAAACAGCGACAATCGGGACGACCGGTAGCGTTCCAACCTCCGGGAACGCACCGATGTAGGTTGTCACCACGAGCCCTTCTCCGACGAGGATCGAGGCGAGGCAGCCAGCCGCAGTGGCTCGCCGGGAATAGAGGGTGGCGATCACCGTCGGAAACAGAACGGCCAGGCCGGTGAATGCTTGAGTCGCGACACGGAGGAACGATGCCGGCGGGCGCCAGGCAATAGCAAGCCCGGCTACGGCAAGCACAATCACCATCAGCTTCCCCATCCAGAACCGCGAGCGCTCGCTTCCCGGTCTCCCGAAACTTGCCAGCGTAGGCTGAACAAGATCGCGGGTCATCATCGAGGACAAGCTGAGAAGCTGTGAATCCAACGTCGACATCAACGCAGCCAGCGCTGATACGAGAACCAGTGCTCCGAGCCAGCGCGGCGCGTACGTATCCAGCAGAAGAGGGAGGATCTGATCGGGTCCCATTCCTTCGGGGAGCTCTGGAAAGGCCAGGCGTCCAATCACCCCGATCGAGACCGGAAGCAAGAACAGAAAGCCCGTAAGGATCGGGTAGAGGACAGCCGTTGTCCGGATGGCTCGCTCGCTGCGGGCTGCATAGAACCGCTGGAACAACTGAGGGAACATCGGGTCTGCCCAAAGCCAGAGACACAGGAATCCCAGCCAGATCCCCGGTGTGTAGAAGCCCCCTTCACCCGGACGCGAGAACATCTGCGGGAACATCCGCATCGCAGCCTGATTTGCCTGCGTGATCCCGCCCTGTCCTCCGGCAACCCAGACAAGAGCAGCAACAAGCGAGACAATCAGCATTCCTCCCTGCAACGCGTCTGTCCAGGCAACACCCCGCAATCCTCCGAAGTACGTGTACAGAAGCATCACCGCCGTCATCAGCGCCGCACCGGCGAAGTACGGAATTCCCACAAGCCCCTCAAGGGCGTAGCCGGCCGCCATCGGTTGCATGGCGAGATACGGGAGTGTGAAGACAACCATCACAGCAAGGAAAACGCCTCGTAGCCATGGGTTTCTCCATCGTGCCATGATCATCTCCGGGGGTGTCACCCAACCATGTTCGCGTCCAAGCCGCCAAACCGGGCGGCCGATGACCAGGAACATCACCGCCATGAACCCCGTTCCGAAAGCAATCACCGGGTAGAAGGCATATCCGAAACTCCATCCTGACCCCGAGAAGCCGAACACCGTCAGCGCACTGAAGTTGGTTGCCGCCATCGTCAGAAAAAGAAGAAACGGCGACAGGCTACGTGAAGCGATGAAGTAGTCCTCGCTGGTGCGTCTCACCCGCTGCTTTGCGTAAAGGCCCAATCCAAGAAGGATCGTCAGATAGGAGACCACAACTGAGATTTCGATCATCGCGCTCCTTCGCTCGGACAAAGCAAACGGCCACCCAGCCAACAAGGCTGGGTGGCCGCACATCGGCCTGACATGCCAACGTCTATCCTAGCGAAGACCGAGATCAGCGGCAAGCTCGGCGCATCGGGGCAAATCGCTCGTCGTCGCAAGCGCGAGGCGGCGCAAGATGCAACGTCCCGGACCTTTCGGCGTTGGTGAGGAGATGAGTGGTCGAACCGCGCATTTCCGGCCGATAGCGGCTCAAGACCCTTCGTTGGGTGGACAGGCCGCACAAGACGAACGCGGCGAATACGTCCGTTCCAGGGCAAAGCGGAGTGCTCTCTCAGAAACCAGGGAGTGTGAACAGGCGATTCCGCCTGCACGGCATCAGGGTGGATATCAACGCGCAAGCATCGGGCACGTTGGACGAGGCAGGAAGCGTATCGCTCAACATCCGTGGCTCTCCTGCGGTTCGTCGACACAACCGCCGGACGCCCCGTCTCCGAGGATTCCTTTCTCGATGTGACTCACTAGATCGTACGTGAATCTACGGGCCGGCATGCCATCGATCACGTCATGATCGAAGGCGATCGTCAGATGCATGATCTCCCGAATCCTGATTTCTCCCCCGACCACCCAAGGCTTCTTGCTGATCGAGCCAAGGCAAATCGCTAGATTGTGCAGACTCCTTGTCGGCAGAATCCAGCCGGCTGATCTTCCAACTGCATTCACCGTCGTCACGATGGCCGTTCCTGCATGCCGCTTTGCTCGAAACGGATTGCGAAACAGCCACCTCATGAAGGCGAGCCGCATCCACTGAGGCAAGCCGTAGTAGAGTTTCAGAGCCGCCGTCGAAAACGGATGTTCCCCGAGGATGAAGTCCTGTTCGCGGACCACGGGTCGGACAAGGGCCGAGTCGATTTCCTGCTGAATGGCCTGCACCGTTTTCGCATCTGCTTGTTTCACGCGCACCGGGACCGGTACCAGAGTGCCATGGACCATCTTCTCCACCGGCAAGGCGATGTCCGCTCCACTGAACACAATGTTCTTGTTCTTGCGAAAGGCGGCGGCGTGTGCGGCTCGATTCCTGGCGATCGCGTTTCCAACCGCTTTGATCATCCAAGCAGTGAATGACACGGATTGACCTTTGCTGCGCAGGGACCGCGCTGCATGCCGGGCGAGGGTCACATCCACTTCGAGTAGACCGAACATCGAGTGCCTGTCTTTGTACAGCCGGCCAAGATCCAAAGTAGCCAACCGAGATCGGGGCAAGTCGATGATTTCGTAGCCCTTCGGTTTCACACGCCGTCCTTCATCCTTCTCAACGAACCATCGCCGCCCTCGAGCCATCCAACTGCAAGCGGAGTCAGACACCCGAGCATCTGCGCTCTCCAACCGGGACTCTGTATCCTGACTGGTCTCTTCATCCCTGCCCCCATCCCATCCATCCTAGTGATAGTGAAGCCCGGGGACCAGGCTCACCCGCCGCATCGGCGCTCGCGAATCGTTTCGTCGAGCATCCATAGCACACCGCGAGCCGAACAGCAAGGGAGATCCAGCCCCATCTACTCCGCACAAGCGGAAGGATCCGTTCCTTCCGTCGTTTGAGCGAGACGCATCGAGATCACCGGCTCCTCGCGGACGCTCGCTCCAGCAGGGACCGACTCCCGCATCGTCACGCATGCACCGATCCGAGCATCGTCTCCGACATGAATCGGTCCGAGGAGGGTGGAATGCGCGCCAAGCATCACCCGGTTCCCCACCGTGGGATGACGCTTGCCCCCATTGCACTTCACCCCTCCAAGGGTCACGCCTTGGTAGATCAGGACATCGTTGCCCACAGCGGCGGTCTCGCCGATCACAACACCCATGCCGTGATCGATCACGACCCGCCGTCCGAGGCTGGCTCCGGGATGAATCTCCACTCCGGTCCGCCTTCGGACAATGTTGGCGAGAATCCGCGCCGCGAGCTTCGCTCGATGCCGCCACAACCAATGATTGATTCGATGCATCCAGATTGCGTGCAGCCCAGGGTAGGCGAGAACAATCTCGGTGGTGTGTCGTGCAGCAGGATCCTTCTCTTTCAGTGCGTCGATGTCTTCGCGCATTCGCCTGATCAAGCTCATGTCGCCTCCCACAGCGATCCCGAGAGGTAACGGTCGCCGCCATCCGGAAGAAGGGTGATGATCGTCTTTCCCTGCATCTCATCCCGAGCAGCCACGCGCATCGCCGCAGCAACCGCCGCCCCGGAAGAGATCCCGGCGAAGATCCCCTCTCGACGGGCAAGCTCCCGCATCATCTCCTTGGCTTCGTCATCGGTCACCGTGACGATCTCGTCGACCTGATCCAAGTCGAGCACGTCCGGCTTGAACCCAGCCCCGATTCCTTGGATTGAATGCCTTCCCGCCCGTCCTTGACTGAGAAAGGGCGACCCGGCCGGTTCCACGCCAACGATGGCAACCTGCGGGTTCCTTTTCTTCAGGAACGTCCCGACGCCGGTGACGGTGCCGCCGGTTCCGATCCCCGCAACGAAGACGTCCACTTTCCCGGGCGTATCGCGCCAGATTTCGGGACCCGTCGCCGCTTCGTGAGCCGCCGGATTTGCGGGGTTGCTGAATTGGAGAGGCATGAATGCTCCCGGGCTCTCCGCGACAAGTCGACGCGCCGTTGCCATCGCGCCACGCATCCCTTCATCCGCGGATGTCAAGACGATTCTCGCTCCAAGTCCGGCGAGGATCTTCCTTCGCTCGACGCTCATCGACTCCGGCATCGTGAGAATCGTTCGATACCCTCGCGCAGCGCAGATCCATGCCAGCCCGATCCCGGTGTTCCCCGAAGTCGGCTCGATCACCGTACCTCCGGGAGGAAGCAGACCTTCGTTCTCTGCGGACCGAATCATCGCTAACGCAACACGATCCTTGACACTTCCCCCAGGGTTGCTTTGCTCCAGTTTGGCGAGGATTCCTCCGCCTCGATCTGAATCCCGGCGGGGATCCATCGCTTGAAGTCGAACGAGCGGCGTCCGGCCGATGTGCTCAACTAGGGTGATCACACGTCTCATCTCTTCCTCCTGCACTGCACGCCACGAGCCGATAACAGCAGGAATCGCCGGATGGCTCAAAGCAAGCGAATGAACCCGAAGCCCGGCAACACGGCATCAACCATCGAATCAGCCGGCCGTGATTGCCCTATCGGATCAGAGTGGAGGGACAACATCGGCGTTCACCCTGTTTGGAAACGTGCGTCTGCGTCATGCCCATGCTGTTCACCTCCGTGAGAGATTGTGATACGCAAGCCTACCTTCGTGCGGACTCAAGGTCAAGCTTCCCACGCCGTTTCGGTTTGCCATCACACCGGTTCAAGCGTTACGTTTGAGCCACGCCAAGGCGGATCGGAAATTAAGGAGGAGCCCCATGCGAAGCCGTCGATCTCATCTGCGCACGAGTGCCTGCAATCTGAAGTTGTTGTGTCTGACCGGCCTTCTTCTCGCTGTCGCCGTGACTGCTGTCTGGGCCGACACGCTGAAGGTTCCGGACGACTACCGGGATATCGAGGATGCCCTACGCGATGCAGACCGCGGTGATGTGATCGAGATCACGCGATCTCGAACTTTCCGTGAGTCGCTGAGTCTGCGCAACGTGCGCGACCTTACCATCACGGTTGGACGGTCGGCGAGAAACGTCGTCGTTCAGGGCCGCCGAGTGTCCGATCCGGTCATCGAGCTGATCAACTGCCGCAACATCACGATTGAAGGGCTGACGATCCAGAGCGGCTCGGTCGGCATCGACGTCCGCAGCGGCGGACAGGATATTGTTATCCGCGACTGTACGATCCAGAAGAACGTCACCTCGGGCATCACCGGACACGACTACACGCTGGAAGAGTGTTCGGTGCTCGATAACCGTGCGTGGGGAATCGAGTTGATCGGAGATCCAACCGATCCGAATGAAGCCGAGATTACCCTGATCGATACGCGTGTGCAGCGGAACATTAGCGGCGGCGTCCGCGTTCAGTCCGCTGTTGCACACCTGGAAGCGTCCACATTCTCCGGCAACCTTGGCTACGGCCTGCTCATTGATGGCGAAGCAACTGTCGACTTCGAACAAGCGGCGGGAATTACGGAAATCCGTGAGAATCGGCTTGGCGGTGTTCTCGTCACCGATGCTTCATTCGCCCTGCGGGGCAGTGCGTTGGTGACAGCCAACCTGGGTCCGGGGATCGTCGCCGAGCGAGCGACGCTCGTCGTAGATGGAGCCGATGTCCGCGATCATGGCGACGTCGGAATCGTGTATCGGCAATCCCAGGGCAGCATCCTCAACAGCCTGATCACCGAGAACGCAGGAACCGGGGTTCTGGTGGACGAGGGCAGCGTCATCGAGGTCGGAGCATCCACGATTTCCGCGCAAGGGGAGGCCGGCATTCGGGTCGTCAACGGCTCCCGGATCACCGTACGTGATGGATCGCAAATCCTCGAGAACGCCCTATCGGGGCTTGTTCTGGATGCAACTGTGGGCACAGTTCTCGATTCCAACATTGCCGGCAATGTCGAGAACGGCATCCTCCTCCTTGCCGGAGCTGAAGCGACGCTCAACAACGCGACGGTTCTCGCCAATCTCATCGACGGGATCCGCGTCGATGCATCCACGCTGACCATTGCCGGCGGAGACGTCAGCGGCAACGGGAGAAGCGGAGTGGTCGTTCTTCCCGGCAGCAGCGCACAGATCACGGACGGTGCGCTCGTCCAAGCCAACGGGGAAGACGGCGTGCTGATCGAACAGGCTACCGCGGAAATCCGATCGGCGACGGTCCAGGCCAACCAGCGCGACGGCGTGCGCGTCGTTGGTGAAGCGTCGGCAATCGTCCAGGCGTCCCAGGTCCAAACCAATCAGCTCAATGGCATTACGGCCCAGGATCACGCCGCAGTGGTCATCAGCGACTCCTCCCAGGTCATCGGGAATGCGCACCACGGCTTGTCTCTGTTCGCCGCAACGGGGACGGTCGATGCAAGCAATCTCTCCGAGAACGGAATGCACGGAGCCTATGCTACGGCAGAGTCGATGCTCCTTGTTCGAGACGGCGCAACCTTCCTTTCGAACGGACAGTCGGGGATTCTTGGTGAGGATGCCGCGTCGATCGAAGTCTACGATGCCGAAATCCGATCCAATGGATTGCACGGCGTCCAGCTCATCGATGCCGAAGCCAAGATCGAGACCACGCTCATCGCCGACCAGACCCACAATGGCGTCGATCTATTCGGAAGCTTCGCCTTCGTCTCGGACTGCGAGATTCGTCGAAACGGCGAGCAGGGAGTGTACGAGCTCCAGTCCCGGCTTGCGATCACCGACAGCATCGTTTCCGGCAATATCGTCAACGGGATTCTCCTTGACAACGCGGTGGCGGAGGTTCTGCGCTGTACGGTCGACTCGAACGGAGTCCACGGGCTTTCAGCGATCAACAACTCGAGTGCGACGGTCACCTCGACGGTCGTTTCGACGCACCCCGAGGATGGCGTGGCCTTTGCCAACAGCGCCGGCGACTTTCTGACCAGTGAGATCATCGACAATGTCGAACACGGAGCGTTTGCCGAAGTGTCGACGCTGGTGATGGAAGACTGCCTCCTGGCGCGAAATCGTTTGAACGGCGCGTCGCTTCTGAATTCCACCGGCGACTTCACGGCATGTCAAGTGGAGAACAACCTCCAGCAGGGCATCGGGCTTCAGGATTCCACCGGCTCATTCGTCAACTGCGTCGTGACGGGCCAATCCCAGGAGGGGCTCGTCCTTGTGAATGCCGCGGCGGCCGTTCTCGACTCCAACATCGACCGAAATCAAAGCGCCGGCATCACGGCAACGAATTCGGTGATAGCGATGGATGGTGGCTCGGTCAAGGACAACCGCGGCAACGGCGTACAGCTTTCCAATGCTTCCCTCAACGCCGACACCGTGGTCTTCAATGAGAACGCCGGCTACGGCATCTCCGCCACATCTTCCGGAGCCGGTCTTGACGGCTGCGAAGTCGTGGGAAACGATCTTGATGGTATCTGGCAGTACTTCTCCCAGGTTTCGGCGGAGCAGACCGTTTTCTCGGAGAACGGCCTGAGCGCGATCAATGCACAGGAGCGGTCGCGGATCACGCTGCTTCGGTGCGAAGTCTCGGACCACGGGCAGCCCGCGATGGTGCTGAGCGATTCCACCGCCGATGTTCGGGGCTCGACGATTCGGGATAGCGGTCTGGCCGGCATCCTCGCCACCCGATCCGTCATCCAACTGGTCGACGAAAGCATCGTCTCCGGCCACAATGGACCCGGGGTGGAAGTCGTAGAGAGCTATGTTGAGATCCGCGGCAGTTCCATAGTCGAGAATCGATCGGCAGGCATTGCCGCAACCACAACGACGCTGTCCCTTGTTCGGGCCATGGTGCGCAACAACGACGGCGATGGCATCCGAATGGCCGATTCCAAAGCGGATATCGACGCATCGGACGTTGACCGGAACAACGGACGTGGAATTGCCGCCGAGCTGAACTCCGAGATCAAACTCGCCGATTCTCGGATTGTCGACAACGGAGAAGAAGGCGTGCTGCTGAATGCCAGCGCCATCGAATCCGAGGCTAGCGAGATCGCAGACAACGGAGGCGCCGGGATCGCGGCCACCGGAGGAAGCCTCGAGCTTCTCGAAACCACCGTCACCGGCCACCCGGAAGACGGAATCGTTCTATCGACGTCGACAGCGACGATCGTCTCCTCCGTCATCCGCGACAACCGCGGCTACGGTTTGAGCGGCGTGCTGGGATCGTCGGCCAATCTGACATCCTCGCTGGTTACTGAGAATCAGCAAACAGGGATATGGCTGAACGACTCCGCCGTCGATGCAAATCGTTCCACGATCGAAGACAACGGCGGCTCGGGAATCGCCGGAGTCGACGCGATCGTCAATGTGGGCGACTCCAGCACGATCACCGGCCACCCTGACGCGGGCGTGCATGTGGAGACCACGTCCGCCAAGCTGCTCGACACGACGATTGCCGACAATGGAGGTCCCGGAGTCTGGGCCTCCGAATCTAAGATCACGATCCAAACCTGCTTCATTCGCGAGAACGACGAGGAAGCGATTCGGAGTTCGGCAAGTTCGATCACCGCATCGACATGCACTCTGGAAGACAATGGCGGCTCCGCCGTGACCGCACTGAGCCGCTCGCGGATCGCACTCGTTGGAAGCACAGTCAAGGATCACCCGCAAGATGCTATCGTCAGCAACAACAGCTCTGTCGACCTTGAGGACAGCGAACTTGTCGACAACTCGCGACAGGCCGTCGTCGCCGATCAAAGCACGATCACCGTCACTGGAACGCTCATCGCCCGTCATGGCGGCAGTGCGTTCGATCTGACGGACTCGCGGGCCGACATCACCAGCGCGCGCATCGAGAACAACGACGATGTGGCGGTGGTTGCCGTGACGTCGACAATTGCGTTCGATGATACGTCGATTTCCGGTCATCCGGATTCCGCGATCCTGTTGGATCGATCCTCCCTCGAACTGGTCGGCTCTTGGATCGTCGACAACCAGGGAGCCGGCGTGGTTGCGCGCGATGCGCAGGTGACGGTTGCCGGCAGCACCCTTCAGGACAACGCAGGCTCGGCGCTCGATCTTGAAAATAGCTCCGCTGCGCTGACCGAAGGGTCCGTCCTTCGAGACAACGGCGATGTCGCGGTGGTCGCTTCGAATGCAACCGTATCGATGATTGCGTCGGAGATCTCCAACCACCCCAGCTCGGGGATCATCCTCGACCACAGCCCGGCATCGTTTAGCGAGGCAACGATTGCCGACAATCAGGGATGGGGGATCGAGGCGGAGAATCGAACCGCCGTGATGACGCGGAATTCAACGCTTCGCGGCAATGAACTCGGCGGCCTTGTGCTCCGCAGTTCGGTCGCCGCGCTGCTGGATACGCTGATCACGGAGCACCCTTCTCTCGGCGTCCTCGTTCAAGGACGTTCGGCTCTCCTGGCAATCGGAGCAACCATCTCCGAAAACACCGGGAATGGCCTCTCCGTAACGGAGTCCGCGGCATCGCTGCGCGAAACGGCGCTGCTGCAAAATGGAGGGCACGGGGCCTTCTTTGCCGATGGATCCGTGTCGTCCATCTTCATGTCCGAGCTGACCGGGAATCTGCTGGACGGACTCCACTTGGAGATGTCCGTTGCTTCGGTACGGCAGAGTTCCTTCTTCGACAATGCAGGATACGGAATCTTCATCGACGGGCAGTCTCTCGTATCCGGATACGAGAACTCCGCATCCGGCAACGGAACGGATCTATCACCCAACGTACCGGTGGAGCTGGTCCAGGCCCGCCCCGAGTAGGACGGGAAGCGGGCGAACGAGAATCGCCCTGCAGCGAGCGAGCCAACCATCGTTCGTTGCAGGGCTTAGTTACCCGTAGGCGGTTGCCGTAGGCTCCGCCTACGGGGTCGGGTACAAAGAACTGATCACCAATCCTTCTTCCAGGTCAGCGACATAGATCAGGTTCCCCGCAACATGAACCGACATGGCATGTCCGGGTGTCTCGAGCATCGATTGCATCACAGGATCTCCGGGATTGTCCAGTCCGAATGCAACAACCCCACCTGAATCAGCCGCCGCCAGTAGGATCCGTCCACCATCGTCCAGGGCGAGCGATTGCACCTCGCCATCGACCGGCACCGTGTTCTCAAGACGTGGCGACGAGATATCCGACAGATCGACAACCGCAATCCCTCGATACCCCATCGCAACGAACGCGACCGGCCCATGGAGAAGGATATCACGGGCTTCGCCGGGCGTTTCCATCGATCCGAGGAGGACAGGAGCGTCGGGCGTCGAAATGTCGAGGAATTCGATTCCGGCATCGCCCGCCGCAACGGCGACTAAATCGTCGGAAATCTCTATCTGTTCTGCAAATCCTCGCGTGGCCCATGATCCGATGAGAGTCGGGGTGGATGGGTCGGACACATCGACGATCAGCACACCTCCGCGCTGATCGGCGATCACGGCGATTCCGCCCACAACCTTGATGTCCCGAGCCGATCCGCTCGTGTCGAACGTGGCCAGGAGCGCGGGATGGGTTGGATCGGAAACGTCGATGAGGGCGATCCCATCGCCTCGACTCGCGACGTAGGCGATCCCGTCGACCACATCGATCGCTTGTGCGTACCCTCGCGTCGTGTGTCCGCCGATTTCCCTCGGCCGTCCGGGATCGGAAACGTCGAGAACGACCAGCCCTTTTGTCCCGACGACGAAGTAGGCGATTCCCTCGTTCGCCGCTCCGTCAACATCCAGGGTGTATCCTTGTGGATTGAACACTGAGAGGATCTCCATCCCAAGCACGCCGCGGACATCGATCCGATAGGCCGTGGGGGCGTGCTCAAGAAGCGGGCGCAGTTGCAGAAAGATCGTCCCGTCTTCCGCCGCGTCCCAGGACAACTCCCCCTGATCGCCGTTGGCGATCGCCAGTTCGGGAGAAAGCAGCGACCCGGACGGTGAGCGAAGCGCCGCCACCACACCGCCGCCCGTGTCTGCAAGGTTCGGGACCATCACCGTGATCGCATATGCCGCGCCACCCGACGTAGAAAGTGAGAACCAGTCCTCGTCCAACGCAACCTCAAGAACGCCTTCGACCCCGCCGAAGCTGGCGCTGATCGGCGTGGCTTCCTCGGCCCGGTTTCCATGAGCGTCCTCGTACCCGTCTTCGATCACTCGCAGCTCGTAGCTGCCTTCGCCGCTATTCGGAGCGCAGACTCTGATGAACCACGGCCCGGACAGATCCGCAGTCAACCGGAGCGTGCCCTCGTCATCTCCGGCGTCATCGGCGCTCTGTTCAAGCGATCGCCCATCCGAGTCGAAAACGGCCACCGACAACCCGCTGCTCCCCCCGCGCGGTCGAAGCCCGACACTGTAGCGATAGCCTCTTGACACGGTCACGACGAAGAAGTCGCAGTCCGAAGCGGTCTCGATCGCCCCGATCGCCCATGTGCCATCACGATCGATTGGAGTCGCTTCAAGGGGCGTGTCCCCATGATCGTCGCTTGCCTCCGCGCTCAACGTGAGCCGATAGCACCCCGTGCCGGAAAGCGCCGACGCTTGCCGGACCATCGCAAACCAGGTTCCCGAGACATCGCTCGTCCAGTGGAGCAGCGCCGAGCTGCCGCCTCCCGAGTTGTCATCCACGCCGGCAATCCTCAGCCCGTCTTCCCCAAACAGATAGACCACCGGGTCGGAGGGATCGGCAAGTCCATCAACGCGGAGGCAATACGATCGCCCGGTCTCGACGCGGAACATGTAGTAGTCTGCATCTCCTGCCAATTCGATGCATCCGTCTTCCCATCCCTCGCCAGCGATGATCGGGGTGGCGGAAAGCGGGGAATTGCCGTGATCATCGGAGGCATGGGCGGCAATGCCGATCGCCAACACCATCGTCAAGCCCACCGCCCAGCTTCGCCATCGAACTCGACATCGATGTCGATCTTGATATCGATATTGGTCGGTCATCAGACTCCCTTCGGAAACATCGGTTGCTCCGAAGAGTAGACAGTGTTCCGGAAGCGGTCAACCGCGCTGGTCGATGACGATGATCGAACATCTCCTAGACGCTGCCATCAACATCGTCGTAACAACCGCGGACACCGGCCTCAATATGGCCGAGCGCATGCAACGAAGCGAACCCGTCCCGTGTGATGATCAGATGGTCGAGGACACGAATCCCGAGTAGGTGCCCCGCGCGGCAGAGCCGCTGGGTGAGCGCAATGTCCTCCGCACTCGCCTCAAGGGTTCCCGACGGATGGTTGTGGGCGAAGATGACCGCCGCCGCCCGATCCGCGATCGGATCGGCAAAGACCTCTCGCGGGTGGACCTGATTCGAATCGAGAAGGCCGACCGTCACGGTTCGACGCTCGATCACCTCGTGTGCCCCATTCAGTGAGATGCACAGGAAGTACTCCTGCTTCTTCGCCGCGATATCCCGCACATGCGGCAGCACATCGTCCGCGCTGGCGATGCGTGGACGCCCCTTGACGAAGAAACGGCGGCTGAGTTCGATTCCGGCTACAAGCTGGGCTGCACGTGCTTCACCGACACCTGGAACGACTTTCAGTTCCTCCAACGTCGGCTGTCCGCATCGCGAAACGAAGATCCGCAATACATCTCTGGCAACTCGCAATACCCCGTGTCCGCGAATACCGCTGCCGAGGATCACCGAGATCAATTCGACGTCGGACAGCGCCTCCACCCCCTTGAGCCGCAGCTTCTCCCTGGGCCGATCTGCCTCAGGAAGCCGATCGAGCGCCGGCTCGCCCGCGCGCTGGCCGCGGACATCCTGGCCTACAACCGCGAGCGTC
>CAZJLO010000030.1:0-3180 GCA_964547105.1 uncultured Thermotogae bacterium
TGCCGAACTCGCGCGGGATCCCTACCAGTATGGCTACTACCAGTTCCGGTTCATCATCGATTCGATCGATCGTCGCGCCGATCTCGATTTCGAGGAGTCCGTTGGCAGTCTGTGCCTCTTCTGACCACACAACTGCGCCGTAGGGCCCTCAGACAGTGTCGGGCATGGAGGCCTCCCGAGCCTATTGAATCCACTTGACCTCCTTGGTGTCATGATGCCGCGAGGTGGTTGATGGATGGAAGTTCTTTGCTCTGGTCAGCGTTCTATAGGCTGTCGGTCTCTATGAATGGACAGTACAACCGCTGATCAAGACCGAAGCGAGATCCCGATGAGCGGAACTCTCCGCTCCTACGACCATGCCCGCAACCGCGATGCCATCGGCTGGTTTCTCCTGAGAACGTACGATGTGGGGGCAAGAGTCACCGGAACTGGCTTCAGCCGCGTTAGGAGTACATGCACGCTCATCCCGCGCTGGATTCCGAGCATCTGTCCCACTTCGGCGTCTGGGAGGATTGAGGATCGCGGCGACATCGTCGGAATCGTCCATTACGAACACCGAATGGGGATCAACGCGTCCAGCTGGATCCACGACATTAGGACGTCAAGCGAGCGATCCCGACCACCACCGCGAGCGACTGGGAACGGCCGTGGCACTCGAAGGGCTTCGCCGTGCGGCTGACCTGGGTGCGACTGTCGCTTATGTCGGTTCGGACCAACCATTCTACCGATCGATGGGGTTCCGTGTGGCGCTCCGTCAGTCACTGTGGCGGAAGACTCTCGAACTCTTATCGGCGACATCGTTCTGAGCTTGTTGTCATACCAACAGGCCGTCTCGCGTGACGCAGATGCTTGGAAAGGGGGCAGCGCCCCGGACAGATCGCTGCCCCCGACATGGGTGAAAGCTAGATCCTTACGGCGAACACGTCACGCTACCGCTGACAAGAAGCCCGGTAACAGTGTTCACATTCTCCACCAGAGCACGCAAGAAGTAGGTACCTGGAGCAGTACACAGAGTGAGGAGATCGATCGAACAGGGGTGCATGTTCTGATACGCTTGCCACGGGGAAGGTACGCTGCATCCATAGCTTGACAGGTTGGTGGTCCCACAGGGCGTATCCAAGTAGAACGCCACGTGATCGTCGGCCGAGAACTCCAAGTTCAGCGTGCAGCTCGTGCAGCACTCCAGATCATCAAGCTGGAAGGACACCCGATACTCGTACGTGCCCAACGGATCGTCAGCATAGCCGCTTCCGGCTGAACTTCCGTCATGGTCGACCCACACGGCTGTCGGGTCTTGGCTTTCCGCCCAGTAGTAGTTCGGAGATGTTGGATAGACTTGCGCGAACGAGTTCGTGTTCGGCGCGAGCACTTCCCAGTTGGCGACGCCGGTGTTGAGATTGATCGGCGTGGTGTCGCAGACACACGCTTCTTCGCAGGGGAGAAGCGCCACACGAAAATCGCGCCAATCGGGATCTTCAAGGCAGCAGTCATCTTCCCAGAACAGCAGGAACGCCCTGCCCCGCTCCGCATAATCGCTCGGCATGCCCTGGCAATCGCAGATACACTGCGGACTAATGCGACTGTATTCGATGACGTATGCAAACGCGTGGACGTCTTGATGCCAGTTATGCACGGGGTTCGTGAAGTAGTGACCCAGGGATTCCATCACCGGAGGGGAGTTGCTCGAGGCGTTGTTGATCCAGAACCCGATGGATTCGAACGCCTCATCGATGGGAATAACCATCGCCGGGCTCATCGGCAAGACGGAAGCAACCGTGCAATCGGTCGAATCCGCACAATCGTAGTGAACCCCCTCCAGCACACGATGCAGCGCTCCACAGCTCTCGGGGGACTCCCAATACCACCCGAAGTCCACCGGGCAGCAATCAAACGGAGAGGTGTAGTACATGCAGTAGCACTGGGCCGGGAACGGTTCCTCGAACGGATAAGCTTCGATCGACTCGATTTCCAAACACGGATGGAGCAGATTCATGAACACTTCCAGAGCGCCTGTATCCTCGGGCGACGGTATCGCCCATCCGGCAAGACCGATGAGCAGCAACATGATTGTAGCGAGCACCAGGATCCTACGGCTCATCGATGCCTCCTTGATCGCATTCCCTTCCACCGGCTTCCTTGGCATCATTACGAACGGTCGACCCACTTTATCACGTGTCCTAAGCTGCAAGCAATACGTGCATATGATCGAATTGTTGCGTCGACGTGCATCCATCGTTTAGTGAACAGCGATGGGTTGTTGTGTTTGTTTGCAAGGTTTTATGTGATCGAAGAGAATTCGAGTTCGGGCTAAGTGGGTCTTCGCCGTGCCGTTACGTCTGACAGTGGGGGCAAACGTAGCAGGAACCTCCGAGATACTGGATCTTCTCGATCGGGGTTCGGCAATCCGGACACGGGTTGCCTGCGGATCGTTTGTCGAGAAGCGGGGTGTACGATCCCCTTTCCCCGTACAAATCGATCTCCGTGTCCCGGCCGCCCAGCTTCACAGCTTGGCAAAGCGTGGTCACGATCGACGCGTGGAGCGATTCCCGTTCTTGTGGAGTGAGAGAGCCGACCTTGCGCTTGGGGCTCAGGCGAGCCCGAAACAAGATATCTTGCAGATAGCCGTTGCCAATGCCGCAGATGTTGGCTTCATGCGTCAAGAACGCCTTGACCGGCACGTCTCTCTCCGCCGCTTGCCTGTCCAACAGCCGTGTGAGTTGATCCACGGTGAATCCCCGATCAAGCGGAGAGGATCCAAGCGTTCCTGCATAGGGGTGCGTGGCAATCTCCCGATCGGAGAGCAATCCAACGAACCCCCACAACTGGATCGTCAGGGTGACGGTCGAACCGTCATCGAGTTCGCCGATCCAGTGATGTTTCCTCGGCTGTTGGGTCCACGGAGGATGGAGCAGAAGCCGTCCGCCGAATTCACCGATCATCAGAGTCAAGCCTCGCTCGAATCGAATGAAGATCCACTTCCCCGTCGAGTCAACTCCGGCGATCCGCTGGCCGACGATCTCCTGATCGAAGACTGTTGGCTCTGGAGAGATGAAGAGAAACTTCGGGCGATCGCCGCTCACCGTGGAAGCGATCACTTCACGCCCATGGAGTTCTGCCTCCATCTGTCGCGCCAAGGTCCGGATCTCGGGCAACTCGAACATCGCTGCGTTCCCCCAAGTC
>CAZJLO010000030.1:3280-21937 GCA_964547105.1 uncultured Thermotogae bacterium
TCATCGCCGGCTTCGTCGAACCCGGCGAAACGTTGGAGAAGGCTGTCGCAAGAGAGGTCCAAGAGGAAGTAGGGCTTGCCGTTCACGAGATCACCTATGTGGATTCTCAACCATGGCCGTTTCCGCGAGCGTTGATGGTCGGGTTCACCGCTCAAGCCGTCAGCCCGAAGATCCGGATTGATCGCCATGAGATCGAAGCTGCGGATTGGTACGCTCGAGAGCGTGTCCGACGCGAGATGTCTGCGGGAATCCTCAGGCTTCCCAGCACTCGATCCATTGCCCGCCGCCTGATCGATGAATGGCTTGCGGCGAATGCCTAGTCGCGCCCGAGCTCTCCGGATGCGTGGAAATCGTCAGCAGCAGAGAACACTCGAACTGCCTTTTTTTTCTGCGCTAGCGTGATTCAACAAGCAGTCCATCAAGCAGTGGAGCTTGAATTCTTGGCCTCCACGAATAAGGATTGACTTTGATCCGAGGGTGGATTGTTGAGGATTCACCTTGTGGACACTCAATTCTTTGGAGATCCGATGCCCAACAGAAACGGTGAGCTCAAGAAGAGATTCGTAGCGGACGCATCTTCGTGTCCTGCGATTTCTGCCGCCGTCGTGTTGTCCACGTCCTCCTCCAAGGCTCTCGCTCGTTTCCCCCGTTCTATCCGCCGTCCGTAGCCCCGACGGTTCTCTTCCTGTGGTAGCGGCAGTCTCCGCATCCAAGGATACCGTCTTCATTGGGGCCCCAGCCGCGCAATCCGTTGTCATTCCGAATTTCTTGTCACTGTTTGATCCTGTAAGGAGTTTTGAAATGCTGAAAGCGTCAGTTTCTTCTGCAATGTTGTTGTGTCTCTTGCTGGCTCTCGGATCAACTTGCTTGGCGGCCGAACCGTATGTGGTGGTGACAGATGCGCCGTGGGCGCCGTTCGAGATGGTCGACAACGACGGCGACTTCTTCGGCTTCGACATCGACCTGATGCGGGCGGTTGCAGTCACCGCTGGGTTCTCCATCGAGATCAGGAATGTAGCGTTTGATGCCATCGTCGAGATGATCCGAACAGGAGGTGCGGACATTGGTTCATCCGGCTTGACGATCACCGAGGATCGAGCGAAAACGGTCGACTTCTCCGTCCCCTACTACCAATCAAATCAGGCAGTGGTCGTCGCAGCCAATGCCGGACTGAACCTCGTGACGGCTCTGACTGGCGGAAGCATTGTTGGCGCTCAAAACGCAACCTCGGGCTTGTGGTGGGCGGAGGACAATTTAATGGCCGAAGGGCTCGACATCGATCTGCGCGGATACGAAACCTATCCCGCCGCGATCCTCGACCTGGTCAACGGGCGACTCGATGCCGTCATCCAGGACGAACCGGCATCTCAGGCATCTCTTGCCGCCTATCCCGATGTCCTCTCGATCGCCGGCTTGATCTACACGCAAGAACAATTCGGCTTCATCGTCAACAAGGGAGATCCGGCCGGTTTGCTCCCCGAGATCGAGGAAGCGTTCGCCATCCTCGGACTTACCGTCGAGATAACCACGTGGGGAACAACAATTCTCGTCGAATCGGGTTCGTTTGTCGATGCGTTGCTTGCCATCTACTTCGGGCCGGATCTTGATGACATCGCAACGGCGTGGGACACGTCGAAGGATCTGCTTCTCAGTGGAGATCTCAGCGGATACACACAATCGATGCAGAGTCAGCTCGGGCTGTAACACGAAGTGGTGTGCGCCGGCCGGAAAAATCGCCGGTCGGCGCACACGTTATTTGGAGAACGTGATGTCGAAGATATTTGAAACAACAACCTACCTTCCGCTACTCCTTCGGGCCTCGCTTGTCAACCTCGAACTCCTGCTGGCACTGCTTGTGCTTGGATTCATAGTGGGAACATCGATTGCACTTGCGCAAAGCTATGCCGCCAAGCCAATGCAATCGGCCGCGAGGATATTTGAGTGGGTCTTCCGCGGGATTCCGGCGTTGGTTCTGCTCTTCTTGTTCTACTTCGGGCCGGCGCAATTTGGCGTTCGCGTCTCTCCGTTTGTCGCGGCGTCCGCGGCACTCGGACTCCGTTCCGCCGCCTATCAATCGCAAATCTTCCGCGGCGCCCTGGAGTCGGTTCCCAGCGGGCAGATGACCGCTGCTCGCTCATTGGGGATGAGTCAGAGGCGCGCCATCTTCAAGGTGGTTCTTCCTCAAGCGTTTCGCCTTGCCGTTCCTGGATGGTCCAACGAGCTAAGTGCGGTCGTCAAGGACACGACACTTGCCTACGCAGTCGGTCTCAACGATGTCATGCGGACTGCCCGAGTGATCTACGACCGTCATTACGAGCTGGCGATGCCCGCACTGTTGATGGTGGCGCTGCTGTTCCTTGTGATCACCGAAGGAGGAACGGCCCTTCTTGCTGTCGCGGAGAGGCGAACCCGCATTCCGGTTGTCTCGATCGGCGAAGCGATGAGGCCCTCACGATGAGTGCCCTCCTGCGCGTTGAGAATCTTCGGAAACGTTACGGCGACGAGCAGGTCTTGCAGAGCGTATCGTTCTCGCTGGATCGAGGCGAAACCAAAGTCGTGATCGGACCGTCTGGAACCGGGAAGAGCACCTTGCTTCGCTGCATCAACCAGCTGACGTCGCCCGATGAGGGCAAGGTTTGGCTCGCCGGGGAAGAAGTCGTTCGGCACGACGTATCGCTGGATCGAATGCGTGCCCGAATCGGATTCGTCTTCCAGAGTTTCAACCTGTTCACACACCTCACGGCATTGGGGAACGTCCGCCTCGGGCCAATGTGGGTCAAGCGCATGAGCAGGTCGGAATCGACAAAACTGGCGCTAAGAGAACTGGCGCGGGTCGGTCTCGCCGACAAGGCCGCCTCGTACCCGTTTGAGCTGTCGGGCGGCCAGCAACAACGGGTGTCCATCGCTCGTGCGCTGGCGATGAACCCGGAGCTGATCTTGTTTGATGAGCCCACATCGGCATTGGATCCTGAGCTGATCGGAGACGTCCTCAACGTCATGCTTGAGCTTTCATCCGAACACATGACGATGCTTGTCGTCTCTCATGAAATGGGGTTCGCCCGGGCCGTGGCCGACGAGATTCTCTTCATGGCTGAAGGACGAATACTCGAGCAAGGCCCCCCCGACCGGCTCCTCGATGCTCCGCGGAATCTCCGCACCAAGACATTTCTGACAAGGCTCAACATCCTTGAAGGAAATCGGCAATGACGGTTCTCGCTTCATGGTTGCCGCAGCTAGGTTACGGCTTGGTGTTGACCCTGGAAGTCACCGCGGCGTGCATCGCATTGGGCGCTATTCTCGGCATCCTGCTTGCATTCGGACGATTGTTCGGAAGGAGGTGGCTACGGTTTCTTTGCGGCAGCTACATTCGGCTGTTTCGAGGGACACCGCTTCTGGTACAACTTGCAGTGTTGTACTTCGGATTGCCGTCATGGGGAATCGTCTTGCCACGTTTCCCGTGCGCTGTGCTCGCACTGGGACTTAACTCGGCCGCCTACCAAGCGGAGTACTTCCGCGGTGCTATTCAGGCCGTGGCATCGGGACAGGTCGCGGCGGCACAGGCTCTGGGGTTGAGCCGTTGGAAAGCGATATTCGCCGTGGTCTTGCCCCAGGCGGGGCGGCTGGTGATCCCCTCATGGTCGAACGAACTGATCCTGATGCTGAAGTACTCATCCATCGTGTTCTCCATCACGCTCTACGATCTGATGGGAATGGGAAAGCGAATCGCGTCGAGAAATTTTCGCTACTTCGAGGTGTTCCTTGTCGTCGCTGTAATCTACTTGGCGGTCGTTCTGATCGTTTCGGTGGGGCTCCGCATCCTTGAACGAAAACTGCACGTCCCCGGATTGGGCGAATCCATGGAGTAGGATCCAGCCGATCAAAGCATGTGGGTCTTCTGGCGGCGACTCAAGCACCGGTCGGCAAGACGGTTTGCCTCGCTCGCTGTTGCGGCGGATTCTTGGCGAGAAACTCTGTCGGGGTGACGATGATGATCGGAAGGCGCGATGCTTGTCCGAGAAGATCATGATCCTGAGTCACGAGGATCGATCCCGTCGCGGCGGCAAGAGCGGCAAATTTCCTGTCCTCGGCGTCTGGAACAATTCGGTATGCATCCAGATCGAGAGGGCCGTCAAACCGGGATTCCTCCAAGAACAGATCTTCGTATGGAGCCCACGAAATCGGCGGGATCTTCGTCAGGATCCTCTTCGACTCTCGCCTTGTCTGTGCGTCCCAGGCAAGCAGCAGATATCCCTCGCGTACGGCTTTCACGACTTGCGCAGAGCTGCTTGCGGGGTTGAAGGCAGCCGCGACAAACACATTGGTGTCAACGACCACCGAGACTCCCGTTGGACTTCGCTGCGACATGATTCTCCCTACCTTCACAGACGATCGCTACCGATCCATCGGACTGTTGCCGGATCGGTGGCTCGCACGACGATCAGGCCAAGTCGCCGAAGCACTTGCAGGCGATCGCGTCGCCAGGGGATTCCGGCCAACAACGGTTGCCGGAGATGCACCGCGCTACATCTTGCCGTCCCTCAAGCAGACGATTCGGAAGGTCCGGCTCGCAGATCAACGGACGCGAAAGCGAGATGAATTGAGCATCGTCACTGGCAAGAACGTCTTCCATCATCGCCCTTGATCGCAGTCCGCCAACGAGCAAAATCGGGAGATCCGTTCTCTGGCGAGCCTGGCGGGCCACCGGACGGAAGTACGCTTCGTCTTCTCCAGGGCGAATCCCGGCAACCATGTTGAGGTTGCGCGTGGAAGCAATGCCGCCGCTGACTTCCACCGCATCCAGCCCCGCGTCAGCAAGCTCGGAGATCACCTGGAGGCCTTCATCGATTGTGAGCCCGCCCGCAGCATCATCAAACATGCCGAGCTTCG
Organism: uncultured Thermotogae bacterium; assembly: GCA_964547105.1. Taxonomy (GTDB): domain Bacteria; phylum Bipolaricaulota; class Bipolaricaulia; order UBA7950; family UBA9294; genus RXOA01. The sequence goes on from CAZJLO010000030.1 coordinate 8,168, forward strand.
TGAACACAGGGAATGACTGCCCTACCTCACTTCGCACCGCCTGAGCCGTTTCGAGCAAGAAACGCATTCGTCTACCAATATCGCCACCCCAATCGTCATGGCGTCTATTTGTCCTCGGCGACAAGAACTGGCTCCCGAGATATCCGTGTGCAGCGTGAATCTGCACCGCATCGAATCCCGCATCGCGGGCCCGCCCCGCCGCCTGAGCAAAGCAATCAATCACACCTGAGATCTCCTCGGACGTCATTGCGCGAGCGGAATGGGTAGGTTGCGTGCCCGGCATGTCCGACGGGGCAAGCAAGGTCCGGATCGACTCTGATCCTCCCCGCGATTGCGCGCCGGCGTGGTTGATCTGAGCGGCGATCTTCCCCCCTTCATCGTGCACGGCATCGGTCAGCCGACGAAGCTCGGGAACCAGCTGGTCCTCGTAGATCCCGGTCATTCCAGGGTGTGCTTTTCCCAACGGATGCACGTAGAGATGTCCTGTGATGATCAGCCCGACGCCGCCCTCGGCAAGGGCCTTATAGAGTTCGGCAAGCTGTCGCTTCGGGACTCCCCTGTCATCGGCCATCGACTCCGCCGTAGCCGACCGAATCAACCGGTTGGGGAGCATCAGCGTGCCGATAGCGTGCTCTGTAAATAGCAGCGACATCAGATCTCCTCGCCTCATCCGACCATCCTCTTCCGCAAAGAAGTATAGCCCCATCCAGGTCAAGGGACGAGACGACTATGGCATGCCTTATACTCCTTCACGAGGGCGGGAAGGTGAGTGGATGGAAGGTCCGAAGGTCGAGCTGTGTCGCGCTTCTCAATGGCCGGTTCTCCTGGCGTTTCTTGCCGCCATGAACATTCAGGAAGGACACCACATCGGCTACCTCGGCACAGACATTCCATCTATCCTCGATGACCTTGCCGACATACCCGAACCTCTCCACGAAGCGTTCCTTGTAGCGGACGACAAGCAGACACAGAAGATCATCGGAACGTTGGGAGTCGATACCGACGCGGAAATCGGGCGGGCATGGCTCTACGGGCCGTTTGTCGACCAGCCTTCGTCAACCTGGAATCTCGTTGCCGAAGCCCTCTATGCGAAGGCGATGGCTGCGATTCCGTCCGGGATCATCGAGCACGAGTTGTGCATCGGCACTCGGAATCACCGTGTTGAAGCATTCGCGAAGTATCATGGATTCGTTCCATTTTCGCACAGCGTCAGTCTCTCGATCAATCGAGATCGTCTTCTCCCCCCGCACACTGCATTCGAGGAACCGCAGCCAATCGAGCCGCAGCAGCACAAGGCGTTCATCGCTCTTCAAGAGCGGCTCTTCCCCCGAACGTACTACACCGGCCGACAGATCCTTGATCGGGTTGGAGACGATGCTCAAGTGTTTGTCATCGATGAGGGAGAAGGCGTTGTCGGGCACATCTTTGTCCGCGTGTCACCGCATGTCGGCACGGGATCGATCGAGTTCGTCGGCGTCTCGAGGTCAGCGCGAAGACGGGGCATCGGATCAAGGCTCGTTTCGACAGCTTTAGCATGGGTCTTCGCTCACGAGAGCATCGATGAGATCTCGTTGACCGTGTCTGTCGCCAACGAAGCAGCGCTTGCCCTGTACAAGAAATTGGGATTCAAGCGCGACAAGGAGATCGTTGGTTTCCGGCGCGTCGGTCTTGTGACTCGATAAGTAGATCGATTGTATGCAACGCGACATCTCAGAATAGATCTCTCTTTCTTCCGTTCATTAGACGCGGAACCCTTTGATGCTAGTAGGAGGCACCTCACCGCCTCGAATGGTTCGATCAACTCTTCCGACACAGAGATGCTCACACGGACGGCAGGAAGAGCGCAAACATCGCTTTGCATCGAGCTTGGACTCTTGACGCCTGGCGGCAAAACGGTATACTATTGACGTGTTTGGTAGCTGTGCAGGTGATTTCTTGGAGGCCAGTACTATCTGTAGTCCACTGAAACGTTCTGCTTCGCTAAAGCTTCCAGCATAGAGGAGGTCGTGTAAGTATGTCCGAACGCGAGACGGGAACCGTCAAGTGGTTCAACGATAGCAAAGGCTTCGGCTTCATCGAGCGCGAGCAAGGTGAAGACGTGTTTGTCCATTTCAGCTCGATTCGTGGCGACGGTTACAGGTCGCTGGAAGAAGGCCAGAAGGTCGAGTTCACACTGGGTCAGGGTCAGAAAGGCCCCCAGGCACTCGATGTGACGGTAATCTAAGCTTAGGCACTAAGATTGTCGTTCAATAGACGCAATAAAGCGGCGTACAGAATTCTGTACGCCGCGTTTTTGATTCCGCGTGGACCAACACGTTCCGTGAGAGCGATGCTCCACGCAAGATGAGGAGGTGCATGGATCGTGGGCTCTCACCCCGCCCGTCGAGCCCTCGTGTTGACGACCGTTGTCGTCGGGCTGATCTCGTGCCTTGCTTATGCCGCCTCGTTTTCGGGATGGACCCCACGGATCGCCGGCGAACATGCAGTATCCTCTCTTGAGACACTGGAACTGGGCGGTATGGATCAGTGGGTTCTCATCCGGGGAGAGGATGATCGCAACCCAGTGCTGCTCTGGCTTCATGGCGGACCTGGTTCGGCGCAAATGCCGATCTCCAGACACTTCAATGGCCCGCTTGAGGCATCATTCGTCGTGGTACACTGGGATCAGCGCGGGGCCGGGAAATCCAATCCACGCGATTTCGATGAATCCACAATGTCGATCGAGCAATTCGTGGCTGATGCGCATGACCTCACCCAGTATCTCCAACAACGATTTGATCAAGACCGCATCTATGTCCTGGGTCACTCCTGGGGAACGCAGATCGGCATTCGCCTCGCCGAACGTTTCCCCGACGACTATGCCGCCTATATTGCTGTGGGACAGGTAGTGAGTTTCGCCCATGCGAACGAGCTCGGATACGCTTGGCTCCAGCAGCAAGTTGAGGAAGTCGGATCAAGGCGAGCGCTGGAGCGGCTGGACGACATTGGAGAGCCTCCCTACGACGAACATGAGCGGTACGTTTCGTATGCGCGAATGATCGAATCGTACGGTGGTGGAACAGATATCGGCTTCGCATCGCTGCTTTGGATTGCGCTCGGCTCGCCGGAGTACACGTTCTCGGACTATGGGCGTTGGCTTGGCGGCAGCACCAGGGGAAGTGGTCCAATGTGGGATCCCCAGCATCCCGAGAACCTATTGGCCGGACCTGAACGTCTTCGCATCGAGGTGCCCGTTTTCTTCTTCTGCGGCAGGAAGGATCACAATACCCCGCCGGAGCTGGTGGAGGAATTCGCGCAACACCTTGATGCACCTCGGGGCATATCGATTACCTACTTTGAGAACTCCGCCCACACACCGTTTATCGCCGAGCCCGAAGCGTTCGAGAGAGCGCTGCTCGAAGCGCTTCAACTCGTCTCCGATCGTACGGAGACGGACTCCAATCCGCCGGATGCCGACGGCTCTTCAGCATTTGCATTGCCGTTTCTTGGTTCGTGATACAAGAACATCAGCGCCGCTGCCGCAAGCGGAAGCAACGATACGACGCTCATCACGGAGATCAAGCCGAATCGATCGGCCAGCCAGCCAATCGGCACCAACGCCAACCCGCCGACCCCCCACGCAAGCCCCATGACCAAGCCGGAAACAAGCCCGGTCCTGCCTGGAAGACATTCCTGTGCGGCGACGACACCCACGGGCGTGGATGAGAGCACAAACAGCCCGGAAACGGCAATCATGGGAAGAAGGAGATTCAACGGGCCATGCAAGAACGCGAGAAGGCAGGGTGTCGCCAGGGCGAGGGACCCGAGGAGAATAGCTTTCCGCCCGATGCGATCGGACAGACTGCCGGCAGCAAGCCCCCCCGCGGCTCCAAGCAGGAGAAACAAGCTGATTGCCGCACCTCCGATCAATGCGGATCCTCCGCGCTCAATCACGAGGACAGCGAGAAAATTGGAGAACGACGTCGCGGCAATTGCGCGCAGGACAACGACAAACCACAGGATGACCAGCCGCCTCGGAATCTGCCGAAAACGAATCCGTCCGTTGAGTTTCGCATCGACCGATGGCAGGCTCTTCCGCAACGGCAGAGCGAAGACCAACAGGACAAGAACTCCGGGCAGGACAAGCCAAGGCGTTCTCTCAAGACCAAGCTTCTCGGCGTAGGCGACAATGACCAATGGAGAGACGGCTGCTCCAAACGTACCCCCGGCTGAGAAGAGAGCCATCATCAGCCCTCGACTACGATGATGGACCGCGCCAACGAGTGCTGCAGCCGTGGGATGAAACAACGCCGTTCCGATTCCTGCGGCAACCATAATCAGGACGAGTTGCTCGAAGCTTCCCGCGCGACCGATGAAACACATCGCTGCAACCGTGAGCGTCGGTCCAAGAATCACAAGCACGGGACGTTGAGCACGATCAGCAAGATGTCCAAGCCCCGGCTGCAAAAGAGAGTTTACAGCGATGCGCACTGTGCCGAGCAGCCCGGCCAGGGCAAGCGACAGATCCAACCGATCGATGAGAAGCGGAAGAAGAGGAGCGTAGAAACTCGCGAATCCGTCATTGAGGAAGTGTCCGAGAAACAGGAGTGTTGTCCGTTTCCATGGACTCGAAGGCGAGGGTTGACGTGTGGACATGAGAGGCGATCATAGCTCCGCGTGCCACCTGCCACAAGACGAGAAACGGATCCCGATTCGGCTTCCGACGGTCTTTCGCAGGGGGAATCGGACCGGGTTGATTGGAGGGGGACCTCCCGGTGTTCGGGAGACCCTGTTCCCGCCATGCCTCCCCTGACAAGCGATACCGCACAGGAAATGAAATCGGGGCTGAGATTGACCAATCGGCATCGCCTCACCTATAGTTGGCCGACCCAGGAATTCGGAACTGTGATTCTTGGATGTCATCGGCACGGGAAACGGCGGGTCGACCGAGAGGTTTGCCTTCGATCGCGGCCGCAAATCCGATCAAGGAGAGAATGAGCAAATCTGGGGGGAGCGTGATCTTGATCACCGGAGCTTCTTCGGGGATCGGTCGAGCTTGTGCTGTTGCGCTGTCCCGCAAGGGGCATACGATCTACGGAACCACCCGCCGGCAACCATCGGAAATTCGGGGCGAAGTCGGCAGGGATCTCGATGCATCCTCTCACCTGCAGTTCCTGCAGGTTGATGTAACCGATCCGGAGACCATTCAGAATGCCGTCGACCGTGTGCTTTCGGAGTCGGGACGCATCGATGCGCTCATCAATTGTGCCGGCTTTGGCAGCGCCGGGGCGGTCGAAGATACAAGCGCGGAGGATCTCTTCGCCGTCCTGAACACGAACCTCATCGGTACATTGCGGTGCTGCCGAGCGGTTCTTCCTTCCATGCGGCTGCATCATTCGGGCACGATCATCAACATCTCGTCGATCGCCGGAAGAATGGGAATCCCGTTTCAGGGAAGCTACAGCGCCTCGAAGTACGCACTGGAAGGATTGACTGAAGCACTTCGGATGGAGGTGCATCCGTTTGGAGTGAAGGTGGTGCTGATCGAACCGGGCGATTTCCGCACGGAGTTCACGGATCGGCGACAGATCACGCCCCTGGCCAAGGCGAACCCAACCTACGCTGCTCAGATGCGCAGGACGCTGGCCGTCATGGAAGCGGAAGGGCGGGGTGGAGCGACTCCCGAGCCGGTTGCACGCTTGGTCGCAAAGATTCTCGCCTCGAACTCGCCACGGGTTCGATATGTCGTGGGACCCTTCTCCGAGCGGATTGCAGCCGGACTGAAGCGCGTGCTTCCATCCAAGTGGTTTGAGCGGATCCTCATGGTGTACTACCGCATCAAAAAAGACGATCGCGGAGGGAAGAGCAAGCCTTAATGGGTGTACGATCATCAACTGATGGGGCCCGCCTGCAAGCATGGCGGGACGGTGATTAAGGGAAGGGGCGTATGTTGGATCTGTTCGAGAGATGCCGCGGTTTCTATGCTGATCCTAGGGTGGCCGAGGCGATGGGGTTTCCCGCCAGCCCTGGCCGCGCCAAGGAGATGGGGTTGTATCCGTATTTCATCCCGCTCGAGAGAAGCGAAGGAACAACCGTCATTGCCGAAGGTCGTGAGCTCATTATGATCGGGTCGAACAACTATCTTGGACTCACAATGCATCCGGAGGTACGCGCCGCCGCACGCCACGCTCTTGATGAGTTCGGCCCGAGTTGCACCGGCTCACGCTTCCTCAACGGGACGCTCGCTCTTCACGGCGAATTGGAGCGCAAGCTCGCGGCATTTGTCGGCAAGGAAAAGGCCCTTGTGTTCAGCACGGGATATCAAACCAATCTCGGGGTCATCTCTTCCTTGATCGGCCGCCGGGATGTCATCCTGTGCGACAAGGAGGACCACGCAAGCATCCTGGACGGATGTCGCCTCTCGCTGGGCCAGGTGCTGCGCTTCCATCACAACAATCCGGAAAGCCTGGCCAGCGTCTTGGCGTCCGTGGATGAAGAAGCGGGTACTCTTGTCGCCGTGGACGGCGTGTTCAGCATGAGCGGTGAGATTGCTCGACTGCCCGAGCTGGCATCGGTGTGCCGCGAGTATGGGGCGCGGTTGCTGGTCGATGATGCACACGCGATCGGCGTGATCGGCCGAGGACGAGGAACGGCGGCCCATTACGACCTGACGGATGAAGTCGATCTGATCGTGGGAACATTCAGCAAGTCGCTTGCCTCGATCGGCGGGTTTGTCGCCGGGGATGAGACGACGATCGAATGGATTCAGCACCTTGCTCGTTCGTTGATTTTCAGCGCCAGCTTGCCTGGACCCAATGTTGCCGCCGCTCTCGCCGCTCTGAAGATTGCCGAGCGTGAGCCCGAGCGAGTTGATCGAGTCAACGAAATCGCTCGCCGGATGAAGCAAGGCTTGCGCGAATTGGGATTTGAGATCGGTGCGAGCGAAACGCCGATCATCCCAGTGTTTATCGGCGATTCGATGGCAGCAATCCGCGCCTGGCGGGCGCTGTTCGATGCGGGGGTTTATACCAATGTCGCCATTCCTCCCGCCGTTCCCCCGGGAAAGGCGCTGCTTCGCACAAGCTATATGGCAACCCACACCGAGCAACAGATCGATCAAGTTCTCGATGCGTTTCGCCGTGTCGGGGAGGCGCTTCATCTGATCTAGCCTAACTGGTTCGTGCTCCGAGGGGAGGAAACATGGGATCTCCATACGGCGCAAGGGATTCCCTTCTCTGGTTGGCTCATCTGGCGCACCCCTCCTGGGCACGACAGGTTGCGGTCGATCCGTCTCCTCTGTTGGGGGAGATCGTTTGTGCCCCATCGAGCAGTCGCATCGTACGTGTCGTCTTGTTCGGTGATCTCATGCCGTTTTCGGATCGGCAAACGCTGGTGGTCGCTCCTTCGATCCGCGACGTGTTCCGACAGGCCGATCTCGTCATCGGCAATTGCGAAACCCCGGTGGCCGCCAAGACAAAACTGCGGCCGTTCATGTTTGCCGTCGGGGTCGATCGAATTCGAGTTGCGCTGGAATCGCTCGGGGTGAGACTGACACGGGAGTGCTGTGTACTCGGCATCGCCAACAACCACGCCGGCGACCAACGCTCGGAGGGATTCGAAGAAACCGCAAGACAGCTTGATTCGATCGGGGTCAGCATCGCCGGGATGCAGCAGTTCGGGGATCCAATCGTGCCTACGCTTCAAGTGGACTCTGTGCGGATCGCAGTTCTTGCATGGACGAATTGGATCAACCGAAATCGGTTCTCGGAAGCACGCGGGATCTGCCGCAGTGAGCAGGTCGATGAGCAAATCGTCGCCGCAAAACAGGCCGCAGCCGACGTCCTCGTAGGGTTTCCGCATTGGGACTTCGAGTTCTGTCTTTTCCCTTCCCCGCAGACCGTGCAGGCTGCTCGCCGGATCCTTTCTCAGGGCGTCACTGTGCTGGTCGGTCACCATCCGCATGTTCTACAACCAATCGTCAACTACCCCGAAGGCCTGTGCATGTACAGCCTTGGCAATACAACGCCGCTTCCGACAAATCTCGTCCGTTGGCCAACGCTGATCGGCGCCGTGCTTTGCCTGGACATCGTTGCCGAAGGCGAGAATCTCGGAGCAGTTGCCGCCTATCGCGTGCTCCCGATCCGGATCCGCCGAGAACCCCGGAGGATCCTGTTATCGGCGATATCGGTCGATACTCCGGCGTCAGCAGACGAACGCATGCTGCTCACGCGGCTGTTCCCATCACGGTGCCCCGAAGAGTGTCTCGACCAGGCACATCGCTGACGCGAACTCCAGCCGACGGAGGCATTGTCATGCCCGGGAGTCCGTCGGCATGACAACCGCCCGCTCGATCGTGCGAAACGGTTCGCAGCGTTCTATGATGTCAGCATGAGAGATTTGATCTCGATCTTGAGCGCGTCCGGCTGAGGGAGCCCCGATGACCGACACAAACTACCACATGAGTGCTGATGAGTTCCGCCGACAGGGGAAACAGCTTGTCGATTGGATCGCTGACTACCACGAACGACGGGTGGCCGAACTTCCCGTCTTTTCGCGGGTCGAGCCCGGCGCAATCCGGAGCGAACTTCCCGCACACCCTCCCGAACAGGGCGAACCATTCGAGGCGATGATGCGGGACGTGGACGAGATCCTCCTTCCGGGGATCACCCACTGGCAATCTCCGAACTTCTATGCGTATTTCCCTGCCAATGTGTCGTATCCATCCATTCTTGGCGAACTCCTGTCAGCCGGCCTCGGCGTCCAAGGGATGCTTTGGTCGACAAGCCCCGCTTGTACGGAGCTTGAAACCCACGTCTTGGATTGGGTGGTGGATTTGCTCGGGTTGCCGGAACGGTTCAAGTCGAGTGGCCCCGGTGGTGGGGTCATCCAAGACAGCGCATCAAGCGCCGCACTCACCGCCCTCCTTGCGGCACGGGAACGGGCGACGGGCTACCAAAGCAATGAGAAAGGGCTTGCCGATTGCCCCGGCCTGGTTGCGTACGTATCGACCCAGACGCACTCTTCAGTTGAAAAGGATGCGCGCGTCATCGGAATCGGGCGATCCAATCTTCGCGCAATCGATGTCGACGAGAATCTCGCGATGCGCGCCGACCTTCTTGAGCGGCAGATCGATGACGATCGCGCAGCAGGGCTGGTTCCGTTTTTCGTTTGCGCCACCGTCGGAACCACGTCGTCCAATGCGATCGACCCGCTGCCTGAAATCGGCCGGATCTGCCGTCAACATCGAATCTGGATGCATGTTGATGCGGCGATGTCAGGAACGGCCGCAGCCTGCCCCGAATTCCGCTCGATTCACGATGGGGTCGAGCTTGCGGACAGCTATGCGTTCAATCCTCACAAGTGGATGTTCACCAATTTCGATTGCGATTGCTTCTTCGTCGCCAATCGAGCCGCGCTGATCCGCACGCTTTCGATCCTCCCCGAATACCTGCGCAACCGCGCCACGGAAGACGGTGCGGTGATTGACTACCGGGATTGGCACGTCCCACTGGGGAGACGTTTCCGGGCTCTCAAACTGTGGTTCGTGCTCCGCCACTACGGGATAGAAGGGCTGCGGCATCACATCCGGCGTCATGTTGCTTGGGCGCAGGCATTTGCATCATGGGTTGCGGCAGACGAGCGGTTCGAACTCGCCGCTCCTGCGCCATTGAACCTTGTGTGCTTCCGGCTCCGCGGCGACGATTCCCGGAATGAAGCGCTGCTCGGACGGATCAACCAAAGCGGCAAGCTGATGCTGTCGCATACGCGTCTTGATGGTCGATATACGCTTCGTTTCTGCGTTGGGCAAACCCGCACTGAAGAGCATCACGTGCAAGAGGCGTGGCGAATCATTCGAGAAGAGGCAGAGGCACTGACGGAATACGGCTAGAGAACCTTACCTACTCGAAGTCGATGTCCTCGGGCAGGTGGATCGCGAATTTGCACCACAAGTCGCCGGCCAGCACCGACTCCACAACATCAGTCTTGAGTTTACGTCCGAAGATCAGTTCGTACGGCCGTTTGTGATAGCCGGCGCTGCACTGGCAAAACGTCGGCGAGACCGGAGATTCGCCCATGCGAAGCGATTCACGCGCCCACGGGCAATGGCAGTAGAGATACCGTTTGGTCTGCTCGTCGTCCTCTTTGAGGTAGGCGTCCGCCATGTAGGGTATCTTCGCCTCGTAAAGGATGTTGCCCTCTCGGACACCGGCGGAGATTTCGGGGTGTTCCCTGACGAATTGGATGACTTCATCGGTGATTTCCTGCGTGAAGTAGAGCTTCCCGCTATCTCGAAGGTTCTCAAGCTCGGCGATGAACTCGGTTCGTTTCCGTTCAAGGTACGCATCGAGACTTCCAGCAGCTTCGTATTTCTCCTTGAGTCCTTCGTACCATGCGTCGGGCAGGTCGCGCAGACTGTCAGAAAGAAGGGCACGGCAGGTTGCCTCGTCCACCTCATCTTCGAGCCGATCCATCACCGTGCGATTCAACCGCGCTCGATCGGTCGACGAAATCCCAAGGATAGGAAGCTCAAGCCCTTCGAACACGCTGTCCCGAACGGCTTCGCCAAGCTGATCCGCAAGTTTCGCATACAGGTTTCTCATCGCCTCTTCGCCATCCACAAGCTCCAGCGTCGCCGCTTGCAGGTCATGGTTCCCAATGTGAACGCCGTACCGGGCAAGGGCGACGATGTTCTCGAAGCTGCTTCGCCCCTCGCTGACAAGAACAGACATGAATGAAAGCACATCGGCGCGGTCTGCCGATGCCAACGATCCTGAACCGCCTTGTTCCGGTTGCCGAAGGAAGCGCTCGAACTGCTCGACGATTCCGAGGGATTGCTCGATCGTCTCAGCGTCGATCTTCCTCGTCTTCAAGAATGCTCGAAATCCTTTGCCATCCATCGCTTCCCTCCATGATCCGCTGCGGTCGATCTTGCTGTAATCCGTCTCGCGACAAGCATCGCCGGTCTACGTCTCCGGGACGTCTTCCCGAAGGGCATTATCCATCGCCGAGGTGGCGGGGCAAGCTCCCAAGAGACATCGAATTGCGGCCACAGTACACTGGCATCGTGAACGATCGATCGTTGCCGTCGGGAATACCGTTTCTGATGCAGAACCCCAGCAGCACCACAGGCTGCTTGCTGATTCATGGATTCACGAGCTGGCCGGAGGAGATGCGCTGGCTGGGAACCGATCTGGCGCGCCGAGGACACACGGTTCTCGGCGTGCGGCTTCCGGGGCATGGAACGGCGCCAAGGGACCTTCGGCGAGTTCGCGCCGCCGATTGGCTGGCGGCCATCGCAGATGGTGTCGCATTGCTGCGGGAGATGGCAGATTCTGTCTTCCTCGTCGGATTCTCGCTCGGGGGCGCGCTCGCGCTGATCGCCGCATCGCAGATTCCCGTACGCGGAGTCATCGCAATGGCGACACCGTATGGCCGAATGCGGCTCCGCAAGCGGGTGTCGACCCTCGCCCGAAGCGTGCTCCCATGCTGGGAAAGGATGCCGAATGCGCTCCCGCACCCAATCCTCGGCGACCGGCACCAGATCGTGTATCCTGCCTACGCCACGTATCCGACAGTCGCCAACCGGCGGCTCATCCGCGTACAAACACTCCTGACCAAAGCATTACCCGTTGTCTCCGTACCCGTTTTGATTGTCCACTCGCGGGATGATGACATCGTTGATCCGGCAAGCGCACAGCGTATCCATGCCTGCCTCGGAAGCGATGACAAGCAGATCCTGTGGCTGGACGGCTTCGGCCATTCCGTCGTGCGCGCAGCCCGCAGACAGGAGCTGTTCGCTGAGATCGGTGGCTTCCTCAGCCGGATCGAGCAACCTGCGGAACAGGCATCCTAGCTCGGTTCATCCACGAAGCTTGGATGGTTGATGGCAACGTTTCCCGGTTCAAGGCGGTTGTACCAGCCAAAGTACTCACGGGCTCCCTTCCGTCCGGATTCGACCAGCTCTTGCTTCTTCTTGTCACTCAGATCGAAGTCGGTCGTCCCCACACCCAGCGTATCGATGTAGATCGTTCGGTGCCAATCATCGCTGTGGAGGTGTTGGTTGGTCTGGGCGTTGAGGATCGATCCGACAAGGGCTTGACTGTAGCCGAACAAGCCGCGGATTTCTCGCCGCGGAGGCGGCGCCTGATGCCGGAACATGGCGATCTCGCGTCCGGTGTCCAGCCGGAATCCAAGCGTCTGCTTGTTGTAGATGTACGATTCCGTCTCGCCAAGAGGGAGCTTCACATTGCGCGGCTCGTAGTATTCGGTCCTTCTTGCCTGCATCTGGAACGGGACATCTTCCTCCAGATAGCCGCTTCGATCGAACAGCTTGATCGGGTAGTTGTCGAAGACCCCGCCGTCGACAAACACGTCGCCGCACGTGTTCCTTACGGAGGCGAAATACAGCGGAATCGACATCGACCGGCGAACCGCATCGACCACCGTCATCCCGGGGGTGCGCTCAGCAGAGAACACTTCGGCAAGCCGCGTCGAAAGATTGGTCCCGACAATGTAGAGGGCCGGTCCTTCTGTCTCGGCAAGCTGCGAGAAGGTCAGATCCGGAGGAAGTGACTTATTCAGAGCAAGCGTTGCGAGCCATTGCTCGATCGCCTTCCCTTTGCACCATCCGTAGCGGCGGAAGATACGGCACAGGTTCAGCACCCAACGCGGCGACGGATCGACGAAGGCACGGAAGTCAAGATCCCACAGAATGGCGCGAATTTCATCGATGTTGTACCCAAACCCGAAGAGGACGGCCATGATCGCTCCGGCCGAAGTCCCTCCGACGCGGGTGATCCTCTGCAGGACTTCAAGTCGCTGCAATTCCTCGAGAGCACCGACGTAAGCAATTCCCTTCACACCGCCGCCCTCGAACACAAGGTTGCGGAAGATCAGTTCTGGTTTCGGAACCGAATCCACTTGGCCTCCTTTCCGACGCCCGCAGTGCGATGGGGGCGGGGGCGAAAGCGTCCCTTCCAACGTGCCGACGAGTATCATGGCAAAGAGTGGACTGAACCTGCAAGAAACGTTCGGGCTGGCCGCCCGTCCCGTGGAGCTACGTCAGATCGCGAAGCCAATGCCGCAATCCATGGCGGATCAAAGCGAACGCCGTCACCGCACCAAGCGTGAACAGGATGTGCGCGAAATCGATCGAGGTAATCGCAAACGCCAGGGCGTTCCCCGCCGCCGGTGGATGTTCCGTGTCGGTAACCACCATCACGAAGATCGCCAGCGCCACCGCGGCGGCGCCGAGGATTCCGGCCGTGTGTTCGTTCCGTGCCAGAAGCTCGAACCGGAACGGAATCGAGCACAGCAACCCGATCGCCATGCACAGAACATGTCCGCCGATGAGATTTCTCGGGCGGGCGATCGAGCTGTGCGGCGTGGCAAACACGACAAACGCGCTCGCCCCCAAAGCAGCCACGATCACACCGCTGGTCAACACACCGAACACCGTCACCACCGCAGCAACGGCGACAAACGCCAGCAACGTTTGGAGCACATAGTGCTTCGGATCCTGCTTGAATTTCTCGTCGACGAGCTTCATTGCCGGGATGATACAGGAAGATTGGGGGTGTCTTGTACTAGGTATGCCCCATCCGCCGACTCCCCTGTTCGACCGCTAGCGATGGTGGATCGTTCGGCCGAGGAGCGGCACATGGATCTTGATCGCGCTTTCCGGGCACATCTCCTGACAACAGTAGCAACGGATACAGCGGTCGTAGTGATGCACCGGCGGACGAGATCGATCATTGCCTTCGAACATCACCGCTTTCGGCGTCACCGGAC
>CAZJLO010000031.1:0-21402 GCA_964547105.1 uncultured Thermotogae bacterium
TCGGCTATTAGCGCTCTCCCGCTCTGTCGAGCGCTTCTTCCGGCTTGTCGGCTATGAGCGCTCTTCCGCTCTGTCGAGCGCTTCTTCCGGCTTGTCGGCTATTAGCGCTCTCCCGCTCTGTCGAGCGCTTCTTCCGGCTTGTCGGCTATGAGCGCTCTTCCGCTCTGTCGAGCGCTTCTTCCGGCTTGTCGGCTATTAGCGCTCTCCCGCTCTGTCGAGCGCTTCTTCCGGCTTGTCGGCTATGAGCGCTCTTCCGCTCTGTCGAGCGCTTCTTCCGGCTTGTCGGCTATTAGCGCTCTCCCGCTCTGTCGAGCGCTTCTTCCGGCTTGTCGGCTATTATAGGCAATGATGAATCGCAGTGCATCAATTCGTCTTCTCTACCGAGTTTTGATCGTCGCCTTCATCATGATGATGGCAGTGACGCTGATCCTGGTGTCGGCCGCCGCGTTGTTCCCACTTCACCATGAGCAGAGCATCAATCACTGGTCGTCGGTTTATGGGCCGCTTGATCCACACCTCGTTGCCGCCGTCATCCACGCCGAGAGTCGCTTCCGCCAAGATGCCGTCTCGCCGGCGGACGCCAGAGGCTTGATGCAGATCATGCCGGCAACCGGAACGTGGATCGCCCAGCAAATCGGTCTCGACGGTCCGATCGACCTCGAGGATCCCGATACGAACATCCGCTTCGGAACCTGGTACTTGGCTTATCTGTTGGAGCGCTACGAAGGAGATCTCAGGACCGCTCTTGCCGCCTACAACGCCGGCCCCTCGACCGTGGACCGATGGCAGGTAGCCGGTGAGCCGCCGTACAGCGAGACAGCCACCTACATCTCCCGCGTTCTTGATCGCCGGCAGGTGTATGCATTGTTGTATGGAACGCCGCTCCTTGGGTCGCTGCTCCGAGCCATTTCGGCGTTACTTTGATCCGTAGCGACCGCTTGGCTAGTATTTCGATAACCACATATCACAACAGGAAAGGTGGTCCAACCGTGGCGGAGTTGGTGAACTGGGTCCGAAAGGATCCTCACGAAGAGAATGCATTTTGGCCGTCCGACAACCTCAAGGAACACGCTTGGGTATCGGACGAATCGATCTACGAGCAGGCAAATGCTGATCCAGAGGCATTTTGGGCCAAGCATGCCGAAGAGTTGCACTGGTTCAAGAAGTGGGACAAGGCCTACGAGTTCTCGCCGCACAACTTCAAATGGTTTGTCGGCGGGAAGATCAACCTGTCCTACAATTCACTGGATCGGCACGTCGAAGAAGGACGAGGCGACCGGATCGCTTTGATTTGGGAGCCCGAGCCGATCGATGAACCCGCTCTGAAGCTCACGTACAAAGACCTACACAAGCGCGTCTGCAGATTCGCGAACGCACTCAAGGAACTCGGTGTCAAGAAGGGTGATCCCGTCGGGATCTACCTGCCGATGATTCCAGAGGCCGTCATTGCGATGCAGGCGTGCGCCCGAATTGGAGCGCCCCACAGCGTCGTATTCTCAGCCTTCTCGCCGGAGTCGCTTCGCGATCGAATGATCGATGCCGGAGCAAAGGTGGTCATCACCGCCGACGGCTACTACCGTCGCGGCAAAGCCATCCGGCTCAAGCAGAACGCCGACAAGGGCACCGCCGGAACCTCGGTGGAGAAACTCATCGTCGTGAAACGTCTTCAGGAAGACACACCGATGGTCCCCGGGCGCGATCTTTGGTACCACGACATCGTTGCCGATCAGCCGGAGACCTGTCCCGCAGAGGAGATGGATTCCGAGGACCTTTCGTTCCTTCTCTACACATCGGGCACGACCGGCAAGCCGAAGGGAATCATGCACACGACGGGCGGGTACGCCGTGCAATCCCACCTGACGGCCAAGTGGAACTTCGACCTTCATGAAGGCGATATCTACTGGTGCACGGCGGATGTCGGCTGGATTACGGGACACACTTACATCAACTACGGCCCGCTGATGAATGGCGTCACGACATTGGTATACGAAGGGTCGCCGGATACGCCGGACTACGGTCGCTTCTGGTCGATTATCGAGAAACACAAAGTCACCCAGTTGTATACCGCCCCCACCGCGATCCGCATGTTCGTTAAGCAGGGCGATGACTGGCCGAACAAATACGACCTCTCCTCCCTGCGGCTCCTTGGCACAGTCGGCGAGCCGATCAACGTCGATGCTTGGCTGTGGTACTTCAACGTCGTCGGCGGCGGACGCTGCCCGATCATCGACACCTGGTGGCAAACGGAAACCGGAGCGAACATGGTCAACAGCCTGCCCGGAATCGGCCCATTTGTCCCCACGGTCGCAGGACGGTCGTTCCCCGGAGTCCTCGGGCACATTCTCGACTCCGGCGGCTCTCCGGTCCCGGCAGGCGAGGGTGGGTACCTCTCGATCTACAGCCCATTCCCGCCGGCGTTGACCCGAGGAATCTACGGCGACATGGATCGTTTCGCCAAGCAGTACTTCGGCGAGTATGGTCCGGAACGCTACTTCACCAGTGATGGCGCACGCATGGACGAAACAGGTAACATCCGCATCACCGGTCGTGTCGACGACGTGATGAATGTTGCCGGCCATCGATTGGCGACCGCCGAAGTCGAGAGCGCCTTAGCGCAGAACGACAAGGTCAGTGAAGTCGCCGTTGTGTCGCGCCCCCATGACCTCAAGGGAGAAGTCCCCGTCGCGTTTGTGCTGCTCCGCGCTGGCGTCGAGCCATCCGAAGACATCCGCAAGGAGCTGATGGCGACGGTCAATTCGGTCATCGGTCCGACAGGACGTCCCGACGAGATCATCTTTGCCCACGATGTTCCGAAGACGCGTAGTGGCAAGATCATGCGCCGCGTGCTCAAGTCGCTGGTGCGCAACGAGCCTGTCGGGGACCTGACCACACTCCAGAATCCCGAGAGCGTAGAGCATCTCAAGGGCCAGGTCGGCTACCAGGGATCGTAACGAAAGTGCGTCTGCCGATGTGGTCGCAGAACGTGCTGTGAATCGAAACGGGGGCGGCACAATCCGCCCCCGTTTCGTCGTGGTGGAGGTGTGTGCAGGATGCCAGAGACAAGAATTGCCGGCATGGATGCCGAGAAGGGACGCTGGCTGTACGTAGGAATCGGCCTACTGATGAACCTATGCCTTGGCGCGGTGTACGCGTTCAGCGTGTTCCGCGCTCCGCTGCAGCAGTCTGTTGACAATGGAGGATGGGGGATTACCGCGACTCAGAGCGGCCTGCCGTTCATGGTTTTTCTCGCGATGTTCGCGTTGTTCATGGCCCTCGCCGGTGGCCTAGTCGGGAGATGGGGAGCAAGAAAGGCCGCGCTTCTGGGCGGGGCTCTCGTCGGAGCGGGATGGATCCTGTCCGGCTTTGCAGGCAATATCGCGCTGCTGACGGTCTTCTATGGCGGGATCGCCGGGGCCGGTGTGGGGATAATCTACGGGTGTCCGATCGCGGTTTCCACCAAGTGGTTCCCGGACAAGAAAGGTCTGGCGGTGGGATTCACCGTGATGGGGTTCGGCCTTTCGGCGCTGATCACGGCGCCGATCATGCGATGGTTGATTGACTCCGTAGGTCCGATGAGGACCTTCACCTACTTGGGCATCGCTTTCCTCGTCATTCTCCTCGTGCTATCTCTGCCCCTTCGTCTCCCGCCCAAGGATTGGAGCCCACGTGGTTGGCAGCGCTCTTCCAAGACGAACGCATCCACCGTTGACCTGGATCGCAAACAGATGGTGCGAACCAGAACGTTCTATGCCCTTTGGGGAACGTACACGATCGGATGCCTCGCCGGTCTGATGGCGATCGGGATCTCCTCCCCGGTTGGGCAGGAAGTGGCTAAGCTCACGGCCGCTCAATCGGCCATCGCCGTGTCAGTGTTCGCCGTGTTCAACGGCCTCGGCCGTCCGTTGTTCGGCTGGCTGACCGACCGGCTGAGCCCCAAGAAGACAGCACTGCTCTCGTTTGCACTCATCGCCGTCGCATCGTTGCTCATCTACCTCTGGGGGGACGGCAATGCGCCGCTGTACTTTGTGTCATTTGGCATCCTTTGGCTGAATCTCGGCGGTTGGCTGGCGATTGCGCCCACGGCGACCGCGACGCTGTTCGGGACAAGCCACTACGGCAAGAACTACGGCCTCATCTTCACTGCGTACGGTGTGGGAGCAATCCTCGGTAGTGTGTTGTCGGGAATGATTCGCGACGCGACCGGCGGATACCTTCCGGTGTTCCTGCCGGTGATCGGTCTTGCCGTTGTCGGGATGGCTGTGGCCTGGTTTGGACTGAAGCCGGTACGCCCCGCAACAGGGATCCCCGGGAAACCGTCCTAGAGAGGGGCAGCCGGCCTGTTGTCCCCCATCGGGGATCGATTGGCCGGCTGCTTCGTTCTCGCGTACGCTTGCGCCCTAGGAACGAAGGAGAGGTCATGGAAGAGAGCGATCGTTCGAAGTCCAGCCGACTTGTCTGGATCGATTTGGAGACGACCGGGCTTCACCCGGATCGGGATGTCATTCTGGAGATTGCCACCATTGTCACCGACAAGGATCTGTGCGTCATCGCCACCGGACCGTGCCTTGCCGTGCATCAGCCCTCAGAGGTCCTCGACGCAATGGACCCGTGGGGAAAGAAGCAGCACGAGCAATCCGGCCTGCTCGAAGAGGTTCGAAAATCGACGCTCTCGACAAGCGATGCCGAGGCGCAAACCCTCGGCTTCCTGCACGAGCATTGCGCACCTCAGGCAAATCCTCTCTGCGGCAACTCGATCTGTTTCGATCGTCGGTTCCTCATTCAACACATGCCGAAGGTCGATGCGTATCTCAACTATCGGCATGTAGATGTCAGTTCCATCAAGGAGTTGGTCGCGCGGTGGTATCCCCTCCTCAGCCGATCGATGAGCAACGAGAAAGTTTCGGCCCACCGCGCGTTGCAGGACATCCAAGAGTCGATCATCGAGTTGCAAACCTACCGGCAGATGATCTTTCGAGAGAAGCTCAATGGACAAGCAGCCTGATTGGAGTGATGTCGTTTCCGCAACGCGAATCCTTGCCGGAGTCGCGCATCGGACACCGGTGATCACGAGCCGAACGCTGGATCAGCTCACAGGCGCAGACATCTTCCTAAAATGCGAAAACTTCCAGCGAACCGGATCGTTTAAGTTCCGTGGTGCATTCACGGCAGTTCGCTCGCTCGACGCTCAACAACGACGGTATGGCGTGATCACGCATTCCAGCGGCAATTTTGCTCAGGCGTTGGCGCTTGCCGCAAGATTAGAGGGGATTCCGGCTACGGTGATCATGCCGGATAACTCAACACCAGCCAAGCAGCGAGCATCTCACGGCTACGGTGCACGCGTAGTTCCGTGCGAACCCGTGCAGGCATCGCGGGTGGAAACCACGCGCCGCGAGCAGCGAAAATCCGGGGCCACGTTTGTCGATTCCCACGATGACGCTAGGATTATCGCCGGGCAAGGAACCGCTGTTGTGGAACTGGTCGAGCAGATTGAATCGCTCGGGATTACGCAAGGTTCCGGTTCAGCGCATCATCTCGACATGGTGTTGGCTCCGGTCGGAGGTGGAGGACTCCTCGCCGGGACGGCGATCGCAGCAAAGCACCTCTGTCCGGCATCTCGGGTGATCGGTTGTGAGCCAAGCGCAGCGGATGACGCGTTTCGGTCATTGCAGGAGGGTCGGCGAATTGTCGACTTCGTACCCCGAACGATTGCGGATGGGCTCCGCACGCCCCTGGGAAAGATGAACTTCATCGTCATTCGGAACCTTGTCGACGAGATCATCACCGTTTCGGAAGCGGAGATCGTCGACGCAATGCACTGGGCCTGGGAACGGCTGAAGATCATCATCGAGCCATCAAGTGCCGTTGCGCTCGCCCCGTTGCTTGCCTCGCCGTCGCGGTTCCAGGGAACCCGGATCGGTGTTGTCTTGAGCGGCGGCAACGTCGACCTTGACCGATTCTTCGCGGCAATGCTCGACCAGTGTTCGTAGCGGCTGCTCCAGGTGTTTCTTCCTCAATAGCCTCGAAACCCGAGCCCCGTCTGCGTCTACAAGCGTGGCTCCAACTGTTTCCCATCACCCTGGTGGAGCCCGAAGCCAAGCAAGGGCCGGCGCGGCCCGGGCTTTGCACTCTCATCGCCGGCAATCGGAACCGGATCAATCCTCTCTTCGTCCCGCGCCGTCCGGTCTCTGTTCTACCGAAAGCCTCGCGTATAATAGCTTCACCGGACATGGGAAACGTCGACCAAAGACAGCTACGATCGCTTCGGTCGCCACAGAAAGAGAAGGACAGGGGGCGTCATGAGATACCGGAATCGGTTGCTGATCATCCTCGTATTTGTTACAGCGTTTCTTGTGATCCAAGGAACGGAGGCGCTGTCTGCTGCATCGGGAAGATTCATCTCTGTGGAGATTGAATCATTTGCCCCTTGGGGCCTCTTCGGCCTGGGCACATGGCAGCCGCTTTCCCAGTCTCTCCAGCGATACAGCACGTTCCCTCTTCCGTCCGAGGAAACGGATGCGGTGGCCGACGCGGTCGTCAACATCGCGTCCGCGAATCCGTCCGCTTGGCCCCCGATCCTGCTCTCGGGAGATCCGCGAGGCCACGCGTGGGTGTACGGTGTCGATCCTGAATTGGGCACCGCCTACCGAATTCGAGTCATCAACCGCACGCCCTTGCGGGTGGGCGTTGTCGTCGAGGTCGACGGATTGAATACACTGGGAAGCGAGTGGGTCACTCAGACGGCAGACGACAGGATGTGGATTCTTGCGCCACAAGAGACGATGGTGATTGCCGGATGGCAAGTCTCCGCCGAGGAGGCGTTGGAGTTCCGATTCGGAGTTCCCAGCCACACGCACTCCCCGCTCATCGAGCGCCGTGGGCAAATCACCGTTTACGCCTACCTGGAAGCCGACCAAGCCGGTGAACGGGCAACCGAAGCCGGGGCGGTGATCCAGCAACCCGTTCGGTATGTAGGCTTCTCTTCCCTGACGGCGGGAGCGGTCGAGACGATCTCCATCCGCTACGGTGCCGGCAACGCCTACTTGGGCATCGTGTGCGCCGAAATATCAGGTGGCGGCGTTCGGATCGATTCCGTGGATCCCGGCAGTCCAGCCGAGCTCTACGGTCTACGCCCCGATGACGTCATCACCTACCTCAACACCATCCCTGTCTCGAGCTGTCAGCAGTTGACCGATTTGCTCTCCGCCCGCCATTCGGGTGACCGCATCGTGCTCAAGCTTCATCGGGAAAATCAGAGCTTCCTCGTCGCGGTGGAGTTGGGAGACTAGACGCGAAGACGGATGGCGTTTTGAGTCCGACTACGGCATTCGAGCAAGAACAATCGCCGGATCTCCCCGGCCGGCAAGCTGCGGTTGCTGATGGACGCCCAGCCAGGAGAAGACAAACGCGTCGACTCGCGGTGCGATGAACTGCATCGCCTCGGCGGCGGTTACACGCGCGTCTTCGTCAGCGTCGGCATTGCCGCTCACAGCTTCCAGGAAGAAGTGGGTGAACACGCCGTGTTCCAGAGCCTCGGACTCCCGTGCCACCTGCCCTTCTCCAGCGGCGGCAAGAATCACTGTCGATGACGTCGCCAGGTCGGCCCAATCCCAATCCCGATCCCCGCCTCCCTCCGGCGCCACCACCCCGTCCGATTCCCGTTGATCGGAGACGGTCCGCCCTCCCACTTCGGCCCCTCCAGAAAAACACGTGTCAAGGAGCAGGACAACGCGCCGAGACGGGATTCTCCCAACAAACGCCGCCAATTCATCATCCCTGAACGCTGTCTCCGCCTCAGCTCCGGCGATCGTGTCGCGCAACAGGAACAGCTCGTCCCATCCGTCCACCTCATCGCCGTTGTCATCCTCGGCTCGAGCCCCGTGACCGGAAAACGCGATGATGACAAGATCCTCTTCACCGGCTTCGCGCCGAAGCCAGCCCAGCGCCTCCCGCACATGAAGAAGATCGGCGGTATCGGCCGACAGCCCGCCAACATGCTCGACCCTTCCTTGTTCATCGAGAAGAAGGCGAAGATGATCTGCGGGCACGCCGGTTGAGAGAGCCCATCGCGCAATCGACACGGCGTCCTCGCGAGCATATTGGAGATCGTCCACCGTCGCGTAGTCGGAAATCCCGATCACCAACACCCACACATCGGCCGGGACGAGCACATCCTTCGCAGAGCCGACTTCGATCGTCAGACTTGTCACGCCGGTCAATCCTTCGTGATCAGTCACTTCAAGCGTCACGTCATACAATCCAGCATCAGCGTATGCATGGCGCGGATGCCGCTCGTCACTGCTCTGCCCATCCCCGAACGACCAGGCCCACGCAACGACCGCCCCGTCCGGATCTGTCGAGAGATCCGTGAACTCTACTGGCTCATTGACCAGCGGAGACGTCGGAGAGAAGGCGGCTACCGCCACCGGGAACGCCCTCGCAGCCACATCGACGACGTCCGAAACCGCCCCCGTCCGCCCGCCGGTGTCCGTAATCCGCAGGACGATCGCGATCGGCCCCTCATTGAGCAGCGGCAATCCGGCTACAGGATCCTCCGTTCGAAGCTCGATCACGCCGTCTCCCTCGACATCCCAGGCGAACTCGCTGACCTCTTCGTCGGAGATGGACCGGCTGGCATCGACGATCAGCATATCGCCAATCCTTGGTGGACCCTCCCGCCTTCTTCCCGTTGCATCTTCGGCAACCCACGAGAACCGTGCCGTGATCTCGGTGTCGGCCGATCCTCCAACCTCGAGCATCTCGGAGATATGCGCTGCTGCCCCTTCTTCGTCGGTCACCGTGAGAACCACGGAATACGATCCTGTCGTCGGGAACGTATGGGCGACGACGACGCCGGATGCACTCTCTCCATCCCCAAAGGACCACTCGTAGGAAAGTTCGCCGCCGTCAGGATCGAGACTTGGTGCCGCGTCGAGCCAGATGGTCAGGGGGTCGTCCGATTGTGTACCGAACACGGTGAATCCGGGCACGGGCACACGGTTCATTTGCAGTGCGTCCAGTCTAATCGTCCCGTTCGCCTCCAGCCGGACGCCGCCCCCAAGGACGACTCGGCCTCCCAGCTCTCCCCACGGGAAGCTCTTGCCCACTTCAGCCACCAGCCGCATCGACTCCGCGTTCCCCTGTGATTGAATCCAAGAAGCGGCGAAATCCACTCCGAGGGCGGCGTCGCTGGCAGAGATGTAGAGCTGAAGCGGATCCTCCACACCCCATGCAGCCCCCAACCCGATCGACCCCCAAGCGAGGTCGGCCGCCATGCCGACTTGTCCACCAATCGACGGGAACAGCTGGAACGAGCCATCCACGGCCAGCCGCCCCCAATCTGATGCAAGGTCTGCGTCAAGAAGAACTTCGCCCAGCACCGGAGCGAGATCTCTCATTCCCATCGAGATTCGCCACCTCCACTGCGACAGATCGACCGCGACTTCGATCCGCTCAAGCGAAGCTCCGCCGGGAACAGTCTGGAAAAACCCGATATCGACCGAAAAAGGATCGACAACAAGCGATGCCGCAACATCCACCAAAATCCACTTCTCTGCGCCGGAAAGACGTCCCTGCAGATCTGCCGACCAGCTCACGGAAGCATCGGCTGGCTCATCCGAATCAATCGTTCCGATCTGCGCTGCGGCGTCCCATCGCAGCCAGCTGCTCCAAGCCGGACCGCTCGCCGCCCCCCGGTCCGCTTCCACGCCAAACTCCCCACTCGGCCACATCACCGCTCCGGCCAGTGTGGTTCGCCCGGCAGACTCATCATGCCATCCGCCCTCCACCGCCAGTCGCACCATCGATCCTAATCCACCGCTCCAATCGACCACGCTCGTCCACACACCGGCAAGACCGCCGTACACACCGGGCGAAAGCCGAGGGTCGCCAATCGAGCCCAACGCCCCGCCGGGAACGGTCGGCAACAGACAGCGTGAATCGGGGCGAAGTGTGACATTCCCGGTTTCAAGACTCACGAACGACGGCGGAACAGACAGATCCCCCGGGCGAAGCACTGCACCTGAGAGATCGTCCGGAGTGTTTCCCCACACATTGTTCGATATGCTGAGCAGTTCGCCCGCTTGCTGGAGCTCGACCCCGTACCGGCGGTTGAGAACGACCATGCTCTGTGCAAGCTCCAGAGTCCCGCCCGCCACAGAGACTCCGGCGCCTTCGTTTCCGGCAATCGTCGCACGCTCGATCGTAACGCACGCATTTCCCGCCAAGGAAACACCTGTGCCTGCTCCATCGACAATCGAAACCCGATCGAGCCATCCCGAAGACGAACCCAGCCAGCTGATCGCGGTATCGCTCATCTGCGCAAAGGTCGACTCTCGCAGCTCAAGCCTTGAGCTGCCGGAGACGACGATCCCGTCTCCACCCTCGAACTCGCATTGCAGGCACGTTGCCGTCGCCTCGTCCTCGAGCCGCATCGCCGGCCCACGATTGGTGGCCACCCGCGTGTCGAGAAGCTCGAGTGCCGTGTGGTCGAGAAGATCCATCCCCGGACCGTCGTTCGAGCTGATGGTGCAACCCGAGATCGTTGCGTCGGTCGCGCCCGTCACCGAGACACCGTAGCTTCCGTTTCGCGAGACAACGACATCGGTCAACTGCAGGCCCGCCACGTTGTTGGCGGCGATTCCCCCACCCATGTTCGCCGCCACGCTCGCCTCGCGGAGCTCGACACTCGTTCCATCGCCGGCGATCATTCCCTGCGCCAGGTTCTTCTCGATCGCGCCCTGAGCAAACACAACACGGCCCGCGTTGCCGCTGACGCGTATCCCCACACTTCCCCCGGACACGTTGCAGCGGACAAGCATCACCGAAGCGTTGGCAACCACCATAACCTCGGCCGGCAGGAGGGATGGCGCACGCTCCAGGGTGATGTTTTCCAGAACACACTGGCTGACATTCCTGGCCGAAACCAACGGGTCGTACCCATAGGCGAACCGAACAACCGTGGCTCCCGCACCGCTTCCCCGTACGGTCGTTCCGGTTTTCAGCTCAAGTTGCTCCTCGTAGATCCCCGGTTTGACGACAATCGTGTCTCCGAAGCCGGCTGCATCGATCGCCCCTTGAATCGTCCGGAAAGAAGCCGAGCCATCGACAGCAACCAGTAGTTGGCCGCCGAACCCCAGAACTCCGACAGCCAAGACAACGATGATCGTGAACAACAGGCAACGCAGCATCCTAAACCGATTGTACCGGGATCGTCCTTTGGGCTCTAGCGATCGGGATCAACCTCCTGACCGGAGCAGAAGGCCAACTGCGGTGCCGCCAGCGGACAAACGGAATTCACATCGCCGTGCGATTCGGAGTATGTGTGTTGACAAAGACAAGGAGGTGTGGGTTCCATGTCCATGTCCAAGAGGAAACTAGGAATCGTGCTCCTGACAGCGTGCTTGCTCGGTGTTGCAGTCATCGGTCTCGCGCAAGGCGCGTCGGATCCCGGGAAACTCGCTGGAGCCGCAGAGTCAGCTGGACAGCAAGCCCTTACGTACATCGACAGCATCGCGACGTACTTGGGACAAGGCGTGGTCTATCTGCTCAATCTGGTCACGAACGACCGCGTATCGACCAATCTTCAGCAAACGATCGGATATCTCGCCCTGATTACGTTGGTGCTCGTGCTTTTCGGTCTGCTGGATGCCGCACGCAAAGTGATCTGGGTGGGGATCATCGTCGGCTGGGTCCTTCTGATCATCCGGATCGTGCTGGATGCTCTGAACCTGTGAGCGTCTGACCGCAAAGCCTCCGCAGACATGCGACCATTCGGAGGTCGAGATGTCCAGAGCAAGCTGGAGGTCCGATGCCCCTTCTCAAGAGGGTCCGGCGCCTCGGGCGTCCGGCCCTCGCCCTGGGGGTATTCGACCTGCCAGCTGATGGGCGAGTAGGTTGCTGCCGGTCCGCTCGGTCCGCGCTAGACAAGCGACCGAATGACGTTCAGCCAATCCAGAAGCAGCCGAGGCATCAAGAATCTGTCTCGCACGTATTCATGTCCATTTTCACCCATTTCCGCCCGCTGCGCCGGATCTCCAAGGAGTCCAATCACGCGTTCCGCGGCTTCATCCAAGTGTCCCGGTTCAACAAGGTAGCCGTTGTTCCCCTCGACAATCTGCAGGGGAATTCCGCCAACGCGCGACGCCACGACCGGTGTCCGTTTCCACAATGCCTCCGAAACGGTCAGCCCGAAACCCTCGCGCAAAGACATCTGCAACACGACATCCGCCCGTCTCTGAAGAGCGTTCACCAGCAGCGGATCGGTCTGCGTAATCAGATGAACATCCTCTAGGCGACTTGCTCGCTCGCGCACCTGGTCAAAGATCGCCGGTCCTTCGGGGTCATCCGTTGCCATGTTTCCGAGAAGGACGAGCCGGCAATCGCGCTCCGTTCGGATTCTGCCGTACAAATCGAGCACACCGAGCGGGTCCTTCCACTTGTCGAACCTCGACACCTGAACAAGAAGTGGCTTGTCCGTCGGGATCCCGTAGGCCGCAAGCTTCGTGGCAATTTCGTCGGAGGTCATTTCGCGGTTGATCTCCGTGAATGGATCGATCGCGGGCGAGATCACGTGGGTCTGTAGCGGGAGGTCGGGCCGCCTGAACCCCTCACTCGACACCACCGCCGCATCGTAGCGAAGAATGTACGGGCGAAGCATCTGCTCCACTTCCCGGTGCGGCGAAGAGATGTCGATGTGACACCGCCACACCCAAGGATTCTCACGCTGCCGAAACCGGATCATAGGAAGAGGTTGTGGGTCGTGAACGATCACAAGGTGATGAATCACCGGGCTGTACAAGGCAAACATCTCGTTCACGGATAGGTACGCCCGACGCTCGCCTTCGCTCACATCAACGGGCTCGCCCTGCAGCCCGTTGTGCAGTTTCTTCGTGACCTGAAACAACGCTGGATCGCCGTAAAGTAGATTCCAGTCGGCATTGACGCCGACATCGTTCATCAAGGGGACGAGGCAGCTGAGCATCCCCGCGACGCCTCCTCCGTGGTAGGTGGAGTTCACGTGGAGAACCCGCAACCCGTAGATCGGCCGGGCGGCGCTCTGGATCTGCGCAATCAGTTCTCCATCCGCCATATCAACGTAGCGCTCAATCCCAATGCGTTCCATCATCGATTCCTCCGATTCGTCGCTCCCGCGGAGCCATCGAGAGAACCCCGCAGTGGTTCGATCTTGTCACCAATCCGTACACTATCTTGGATGCTCAGCCAAAGCGAATGCATCTTCCTCGGAGGCTTCAGATCGCAACGACTCTCCACCCCCCCGGAGGAATGTAGACACGTTCCCCGTTGACATTTACCGGGACGGCATCGCCGAAGATCCCCCCACCTCCGACTTCGATCCGAACTGCATCCCTCGTGACATCAAACCACACATTCCGACCTCGAAAAACCATCGGAACCCGCACCGACTTGATTGGGGCAGGGAGCGCCGGGCGAACCTCCAATGATTCCGCAGCAACCCGAATCCCGGCGAGCCGCTCCACCACGTGCTGAATCGTACCGGCCATGATCGCAGTGTGAATCCCTTCGGCCGTCGTACCACCCTGCAAGTCTTCCAGATCGCTCCGCAATGCGGCCATGAAGTGCCCCCAAGACCTGCTCTCGTCGAGATCAGCAAGCACGCCGGCATAGGCGAGGTGACTGAGCGTCGATCCATGGGACGTCCGCCGCTCGTAGCTCTCCACCAGCCGCTTGACATCTCGTTCGGAGAGGGGATGGCCGAGCGACGCAAGAAGCGGTTTCCATTCGTCTTCGGAGAGAACATAGAACAGCATCACTAGATCGGCTTGCTTCGAAAGCTTGTAGCGGTCTGGAGAGTCCCCTTCAGCACGCAAGATTCTGTCCAGGCGACCGATTCGATCGTACTTGGTGCGATACGACTCCCAATCCAGTTCGCGCAGATCCGAGTAGCCCTCGAACGCTTCGATGTCTCCTTCAGCGTTCACCGGAACGAACATCCGCAACGCCATATCGTGCCACGTCTTGACTTCACCCGCTGTCAGGTCGATTCGCGCCTCCAGATCCCGGCGGCCGGCATCATCGAGGCGATCCACCCAGATGCTCGCTTGTCGAAGACACCACGAAGCCATGATGTTGGTGTAGGCATTGTTGCGAAGACCAGCCTCCTCACGCCCGGGGACTGCCTCGTGGAACTCATCGGGGCCGACAACTCCAATGATTTCGTAAGCATGTCGCGTATCGCTCCATTCGGCCAGGCTCACCCATAACCGAGCAATTTCCGCAAGGATTTCCGCGCCATGCCGCCTCATGAACGCGTGATCGGCCAGCTCGCGAACTGCCCGCAGAAGCTCGACAACGATCGCTGCGTTGACATGACGCTGCAACCGGCTTCTGTCCGGCTCCCAGGCACCCGAACGAGGATTGAGATGGATCAATTGGCTCTCTTCTTGTCCCGAACTGCCGCTCTGCCACGGGAAAAGCGCTCCCTGAATCCCCTCAAGAGCGGCGTTGGCCCGTGCTGCCTCCAGCCGATGGACCCGATACAACAAGAGAGATTTCGCCACTTCCGGCAGCACCCGCAAATAGAAGGGAAGCACGAACATCTCATCCCAGAACACGTGTCCGCGGTACGCTTCGCCATGCCATCCACGAGCAGGCATCCCGACGTCTCGCCCGATGGTGTTTTCGCTCGCAGTTTGCAGCAGGTGGAATGCATGGATCCGCAGCGCGCGCTGGATCAAGAACGGATCGAGATCGCTTCCATCCATCGTCTCGATCTCCACATCGCACCGCATCCACAGTCTGCTCCACGCACGCACGTGTTTCTCCACCATCACGTCGAACTCGCCTGCGTTGCGAACCCCAGCCACCGCATCCGCCCGCAAGTCGCCAATCGCCGGGTCGCGAGACGTGTAGAGCGACACCAGCTTCTCCACACGAACCGCCTCTCCTTCTCGCGCCACCAGGGATGCGCGCTGCTCGACCGACGCCTTGAGGGATCGACATCCGATGCCGACCAAGCCGCCGGTTCCGTCGAAAACGGTTACCCGTGCCGCTTCGACGAGTTCGATCCTCGACTGGGTTGTCGTTGCGTGGAGCCACACGACGTTGTCTTCGGTTTCGCCCGTGCCAACGACCTCGACATGATCGCCACGAAGCCGGCGATACCTGGAGACTCCGCTGTTCCTAACGGCCCCATCCAACGAGCCGCGAATCTCCAAATGTCCGCTCCAATTGCCGGGAACCAGCATCCACATCAGACCGGCGATGTGCGGCTCCGCCATGCTGACGATGCGTCGAGCGAAGAGCGTGGTCTCACGTTGCTCGGCATCGCGGAACCGACATCGCCGTTCGAGGATCGCTTCTCGCATCAGCAAACGCTGCTCGAATTCAAGCAGGTCGACGGTCGCCAGGTCGAACCAGTCGCCTCCCTCAATTCGGAACGTCAACGGAAGCCAATTCGGGAAATTGACGAGGTCCTCGTGGGCCACCTTGTGATCGCCGATCTGGCTGATCAGACGGTTGTAGCCACCCACGAAGTACGTTCCCGGATAGTGCGTGCCATCGGCAATCGATTCCTCCGCAGCCCCTCGAGTGACAAACACGCCGTTTCCCAAAGCGCACAGCGACTCGCGGTGCGGCTCCGCCTCGGGGGCGTACCCGTGAAACACCAACTCCCATGAATCAGCTTGTCTCATACGGCTCATATCTCGTTCACCAGCCGCTGAAGGAACAGCTGTACCTCCCAAGGAGCTTGAAGATTGAGCGATGCGCGCGTCGCTCGGGGAATCGCCGAGACAAGGATCCCGATGCCGCTGCCTTCGACGGCCGCAAATCCGTCTTCGTCCGTTGTATCATCCCCCAAGTAGACCGGAACGGCGTTTTCCGGGCCGATTTGCTCCAACAGCCAGCCCAGCGCTCGCCCCTTGTCCCAATCCAGGTTTGGGCGAAGCTCGAACACCATCTTCCCAGGCGTTTGCTGAAGCTCCGGATACGCCGCCGCCACCGCATGGACTCGCCCTTGCAGCCACGGAACTCGGTTCGGGGCGGCCAACCGGTAGTGCACGGCCACCGAGAACCCTTTCCGCTCGAGGATCGCGCCAGGCAGCTTGCGAACAGACGCCTCCAGCTCGGCGGCGGCATCCTCGATCATCTCCCGCCATCGAATATCGAACACTTTCTCGCTGCCGTCCGGCAGGGCTATCTCGAAGCCGTGCGAGCCGGCGACGTACAACCCGTCCACATCCGCCAGCGACCGAACATCTTCCATGCCCCGGCCGCTTATAATCGCGGTGGGAATCTTCCGCGCCACGTTCCCAAGCGTACTCCTCATCGACGAGGAGAGAATCGCTTCATCGGGGCGGTCGGCAATCGGAACAAGCGTCCCGTCGTAGTCGAGGAAGACGACAAGCCGATCCAGGGGATACTCGCTGACAAGCGCAGGCCAGGCGATCCAAGCGGAAGGCAACCGGTGATCTCGGTTCCGCATCCATTGTGAGAATAAATCGGCACAATCCGCCCCGAGACGCTCCAATACCAGATCCGCTCCGTGTGTGCGCAATGCGGCCTTCTGGTTGTGCCGATCCATCCCGACCACAAGACCGAATCCCCCATCGCGCGCCGCAGCAACGCCCGACGTGGCATCCTCGATGACCACGGTGGCATCCGGGGATACGCCCAGCCGACGTGCCGCCTCAAGGAAGATGTCCGGACTCGGCTTTCCCTCCAGACGCAACCGCTCAGACTCCTTCCCGTCGACGATCGCCTCGAACAATTCCAACAGCCCAGCTTTGCGCAGGATCGGCTGGCAGTTTCTGCTGGATGAAGCCACGGCAACTCGGACACCCTGTTGCCGCAACGCATGGACCAGCGCGACGGTCCCCGCATCCACATCCGCTCCCTGTTGCTCCAGCAGTTCCTTGAATAGCTCGTTCTTGAGATTCCCCAACCCCCACGCGGTATTCTGCGAAGGCGGATCGGAAGGCTCCCCTCGGAGAAGCTGGATATCTCGCGAATCAAGGAACGTCGTCACGCCATTGAGTCGCGGTCGACCGTCCACGTATTGCAGGTAGTCACCGCGAAGGTCGAACGGTTGAAACGATGCTCCGAAATGCGCTTCCAGGACCCGGTCAAAGACGCATTTCCAAGCCGCCGCATGCAGCCCGGCGGTCAACGTAATCACGCCATCAAGATCGAACACCGCGGCTTGGAGCGATTGATCCATCCCCAGCTCCTTCCCTTCCTGTATCTGTGCTTTCATCTCCTATCGACGACGCCTTCCGTGCCGAATTGCGTAGATTTCCCGCCGATCATCCCTTGACCGATCCGGCAAGGATCCCCCGCACGAAGTAGCGCTGAAGCGAGAAGAACACGACAAGAGGAAGCGCCATCGAGACAAACGCCGCCGCCGTAAGAACCTCCCAATCCTGTCCGCGCGACCCCACGAGGTTCGCCACCCGCAGAGTGACCGGCCCCACGTTCGGTGCCCCCCCCAAGTAGATGAGGGCGACGAGAAGGTCATTCCAAACCCACAGGAACTGGAAGATCGCAACGGAAGCAATCGCGGGTACAGAGAGCGGGATCACGATCCGGAAGAACGTCTTGATCGCTGACGCCCCGTCGATCGCCGCGGAGTCGAAGATGTCCCGTGGAAGACCGGCGATGAACCCATGAAGCAGATAGACCATCAGGGGCATACCGTATCCGGCGTGCGCAAGCCAGATCGCAGGGAATGTCCCGGCCACTCTGAGCTTCGCGAAAATCGAAAGGATCGGGATGAACGTCATCTGAAGCGGGATGACCATCAATCCGACGACGATCATGAACATCGTGTTTCGTCCCCTGAACTTCATCCAGGCAAACGAGTAGGCGGCAAGCGCTGCGAGAAGGATCGGCAGGAGGGTTGCCGGGAGGGTGATGGTCAGGCTGTTGAGAAACGCGCGCCCCATGCCCCCCTCGAAAATCACGGCCCGGTAGTTCTGAAGCGTGTACTGGGTGAAGTTGAACGGATGAGCGAGCACGGTCCACCATCCGGTATCCCCGACGACCTCGGGCGCACGGAAGGACGTGATCAAGAGCCCAACGGTCGGCAGAATCCAGACAAGAGCCAGGAGGATCAGCAGAACGTGTAGCGTGCTCCGGCTGACATAGCGGACTGGGCGCTTGCTCATCGGATCGCCTCCTGCCGTCTGAACCGACGGATGTTCACCACCATCATCGGGATGATCAGAATCAGCAGGATGACCGCGATGGTGGACGCCAGTCCGTAGTTCGAGAACAAGAACTGCTCCTTGTACATGCGGTTCGCAAGGACCTCCGTGGAGAAGTTTCCGTTGGTCATCACGTAGACGATGTCGAAAATCTTCAACACGAATACGATCATCGTGGTCGTCACCACCGCGACAGTCGGCCGGAGCAGCGGGAAGATCACGCGCCAGAATGCCTGCCACTCCGTGGCGCCATCGATCCGCGCTGCCTCCAGAAGCTGTCGCGGGATGTTCTTGTACGCCGCCGACAAGATCACCATACAGAACCCGGTCCACATCCAGATTCCAACAAGGATCAGGCACAGATTGTTGATCCACGGTCGTTCGATCAGCCATCCGATAGGTTCGCCGCCTAGAGCGACCACAATCGCGTTCAGCAACCCGATCTGCGATGCGCCGGCCGGCCGGTAGGCATAGACGAATTTCCAGATCGTTCCGGCACCGACCATCGAGATCGCCATCGGGATGAACACGATCGACTTGATGATCCGCTCGTATCGAACCCGATCGAGGAGAACGGCGAACAGCAACCCAAACGACACGGTGCACAGGGTGAACACGCCCACCCAAAGCGCGTTGTTCCGGAACGCCGTCAACATGGTGCTGTCGGTGAACGCGTACTTGTAGTTCTGAAGCCCAACAAAGACATCGCCGCTGCGATCGAAGAACGACAACCGGATCGTGTCAATCGCCGGGTAGACAAGGAAGAAGGCGAGCAGCAAGATCGCCGGACCTGCGTAGGCCCAGGGCACCCACCGTTTCGTTCGCAATCAAGTCCCCTTCTTGAGATCCGTAGAGGAGAGAAGGCCGAAGCCACGGCGGGCCCGCAGCTTCAGCCTTCTTGATCGTGACCTACGGGCCGTATGCTGCGACTGCACTGGCCTCGATGGCCGCCAAGACCGTGTCGAGTGGGATCCCGCTGATGTAGTCAAGAAGCCCCGTCCAGAAAGTCCTTGAACCGTCAGCAGCCGGCATGAGGTCGGATGCGTCGAATCGGAAGGTTTCCGCGTCGGCCAGCAGCGTCGCCGCTTCGGCGGTGATCGGATCGGGGTACACAGATGGATCGACGTTCTTGTTGATGCCGAGTTTTCCGAGCATGCCGCACCAGATCTCTTGCGCCTCGGCCGAGGCAAGGTAGTTCGCCAGGGCAAGCGCCTCCGGCGTGTCATTGAATACGCCGATGAGATCTCCCGCCCCCAATAGGGGATTCCCGTGAACAGGCGAGATCGGCGGGAAGACAAACACGTTGTAATCCTCCACCGGAACAAGGTCGGGGTTCGAGGTGAGGATGGAGCTCTGGATGAACGTCGCCTGGCGATGCATGTAGGCGCCTGGCGGTGCATCGAACAGCACGGAAGGAGAATCGCCGAAGGCGATGGTCAAAGCTCCCACGTAGCCGCCATAGACAAACCCAGACGCATTGACGATTTGCCCGAAGTACTCCCACGCCTTCTTTACCGCTGGATGGGTCCACGGGATCTCATGATTCACCCACTGATCGTAGAGGTCCGGACCCGCCGTCCGAAGCATGATATCCTCGATCCAGTCGGTTCCCGGCCAGCCGCTTGCGGGACCGCTCTCCAGCCCGATCGCCCAAGGCGTTCCGCCGTCCGCGACAATCTGCTCACTGAGCGCGATCAACGTGGGCCAGCTGGTCGGCACTTCGTATCCACGAGCTGTAAACGCCTTCGGGTTGTACCAGATGAGGCTCTTCAGATCCGCCGCAATGAAGAAGCCATATACGTGTCCGTCCACCGTACCCAGATCGACAAACGCGGCGGGGTGATCGGTAAGGTTCGAGAGACTATCCAGCGCAACAAGGACACCTTGTCCCACAAACTCCTGCATCTGCCCGGGGTTCGGCAGAGCCGCCAGATCGGGCGGATTCCCTGCAGCCACGCGAACCGGCAACACCGTTGGAAGGTCGCGCCCGACTTCGTCGATCAGAACCGTGATCCCCGTGTCCGCCTCAAACGGCGCAATCGTCGCCTTGAAGGCATCCAGTTCCACGCCACTCCACAGCACGGCGATGGAAACCTGTTGAGCCACCGCTGCAATCGAAACCACTCCAACAACAATCGCCAAGATGAAACCTATCCTCTTCATCGCGCCTCCTTTGCGTCCTTGGTTTCATGCTTGTTCCTTTGACGCTTGAACCGGTCACCTCCTTCACTGTGGTTCGAGTCACAACCTTATTCGTACCCTGGAAGGGATCTTGGCCGGCATGGCTGCTCTCCCCCCGCGCGGGCACGAGACGGGGTCTCGGTCGCGCAACGACCACCGCGCGTTTCCGATTCCCTTGGCCGCCGCCTGCGGGAATTGCCGACTTGACCGGAACCGGAGACATCCCTATCCGCTCTTTGAAACCCAGTCCATCGGCCGCTCCCGAGGAGCAAAGATTGGCTCGATTCATGCTTCGTTGCCTGCCACGTGGGGAGATGGAGTCCAGCACTATGCCTCAATCCCTTTCTCCAGGCAAAGCACGCCATGATCCACCCTACAGAGGCAACAACCTCGATGTCAATCCACGGCATCCCCCCCCATCAGCACCAGATGACCATCAAAGAAGAATCCTTGTTTGCCAGCTCTCACTGACACGCTATGCTGTGCAGCGGAGAAACAGTGCGATGTGTCCGCTCGGACCGAATCGCTCTGTCGATCGGGAAGAAGCGGAGCAGCAGATCAGCACGCATCGACGAGACACGCCACACTTGGTCTCTCCGGAGGTTCACCTGGAATGTCATCTCTGCTCGAACGCGCCATTCAATTGAAGGTCGAAGCGGACCGTGGTATGAAGCAGCTCCGTGCTACGCTCGCGGACTCCGGGGAGTATTTCGAGGCATACAACGCGGGAATTCGGCAGGGAAGGCCGCGCTTCGGGTTGTTCCCGAGAGATTTACTCACAACAGCGGCTATGCTGGATTCGCCGACATTCCTTCGCGAGTCGATCCGCTTCGCTGCGCACACCATCGGCACAGAACCCAATCCGGTGACAGGGGAAGAGCCAGGACGCGTTCTTCACGAATGGAACCGCGTGGAGCGAGCCGGGTTCGAGTCCCACTATAACGCCGCCGAAACGAGCCAGCTGTTTCTCATCGCGGCAAACCGTCTGGCCCAATCGAGCGCCGAAGCGGATCTCACGCTTCTCCGGCTGATCAGG
>CAZJLO010000032.1:0-773 GCA_964547105.1 uncultured Thermotogae bacterium
TTCGCGTTCGGATCTCCTTGCACAATCCTCACTTCGCGTTCGGATCTCCTTGCACAATCCTCACTTCGCGTTCGGATCTCCTTGCATTAGGCCGAATCGGTTTCCTTCCGAATCCAAGCAATACGCCATCCAGCCGACGCCGGGCACCGCGATCTTCCCGGCCACGATCGTCCCGCCATAGTGCTTGACTACGTTGAGGTAGGCATCAAGGTCGGGAACATTGATCGTGTTCACAACGCAATCCGCGGGCCGCTCGCGCCGAGCGATAGCACCGTCAATTCCCGGTTCGTTCTCGGAGCCGGTCGTCAACATCCAGTAGTCAACCGGACCGTTCCACTTTTCCACCCGCCAACCGAACACCTTGGTGTAGAACTGGATGGCTCGTTGGGGATCATCGGCGAAGATCTCGAAATGGTTCACTCTTGGCATGGCGACACGCTCCTCCTATTCCGCTTGTTCCGGTGCTTCGAGCGATCGAGCTTGAACTCAAGCCAGAGCGTATCATGGGCGATCAGCGAAAGACCAACCGGCGGAAGACTCAGGGATTGCCGCGTTCTCGACCTCGCCACCCATGCGAGACCACCCATCCACGTCGTTCGGTGCGATACCGAAACCACAACAGAAGGTCAACCAAGACAAGCAGCAGGTTGAACGCGTAAAGCGCCGTTACCCAATCGGCTTGACCAAGCAGCTTGTTGCCGATTCCGAACGCATAGCCGACGCAGATCAGGATCATGAACAGCGGGCCCTTCCCCTCCACCTGCCGAGGAAGA
>CAZJLO010000032.1:783-20568 GCA_964547105.1 uncultured Thermotogae bacterium
AACCGCCTTGGCAATCGAGATCGGCCAACTTACGGCAAAGCAGGCAAGCATAATTGCTTCCAGCGCCCCCATCATCCACCACCCATTAGGATCATCCCGGCACACCGCCGTCCCCGGGCCGCTCCTGCTCCGCCCAAAGCCGTACGAGTTGCTCGCAGACATCGACCGCTTTGGCCATGTCTTCGAGAGACACCCATTCCAGCGGACCGTGAGCGTTGTGCGTTCCCGCGAACAGGTTCGGGGTCGGTAAGCCGCGTTCAGTAAGCTGAGAGCCGTCGGTCCCTCCGCGGATCGGGGTGACTTTCGGCGTCATCCCAACACGCCGGATCGCCTCGGTGGCCAGATCGGCGGGGCGCATGTCGTTCTCCAACCAGTAGCGCATGTTTCGATACTGCGCTCGTGTCTCGACGCCGAACCGGGCCCGCGGTTCACTCCTGGAGAGCGCGTCGACCAGGGTTCTCAAGAACTCTCCGTACCCGTTCAGTTCCTCCATTTCGAACGCTCGCAGAATGAACCGAAGCTCCACCCGATAGGCATTCCCTTCGACATTCGAGAGATGGATGAACCCCTCCCGTTCATTCGACGTCTCCGGCGTATGGGCGTGCTGCGGCAGCGCACCGATCAATTTGCCGGCAAGGGTCAAGGCGTTGACCAGTCGATCCTTCGCTTTCCCGGGGTGGATCGAAACCCCCTCGATCGTCACCACAGCTTCGTCGGCTGAGAAGCTCTCGTAGGTAATCTCGCCCGGCGCTTCGCCGTCCAGCGTGTAGGCGATGTCGGCATCGAGATCCTCCAGCGACAGATTCTCGACGCCACGCCCTACCTCTTCGTCAGGAGTGAAGCAGATGCGCAGGCGGCCGTGCGGGATAGAGCGATCAGCAAGGAGCCGCTCGGCGAGCGTCATGATGATCGCAACGCCGGCTTTGTCATCCGCCCCAAGCAGGGTCTTCCCGGACGCACTGATGATCGTCTCGCCGATCTTCTCGGAAAGCCCCGGTGCCGACTTCTCATCCAGGATTCGATCCGGTGCGTCGGGTAGGACGATCGGCTTCCCGTCATACTCTCGGACAATCAGCGGCTCGACGTGACATCCGCTGAAATCGGGGCTGGTATCCACGTGCGCCAGAAGCGCGATCGTCGGCGCTGTCTCGTCCAACTCGACGGTCGCCGGAATCGTCGCCAACACACAACCGTACTCCGTCAGCCGGACGTCTTTCGCTCCCAGCTCACGGAGCTCGTCAGCAAGGATCCGCTGCAGATCGAGCTGCTTTGCCGTACTCGGGACCGTCGGCGAATCATGATCGCTTGCCGTGTCCACCCGCACATAGCGGACGAACCTCTCTTCGATTCGATCGCTTTCCTGCTGACAGCCACGCTCTTGTCCGCTCACCTAGAGGCTCCTTTTGTCTCGATACGACGATCGGCCGGCGTTCTTTTCGAGAGAATTCTAGGCCCGCAGCCGCTCAACGCAACCCGATCCCCTACGCAGCCAAGGAGCCACGTGAGGATCCTTGGACACAACTACGTACCGTCCATCTCCTTCGGGGGCCGCGGGATGTGCCCTTCACGCATCAGGATCTCCGTCTCTTCCCGCGCACCGGTGATTTGCAGCCTGGCGGTATGCCGGCGCTCCTCCTCCGGCAGCGGGCGGCGAGCCAGCCCTTGCTCGATTGCCTTCCCTCCCACGGCAACCGCCACATCGATGAACACGTCAGCGTCCATCATCGTCGGAACAAGCCGCGACTCCGAGAGGTCGCGTCCACCTCTCGTTGCCGCCGAAGCGATCGCTTCGGCAGCGGCGATCGCCATCTCATCACTAATCGTGCTTGCCTGAACATCAAGCGTTCCCCGGAAGATTCCCGGAAAGCCAAGGGAGTTGTTGATCTGGTTCGGGAAGTCCGACCGGCCGGTACCGACGATGCGAGCGCCAGCCTGTTTCGCCTCCCACGGCCAGATCTCGGGGACGGGATTGGCAAGCAAGAATGCGATCGAATCGGGCGCCATCGCTTTGATCCACTTCGCTTCAAACGTCTCCGGGCCTGGGCATGCCGCGGCAATCAACACATCCGCGCCGACAAGCGCCTCTCGGAGCCCGCCTCGCCGGCCGTGTCCATTGGTGATGTCCGCGAACCGCCACTTGGTTGGATTCGCCCGCATCCCTTCTTCGGCATCCTGGCGGTCCCGGTGGATGATTCCGCAACTATCGACAAGGATGACGTTTTTCGGATCGACGTTTCCGGAGTGAATCAGCAAAATCCTCAGGAAGGCGAGATTCGCCGCTCCCGTGCCGAGAATACAGAATGAGACTTCATTCAAGTTCTTCCCAACAACGCGCAACGCGTTGAGAACGCCGGCAAGCGTGACAGCCGCAGTTCCTTGCTGATCGTCGTGCCAAACAGGGATATCAAGCCGCTCTCGCAAACTCTCGAGAATGCGAAAGCATTTCGGTGTCGCCAGGTCTTCCAGATTGATTCCGCCGAAACCGGGAGAGATCCATGTCACCGCCCGGATGATTTCGTCCGGATCCTGAGTGCCAAGCACGATCGGGTAAGCGTCGACCCCGCCCAAATGCTTGAAAAGAAGGGCCTTGCCTTCCATCACCGGAAGTGCCGCCTTGGGCCCGATGTTTCCCAGCCCGAGAACCCGGGATCCATCGCTGACCACGGCGACGGCGTTTGCCTTGTTTGTGTAGCAGAGAGCTTTCGTCGGATCTTCGGCGATTTCCTTGCACGGAGCGGCCACCCCGGGGGTGTACCAGATGCCGTAGTCGTCAAGGCCGCGCACGACGCACTTCAGTCCTGTCCGCAGCTTCCCCCGATAGAAGCGGTGGAGTCCCGGAGAGATCTTCGACGGCCGATCCACTTCACCAAGGTCCTTCTCCATGTGGTTTCCGGGCTCAATCTGATCATTCCCGTCCTCGTCGCTAGCATTCGATTCCATTGCGATACGGCTCCCTTTCGTTTCCTCGCACGCGCGGGTCCAAGTGCTCATGCTCGGGACCATCTTCTCACGTATCGCCTCCGCACTCAACCGATCCTGCCCCCGATTTGTCCTTGACATCCTGGCAGCCCGCCGCTACCTTGACGCCGCGTGAGGAGGCACACATGAAGGCTGTTCTAATCATTGCCGACGGACTTGGCGGGCGCCCAACGGACCTTGCAGGAAAGACCTGTCTGGAAGCGGCTTCCACACCCAATTTGGATGCGCTGGCTTCACGCGGCGCTCTTGGAATGGTCGATCCGATCGGACCGGGTGTGCGCCCGGGAAGCGATACGGCACATCTTTCCTTGCTCGGCTACGATCCTCGCCAGGTCTACACAGGGCGCGGCGTGTTCGAATGCTTCGGCATCGGAATGAAGGTTCTCCCTGGAGACATCTGCTTCCGGGCCAACCTGGCTACAGCCGAGCAAACCCCGGATGGTCTCAAGATCATCGATCGCCGAGCCGGGCGCATCGAAGCCGGCCAGGCTGAGTTGGCCGCCGTCCTGAATACAATCAAGCTTGCCGTATCGCCGAAGATTTCTTTCGATTTCCTGTCAAGCACCCAGCATCGCGGCGCACTGCTCCTCCGCGGCCACAGCATTCGCTTGAGTTCAGAGATCACCGAGAATGATCCGCACGTCGCGGGGGACTTGGTACCCGATTCAAGCCCCAATCCCAATGCAATCGAGGATGCGGCAGCGCGGGTAACAGCGGCCGCCGTCAATGAAATCACAAGGCGCAGTTTCGAGCTGTGGAAGGATCATCCCGTCAATCGCGACCGAGTGCAGAATGGGAAACCCCCCGCAAACATCGTCTTGTTGCGCGGTGCATCGGACGCGCCTCATCTCGATTCGATCCAATCCTCCTACAAGGTGAAGGGAGCCGTCATCGCCGGCGGCGCGCTGTACCGGGGTGTCAGTCTGGCTTGCGGCATGTGTCAGCTGGACGTCGACGGCGCCACCGGCGGACTGGACACAAACCTCGCCGCCAAGGCAGAAGCGGCGTTGGAGGCACTGAACACGTTCGACTACGTGTTTATCCACGTCAAAGGCACTGACAACGCCGGCCACGATCAGGATGCAACAGGCAAGCGCGATTTCATCGAACGGATCGATCGCGAACTGATCGGACCTCTGAACCGCCGGCTGGATTGGTCGACGACTCATGTCGCCATCACGGGCGATCATACGACCCCGATTGACTTCGGCGACCACACCACCGAGCCGGTCCCCGTTCTGTTCGCGGGGCCGAATGTGATGCCCGATGCCGTCACGACGTTTGGCGAACGCGCCGCGGCAACCGGAGGTTTGAACCGCTTCAGCGGGCAAGTCCTGCCGATTCTGTTTGGCTACAACAACTGGAGCCCGAAGTTCGGGGCGTAGGCATCTCTAGGGAGAGATACGATGAAGTTCGCCGATGTCATGAAACTGCTGGATGGCGAGATCCTCGAAGGTGATGACCCTTCCGACTTGGTCATCGACCGCGCCTACGCCGCGGATCTACTGTCGGATGTCCTCGCGCTGACCGATGAGAGAACCACGCTCATTACCGGGACGATCAGTCCTCAAGTCATCCGTGTCGCCGATATTCTCAATATCATCGCCATCATTTTCGTGCGTGGAAAGCGCCCTCCGAAGTCCGTGGTGACGTACGCTCAGCGCGTCGGAATTCCCGTGCTGTGTACCAAGAAAACCATGTTCGAGTCGTGTGGCCTGCTGTACGCCAACGGCGTACGCCCGTGCAAGAACCGCCCCGTGAGCGGCACCGGATCCGGATGCTCGAAGTAACCTACAGTGTCCGAGCGGGGGATATCGAGCACGGAGGGACCTCATCCGCTTGGCTGAAGGTCGAACTCCGCAAGGAAGGGGTCGGTGAAGAGCTTGCTCGACGCGCCGGCGTCATCGCGTTCGAGGGCGAAATGAATCTCATCCTCTATGCGACACACGGCGGGACATTACGGGTAGAGGTGGATGACTCGCACATCAAACTCGAAGTGAACGATGACGGGCCGGGGATCGAAGACCTTGACCTGGCGATGACGCCGGGGTACTCCACCGCTCCCTATTGGGCGGCGAATCTTGGATTCGGAGCAGGAATGGGGCTCATCAACATCGAGCGGAATGCCGATCGATTCGAGATCTCTTCGCATCTTGGAGAAGGGACGCGAATCGCATGCTGGATCGACAGGAGGAACGATGCCGCTTCGACTTAGCGACCTTTGTGACGACCTGGCACTGGAACATCTAACACCCGAACTGGACCTCAATCGCGAGGTGAACCATGCCCTGGTCGGCGATCTTCTCTCCGATGTCCTCGCTGCCGCCAAATCAGGCGATGTGTGGATCACGGTACAGCGACACCAGAATGTCGTCGCCGTTGCCAAAGTGACCGGCCTTGCCGCGGTGATCCTGGCACGCAACGTTCGCCCTACCGATGACGTGATCGCAATGGCCATTGAACAAGAGGTCGTCCTTCTGGGGAGTTCCTCCACGGCATTCGATGTCTGCGGCCGTCTCTACGCACTCCTTCACGGAGACACCCGGTGAGGCAGTTCATCGCCGACCTCCACATTCATACATGCCTCTCTCCGTGTGCCAGCCTGCGAATGGCTCCGAGGGCGATCGTCGACGCGGCACTCGCCAAAGGGTTGGATCTCATCGCAATTACCGACCACAACAGTTGTGCCATGGCCGACACCGTCGCCCGGGTCGCTGTGCGGCAAGGGCTCGAGTTTCTCTACGGCATCGAATTTCAGACAGCTGAAGAGGTCCACGTTCTCGGCTACTTCGACTGCGCCGGCTCCTGCCGGGCCGCTGCTGACGAAGCGTATGCATATCTTCCTGATCGCCGCAACGATCCGCTTGCCTTCGGAGATCAAGTCATCGTGGATGAAGAAGAGACGATCCTCGCCACCGAACCGAAGCTGCTCATCAATTCGCTCCGTCTCAGCATCGAACAGGTATTCTCCCTGATCCGCAAATACGGTGGTCTTGCCGTTCCCGCCCACATTGATCGCGAAGCATTCGGCATCATTGCACAGCTCGGCTTTATCCACGACAATCTCCGGCCAGCGCTGGTAGAAGTGGCCGGAAATACGGTCCCTTCTTCCGTTGGAGAAGCAGGTATCCTGCGATCGTCAGACGCACACGATCTTGGGGAAATCGGGCGAAGGACGACGACGCTCGTCATGGGTTCGGTTTCCGTGCGCGAGCTAGAGTGGGCGGCAGCCGGGAGACACTCACGGAAGATCCTCGGCTAGGTCACACCACCGGCCAAGAAGGAGGAGCATTGCACAAGCAACCTGCGCGCAACGCACTATACGCCGAACTCTCAGAAATCATCGAGGCGCATCGCGACACGGAAGGACCTTTGATTCAGGTGCTTCACCAGGCGCAGGAGCTGTTCGGCTTCATTTCGGTCGAGGTACAACAGCTGATTGCCGAGAGAATGGGAATCTCACCTTCAACGGTGCGCGGCGTGGTCACATTCTACAACTTCTTCCGGACCGAACCGCAAGGGCAATACACGATCAACGTCTGTCTCGGTACAGCATGCCACGTCAAAGGAGCCCAGCGTATCGTCGATGTGCTTGTCGATGAACTGGGCACGAAACTAGGGGGGACCACGGCCGACGGCCGCTTCACACTGACGGCGGTGCGGTGCGTCGGTGCTTGCGGGCTGGC
Organism: uncultured Thermotogae bacterium; assembly: GCA_964547105.1. GTDB lineage: Bacteria > Bipolaricaulota > Bipolaricaulia > UBA7950 > UBA9294 > RXOA01. The sequence goes on from CAZJLO010000032.1 coordinate 7,449, forward strand.
TCCTGTGATGATGGTCAACGATGAAGTCTACGGGAAGCTCGATCGAGAAAAAGTGCGCGAAATCCTGCAGCGCTACGCAGCATGATTGAAGAACTGGACATGCATATCCTTGATCTGGCACAAAACGCGATGACGGCGAAGTCATCCCGGATCGACATCACGATCGATCGGGACACCTGCCTCGATGTCCTGAAACTTGAAGTCAGGGACAATGGCCGGGGGATGGATGAGCAAACACGTCAGCGTGTGGAACGGGGATTCTACTCGACCAAATGCCCGAAGTGCGTAGGATTGGGTATCCCCCTTCTGCGTGAGACGGCCGAACATTGTGACGGGACGTTTTCACTTCGAAGCCATCCGGGAACGGGGACAGCGATCACGGCCACATTCCGAGCAAGCCACATCGACCTTCCTCCGTTCGGCAATCTTGAGGCAACATTTCTCGACATCATCGCCACCAGCGGGCACACTCGGATTCATATCGACTACCGCGATGACCAACGTTCGTTCGAACTGGACACTCGACAGATTCGAGACATGCTCGGCGACGTGCCGGTGCAGCATCCGGACGTCATTCAGTTTCTCCGTAGTTTCCTTGCAGATCGAATAGGAGGGGCACATGAAGCTTGAAGACCTGCGCAAGATTCGAGAACGCGCATCCAAGGACCTGAACCTGCGAAAGGGCGACGCCCGCGTCCATGTCGTGATCGGGATGGGAACAAGTGGGATCGCTGCTGGGGCTCGTGATGTGATGGCCGCTTTCCTGGACGAGATCGCGAAACGCAACCTTACGGACACCATCGTTGCTCAGACCGGAGAACGCGGTCTGGCTTCGTCGGAGCCGGTGGTCGAAATCCGCATCGATGGGCAACCGATCGTCGTTTACGGCGAGATGACGGCAGATAGGGCACGCCGCGTTGTTGTCGATCACATTGTCAACGGAAATCCGGGCTCGGAGTACGTGATTGAAGTGAGGGGATAATGACGCGCAGGCTTGATGTGTTGGTGTGCTCGGGCGCAGCATGCGTCTCCTCGCATAGCGCGAACGTGCGCGAGGCGCTTGCGCAAGAGATCGACCGACAGGGACTGAGCGAAGAAGTGCGACTCGTCGAAACGGGATGCATGGGGCCTTGTGAGCTTGGTCCCGTCTTGCTTGTCTATCCCGATGGCGCATTCTACATCCGAGTGCAGCCGGAAGATGCAGCCGAGATCGTCGAAGAGCACTTCCTGAAGGGGCGTCCCGTGGACCGGCTGCTGTGGGAAGACCCTGAAGCGCGGCGGATCGCCGAGAAGAAGAAGATGGTTCCGTTCTTCGAGAAGCAGTCGAAGATCGTCCTCGCCAACTGCGGCAAGATCGATCCGGAGAATATCGAAGAATTCATCGCCACCGGCGGTTACGAGGCCCTGGGAACTGCCATTACCGAGCGGACATCCGAACAGCTCGTTCAGACGATCATCGACTCCGGGCTGCGTGGTCGCGGCGGCGCGGGATTCCCAACCGGACGGAAGTGGGAGTTCGTCGCCCAAGAAGACGGTCCGACCAAATACGTCGTCTGCAACGGGGATGAAGGCGATCCTGGGGCATTCATGGACCGGTCTCTCCTTGAAGGCGATCCGCACAGCATTATCGAAGGGATGGCGATCGCCGCCTACGCGACCGGTGCGGCGAAAGGCTATGTCTACGTGCGAGCGGAGTATCCGCTGGCGATCAGACGGCTTCGTGCGGCAATCGAGCAGGCCCGCCGCGAGGGTCTCCTCGGAGACGACATCCTGGAGACGGGATTCTCGTTTGACCTTGAAGTACGGATCGGCGCCGGAGCTTTCGTCTGCGGCGAAGAGACGGCGCTGATCGCTTCGCTTCAAGGGCAGCGCGGTACACCGCTCCCGCGACCGCCCTACCCATCCACCGCCGGCGTCTTCGGCAAGCCGACGCTGATCAGCAACGCCGAAACCTGGGCCAACATCCGCCACATCGTTCTTCACGGAGCGGAGTGGTTTCGCTCGGTTGGCACGGACAAGAGCCCGGGGACGAAGGTTTTCGCGCTGTCGGGCAATGTGTGCAATACTGGACTGGTCGAAGTCCCGATGGGAACGACATTGCGCGAACTCATCTTTGATATCGGCGGCGGCATTCCCGGAGGAAAGGCGTTCAAAGCCGTTCAGACAGGTGGACCTTCCGGTGGCTGCATTCCGGCCGAATATCTCGACACGCCGATCGACTACGAGTCGCTCAAGGCATTGGGGACGATCATGGGCTCGGGCGGCGTCATCGTGATGGATGAAGACTCCTGCATGGTCAACATCGCCAAGTTCTTCGTCGATTTTAGTTGCGACGAATCGTGTGGGAAGTGCGTTCCGTGCCGAATCGGCACCCGACAGATGCAGGCAATCCTCGAACGGATTACCGAGGGCCGTGGGTGCCCCAATGACGTGGACAAACTGCGGGAACTTGCTGCCGTACTCAAGGCGACATCGCTGTGCGGCTTGGGACAAGCGGCGCCGAATCCGGTGCTGTCGACGCTGAAGTACTTCGCTGATGAGTATGAAGCCCACATCACCGGCCACTGCTGTCCGGCAAGGGTCTGCAAGCCGCTGATTCGATACGAGATCGATGGATCAACGTGCAAAGCGTGTGATGTGTGCCGCAAGGCTTGCCCGGCGGAGGCCATTTCCGGTAAGCCGGGGTCTCCACCGTACGTCATCGATGATGAGGCATGCATTCGATGCGGCAGCTGCGCCGAGGTGTGCCCGTTTGGCGCCATCAGTGTGACCACGGGGCAGGCGGTGGCGGTGCCCGTTGACAACGACATCTAGGAGGCGTCGAGACAGGAAGCCCCTTTGGGATGAATGAAGAACATTGGATGCGTCGCTCTTGCGTAGACGTTCTGGCCAGGTAGCGTTCGAAGATAGCAAGGAGGCAGAGTGAGGAGCGTACTGGAAAAATACGCCGCGTCATCGGAATACCTGCTCGATATGCTCCACGACCTTCAAGAGGCCGAGCCACGAAACTTCTTGAGTCGTGAGGCGCTGCAGGCCGTCGCGGAGTACTTGGACGTGCCGATATCGGAGATCATCAGCACGGCCACCTTCTATTCGATGTACAGTCTGAAGCCGCGCGGCCGACACATCATCCGCATCTGCGAATCGCCGCCGTGTTTGCTGGTCGGCGCGGAATCGCTGATCGATCTGTTGGTCAAGCTCCTTGGGGTCGCAATCGGCGAGACAACCGCAGACGGCTTATTCACCGTGGAAACGACAAGCTGTCTCGGCGTCTGCGGCGTGGCTCCGGCGATGATGATCGATGACGAACTCTACGGAAACCTGACTCCCGAACGTCTCCGAAAGATCATCGCTCGCGTGAGGAGGGAAGATGAAACTCGCTAGAGGACACATCCTGATCGCGATCAACGATGAAGCTCTTCTCGCCGGCGCCCGCGATGTCGAAGCGGCTCTGCATCAAGCGCTGTCGGATGCCGCACTGGCCGAGGAGATTCAGCTTGTCGAAACCGGCGACCTCGGGTTCGCCGGACGCGGCGTGATCCTGGTCATTCATCCCGATGAAGTCACCTACGGTGGCGTCACCGTCGCCGACATTCCGGAGATCGTCACCGAGCATCTACTGAAAGGCCGCCCGGTCGAGCGACTCCGCATCACCGCCCGCACCGGGACCACAAGTCTGGTCAAGGAACAGCCGCGGATCATCCTCGACAACTGCGGTGTAATCGATCCCGAGAGCCTTGAGGAGGCAATCGCAGCCGGCGCGTACCAGGCATTGGCCACCGTACTGGAGTCAGGAACGAAACCGGAAGCGGTCATCGACGAACTCAAGCGTTCGGGGCTTCGCGGTCGCGGTGGCGCCGGTTTCCCAACCGGTTTGAAGTGGTCGTTCACAGCTCCCGGCAACACGAAGTACATCGTCTGCAACGCTGATGAAGGCGAACCGGGGACATTCAAAGATCGCCTGATCCTGGAAGGTGATCCGCATCGATTGATCGAAGGGATGATGCTTGCTGGCTACGCCGTTGGCGCGAAGATGGGCTACATCTACATCCGGGGCGAGTACACGCTATCGATCGAAAGGGTGCAGATCGCAATCGATGCCGCACGCGAGGCGGGCCTTCTCGGCGAACGGGTTCTCGAGTCGCCGTTCGCGTTCGACATCGAGATCAAGAAAGGAGCCGGCGCCTACGTCTGCGGTGAAGAGACATCGCTGATCGAGTCGATCGAGGGGAAGCGAGGCTACCCGAGGATCAAGCCGCCCTACCCAGGCGCGATCGGGCTGTGGGGCAAACCGACGGTGGTCAACAATGTCGAGACATTGGCCAATGTTCCGCCGATCATCCTGCATGGCGCAGAGTGGTATCGTGGGTACGGAACGGAATCGTGCCCGGGCACCAAGGTCTACACCATCCTCGGTCACGTCGAAAACCCGGGGCTGATCGAAGTTGAAATGGGAACGTCTCTGCGCACGATCATCAACGAATACGGTGGTGGGATGCGCGGCGGCAAGCGGTTCAAGGCAGCACTCATCGGAGGCGCCGCCGGAGCATTCGTCGACGAGACAAGCCTCGACGTCGCGATGGACTTCGACGGCCTGAAGGACTACGCAGCCGTCCTCGGGTCGGGGGCGATCTTGGTCATGGACGAGACGGTGTCGATGGTGGAGATGCTGCAGGGGATTCTCCGGTTCTTCCGTCATGAATCGTGCGGCCAGTGCGCGCCTTGTCGCCTGGGCACGGCTCAGATGTGTGAGATCGCCGATCGAATCGCGTCCGGCGATGGATCAAGCGATGATATCGAACTGCTACGCGAGGTCGCCGTGATGATGCGGGAAACATCGCTGTGCCCGCTGGGGCAGTCTCCGATCCTACCGATTGAGACTGTGTTGGATCGCTTCGAAGACGAGTTTCCCAGAGGACTCGCCGGCGGCGCAGCCGCGTCAACAGCCAAGCAGAGGGGGAAGTGAGGATGCCAGAACAGATCCGATTGAAGATTGACGGAGTGGAGGTCCTGGCCGAAGAGGGGCAAAACCTGCTCCAGGTAGCCCGCGACAACGGATTCAAAATCCCCGGGCTGTGCTACCATCCACGAATCAGTGTATCCGGAGCATGCCGGTTGTGCGTGGTCAAGATCGCCGGACGTCCGGGAGTGGTTACCTCATGCACCGTGACGGCTGCAGAAGGGCTCGACGTCACCGCGTTCGACGACGAACTCGAGTCGATGCGGCGCATGCTGATCGACCTGCTTCTCTCCGAGCACAACTGCGATTGTCTCACGTGCGAGATGTCCGGGGCATGCGAGCTACAAGAACTGGCCTATCACTACGGCCTCGACAGCCGCACCCGGCGGTTCGCGTCGCGAGAGAAGCTCCTCCCCGATCCCGACACATCCTCACCGGTGCTCGGCTATGACGCCTCGAAGTGCATCGTTTGTGGACGCTGCATCAAAGCGTGCGCGGAGATTCAAGGAAAGGGCGTGCTCAGCTTCGCCAACCGCGGCCTGGAAACAGTGGTCGTTGCCGGATTGGGGGAGTGGGGAACTTCCGAGTGCGATGGATGTGGAGAGTGCGTTCAGCTGTGCCCGACAGGCGCCATTCTCGACAAGTTGCCCCAACGGCCGCCACGTGTCTGGGAAACCAAACAGGTGCAGACCACATGCTCGTACTGCGGCGTCGGGTGCCAGCTCGACATGTGGATCGCCGACAACCAAGTCGTGCGCGTCCGCGGCTCGGAAGCGATCCCAAATTACGGTTCCACCTGCGTGAAAGGCCGATTCGGACACACGTTCATGACACACGGTGAACGGCTGTCAACGCCGCTTGTTCGTCGGAATGGGAAGCTTGAACCGGCCACATGGGACGAGGCGATGATCGAGATCAAGAACCGGCTCGTTCCCATCAAGGACCAGTACGGACCGGATGCAATCGTCGGCCTATCCTCGGCGAGATGCACGAATGAGGAGAACTACCTATTCCAGAAGATGATTCGTGCCGCGGTGGGGACGAACAACGTGGATCACTGTGCCCGATTGTGCCACGCATCCACCGTTGCCGGATTGGCGGCGGCATTCGGCTCCGGGGCGATGACCAACTCAATCGGCGAGATCGAGCACGCCAAATGCATTCTGGTGACTGGATCCAACACGACCGAGACCCATCCCGTGATCGCAACACTGATCCGCCGCGCCGTACGTGAACACGGCGCCAAGCTGATCGTCGTCGATCCTCGGCGGATCGACTTGGTACGAGATGCAACCCTGTGGTTGCGCCAGAAAAACGGGACAGACGTCGCCTGGCTCAACGGGATGATGAATGTCATCCTCAGTGAGGGGCTTGAGGATAAGTCATTCATCAGCGAGCGCACCGAAGCATTCGACGCTCTCAAGAGCGTCGTTTCCGAGTACACACCGGAGAAGGTGCAGGAGATCACGACCATTCCCGCCGATGCGATTCGCGAGGCGGCAAGAATCTACGCCGAAGCGGAATGCTCGTCGATCATCTACTCGATGGGGATCACCCAGCACACCACCGGCACCGACAACGTGCTGTCGGTGGCCAATTTGGCGATGCTCACCGGCAATGTCGGCAAGGCGTCGACTGGTGTCAATCCGCTTCGAGGACAGAACAACGTCCAGGGCGCATGCGATCTGGGCGCGCTGTCGAACGTCTATCCCGGCTACCAGAAGGTGACCGATCCCGCCGTTCAGGAGAAATTCGAAGCCGCCTGGAAGGCGAAGCTGTCACCCACGATCGGGCTGACCGTTGTGGAAGCGATGAATGCGGCGGCAGAGGGAACGGTCAAAGGAATGATCATCATGGGAGAGAACCCGATGGTCTCCGACCCCAACCTGAACCATGTCGAGGAGGCACTCCGCAACCTCGACTTCCTTGTCGTCAGCGACATCTTCCCCAGCGAGACGGCTCAGCTTGCCGATGTCGTGTTGCCGGCGGCATCATTTGCCGAGAAGGAGGGCACATTCACCAACACCGAGCGGCGCGTGCTGCTGCTCCGCGAGGTGCTCGAAGCACCGGGCGAAGCCCTTGCCGATTGGGAGATCATCTGCAAGATCTCCGAGCAGTTCGGCTACCCGATGCACTATCGGTCGGCGGCTCAGATCATGGATGAGATGGCCTTGTTGACGCCGATCTACGGCGGTATCCACCATGATCGTCTGACGCCGGACGGGCTGCAGTGGCCCTGCCCGAACGACGAGCATCCGGGAACGCTGTTCCTGCACGGCGGGAAGTTCAGCCGCGGATTGGGGCGATTCCATCCGGTCGATTTCATTCCCCCGGCCGAACTCCCGGATGCTGAGTACCCGTTCATCCTGTCCACCGGGCGGATCCTTTACCACTATCACACCGGAACGATGAGCCGTCGTGTGGATGCGCTCAATGCCTACGTCAACGAGGGCTACGCCGAGGTACATCCCGAAGACGCAAAGCGTCTCGGCCTTGAGGATGGCGGATGGGTTTCGGTGCGCACACGGCGAGGAGAGATTACGACGCGCGTTCGCGCAACGGAGCGGGTGGCAATGGGATCGGTGTTCGTTCCATTCCACTTCGCAGAAGCGCCGGCAAATCGTCTCACCAACGATGCGTTGGACCCGAAGGCGAAAATCCCGGAATACAAAGTGGCGGCTTGCCAAATCGAGAAGGCAACCCAGCCCGTTCGATCGTAAGGAGGTCGGTTCTATGGAGTTTGATTGCAAGAATCCAGCGACCGTAGCGGATGGCCTGACCCGCACGGTCTGTGTGAAGAAGACGCAGCAGAGCTTCATTCGTTTGTCGATCCTCGGCATCTTCGCCGGGGTCTACATCGGCTTCGGCGCCCAATTGGCGACGCTGGTCACCCATGACCTGGCCGCGTTCGTCGGTGTAGGACTGGCCAAGCTGATTGGCGGCGCCGTGTTCAGTGTCGGCCTGATGTTGGTCGTCATCGCCGGCGCGGAGCTGTTCACCGGGAACAATCTCATCTTCCTCTCGGTTCTGGATCGCCAGATCAAGACAAGTGGGCTGCTCCGCAACTGGGGGATCGTCTACTTCGCCAATCTGCTCGGGTCACTGCTGTTGGTCCTTCTCATGTACTGGAGCGGACTGTGGAAGACCAACGGCGGCGCCGTTGGTGCGACGGCCGTGGGAATCGCCAACGCCAAGGTGAACCTCACCTTCCTTGAGGCGTTCGCACGCGCGATTTTGTGTAACTGGCTCGTCTGTCTCGCCGTGTGGATGGCGGCATCTGCGCGGACCGTTGTCGGGAAGATCTTCGCGATCTTCTTCCCGATCATGGCGTTCGTTGCCAGTGGATTCGAGCATAGCATCGCCAACATGTACTTCATTCCGATGGGCCTCGCCCTGAAAGGGCAGGGACTCGCGGCAGCGACGGCCAATCTGACCGTCGGCGGGATGATCGTCAAGAACCTGATTCCCGTAACGATCGGTAACATCATCGGCGGGGCGTTCTTCGTCGCCACTCTGTATTGGATCGTGTACGTCCGCAAGGGTAAGAACGAAGCATAAGGCTCTCGTGGCCGGGGTGGGGACGGTTCGCCACCCCGGCTCACAAAACGATCATGGACCCTACCAGAAACATCTCTATCACCCGGTCGCACCCCCCCATGCACCAGCAAATCGATGATGTCTTGATTCAGGAGCAGCGGGTGACGCTCCACATCCATGGCGAGCCGGAGCTGGAAATCGTCTGTTCGCCGGGGAAGCACCGCGAGCTGGCCTACGGCCATCTTCTTGCCATCGGGGCGATCGGTGCCTCGAGCAACGTTGCGGCAATCGATGTTCAGGTTTCTGATGAGGAAGCTGCGATTATCGTCAAGCTGGCGGAGGAGCCGCCAGCTCAACCCAAATCCCGATCTCGGTCTGTGGGGCCTCAACCCGTGCAAAGCACCCTCTCCGTGTCAGCGGACTTCGTCCCCCGGATGGTGCAATCGGCGGAAGATCACGGCGAGTTGTTTCGGCAAACCGGCGGCACGCACTTGGCGGCGATCATCCCGTTGGAATCCGAGGGCATCTTTGTCGAAGACATCTCACGCACATGTGCGCTCGAGAAGGCGCTCGGCGAGGCGCTGCTACGCGGAACCGCATTTGATCGAAGCTTGATTGCCCTGACATCGAGAATCCCGATGCAGTTTGTCAAAGCAGTGGCGCATGCCGGAATCCCGATCATCGGCGCCGTGTCCGCCCCAACGTATCAGGCGGTCGAAGAAGCGGATCGTTTGGGGATCTGTCTCTGCGGTTTCGTCCGCGGAGCACAACTCAATGTATACAGCCATCGATGGAGGGTCGGACTGGAATGAACCACGAATCGTCTCTCGTCATTCTCGCTGGCGGCGCATCGCGCCGCATGGGCCATCCGAAGCACCTTCTGACGGCCCCCGGCGGAACCCTGATCGAGCACATCGCGGAAAGATTGTCGCCACTGTTCACCGAAGCCCTGCTTGTCGGACGCAACGAGGACCGCATCCCCTCGGGAATGCGATTCGTCGCGGATGTTCGACCGGAACGCAGCCCCCTTGTCGGCATCTACAGCGGACTGTGTGCTGCGACGACCGAGACTTGTTTCGTGATCGGATGCGACATGCCGTTCGTCATGCCCCAGCTTGTTCGCGAGCTGCTCGGATCTTGCGATCGGTGGGATGTTGTCGTCCCCGTGATCAACGGATACTACGAACCGCTGCTTGCGGTGTATCGCCGTTCCCGTTCTTGTATCACGGCCATCGAGCGCGCGTTTGACGAGAAACGGCTCAAGGTCACGTCGTTCTACCCCGAGGTCGCCGTCAGGGAGATCCCGGAAATCGAAGTGCGGCGGATCGACCCCGACCTGTCGTCCTTTATCAACATCAACACCCCGAAGCAACTCCCGCTGCTGGCGCATCTCTAGCCGCGCAACGCTTTTCCGGCCCGGCCGCCCCACCGACTGACCTCAGCGATTGATCCGTCTCACGACTTGAACTCGATGGACGCACCATCGTAGGGGTGTCGCTTCTCGTCGCGCACATCGGATCACTCCTCCAACGCTTCTCGCGCATCGCGGATAACATCAGAGACGTTCAAGCCGATGAAGTAGATTCGCGGATCACCGTCGGCCAATCCGCTGACATCGTTCGGGGTTCGGAGTTCGCCGGTGAACTCGAGTTGGGGGCTGAACCGGCGGAGTTCGTCCAGAACCGAGGCAATCGCTCGCGAATCGGGCACGAAGAACGAGAAGAGAATCCTCGTGTAACTGGGCGAGAATGTCACGCCCGGCAGTTCATCGGCGAAGTCGACCTCCTCGGCAACCTGGGCCACCGTCCACACTTCTGCCGAGTAGATCGATTCCGCCTCCACCCAATCGTTGAAGAAGTCCTCCAGCAACACGTCGGAAGCCGTCTGAACCGTCATAGCCTCGATCCGATCCGACCAAAGAATGAGCTCCTCGAGCTGTTCGTCAGTCCAGAGATCGAATTGATACTCGATCGCTCCGTCGCCATCCTCCACATTCAACGGCAGTGCACTGGGAAGGCTGGCCGGAGCGGAATAGGCGAGGGTCGACTCGTACGAAAGTCCGTACTTCAGGTCATTGATGCTGACCCACGCTTCGTACATCCTGAGTGGTTCCGGTGCGAAGAACGGCGACAACACCTCAAACGAAGCGATCGACGGCGCACGGCAGTACTTGTCCGGATAGTGAGAGTACAGATCATCGATCACCACCTCGCCTCCTCCGGTGACATCGACAATCACCCACGAGACTTCGATATCCGGACAGATGGCCGGTCGCTCGTAGCGAAGCGCCACGTGAAACACCGCTTCGGTGGCGAACGTCCGAGGGCTAATTCGAAAACCTACCCCCGCGCGAAGCTCGGTCCATTCGGCTGTCTGACCCACAAGTCCGATCCCCATTCCAAGGATGACAAAGACCGCAGCCACCCCCACCCGTCCGACCGATCGCATGTCCACGTGCATTCCCCTCCTGCGGTTCCGTCGTGTCCCCTGCAGCCACGATTGCCTTCGCCTAGCGTAGTCCGCCGAAGGGGGTTCGATCAACTCACTCTCGGACGCGGATCAGCATCTCTTGGATCGGGATCGGCAGCCGACGCAATTCCCTTGCTTCTTTGATTGGACTAGTAGTAGGTCCAGATGCTCTCGTAGTCCGCCGGATTCTCGCCAAGCCGCTCAAGGCAAGCAAAGTAGCCGTGGATCGAACGATCCACATACATCCACGGCTTCACCGGGGCGATCCCCTTCTCCCACGGATGGAAGAGATATACGCGGCTGCCATCGGCACGGATGGCGATCAGCTCACGGTCTTGAGACGCACGGAGGTGGGACTTCCCGAGCTTGGGAACGTTGAACACCGGCTCGTCGGTCCTGAAAATTCCGGGAAGCAGTCGAGCTTCCTCTTTGCGCTCTTGCAGCATGCGCGCGATCGGCACCAGGTAGTCACGGTGCTCTTCCTTTCCCTTGGTGTAGAAGGTGTAGTACGGATCCACTCCAGCTCGCCTCATCGCCATCCTGGCGGCCACCGCTTGGAAGCGTCGGCTTGTCTGCAACGTGTACACCATCTGGTTGTACACGGGAATCCCGGCCCGGCGCAGCTCGTGAACCGCCGTCACCAGATCGGCCGTCACCTCAAGCGCGGACTCGATGTGGGTCACCACCGAGACGGCCCGCCGACCCGGCTCTACATACGAACCGATCCGAGCGGCAAGAGACGGCTCGACCAGCATCGGCATGGTCACGGGAATCCTCGTTCCAAGACGGATATGCGTGATGTGGGGAAGGGAGGCAAGGCGATCCAGAACGCGGAACAACTGATCTTGGCTGACAGCGAGAGGATCTCCGCCGGTCACCAGCACGTCAGTGATCGTCGGATGACGGGCAAACCACTCCAGGGCACGGTCGATTTGGTCGGAACGGTGCGCCGCACAAACGGTGTCGGCTTCGATCTCCCAGTTTCTCTGGCAGTACACGCAGATTTGTGGACACGCCTCGGTCAGCTTGAGGATCGCAACCATCGGGTAGCGCCGTGTCACCCAGTCGACCGGAGATGTATCGTGCTCTCCCATGAAATCGAACGCAGCACCTCGATCGTTTCGATGCTCGACCATGCGGGTCACCGTATGAAGAGGGGGGATGACCTGCGATCGCACCTGCCCGTCCCATTTTCGGCTCACACTTCGGAAGTCGAACAAGGAAAGGTAGTACGGTGTGATCGCCCATGGGATTCCGTGATCCACCGCAGTTGCGATGGACGCTCGCTCCGCCGAAGACAGAGGAACCAATGCATCGATGTCTCGCGCACCGGCGTGCCCCTTTAGGACGTGACTCCTCTGCCAGTCGGGATCCACCCAGTCACTCTCTCGGCCTCCGAAATACCGAAGGATCTTGTCGCAATTGCCGGCTCGCTCCTGCTGCACCGCTTCGTCGAGTCCGCATGGAAACGCTTCGATACGCCGTCTTGCCGCTGACGCCATCAGGTCAAGATAGCTCGAACGCATCTTCCCTGCGTTCTCTCCTCGAAATACAGGGGGCGTGCTCCGGATGATCGGATCCAGCGCCCATTCGGCTCCCATCCATCCCCTACCGATCCCCGCCTTGCAGTGAATGGCCAGAAGCAGGTGGTGGATCTCCTCGACGAACCCCTCGCCGATCACCTCGCCGACAGTGTCGTGCTGGTTGGAGGACATCTGACGCAACAGCTCGAGCGTACTGAATCCGGCTCGTACTTCGTTGGCCGGCGAGATTAGGTTCCGGAAGACGCCGATCGCTTCGCGCGCTTTGGCGAGATCCAGCTCATCGGCAGACACGGTGGATCGACGTTGTTTCCGGTCAAGCAAGTCCAAGTGCGCATAGAGCTTTTCGCGCGTTTCCTGAAGATCGCAATCCTCACCGAGAATCCGCTCAATCTCGCGATCAGCTTCCCACAGCAGCCCTGTCTGCGACCACAGCTCTGCGTGCCGCAAGTCAAACCCGAACTCCCGGTTGCGACTATCTTGCGCGCGCTCCATTCGAGCTCCCTTCAGCGGGTAGGCGGCAATCCGCTACGTCCGCCTCAACGCGGCAAGTGGTGGGCCATAATCCACCAGGTTCTTCTTGCGGGATCGGTCGCCTCTGTTCATCGCCCTG
>CAZJLO010000033.1:0-2722 GCA_964547105.1 uncultured Thermotogae bacterium
GCAACTTGCTGTTCCCGTGAGGTGATTCCGTCTCCGAAATCCCACAGCCACGACACGATCGTGCCGTCGAAGTCGGTGGATTCATCGATGAACTGCAGCGCGTCACGGGAAACGAAGAGACGATTTGCGTCCGACGAACCGATACTGAAGTCGGCGATCGGAGCGTTGTTCCAAGCCGCGATGGCCGTCATCGTGACCGCTTCGGAGACACCTTTCCAGTCGGTGATCCTCAGCGTGATCGGATAGTCGCCCTCTTCGTCGAATACGACCGAAGCGGTCTGCTCACCACGCACGATTTCTCCACGGACAAGCCACTCGTACAACTGGATCTCGCCGCTTGGATCCATCGATTCCCGCGCATCGAGCAGCACCTGCTCGCCCGGCCGGACCGGATTCGGGGTGATGGTGAATGCTGCGATGGGTGGCGGATTCTCCGTGCTGTTCTCGCGGCCCGGCGTTCCGAAAACTACGTCGCATGGGGGCTCGGGAATGTCGAGATCTCGTTGGTAGCTGCTCCACGAGTCGGATGAACCGACCAACCCGGGAAGCGTTCTCTCCATGCTCAGGAACGGCGTCGCCGACAACTCGTTCGTACCGCCGGTCCAGCCCTTGCCGCTGGGGTTCGCTACATCGGCGAGGCTGCCGTCGGCCTTGTACAGGCGCAGCGTCTCTCCGCTGTCCCGCAGCGCGCCGACATAGATGAGGTCTGCAGGCAGACAAGGGACGGCATCGTCGGTGGCTCGTTCGAGAAGGTAGTAGCCGAACGGCGGGATGGTCCCCGAAAGCAGGATGTTCGGATGGCCGTCTTCAGAGACAAGGCGCCATCCCGCGAGGTCGATCTCATACCCGGAAAGGTTGCGAAGTTCGATCCATTCGTGGGTGGAGTCCTCGGGAGACCCGCTCCATGAGATCTCGCTGATCAACACGTCTTGCGCACCGGCGACGGCGGCGAAAATCAACAGACACGAAACTGCGATACTGATGCTGGTGAGCCTGGCCCGCTCTGCTGCTTGCATGCGTCCTCCCGTGTTGCACCCACCGCCCCGCAAGCCAAATGAACCATCTTCCAACATGCACAGTAGCATAAGGAAGATAAGAACGCAACGCAGCGGACTCCGGAAACAGACTAGGGAACAACAGATGGGCTCGGCATCGAACCGGCCGCGGGAGTCGCCGGCCCATTCTTGGAGATGCGGAGTCCGCTGGTTTCGTATGCTTCGATAATCCTCGCCACCAGGTTGTGGCGCACGACATCCCGCTTCCCCAAGTGGATGAAGGATATTCCGGCGACGCCTTCAAGAATTTGCTCCACCGAGACCAGGCCCGATTGTCCCTCTTGGAGATCAACCTGAGTCACATCCCCGGTGATGACGGCCTTGGAGTGAAACCCGAGTCGAGTGAGGAACATCTTCATCTGGATCGACGTGGTGTTTTGCGCTTCATCGAGAATGACGAAACTGCTGTTCAGGGTGCGGCCGCGCATGAACGCCAGCGGCGCCATCTCGATCCTTCCGTGCTCGACAAGCTTCTCGAATTCCGTCGCCGGGATCATGTCGTAGATCGCATCATAGAGAGGGCGGAGATACGGACTGACCTTCGCCTGGATGTCTCCCGGAAGGAAGCCGAGCTCTTCTCCGGCTTCCACCGCCGGCCGAGTCAGGATAATCCGCTTGACCTTCTCCTTCTTCAGAGCATCGATGGCCATCGCCACGGCAAGGTAGGTTTTCCCGGTGCCGGCTGGGCCGATCGCGAACACCACATCGTTCGATCGAACAGCATCCACGTATTGATGCTGGCCCAGCGTCTTGGCGCGGATCTCTTCTCCCCAGTGGGTGATCCGCACGACGCTGGATAGGATGCCTGCAACATCGTCGCCGCGCTTGACGTGGGCGATCAAGTACTGGAGTTCGTCAAGGGTGGGAACGTGGTGGCTCTCGATGATATCGAGAAGCTTCTCGAACAGGAGGCGAACCTGCTCGACTTCTCGCTCGGAACCCTCGATTCGGATCGTGTCGCCGCGGGCGAGAATCCTCGCCGAAAACGCTTGTTCGATCGCATTGAGATTGCGGTTGTATTGCCCGAGAAGTGCGGTAGATTCCTCGTTGTCACGGACTGTGATTTCGGCGCATGACAGGACCTGATCTGCGCAGGTTTCGGCTTGGTCTTCCCGTTGATCTTGATTGGCGTCGAGTTCCGGAATCGGATCGTTCTGCGTGTCGTCAGCCATGCTGTTGGTTTTTCTCACGCTAACAGCTCTCCCTGCTTCCGAGATCGTTCGTTTCCGCTGCCTCGGGGCTCAGCTCTCCCGTCCAGCCGCATCCGGTGGACGAAGCAATCACGACATCCGCTTCATCTCCGGGGCGCAACGGCGGATTGCCCTCGATGCGGAGATCCACGTAGTCTTGCGTATAGCCGCACCATCCACCTTGCCGTCGTTCCTCCACAAGGAGCCGGCGTCGTTCACCCACTCGGTCGGCGAGCCACTGCGCCACCGCGATGTGCCACCGGCGCTCCAACATCGATGCGCGACGATGCTTGGTTGTCCCGTCGACATGATCGACCAAGTGTATCGCCGCTGTACCGACTCTGCGAGAGTATCGGAACAGGTGCAGATTGATGAATTGCAGCCGCTCGATCAGGGAACAGGTGTTGCCGAAAGCGGCCTCGGATTCACCAGGGAATCCGACGATGATGTCGGTTCCGAACGTGATTCCCCGAACCG
>CAZJLO010000033.1:2822-5202 GCA_964547105.1 uncultured Thermotogae bacterium
TTGATTCCGGAAAGAACCAGTTCGGGAACACCGGCGGCAACCATGGCGCCGGCTTCGCTCATCACGGCGGCAATCGACTTGCTCTGAGATGGGCCGCGGACAAGCCGCGTCTGGCAGTAGGTGCAAACGCCGCTGCAACCATCTTGAACCTTGAGGAAACCACGGATGCGGTTGCCGAGACCGGAAAATGATGCGCCGATGGATTCTTGTTCGAGCGAGGCCGGTGGCGCATCTCCGAGATCGCCTCGATGCCCCGACAAAGCGAGGCGCGCAACATCGCTCACCGAACGCTTCCAAGCATTACCTGCTGTTAGATCGGCCTCGCCTGGATCCCCCCAGTGTCTCGCGGATGCCTCGGCCAGACAGCCGATCAGAACAATGATCGCGTTCGGGGATTCGCGCCTTGTCTGCCGGATTGCCTTGCGCGTCTTGCTTGCTGCGAGCGCTGTCACGGTGCATCCGTTGACGATGACCAAATCCGCGGGAGCGGATGTGACGTCGACGTCATATTCGATCGACAGCCGGGCCCGCATCGCGTCGGATTCGTATTGATTCACCCGGCACCCGAGCGTTCGAAACGAAATCGCCGGCCGATTGCGGCAAGGCGCGAGCTGCGCGTTGGCGTGGTCTCTCGTTGTCGAATCGTGCGGGCCTGCGATCATGGCGCGGCAAGGGTACCCCAGGCGTGGCTCCAATACATGGGCATCTTGGCGCGCAGCTTGGCGAAGCCGTCGGTCAACTCGGCGCCGTAAGGTCAGGCGTCGCTCCATTCGACGCTGTTGCGTCGATCAGGACGAAGGTTTGACATTGCGTGGGGGTTGTGCTAGGTTCGATTTCGAACTGCCATGCGAGGGGGTTCCATGCGCAAGTCTGTGTTGCTCGGATTGGTGGCGGTTGTGATTGTACTCGCCGGTCTTGTGGCGTGGTACGTTGTGGCCCAACGAAGTGCCGAGGAAGAAGGGGTGTTGACTTCGGCAGCAATGGTTTTGGTTGGTTTGCAGCAGCCGGATTCCGCCGGTGCAACGCTCCTGGCATCGGCGGTGGTGGAACTCGACGAACACGGAGCACTGTCCGTGGCGTCGGTTTCCCCGGATCTACTCGTTCGATGGCCGTCGGATGAAGGCGATGTCCGGCTTGATACGCTCGATGATCTCTTTCGTGCGCGCGGTCTGTCCGCATCGCGCGATGCGGTTGCCGGCGTCCTGAATGTAGAGATCCCGTTCGAAATCTTGGTTTCCGTCGATGGCCTTGTAGCGATCATCGATAGCCGTGGCGGGATGGAAGTGAATCCGCCCGATGGAGCGGCCGAGCTTCTGAGCGGAAGCGACGCCGTCGCGGAACTCCTCGCCCAACCGCGGGGCACGCTGACAGCAATGGAGTTCGAGCAGACGATCCTCGTGCAGCTGATTGACTCTGTCGTTCCCGGCGAGATCGACACCGCCGACGTCCGGGATCGGCTTGACACATGGGCCGAAGACGACGATCTTGCCACCAACCTCACGGCGGCGGATGCCGAGCGGCTTGCCGGTTGGATGGCGTTGGTCGAGCCGGCGAGGACGACGAGCGGAATCGTCCCCACGGTTCCCGCGGATGCGGGGACGGGGGCGGAGCCACTGGCAATCGACACCGCACGGATGGTTGCGCGTCTGTTCCGCGATGTTGAGTTCCTTTCGCCGGAACAAATTCGGGTCGCCGTATTCAACGGCAATGGTGCACGTCAGCTTGCGTCCGCGACGGGAACCTACCTTGCGGCACGGGGGTTCGACGTGGTCAGGACCTCCAATGCCGAGTCGTTCGAGTATGAACGTACCTACATCGTGTTCCTCGGAGATGAAACCAAAGCGGCGATGCTGCATGATGTGTTGTCAGCCGATGTGGATGTGGTGCGTCCCGAGCAGTTCGAGCCGCACTACACGGCACTGGCGCCGTATGTTCCGGTGGGCACGGACCTGCTTGTGGTTCTGGGAGGCGGGTTCACGATCGACGACGAGGCCGGGGATTCAAGCGACACGGACGCGGAGAGGCAGAGTTGAGATCGATGACGGATGAAACACAATTGGTCGAGCAGAGTCTGCGGGTGCTGTTCGAGAAGAAGGCCGAGGACCCCGTGGTGATCGACCTGCGCGAAGAATCTATCCCAACGGGGTTCTTCGTCGTCGCGGGAGCGGACAATCCGGTTCATGCGAAGGCGCTTGTCACCGCATTGCGCAAGGAACTGCCGCGCAAGCCGTGGCAGAGCGAGGGGCTCGATGAGCGGCGATGGATCGTTTTGGATTACGGCGATGTCACGATCCATGTGTTCCAGCGTGAAGCACGCAAGTTCTACGATCTCGATTCGCTTTGGGCCGACAAGCGGATTGACCCGGAGAAGCTGACAGCG
>CAZJLO010000033.1:5302-18961 GCA_964547105.1 uncultured Thermotogae bacterium
GGACAGATACCGGCATAGGCGCAGTACCGGCATGCCCCATAGCGGGGGGTGCCGGGGAAGCTTCCGGAGCGGATACCCCGGGCCGCTTGGTCGATGCTTGTCCAAGCTCGCTCGACCATTTTGGCGTTCGGCACTGCTTCTCCCACCCATAGCTTCGGTGTCAGGAACTGGAGTTCGAGCCGGGAAGGGAGAACTCCGAATAGCTGCTCGTAAGCGATGGCATACAGAGCAAGCTGCAGGCTGTCCCGGGTGAGCTTATCCGCTTCCAGTTGCGAACCGATCGCGCGCGTCTTGTAGTCGATGATAGCGATCCCGTCTTCGCGCTGGTCGACTCGATCGAATACGCCGACGATCCGGACATCGTCTTTGGAGAACGAGAAACGCTGTTCAACCTGAATCGGCACACCCGACTCCGACTCGGCATGCCCAAAGAAATTCTCGAGGGCCTCCAATCCTTCCTGCATCCGCAATTGCTCATGGCGCTCGGTCAGGAAGCCCTCCGATCGCCATCCGGCGCGAAACGCGTCGCGAAGTTGGGGTAGAGCCACCGGCCGACCGGAGAGCTTCCCGGTGTTGTAAAGGCGAATCGCGCGGTGGATCGCCGATCCGTAAACGATTGCGTGGTGCAATCGCGTTGGTACATGCAGGACATGGTTGTACCGATACCGCGACGGGCACGTCAGGTATTCATCGATCTTGTTGTGGCTCAGTTCGACAGGCGATCCCGCCCCTGCGGAGCGGGCGTCCTCCCGTCCGGTGCCCTGCGGCATTGCCGTGGGATCGGATGCGTGGCGCATGATTGCGGCAGCGGGGGATGCGGAAGCGGTTCCGATGGATGTCGCCGGGAGATCGAGTGCCTCGCACACGAACTGACTTGGCTTGCGGAGCCGCCGACCGCCGAGATCTCGTGCCCCGGTGAGGTACAGCCGATCTTTGGCTCGGGTCATGCCGACGTAGAATAGGCGTCTCTCCTCCTGCTGATGAACCGCGTTCGATGTTGACGGGGATGGAGCATGGCTGAGTTCCTCGGGGAGCGGAATTGGGTCACGACGGCTCCTCGAGGGGAACCGCCCGTCAACAAGACCTACCAGGAACACGCGGGAATACTCCAGTCCCTTTGCCTGATGCACCGTCAGGACATCGACGGCATCCCGTTCGCGTTCGGCCTCCCCTTCCGGG
This sequence comes from uncultured Thermotogae bacterium, assembly GCA_964547105.1. Lineage (GTDB taxonomy): Bacteria > Bipolaricaulota > Bipolaricaulia > UBA7950 > UBA9294 > RXOA01. The sequence goes on from CAZJLO010000033.1 coordinate 6,482, forward strand.
GGGTTGTCGCCGGCTTCGATGAGGGCATCGAGATAGTCGATGAACCAGGGAACGCGATCATAGCGAGCGACGCGGGAGAACCGCTCGATGATCGAGAAAAGCTTGGCCATGTTCTGGATCCGTCGCGCGTCTTCCGGATCCGACGAATTCGAGATCGATTGCAGCAATCCGGTTGTCTCTTGCAGATAGGAATAAAGGACGGTCCCTGTCGGCTCGTGAGACGCGAGGTGGAGCATCGATGCAACGTGCTCGACGAGCCGGTTGGCGGTTGCTGCATCGTCGGGGCTGAGAGCCAGCTCGCTGAAGCCTCCCTTGATTGCCAGATGAAGGACGTCGTAAAGACTCCTGTTGCGGCGTCGGGCGAGTGCGGTGAGTTGAGCAAGGATCTCCGGGTCGAGTTCGTACGGAGGAGACGCTGCAACATGGTGGAGCGACGGCGTGTCGGTGGGGTCGGCAAGCACGCGTAGGAAGGCAATCACAGCCCGGATTTCGCCGCGATCGTACAGACCGCGACTGCCCGAGAAACGCCATGGGATCTTGGCAAGGTTCATCGCGTGCAGGAACGGCTGAGCGTGAGCATTGGCTCGCACCAACACGGCGCAGTCGCTGTAGTCGATCTCGCCCTCCGCAACGGCGTTTCGGATTGTCTGGGCGACGAAGTCGGATTCTTCGTCGAGCGACTCGAAGTGATGGTGAGACAGCGATTCCCCCCCCGGGTTCCCGTGAGCGGCGTGGAGCCGTTTGCTGATACCATTTCTGTGTTCCAGCCGATCGGGATTATTGTGTTGGATCAGGCGGTAGGAAGCGTCGAGAATCGGCTGAGGAGAGCGGTAGTTTTCGGTCAGCACAACCTGATCGGCGTCCGGATAGCGGGTGAGAAACTCGAGGATGTTGCTGATTGCGGCGCCCCGGAACTGATAGATCGACTGATCATCGTCCCCACACGCCGTCAGATTCCGATGCCCGCAGAGCATCCGTAGTAGCTCGAACTGGGCATGGTTGGTGTCCTGAAACTCGTCTACAAGGACGTAGCGGAACTGCAGCTGATACCGACGAAGGACATCGGGATGGCTTTGGAAGAGCTGCAGGGAAAGACAAATGAGATCTCCGAAATCGACCCTACCTGCTTCAAGCATCAGCCGCTGGTAGGCGGCGAACGATACGGCAAGCTCACGCTGCTTGGCCGCTTCTTGTTGTTCTTCTTCGGTTTGCGCGCCGGAAGCTAGATCCTCGGCGAACGTCAGGTACGCTTCCGGAGAGACGTTCTCGTCCTTGGCGCGTGAGAAGAGCGAAAGCAGTGCCTGGAGGTGCTTCATCGGATTTCCCAGTGGCCGGAACCGCTGCAGCGGCAGCTCGAACAGATGGTTCTTGAGGAAGATCGCCTGTTCCGCTTCGGTCAGGATATCGTAGGCGGGATCAAGGCCGAGCAGCACGGCGTTCTCGCGCAAGACACGATCGCAAAACGAGTGGAACGTGCTGATTCTGGCTTCGACGTATCCGTAGGGCACGAGGACATCCACGCGCTCTTCCATCTCCGCTGCCGCCTTGTCGGTGAACGTCAGTGCAAGGATCTCCGCCGGCTTGGCCTGTTTCTCGCTGATCAGCCAAGCGATGCGGCGGGTGATCACCGTGGTTTTCCCCGTGCCGACACCGGCCACGATCAACAGCGGACCCTCGCCGTGGGTCACGGCGGCCTTCTGTTCTGGATTGAGGTCGGAGAGAAGGTCGATGGGCATCCTTCCTACAGTATAGGCGTTGAGAGGGGAACGCCACCAGTCGAGGCGGTGGCTGACGGGGGTTGCGCCGGGGGGGATCCTGATCCTAGTCCGGGGCCGGATCGTGACGACGGCAGGATGAGGACGAATCAGAACAGGTAGGTCCGTCACATCTGTCCAACTCAAGCTCAAGAGTGGCGTGGGAGATGCCGAACTTGGCCAGGCGCTTCTTCAGCTCCGAACGTAGCCGTGTTGCCTCGTCGAATGTGCTCACCTTGCCGGGGGCGGTGACGACATGTGCCGTCAGCACGTGATGTTCCCCATCCTGCGACCAGATGTGCGTGTGATGAACCCCGGCGACCCCAGGCATGGCGCAGATAGCCTGCTCGACATCCTCGAGCTTGACCGATGCCGGGACTCCCTGAAGGAAAACAACAAGCGTCTCGCGCAAGTGGCGAACCACGTTCCACAAGACATATAGGGTGATGAGGATGGACAGAAGCGGATCCAGCCATGGAACACTCCAGATCCACATCACGGCGCTGGCCGCAAGCACGGCGGCCCAGCCGAGCACGTCTTCGAGGAAGTGCCAGGTGACGATCCTCTCGTTGAGCGAACGTCCTCCGCGCATCCGAAGCGCGGCAAGGCCGTTGACCGCCAGCCCGCCGATGGCGAGGAAGAACATTCCCGGAGCGTAGGTGGCTTCCGGATTGAGCAACCGGGGAATCGCCTCTGCGACGACAACGACACCCCCGATGATCAGCAGCGCCGACATCACAACCGCACCGAGCAGCGAGAAACGACGATACCCGTAGGAGAAGGTCTCGTCGCCGCGCCGGGAAGACAGCCGAGCCATCCGCCACGCCAATCCCAGCGACACAGTGTCGCCAAGATCGTGGAGAGCGTCGGAGAGGATGGCGAGGCTGTTCGTGAGGAGTCCGCCGACAAGCTCGATCACCGTGAACGTCAGGTTCAACAGCAATGCCGTCCCGATCCGCGTCGAGGCGGGGAGACCATGAACATGGCCAGGGCCGTGGGCATGACCATTCTGGGAGTGATCTTCGTGGTCATGAGTGGGCATCTTGCTCCCGCAGTCTGGCCGTTCTCCTCCCGGAAGGCAACTTCCGTTTGGGATTCGGATCTGAGGAGGTCAGGGCGGCGCAGGCCCTGAAGAGCGCCTGCGCCGCCGGTTCAATCAGGATGTGCTCTAGCCGAGGACTTCGGCGAACGCGTCTTCGAGGATGTCCAATCCCTCGGCAAGTTGTTCGTCGGTGATTGCCAGTGAAACAAGAACGCGAAGGACATTCCCAAGCAGGCCGGCGGTAGGGAAGATGGCTCCGTTCCGCAGGGCGGTCGTGGCGATCTGGCCGGTGATCTCCTTGGCCGGTGCCTTCGTCTCTCGACTCAATACCAGCTCCATTCCTACCATCGCTCCGATGCCGCGGATATCGCCGACGGTTTCATAGCGATCGGCGAGCTTGCGGAAGCGATCCTTGATCGCATCTCCGATCGGCACGGCACGCTCCATCAACCGTTCCTCTTCGATGGCATGGATGACCTCAAGAGCGGCGCGGCAAGCGAGTGGATTTCCGGCATAGGTTCCGCCGATACCGCTGGCGACCGGGGCATCCATGACCTCGGCGCGCCCGACAACCGCGGACAGCGGCAGCCCCGACCCGAGCGACTTGGCGACGCAGACGAGATCCGGCTTGGCATCGAAATGCTCGAAGGCGAAGAACTTGCCGGTTCGGCCGACCCCGGACTGTACTTCGTCGAACGCCAGAACAAACCCGTACTTGTCGGCCAGCCGGCGAAGGTCCGGCAAGAACCAAGCGGGAGGCACGAGGAAGCCGCCTTCGCCGATGATCGGCTCGACGACCATCACCGCGACTTCGGATGGATCGACGAGCGACAACAGGGACTGCTCAAGTTCGGCGGCGGAAAGCTCCTTGCGGTACGTGTACGGGTAAGGAAGACGATACACGTCGGATGCGAACGGTCCGAACCCATACTTGTACGGCTTGGCCTTGTGGGTCATCGTCATCGTCAGCAGCGTCCGGCCGTGAAACGCGTTTTCAAAGACGAGAATAGCCTTTCGCCCGGTGTACGCGCGGGCGATTTTGACCGCGTTCTCAACCGACTCGGCCCCGCTGTTGAACAGCGCCGCCTTTCGCGGACCATCCAGCGGAGTGCGCTCACAGAGGGCCTCGGCGAGATCGATAAACGGCGCGTAGGGTACGGCCGTGAAGTCCGTGTGCAGGAAATGGTCGACCTGCTCGTGCAGGGCCGACACGACGCGCGCGTTCCGCTGTCCGACGTTCAGGCATCCCCATCCGCCGGAGAAATCAATGAACCGATTGCCGTCCAGATCCTCGATCAGGGCACCCTGGCTGTGATCGATGATGAACGGGGCATAGACCTCAAGAGGCGCAGCAACGTACTTGGCCTTCCGGGCAAAAACCTCCGCCGATCGCGGCCCGGGTAATTCCGTTTGGATGCGGGAAAAACGTCGTTCCACCATGCTTCCTCCAAGACAAAGCGTGAGTTGTCTGCGCATGGTACCGGAGAAGAGGTGAGGTGTCACGTATCTTAATCCAGCGTGAAAATCCTTCCCGGGGGAACGAGGATGACTTCAAATGGTAGACCCTCGGTCTGCGGATGGCGTTCTTCCGCCTCCCAGGCGTTGACCCGTTCGCGGTAGCGACTTGAAATGTGGAAGCCGATCAACTTGTCGGACACATGGGCCTCCCTTGCCGACGCGATCGCTTCGGACAGCGTCGCGTGCTTGTACTCCTTTCGATCCCGTTCGTCGAGGAAGGTCGTGTCATGGCACAGAACCTGCGTTTCCTCGATCCATTGCGGCGTGATCGCGACCGAGTCTCCTCCATACGTAAACAGACGCTGATGGTACGTCTCGGTGACCGCTTCGCGGCCCCGCTCATGGACGATTTGCGCGATATCGGCTTCCGACCTGCCGGCCAAGTCGGGCCGTAGCCGATGGCGGATCTCGACGACGGAATAGCCGAGCGATGGCTCATTGGAGACATGGTTGGTCGGAAACACCTCGATGTAACGTGGCATCTGCCCCTCGAGCAGCGGAACCGGCTCTTCGGCCGAGAGCGGTATCCATTCGAGGTGATAGCTTAGTCTGCGATTGGTGCGCTGAAGGTAGGCGATCATTTCCGAGATGAGAAAGCTGCCCTTCGGATAGTAGATGGACAGGGCCTTCTCTTTGTCTCCCATCGCGTTGTTGCGGATGTTGATCAACCCGACCAATCCGGCGACATGATCGGCATGGCCGTGCGAAAGGAAGATGCGGCGAATCGCAAACGCCTTGTTTCCGAGGATCGAACTCGCGCCTTCACCGGCATCGAACAGGATCCGGTCCGCGTTGTAGTACAACCAACTTGAGTACAGAGCTTTCGAATATGCAAGCAGCTTCATGCGTCCCTCTTGTCGACGGTCAGTATCAATATTGACATCCAGTATTCAAGGGTCAGGATCTTCACCGGCACGGTGGGTTTCATACCGGCACGGAGCGGAGAGTATAACCGCCGGCTCCTTTCCACCAAGGGAAATTCCCGCGGAACGCGTTGCCGGTTGACACGACATCGCCTAGAATTGCCGCGGATTTGGGAGGTCGTCATGCTCGACATTCATGCGCTGAGAGAAGATTCGGCGGGCATCGAGAAGCGTCTCCAAACGAGAGATCCCTCGATCGAATTGAGCGGGATTCTCGCCTTGGACGAGGAACGGCGCTCGCTGATCACATTGGTGGAAGAACGCAAGGCCGAACGCAACCGGGGTTCCGCAGATGTCGGGCGTTTGAAGAAACAAGGCGGGGACGCGGAAGCATTGCTGGAGAGACTCCAAACGCTGTCCGATGAGATCACGACGCTGGACGGAAATCTCCGGACGGTCACCGAGGAATTGCAGCGTGCGCTCCAACGTCTGCCAAACATTCCTCACCCCACGGTTCCCGTGGGCGAGAAAGAAGACAAGCTCATTCTGCGGACGCGTGGTGACAAGCCGGAACAGGCATTCGAGGTTCGAAGCCATGTCGATATCGGCGAACGACTCGGGCTGTTCGACTTCGAGCGTGCCGCCCGGATCACCGGAAGCCGGTTCCCGATGTACACCGGGCGCGGAGCACTGATGGAGATGGCGCTGGTGTCATGGATGGTCCGCCACCACGCACAACGCGGCTACACGCCGATCTGGCCGCCGTTTGTCGCCAACGAAGAGAGCTTCTACGTGTCGTCTCAGTTGCCGAAGTTCGCCGACGAGATCTACTACGTCGAGAAAGACGGACTGTACCTCAATCCAACCGCGGAGAGCCTGCTGGTCAATCTGCATCGTGACGAGATCCTTTCCGCCGCCGATCTGCCGCGGATGTATGTCGCCTACACCCCCTGCTTCCGGCGCGAAGCGGGAAGCTACGGAGAAGAGGAGCGGGGCCTGATACGCGTCCATCAGTTCAACAAGGTGGAGTTGTTCAAATTCTGTGCTCCCGAGACCTCCTACGACGAGTTGGAGACACTGATCGAAGATGCCGAAAGCATCCTCGCCGCGCTTGACCTGCACTATCGGGTTGCGCTCCTGTCCACCAAAGACATGGCGCAGCAGGCGAGCAAGACCGTGGATTTGGAGGTGTATCTCCCGGCGCAAGGCCGCTACTACGAGGTTTCCTCATGCAGCAACTGCGAGACGTTCCAATCCCGCCGCGGCGCGATTCGCTATCGTCCCGTCGAAAACGGCAAGCCGGAGTTTCTCCATACGCTCAACGGATCGGGGCTGGCCACGCCGCGTCTTGTCGCCGCGATTCTCGAGAACAACCAGACCGAGGACGGGCGGGTTCGGATTCCCGATGTGCTCCAAGATGCGGTCGGAGCCGAGTGGTTATGAACAGCGAAACGATTGCCGTCGAGGCTCATGAGTTGACGAAGGTGTTCCATGCGCGCCGCCGCGAGGTTCGCGCGGCCGACGGTGTGACCTTTCGCGCTGATGCCGGGGAGGTCTTCGGGCTTCTCGGGCCGAACGGGGCCGGCAAGACGACGACGCTTCGGATGCTGGCGACGATCCTTACGCCTTCTTCGGGATGGGCGAGGTTGGCCGGGTTCGATACGCGCGAATCCCCGCGCGAGGTGCGCGAGCGAATCGGCTTCGTGGCCACGGAAACGGGCCTCTACGATCGATTCACTGCGCGGGAGACATTGCGTTTCTTTGGACGCATTACCCGTCTGGATGACAAGGAGATCGATCGCCGCAGTACCGAGATCTTCGAGCTTCTCGACCTAACGGACATTGTCGACCGACGTGTGGGAACTTTCTCGACAGGGGAGAAGCAGAAGCTGTCGCTGGCGCGAAGCATCATCCATGATCCGCCGGTCTTGATCCTTGATGAACCGACGTTCGGGCTTGACGTGATGGCGGCGCGGGCGGTGCTCGACACGATCCATCTGCTGCGGGAGCAGGGGAGGACGATCATTCTGTCCACGCACATCATGCGCGTTGCCGAGAAGCTTTGTGACCGGATCGGCATCCTGTACGCGGGCCGCCTGCAGGCGATCGGCGATCTGGAAACGCTTCGCGCAACGTACGGGGGGGAAGATCTCGAAGACGTGTTCTTTTCGGTTGTCCAAGGCGAGAAGAGCGATCCCGCCTTTTCTGCCCCGCCGGATCATGGTATGGTCTAGAGCGACGCGGCTTGCACGGCCGCGACGGGGTGTATGTCCTTAAGGAGGCAAGCATGGCCAGAAGGCTCATGGTCTACCTTGGCGCTGCAGGGATCCTGCTCGCTTCGGTAGCGTTGATGGGGGGGTCAGCTGGCGATGGTTTCTTGTGGTACCACAGTCGAGGGCCGATCTACATCTACGGTGACGCCGGGTTCACCGCGGCCAACGGCGTGATCGGAGGAACGGGCACGGCGGATGACCCCTATGTGATCGAGGGTTGGCAGGTTGCGGTTGCGTATCCGTACACGGACTACGGAATCTACGTCGATCATACGTCGCGCTACTTCGTGATCCGGCACTGCGCGGTCGAAGGAGCACGTGACGCGGCAATCCGGTTCAATACCGTACAGAACGGCCGGATCGAACAGTGTCTGCTGGTGGGAAGCGGCGCGGGAATCGAGCTTGAGAATGCCCGTTACAACGTGATAACCGCCAACATGATCCGCAACAACATGTACGGCGTGGCGATGCTGTTCGGCGCGGCCGGCAACCTCGCCTACGACAACAGCTTCCTTGACAACGGGCTTGCCGCGTTGGATCGCGAGCGTGCCAACCTGTGGTCGATGGACGGTGTCGGCAATTTCTGGTCCGACTATGAAGGCGTCGATGCCGACAAAGACGGAATCGGCGATGATCCCTACCATGTGGTGGCCGATCAGGCTCCGCAGATGGCTTCCGACATTCAGTGGTTGCCGTATGGAGCCGCTCGCGGACCGATCCCGATCACAGCTTCGGCATCGACAGCCGAGCCCCCGTTCGTAATCACTTCTACGACTCCGATTGCGCTCGCGGCGAGCGATCTCGGCTCGGGGGTCGCGGCGATCTACTTCCGCTTGGATGAAGGAGCCTGGACCGCCTATTACGGACCGTTTGTGATCACCGGGCAAGATGGTCCCCGCAAGATCGACTACTACGCGGTCGACCGCCTTGGCAACGAAGGACCGACGCACACGCGTTTTGTCTTCCTGAACAACATTCCGCCGGTACCGGCGCTTCGGTTTGACGGGCCGACATTCGTCGATGCAAGCGGGCGCTGGATCAACGCGCGGACGCGGATTTTCCTCGATATTCTCGGGGGGGCTGACAGCATCGATCTTTGGAGCTGCTACCGGATCGACGGCGGTGCTTGGACGCGCTACGAGGAACCGTTCGGCATTTCGGGTCCGGACGGCGAACACGACATTTCCTATTACGTTGAAGATGCGTACGGGAACCAGTCCGAAATCCTCACCGTCACCGTGATCGTTGACAATGCGCCCCCCGAACTGGAAGGCGAGGATCAATCGCTCCCCGGCACGGGACAGCCTTGTTGCCCGGAAGATGAGGACATGAAAGAGGAGGTGGGGTCGCTGACCCCGCCTCCTTCGAACGCTGCATCGATCGTGGCTGCAGCCGCGGAGCCGGCCAAGCCCGATCCGGGATCCGAACAGCGCGTTGTCATCGTCGTGGGGGAAGACCCGCAGCCTGAGATCGAACCGGCGCCGGCTCCCGTCTCCGTTCCATCCGCCTCGAATTCCATCCTCGAGGAAGACGTCCAGACATCAAGCGAGATCGTCGAATCAGGGGTGGCTGACAACGACGTACAGACCCCATCCCATCAAGCGGAGACCGACGGCTAGGCGCCCCGTCTTTCTCCCGCGCACCAACCCGACAGGAACACGGAATCCAAAAAGGCCAACCAAACCATGAGGGGCAAGATTCGCCTGCTGTTTGTCAAAGAGATGATCGGCGCGCTTCGCGACCGCCGCACCATGTTCCTGACGGTGTTGTTCCCGCTGGTCTTCTATCCGATGGTGTTTGCGGTGATGGGGCGGTTCTCCGCCGCTGAGCAGATCTCCTACGAAGATTTCACGCCGGCCGTGTTTGTCGTGGACGACGTGCAAGAACCACGGCTCTCGGCGCATCTGGCGGGGGAAACGGCCGTCTACTGGATGTTCGCCGACAGCGTTGACGAAGGTCTGGCGAGGTTGGAATCGGGGGATGGCCAAGCGGTCCTGGAGATCGAAGCGTCTCCTTCGGGAGGCGGTCCGGGGCTTGGGTTCGTCGCGACGTTGTACTTCGACCACAGCGATCAGGTGGCAAGCCTTGCCGCGGGGAAAGTCCGCGAAACGCTCGGCGCCTACCTGGAAGGGGTCGTTCGCGACAATCTCGATGCGCTCGGCGTCGACTACGACGATCTCACCGCGCCGATGACCCTGCAGACGGAGGACGTTGCCGGCGAGAATTGGGTTGGACAGATGCTCCTCAGCCGATTGCTGCCGTACTTCATGATCCTCGCCATTCTCACCGGGTCGATGGGGCTCGGTGGCGAGATCACCGCCGGCGAGAAAGAGCGGGGCACGATCGCCACACTTCTTGTCAGTCATCTGTCGCGAACTGACATCGTGCTCGGCAAGTTCCTCGCCGTGATGACCGTGTCGTTGATTTCGGCGTTCCTGTCGGCCGTCGGACTGTTGATCGGGCTACGCTTCTTCGGCGGCGATCTCATCTCGATTGCCGCCGGAAGCGATGCTTCGTTTGTCATCGGCTGGGCGGCGCTCGGGTGGATGCTTGCCGTGCTCATTCCGCTGGCAATCATCCTTGCTGCCCTGGTGATCATTGTCGGCAGCTTCGCGCGGTCGCAGAAAGAGGCGAGCACCTACTTGATGCCGATCTACATGGTGATCGTGCTTGTCGGGCTAGTGACGATCACCGGCACGGAGGGATTTGCCGAAGGAAGGTTCTTCGTGCCGATCGCCAACGCCCTTTATTCCCTGCAGGAAATCCTCTCCGGCGACTTCACAGCGCAGCATGTGCTGATCACCCTTGCCGCCAATTCGGTGGTTGGCGGGGTGCTGATCGCGCTTGCGGTAAGGCTTTTCAAACGGGAGTCCGTGCTGTTTCGCAGCTAGCCGCCGTCGATCGACTCGCGTTCCGAGACCATGAGGCCGGGACACTGTTCGCTTCAAGCGGGGCAATCCGTCGGGCAAGGAATGCTAGGCGGAGAACCCTCGCCCGTATCGTTTGGTGGCTTCATCGGTTCGCCGTTTCTCGTCGTCTTCGCGCAGCTTGCGGCGTTTGTCGTAGGTCTTTCGGCCCTTGGCAACGCCGAGTTCGAGCTTGGCCCGTCCATTCTTGAAGTAGACGCGAAGCGGGACCACGGTGAGTCCGCGTTCGTTGATCTTGCCGGCAAGCCGGAGAATCTCGTTGCGATGGAGCAACAGGCGACGGTCGCGGAGGGGATCGACGTTGTGGATCGTTCCTTGCTTGTAGGCGGCGATGTGGACATTGCGTAGCGTCGCTTGTCCATCGCGAATCACCGCGTAGCCGTCGGTCAGGGAACAGCCACCATTGCGCAGGCTCTTCACCTCCGTGCCGGTCAACACCAGCCCCGCCTCGATCGTGTCGAGGATCTCGAAGTTGTGGCGTGCCTTTCGATTGGTGGCGACCACATGGACTTGGACCGAGACCGGAGTTCCCATGGTGACAAAAGGCTATCGGACGGTGCGCCGTTGCGCAACCCCGGAGAGGCGTTTATGATGATGTCTATGAGAATTAGCGTAGGATCCACCAATTCCGCGAAGCGGAACGCGGTCGAGACAGCCTACACCGCGCTGTTCGACGACGAGGCGGTTGTGATGTTGGTGGATGTCGATTCCGGTGTACCGCCGCAGCCGTTCAACGGCCAGATTCCCGATGGGGCGCGCACGCGTGCCGAGCGGGCGCTCTCTACCACCGTCGCCGATTGGGGGGTGGGAATCGAAGCGGGAGTCGTCCGCCAACCGGGGGATCTGCCTCCGGTTGCGATCCAAGTCGCGGTGATTGTCGACCGCAGCGGGCGGGCAACCTGGGGAATGTCGCCGGGGTTCGAACTGCCGAGCAAGATCGCGGCGCGGTTGGCGACCGGTGAGACGCTTGCCAGCGCGATGAAAGCGACGTATGGAAAATCGTTCGACCCCGAAGCGGGGGCAATCGCCACCCTGTCCAGGCGGCGGATCACCCGTGCCGAACTCACCCAGTCCGCCGTGGAGATGGCGATGGTGCCCCGGCTCACGGAACGCGGAGGGAAACGCCCGTAGCGTCGGTATAGCGATTCGCTTGTCGATATTGCGCCCGGTTTCCGCCCGAAGAGGGTTTTCGTGGCGAAGCGACGCTACGACGGTCAAGGTTGCGGCGATCGAACGTCGTCCGAGATCCGACCCAACGGACATCCGTCCCATGGCAACGCGACAGATCGACCTGCCGGAGGATGACTCCCATCTCACGGGCTTCCCCGGCATCCACCTATACTGCGGATCGAGGAGATGCTATGTTGCGATCTTATTTCGTTCATCAGAACGCATGCCGGCGGCTCCCGGGGCGCGGAAACCGCGTACCGGCCGGGGGTTGGCGCCGCGCGTTTTTCGAGAACGCATCACGAGGGGGAGTCACGATGAGGAGGAAACCAGGACGATGCGCCTGGCTCGCGATCACGCTGGTGGGGCTGCTGTCCCTGGGCGTGGTGGCGGCGCCGAGCTTCTCCGACAACGATACCGACGCGGGGAACCTCAATCCGACCGACACGATTCAGGTGCAAGAGATTCACATCACCCGCAGCAGTTCCGACGACGTCACCCTGTCGGCGGTCACCATCCGCAACCTAGGGACGGCCGCCACGGAAGACATCGAGAAGATCGAGGTCCGGAACGGCGGGATCTTGCTCGGGGAAAGCGACAGCCTTGGCGGATTGGACGAGACGAGCGGGACGATCATCACCCTGGGGCTCGGCGGCTATCACATGGCCACCACGGCGACCGACGTGAAGATCCTCGTCACCGTCGGGACCAGCGTCGAGGGCGGCGAGACGCTCGAACTGCAGGCACGGTTCGATTACGTCGACGACAGCGTGTCGGGGACCAGCGCGTGGATCACCGACCTGTCGCCGGAGACGATCCAAAACGGCGGCTTCGACGAGATCGACGATTCCTCCGACGACGCATCGTTCCTCAACCCCGGCGATGTCAAGGTCGTGCAGCAGGCGGTGTACACCGACAACGACGCCAACACCAGCC
>CAZJLO010000033.1:19061-20427 GCA_964547105.1 uncultured Thermotogae bacterium
GATGTCAAGGTCGTGCAGCAGGCGGTGTACACCGACAACGACGCCAACACCAGCCCGGTGGAGTGGAGAGGGGTGGGTGCTGTCAACCTTGTTCAGATAGAGAATCTTGGCACTGCCACGACCGCCGACATCGACACCGTCACAGTCACCTTGCGAATCGGAGGTAACGACTACATAGCTACGGACGGGTGGGGCAACGATCCGATGATCTTCCAGGTGGAGGACTTCCCTCTACTGCCAGCACAGATCGCCGACAACGGTGCCGTCACGGTGACGGTGGAGATGACGATTGCGGCAGCGGTTGGCGACAAGCGGACGATCCGTACCGAGACCACGCTCTACGTTCAGGAAGCCGGAGAAGCATCAGGTGATCCGGCGCCGGAGTACGACCAGGCGATCACCGCCAGCACCACCCAGACGATCCGCGACCAGGGGTTCGAGATCATCGACGAAGAGAGCGACCCGCTCGCTTCGGGCTCGGCGGCGACCGGCGATGTGGTGATCCAAGAGGTGCGGGCGACCGACGACGACTCCAACGCATTCGATGTCAATACGGTTGCGATCTACATTCGCAACGCCGGATCGGCCGACGGCGACGAGATCCAGCAGATCCAGGTGAAGGCCGGCGGCACGACGCTGCTGACCCTTCCCAACGCCACCTATCCGGATCTCGATGACTTCCGCACCGGGGCGTGGTACGACCTACTCCCGCAGAGGAACGTAAACGACGACGACGATCAGCTGTTCCGCATCGAATACACGATCGGCATCCCCGACGACGGCCACACGCTGCGGCCGATCATCCAGTTGCGGGGTGTCGAGAATACCGTGCCATACGATAGTGATGAGGTCGAGTATCCGGACACGCTCGACCTGTACCTGCCGGGGTTCGAGTTCATCGAGAACCTGACGCCGCCGGAAGGCGGGGTCGCATCGAGTGCGGCGCGGGTGCTGGTGCAGGTGATCCGCGTCGAAGACCGCGACGAGAACGACAATGACGTGACGATCGATCCGATCGTCGTGTTCAACGACGGCAACGCCGGCGCCACCGAGATCGACAAGGTCGAGGTGTGGCGGGCCGACACGCGGGACGGCGTGCAGTCGAAGATGGGCGAGGAAACCGACATGACGGGGTTCCGCACCGGCGGGGTTCGGGTGGACATCGACACCAACAACATCGTCGTCGATGACGACGAGGGCGCCGAGGCGTTCCTGTTCGTGTACCTGACGATCGCCGATCCGGAGATCATCACCGAAGGCCACACTGTGCAGTTGGAGACGCGGGTCATCCACGTGGAAGACCAGCAGTCGTTCGACAAGATGGCCACCAGCAACCAGTGGACGCTGGAGATCAACAACCGGCCGG
>CAZJLO010000034.1:0-19865 GCA_964547105.1 uncultured Thermotogae bacterium
ATCCATTTCTCCATCGCTAACCACCTTTCTTCATCCGTTTCCGGTACTCGTTGTAGGTGAAGGGTTCACCTTGCTCGTGGGTTCCCGCCCGATCCACCAACGCGACAAACAACGAGTGGGTCGTGAGATCCGCCGTCATATCGGGCAGAATCGTGCATTCGAAGTACGCCTTGGCATCGGGAAGAATCGGGATCCCTCGCTCGCTCGCCGTGTAATCGTAGTCGGCAAACTTGTCGACCTTGCGTCCCGATTGAAATCCGAAACGGCGGACTGCGGCTTCGCACAGAGGGTTCTCGCGATCGATCACATTGGCGACGAAATACCCCGACCTGACGATCATCTCGTGGGTCAGTGATCCTTTCCCGACTCCGATGACAATCCGAGGTGGGGCGTTGGTCACCTGCATCAGGGCGTCGAGACATTGGCCGTTGATCTTGTCTCCCTCCCTGGCCGTGAGGATGTACAACCCATGGGTCACCTGGAATAGAGCCTGGTTGAGCCCCGTCGCATCGGCGACGATCCTGAATGGCGGTCTCACTCTTTGTTCCATACCCATCCCTATTCGTTCGTGGAGGAGCCCGAATCCATTGGGGCGGCCCGCAAGCCCAGCTCGCGGTCGGCGAGAATCAATCCCTGGGGCGAATCTGCGACTCGCTTGAGCAGATCGACCACCTTGGACACCGAGGCTTCCTCCTCGACCTGCTCGTTCACAAACCAGTGCAGAAAGATCTCCGCGGCGTGATCGCTCTCCTGCCGTGCAAGATTGACGAGATCGTCGATCTTCCCGGTGATGAACCGCTCGTGTTTGAACGCTGCCTCAAACGCGGCAAGCGGCGAATCCCACTCGCTTCCGAGCAAGTCAAGCGATGCGAGATCCACGGAGCCTCCGCGCTCGCCGATATGATCGAAGAAGCGCATCGCGTGGGCTTGTTCTTCCAGTGACTGCACCCGCATCCATTGGGCCATACCCTCTAGAGACTGTCTGATGAAGTAGCCGGACATTGCCAGGTAGAGATACGATGATTCGAGTTCGTGTTTGATCTGCTCGTTGAACGCCTGCTCGATGCGCTGTCCGATCATGGGTCCTCCCTTCTCCGTTTCCAAGTTGCATCTTCACTTCTACGTCAATCGATCTCCCCAGAGCAACTGCCAACAGGAGTGAGCTCGCAAACAGCCGCTGCTACCAGTTCTCGGCAAGCAGCTCGAAGTGTGCTTGCGGATGTGCGCACGCCGGGCAGAGCTGCGGGGCATCGGACCCGGTGTGCACGTAGCCGCAGTTTCGGCATCGCCACGTCACCGGCTGCTCCTTCCGGAATACAGTCTGAGCCTCGACATTGGTGAGCAACCCAAGGTAACGCCGCTCGTGCTGCTTCTCGGCGACGGCGATGGATTCGAACACGGCCGCGATCTCCGGGAACCCTTCCTCGCGGGCGATGCGTGCGAACTCGGGATACATCTCACTCCACTCCTCGTGTTCTCCGCCTGCTGCTGCGCGCAGGTTGTCGGCTGTCGTACCGATGACCCCTGCCGGGAACGTCGCCTCCACCGCTACGTTGCCCCCCTGGAGAAACTTGAAGAACCGCTTCGCATGTTCTTTCTCCTGGTTTGCGGTCTCCTCGAAGATCGCCTGAATCTGGATATAGCCGTCCTTCTTGGCCTGACTTGCGAAGTAGGTATAGCGGTTTCGGGCTTGTGATTCGCCGGCAAACGAGGTAAGTAGATTGCGTTCCGTACGTGTTCCTTTCAGATCCATCCATCCTCCCTTTCGTATCGGTCCTTTGTTGAATCGCTCTCTCAACATTCAGCTCTGGCATCCATCACACCAGTACGTCGATCGCCCACCTTGGACACAGCGGGAAATCGGGGTCTCACAGACACGACAGGCTTCGCCTTGGCGCCCGTACACAGCAAGCCGATCTTGGAAGCCTCCATCCACGCCTTCGGCATTGCGATAATCGGACACACTAACGCCGAAGGATGTTCCCATGTGATCGATCGCTTCTTGAAGAACGCCGACGATCCCGCAATGAAGGCGGCGAATATCGGCTTTGGCCAACCCATTCGCCGAACGGCGCGGATCGATCCGCGCCCGCCACAGGGCTTCGGAGCTGTAGATATTGCCCAATCCCGCGATCCGTCGCTGATCCAGAAGGAACTGCTTGATCGGCATTCGGCTGGCCTGTACGAGCGAGGCAAGCTGATCCGGCGTGAATTCCGGCGAGAGCGGGTCGATTCCCAGGTCATGTGAGAAAGCGCCGGTGATGAATTCCGCGGTCCCGAGGCGCCTTGGGTTGATGAAGGAGATCGTGCCTCGATCAAGGTCGATCCTCAGACGCACATGCGGCAGTTCGTCGTTCCTGCATGACACAACAAGCCGTCCCGACATCCGAAGGTGGACGACGAGGCTTTCCCCGCCCGATAGGACGATCTGGATGTACTTGCCGCGCCGGACGATGGCATCGATCGTCTGATCGACGAGGGCATCGCCGGAACGGGATTGCCGTAGCTGAGAGTCGATCTTCAGCCGCGGGTCAAGCACCTCAAGGTGTCGTATTCGTGCCCCGATCATTGGCTGCAGGCCACGGACAATCGTCTCGACTTCGGGGAGCTCAGGCATCGCGGTCATCCTTCGTTCCGGGTGGATTGCGCTCTGCCTCACAGCAGGTGGAGCATACGCCGTACAGATACGTTGTCGCCAACTCGACGCGGTGCCCATTCACGATCTTGCCGGGCGATGTTCCCGGAGTGACATCGACATCGTACAACCGGTGGCAGATTCGACAGAGGAAGTGGGCGTGAGGATCGTCAAAGAGATCGTAGCGCACGGCTTGCTTCTCGATCGTGAGCTGGCATACGGCGCCGGCATCGACAAGGACTCGCAGACTGTTGTAGACGGTTGCGCGCGACAAGGCCGGGTGCTGCTTGGAAACGGCTCGAAACACGTCGTCCACCGTTGGATGCGTGCGCGATCTGGACAGATAATCCATGATCATTACACGTTGAACCGTAGGTGTGATTCCGAGGTCTCGAAGTCGCCGCAAACTACTTTCGTTCTTCATTGATAATTATTCTAATCTTAGGCCAAGCCCCTGTCAAGCAGTACCAGTTCCTGCGGAATCAACATAGATCGATCCATTCGTTGGAAGCCAAGACACAGGATGACTCGCGATACGGCGTTGGATATCGGCTGCACGCGTCCGCCTGCTTCGAGCAGCGGCCGGATACCTTCCGACGCGCCCGATACCGGCGAAGGGGGCGAAGAATCGCTCTGCTGTTCACTTCGCGACTCCGGTTACGTCGCTCCCGGCTCGCGCTGTTTCCGGGGCCGGGGGTGAGGGGGCTTTCGCAACGACAAGCCGATCCGCTTGCGGGCGATGTCAATATCGATCACAGTGGGGAAGACCTTCTGCCCAAGGTGAACAATAGACGAGGGATGGGACACGAATCGATCCGCCAACTCGCTGACGTGAATCAACCCGTCCTGATGCACACCGATATCGACAAACGCCCCGAATGCTGTGACATTGGTGACAATGCCCGGTAGTTTCATTCCCGGCCGCAGGTCTTTGATCTCGTGAACGTCGTCGGAGAACGCGAACACTTCGAACGTCTTCCGCGGATCGCGTCCCGGCTTGGCAAGCTCGGCGAGAATGTCCTCCAGCGTCGGCAAACCGACATCATCGGAAACGTACCGCGCCGGATCGATCTTGCCTCGAAGCGCCGCATCGCGCATCAAGTCAGCCACGGCGCATCCGAGATCCGCGGCCATCCGCCGCACCGTCCCATACCGTTCCGGGTGGACCGCACTGCCGTCGAGTGGTTCACGGCCGCTGCGAATGCGCAGGAAACCCGCCGCCTGCTCGAACGCCTTGGGGCCCAAGCGAGGAACGTCCATCAATTGGCGACGTTCCAGGAACGGACCCGTCTGCTCCCGGAACGCAACGATGTTTGCGGCCAGTTTGGCGTTGAGTCCGGCCACGCGGGATAGAAGCGCGGGGCTTGCCGTGTTGACGTCTACTCCAACGGAGTTTACACACGATTCAATGACATCGTTCAGCGCTTGCTGCAATGCCGACGTGTCAACATCGTGCTGGTACTGTCCGACGCCGATCGACTTGGGATCGATCTTCACCAGCTCGGCCAACGGATCCATCAATCGCCGCCCGATCGACACGGCACCGCGGACGGTAATGTCGTGCTCTGGGAACTCCTGCCGGGCGACCTCCGATGCGGAGTAGACGGAAGCTCCACTCTCGTTGACCAGGAGAATTGGGATCTCAGCGGGCAAGGCAAGGCTTCGTACCAGTGTCTCGGTTTCTCGGCTGGCTGTTCCGTTCCCGATGGCGATTGCCTCGATCTTGTGTTCTCGGACAAGATCGGCAATCGTCTGCCCTGCAGTCCTTCGTTCTTGTTCGCTGCCGATGGGATAAACGACGGTGTGGGTGAGAAGCATCCCCTGTTCATCCAGACAGACGACCTTGCCGCCGGTTCGATAGCCGGGATCGATCGCCAGGACGCGACGCGGTCCCAGCGGTGCGGCCATCAGAAGTTCGCGGAGGTTGGTGGCAAAGACGCGGATTGCCTCTTGATCGGCTTTCTCCTTGAGCATCGACCGGATCTCATTCTCGATCGACGGCGCCATCAGGCGGCGATAGCAGTCGGCCGCAGCTTCTCTGATCTGCTCCGCAGCCGCCGATCCTCCGTGAACGAATCTTTGCTCCAATCGTGCGATTGCCGGATCCTCTTCCGGACGGATCGATACGCGAACTGCACCTTCTTTCTCGGCGCGGAAGATGGCGTGGATCCGGTGTGCTGGCATCTTTGCGATCGGCTCCGACCAGTCGAAGTAATCGCTGAACCGCGAGGCATCTTCCTTCCTGTCGTCCATTGCGGTTGATCGAAGAAGGCTGTGCTTGGCGAACAGCCTCCGAATCTCGGCGCGGGATTCCACTGATTCATTGATCGTTTCGGCCACCACGTCACGGGCTCCCGCCAGGGCGTCGTCAACGGTAAGAACACCCTTTTCGGGGTCGACGTACGCTTCGGCAAGGCTCCGCGGGGCGAGAGTCGAATCCTGAGCGAGCATCGCTTGGGCAAGGGGCTCCAGTCCCTTCTCCCGGGCGATGGTGGCTCTGGTTCGCCGTTTTGGACGATACGGAAGGTAGATGTCCTCCAATTCAGAAAGCGTTTGTGCCCCCGTGACTGCCGTATGCAACTCAGACGTGAGAAGATCTCGCTCGACAAGCGATGAAAGGACGACTTCCCGGCGATCCTCAAGAACGCAGAGTTGCTTCAGGCGGTCTCGAATGGCCGTGATTGCCACTTCATCCAGGGATCCCGTTCGTTCCTTGCGATAGCGGGCGATGAACGGGACGGTGGCTCCTCCATCGAGAAGTGCGGCGGTGGCGGATACTTGGGCAAGGCGCAATCCCAATTCCAGAGAGATCTTCTTTGCGTGGTCCGGCATGTCATTCACCATCCTGTGTGAGCAAACCGTATTCGCCGCTCATTGGTGCGTCAACCAACGGTCGTCAATGTCCGAAGCAATCATGCTCCGTCGAGGCGGACGCGTTAGAATTCACGTTCTATTGGTTCGGATCGAACGCCCATCGCTTGCCGGTGATGCGTAATGGGCGCACAAGTCTTGTCCGGGCCGACGGTTTGCTCGTCAAACGGGAGGAACACAATGCGAAGAACGCTTGCTGCAATGGTTGTCGGGGTGGGCCTGCTTGCTTTGCCTCTGATGGGACAGCAGCTTGATCAACTTATCGAAGACGGCCTGTCGATCTTTCTCAACGACCAGGTGGTCGTGGGAAGCAGGGCCGAACTGGAGCAGGCAATTGTGGCGCTCACCGCCGCGGTAGATCTCGATCCGACCAGCGCCGAGGTTCTGAACTCCCTCTCTCAGTGTTACTACACGCTTGCTGATGTCTACGAGACCGATGAAGACGCGAAAAAAGCTGCCTACACCGAAGGTTGGCACTATGGGGAGATGAGCGTGCGGCTTGCGCCCGGCTTTGGCGAAACCGAAGACGAAGACGGATTTGAGGCGGCTGTCCAGTTGGTCGACGATGTGGCCGCGCTCCAGTGGACGTACTCCAACTGGTCGCGCTACGATCAATTTGACATCCTTGGCGCCATCTTCCGCAACGACACCGCGAAATTGAGGGCGACGATCGAACGGGCGATCGAGGTCGACCCAACGTATGTCGCCGGGGCACCGTACCGTTCGATCGCTGCCTACTACGCGAGCCTTCCCAAGCTCTTTGGTCAGGATCTCGATCTTGCCTTGTCGTATCTGTGTAACGTCGTGGACAGTGTGGAGTGCCAGGCGTGCGAAGCATGCCCCGTCAAGATGGACCCGATCTGCGATGCGTTCTTCGGCAATCGTGTGTTCTATGTGCAGTTCTATCTCATTCCGAGCGAGAGGTGGGGCCAAGCGCGCGATGTGCTTGAGGGTGTCATCGAAGAAGATGCTGGCGACATCTATCCGTTCCACAACGTACTCAACCAGCAACGCGCGCGGACATTGCTTGATGAGCAAGTGCTCCCGAATCTTCAGTGAGCCAGCCGACCCGTGTCCCAATGATTAACCGCAAGAGGGATTGCGGGATTTCTCCAAACGCCGAAATGTCCCGCAACACGCGTGTTCATAAGATGTTCACGCCGAGCCTGTACTCTCCGGGGATTCCAACATGAGGGAGGTCGCGCGTGAGATCGATCACAGGGAATAGGGCAAGCTCACGATACGGAGCGGGGATCACGATGGCGGCAGCGATGCTGGTTGTCCTTGGCTTGATCGGAGGGTTGAGCGCCACGGTACAACCCGAGGATTCCGTGGCGGGCGATGATCTGTTGGCGGCGCTGACCGAAGAGATCATCCCCGAGGAAGGAGCGGAAACGGCCTACGGCGAGGTGTTGTCGTACGACTTGCTGCCACGTTTTGTCCAATGGTGGTACGACTCCGTTCCAGCGGCGGAACAAGACGTGCGGTATCGAACGGCGCTTGAAGGTCTTGTTGCGCCGTGCTGCGACGACAACTCGATGTTCATCTGCTGCTGTGAGCAAGATGGACAGGCCTGCAACATTATTCGTAGTGGCAAAGGGCTGGCGGCGCATCTGATTCTCGATTCCGAGGCGGAGTACGCGGCGGAACAGATCCGCGAGTCTGTGCTTCAATGGGTGATGTTTGCTCGGCCGGACTACTACATCTCGGCTGCAATGCAACGTCAAAACATCGATCCGGAACCGTTCGGATTGACGACGTATGGTTCCTGCTACCGCGGATTGTGCGATGCGCCGATTAGCCAGGGAGGATGCGGAGGCATGAGCGAACTGATCGAGCCCCTTCTCGAAAGATGACTAAGCGTTAGCATCCACAAGCTGACGGACATCCGATGCAACAGACGGAGTCCGGGCGGAATCCCGGACTCCGGACAAGAACGCCGCTTGTCTCAAGCTGGGCTACAACTCGAGCATGTTCACGTTGGCGATCCAATGCTGCGGCAGTGCTTCTTCAGCGACGATGGCCAACTCCCCGTCTCGAATCCCCAGAAGCGATTCGATTGCCCCTATCTGGCTCGAGGAACAAGTGATGGTTCCCAAGTTATGAACACGTGCGATCCGTGACGAGATCTGCTCCGCCGTCAGATCGTCCGCCAACTCGAGATTTCCCGTTACCAACAGCGTAACGGGGCAATCACACGCAGCTAGACGATCCCACCTAAGCGTTTCCTCTCCATCGACAAGCAGCAGCTCCCCTTCATAGAAGATCACCTGATCCTCAAGGACATCAACCTTGTCGACGATCACCGACTCCAATTCTTGAGGGCAGGCGATTATCTCCTCGCTTCGGAGACCCTTGATCCTCTCGCTGGCAAGCTCTGCTGGCACATCGTGCCCAAGGATGATCTGTTCCGTGTTGTACAAGAAAGGATCCCGCAGTGCCGACAGGCGGACCCGATCGAGCATGAGCGGTCGCTTCACAAACCGGTATCCCGTCGGAATTGCTGTGAGTGATGCGCCTCCGGCCGTCATCACCTTCTGCAGTGTGGCATGGTTCTCTTCGTGGCAGATGCCCGATGAAGAGGCATGGAGTACCGCGATCTTTTGCGCAATCAGCTCGTTCGGTAGAACCTCGGGGACATCCAACGTACCGGTGATCGCGAGCTTCGTTCCGTCGGGGAGCGAATTCAAGAAGGCTTCATCCAGCTCCAGCGAGCGGAGTTCGACCCGATCCAGCACGGGGTAGACGGTCGTCTTGCCGAAGATCTTGTCGACCTTCCCTTGGATGACCCCGATCAGCGGCTCGGGGCAAACGAGCTTCCCGAACACCGTGATTCCCGCGATTCCCTTGGCGATCTCTTCTGCGGGAACATCCGGGTGAACGAGAAGTTTGCCCATGACGAGCATGTAGATCGGCGACGAGATGCCTTCAGAGAACTGAGCGGCTAGCTCCGTCAGCCCCATTACCTGCCGGACGTCGGCATCATCCGGCACGGTCACCACTGCGTTGACGTTTCCCACGGCCATCTGCTGGAAATACGGCGCCGTGGCCTTGGTTTGGATCACGAGATTGACGTTGCCGATCCGTTCGATGCCTGTGACAGAGGCCTCCGTTGCTTGTCGCAGATCAAGCACATTGACGTTTCCGATGCTCTTCTTGTTGCTCTCAGATTCCACGTTCTCCTCCTGTCGTAGGTGTTTCGAATTCATACAGAGATCGTCTTTGCCTCAGGCGACGCATCCATTGCCGGCTGCCACGAATCGCAACCGTCGTGCGACTGTCCGACCCGGCTTGCGGTGTGCAATCTTCGGCAGGCGTCCGTCTTCCTCGACCGCTTGAGAATAGAGGATGAGGATTGCCGCAGTTCTTGATGGGTGAGGGGAATACCTTGTCCCCATGCCCAAAGGACCGCCGAGCCGCCGATCTGTCCAATCAGCAAATCCCGATTCATAGTGTTTCTCCCCGCCTACGAATCCAGGCAGTGGCTTCGTAGCCACTGAATGGCCAAGCGCAGCCGTGATCGGACAGTCGCGGGGGGGATCCCCAGTTCTTGTCCGATCTCGGTGCTTGTCATACAAAGCTCATAGCGCTTCCGAAGCAACTCGCGATAACGACGGGGAACGTCGTCAAGCACGGCGAGCCACTCCAATGGAATCATCGGATCGTCCAGCTCTCCCCACGCTTGATTGGCCAAGTGCCGGACCAGTTGATCCGATCGGCGGTCTTGGCGGCGTAGGTCGAGGAACCGATTTCGAAGGACCCGAAAGAGCCACGCACGACATTGATCGTCATCAAGACGGGCAAGCAGTGCCGCGTTTGCCATGGCACGGGAAAATGTCTCCTGAAGGAGATCATCTGCCTGATCCGTGCTGTGAGCCAACGAGACGGCATAGCGGTGAAGCGGGGTGTGGAGTTCATCGAACAGCGCAGTGATCATTGCGTTCTCGTTGAGCATCGACCCTGGAATCTCCGCCATGCATTTCTCCTTGTGCCTTGGGCTGCGCACGTCTCCGATCGGGCGATCCCGTTCGAGAAGGATGCCCTCACTTATACAACGATTGGAGTGATCAAAGTGTTCACTTCCGATTCGAGCGCCAAGAGCCGCACGATGCGCATGACTCCTGCTACCGGATGATTTGCCACACCCTAATTCGGATCGAGTAACGCCCAGCAGGGATTGCAGGTTCCGTGAGGCGGCTTAGCGAGCGGTTGGTCGCGTCCGTCGCCTTCATCTCGGAAGTGATCAGGGAGAAGATTTCGCGAGTCCACGGGAACGAGGGTGTCCGGGCAGCCAGCGTTGATGGATGCACGAAGACGCTTCCATAGTTTGTTCTGGTCGATCGTCCTCGCGTCAAGAGAGGATTGCGTCGAGGAAAGCCTCCCCGTATCGGGCGAGCTTGCGTGCTCCAACGCCGTTGATCTCGGAAAGCTCGTCCAAGTTCGACGGCTTGACGAGCGCCATCTCCTGAAGGGTGGCGTCGTGAAAGATCACGTACGGGGGGACCCCTTGACTGCGGGCGAGTTCAAGGCGCTTGATGCGGAGATTCTCCCAAAGCCGGCGCTCTCGTGGACCGAAACGCTCTTCACAGTCCCGAGGAAGTCGCTTCTTGCTTTCTTGTCGCCCGCGCGCCGGGCGCGGGTCTCTGCGGAACTCGACCGGGTGATCGCCACGGAGCACGCAGAGGCTCTCCTCGGTTAGGCACAGGGCGCCGTGCCGATCGTGATCGATGGAAATCAAGCCGGAGGCAACCAGCTGTCTGAACACGGACCGCCACTCGGTTGTGTCAAGCTCTGTGCCAATTCCAAACGTACTCACCAGATGATGGTTCCATTCCTTCACCTTGTCCGTCGATTTCCCGTGGAGAACGTCGATGAGGTGGGAAACTCCGAATCGTTGCTGAGTTCGAAACACGCATGATAATGCTTTTTGTGCGGCCACCGTTCCGTCCCACGTCGCGACAGGCGTCAGGCAAGTATCACAGTTCCCGCAGGATGAGGTGTGGGTTTCGCCGAAGTGTCTCAACAATACTTGTCGGCGGCAGTGCGCCGTTTCGCAGAACCCGAGCATCGCGTCAAGGCGACGCCGTTCGATCCGTTTGTGGGTTTCATCGGCCTCCGATTGGTCGATCATTCGACGTACGGTCACGACATCTCCCATTCCGTAGGCAAGCCACGCATCTGCAGGCAGGCCGTCGCGGCCTGCCCGACCGGTCTCCTGATAGTAGGATTCGAGGCTTCTTGGCAAATCGAGATGGGCGACAAACCGGACATTCGGCTTATCGATCCCCATGCCGAATGCCACAGTAGCCACGATGACGATCCCTTCTTCGAGAATGAACTTGTCCTGATGGAGCCTA
The DNA here is from genome assembly GCA_964547105.1 of uncultured Thermotogae bacterium. Taxonomy (GTDB): domain Bacteria; phylum Bipolaricaulota; class Bipolaricaulia; order UBA7950; family UBA9294; genus RXOA01. The sequence goes on from CAZJLO010000034.1 coordinate 10,864, forward strand.
CGGTCCTCCGCGGAGAGGCCGGCGTGGTACGGCAGCGCCTCCCATCCCTGACCTTGGAGCCACTTGGCCGTTTCCTCGACCTTCCGGCGGGAAAGGCAGTATACAATCCCGGCGTGGCCGCGATGCTCATGCCCGAGGAATGAGAGAAGCTGCTCGCGAGGTCTCGACTTCAACACCACATGGTAGCAGATGTTGGGACGGTCAAAGCCGGAGATGAACTGCTGCGCTTCCTCCAGCCGAAGCCGCTCGATGATGTCCGCCCGCGTTGGTTCGTCAGCAGTGGCCGTCAGCGCGATTCTCGGAACCTTTGGGAATCGCTCGTGGAGTACAGAGAGGCCGAGGTAGTGGGGTCGAAAATCATGCCCCCACTGAGAGACGCAGTGCGCTTCGTCGATCGCGAACAACGCCGGCTTGATACGAGCGAGAAGATTCAGGAACCGAGAGGTCAGCAACCTCTCCGGCGCCACATACAACAGATCCAGGCTCCCGTCCACCATGGCCTGTTCAACCGATCGGGCCACTTCTCGAGAAAGGGTTGAGTTCAGATAGGCCGCCCGGACGCCCAACTGATTCAACGCATCGACCTGATCTTTCATCAGAGAAATGAGTGGAGACACGACCACCCCAACGCCTTCGCGGACCATTGCCGGGATCTGATAACAGAGGCTCTTCCCTCCCCCCGTTGGCATCAGGACCAACGCATCGCCACCGTGAATAACGTGACGGATGATGTGATCTTGCGGCCCTCGGAATTCGGAGTACCCGAAGACCTCCCGAAGAATCCGGCTTGATTGACGTGCATCCGGATTCGAACACGAACGCGAATTCGAAGTAATGATTCTCCCCCATCCTCCTGGTGACACACTTATCCAAGGAAGCCGATGCTCGACGATCCCGCATCTTGCCCGGATCGGCTCCGCAAACGGGACGATTCTCAGCGCTGTTGACGTCCGTGTCCAGGACAAGCGATTCATCCACTTCGTGGACGCCGCTCGCACAGGCGTGCCAGTTGGATCCAAGCTCGGTTTGACCGATCGTTTCGATCGGCCGTGAGCGAAGCCGGCACTGACCTCGGCCGGCCTTGCGGAACACCCCCAATCCGGGGAGGATCTTTCATTTGAACCGGACACGGGAGAGCGTAAAACCATGAGTGCACGCGGTGGGATCGACCAGCACATCGGTTGCCTGAAGGAAGCCTTTGCCGAAGATGGGTTCCGTGTGTCAAGAGATGACGTGGTTGTGTACCGCGGTCGAATCGGAATCGCCGCGAAGCATTGTACCGCGGTCAATACCGTGACGGGAGAGCCGAAACGTGCGTACTACGTAGAGGGGAATTCCTACCAGATCGGCTACTTGATGGGGCGTCTCGCCGAGCCGGCAATCAGTCGAATGACCGAATCGTTCATCGACCGGGTCGTAAAAGCGATGATCCGCACGTCCCTACGGGGTGAGCGAGCGGATGTGATGCGCGATCCCGAACTGCGGCTTGTCAAGATTCATCGGGTGCTGATTGATTCGCTGTACGACATGATCCGGCGAAAGCGGATCCGTGCCGATCTCCCCTCCAGGTTCCATCGGGAGATCCGAGGCCTTGCCGACGGATGTCTTGAGCGAGCCCGGAGCGAAAAACGAGCCACCACGGTTACGGAAGAGGAGTTATGGGTTCTAAACGCCGGGATAGACTGCATCTTGGCGCTCAGCTACACGGGCGAGCTCCTGCGATTGCGGATGCCCGACCTTCGGGGGCGTGATCTTCAGGTCCCGTTGGGGTGCAACGGATTCGCCATCTTGAACGATGCCTCGAGCGATGGCGCGTTGTTCGGACGTGACTACATGTTCCCGACCGGCGGTGTATTCCAGGATGTCGCCTGTCTTACGATCTATAACCCGATCGATGAAGACGGCGACCCCCAGATCCCGTTTGTCAACATGGCTGCCCCGGGGATGATCGGAAGTATCGCCGCCATGAACATCCATGGGGTCGCCGCAGGAGTCGATGTGGCGGTTGGAGGGAACTGCAATGCCGCCCGGCCGGGGATGAATTCGTTGCTGCTTGTCCGTGATGCCGTCGAGTGTGGATCTACCGCCGAAACGGCGGTCCGGCGAATCATCGCGGCGCGGCGAGGTGTTACGTGGAACTACATGGTCGTTGCCGCCGGGAGCAATGTGGCCCGTGATCGCGCCTGTGTGGTTGAGGCAGGGGCATCGATGAGCCGGATCCCATTCTTGAGCTACCCGCGGAAGGTCATCCACCCCTGGCTCCCCGATAGGGAATTCCTCCGCGAACACAGAACTGCGGAGGCTCAGCAAGGGGCGATGGTCCGTTGGGATGACTATGAAGGGGTCGAGCCGTACATCGAGACCTTCAATCCCTCGCTGTGGGAGCGTTTCCAGCGCACCATCGACCCCGACGCGTTCCATGGCCGTGGCCGGATCAACCCGACGTATCTTGATCGCAACTGCCCGCACAGCTTCTATTTCGCTCCGCTTCGCGGTCAATCAGAACGGGTCTTGCTGACGACCAACCACTTCGTCATTCCCGAGATGAGGCTTTGCGGAATGCAGCGCTGGGCAAACCGTGTCTTCAAGGGGCGCGCGGATGACAGCCAGTGGCGCTATGATGAGTTGAACCACCGCATCCTTGGTGTGCTGGAGAGAGAAGGAGCCGTCTCGTACGATGCGGCGAGGGATCTGATCGACTTTCTTTCCCCGGCCGGCGATTTCCCGGAGTACTATCGACACGTGCCTAAAGGGCCTGATGGACAGCACTCGATGATCTATGGGAGCGTCTCGCTCTTCGATCTCAAGAAGCGAACCGTGGAGAGTCACTATGGGTACTACGCGGATCGATGGGTGAGGATCAGATTGCCTCGCTACATCGAGGATCTTGCCTGTCAGCCGGGCGAAGACTCAAAGGCGACGTCCGCCTAGAAATCGACGGATCGAGCAAGCGGCATTGCCGATTCAATCCGCCATTCGGAGAGCGCGAAAGGAGAGAAGACGTGTCAGAGCAACTGCTTGTGCTGATCGGGAGTCCTCGCAAACAAGGGAATAGCGCTACACTGGCCGCTGAGGCGGCGGCCCAGGCGCGGCAACTGGGAGCAAATGTAGACACGGTCTTTCTTCACGATCTACGGATCACACCTTGCGACGGTTGCGGCAGATGTCGTCGGTCGATCGACGATGATTGCGTCATCGAAGACGACATGACGCTTCTGTACCGAAAGCTTCGTGCTGCATCCGCCATTCTCATCGCCACTCCGATCTACAGCTACGCGTTCACGGCCCAAACCAAGTTGCTGCTTGACCGGCTCTATGCTCTGGGAAGCAGCAACGGGAATGCTCTCTCGGGAAAGCGCTATGGCTTCGTGGTCGTCTACGGCGGCAGCAACCCGTTCGACTCCGGTGCGGCGACCGCCATGCGCTGCTTCCACGACACATTTGCGCGGAAGGCAAGTTGGATGCGCATGGTTCACGGCTCGGCCTCGGCGGTGGGAGACGCGGCGAAGGACGTCGATCTACTGGTACAGGCGCGGGAGTTGGGACAGGATCTCGTGAGCGGGAGCTAGTTGGCCATCCGCGGTCTGAGAGAGGAGATGGGCGCGTCCGTGGGCTTCTTGCTTGACCCGACGGCGGCAAGGTCATAGCCTTAGCGAAGAACTGGAACAGGAAGACGGGGGACTCACGGAGGAACGATGCGGGAACTTCGATCCGAGCCGTATATCTGGGTGACGTGGCTGACGAAACTCCTTGCCGGCGAAAGCATGTGCGAGTGGTCGGCATGGTTTCGTTCGCACCACAAGGATTACGACAAAATCCCTGTCACCTTTGACCTCGCCAAGTGGACGATGGAACACGGCGAGCTTGTCAATAGCCGGCGCGAGCAACTCCGGAAAGAAGGCTACGACGTCTACATCGAGGATGAAAACGCTTTCCGGAGGATTGGGAAAACAGGGATTGTCGTATCGGGGAAACCGGACATTCTCGCGATCCGTGACGGCGAGGGTATCATCGAGGACTGCAAGACCGGTCGGCCGAGGACTTCGGATCACCTCCAGGTCCTTGTGTACATGCTGCTGCTTCCGATCAACAATGACCGGTGCAGACAGGTCGCCCTATCGGGACGCGTTGCGTACCGAACGAGTGCTGTCGATATTCCGATGGGAGCATTGGATGATGCGTTCCGGGAGCGGTTTGTTGAGCTGGTCCATCGAGTTGGTGGGGATTCCCCCCTTGCGAAAGTGCCGCTTTGGTCGGAATGCCGCTGGTGCGATATCGGCCCGGCAGATTGTCTGTACCGTGTCACCGAGCCCCCGGAATCCGTGGAAGCGGAAACGGACCTGTTCTAGAGGAATGTGACAACCAGGCACGGAGGCTTTGCCCGACCCCTTGACACAGCTCGGACAGATAGCGTATAGATACTGTAACGCGGCTTGCGGCCGCGTTTTCTTTTTGTCGCTTGTCGCATACCTTCTCACGCCGACCATCTCCAAACGGTCAGGGGATTTGTGTAGGTGTGGCCTCGATCCGTGAGTCCGGCGAGATGAGCGAGTATCCTCTCTGAAACCGACGGCGCCGTTTGAGGCGCAGAGGTGGATCTCCCAGGCGGCTGCAGTCTGGGCGTCAGTTGCGAACAGGGCTTCGGGAAAACGTGGATCAAGGTTCCCGGGCAAAGATCCGGATTGGGCGGGCGAGACTCCGCCGATGGAGGAAACATGATCAAGGAAGATGTTCAGAATGCCCTTGAAGATATCCGGCCGGCCCTGCAGGCCGACGGCGGCGATGTGGAGCTTGTCGAGGTGACCGAACAAGGCGTGGTCCGTGTGCGACTACAGGGCGCCTGCAACGGATGCCCGATGGCGGCGATGACGTTGAAAGATGGGATTGAACGCACCCTCAAGCAGCAAGTTCCAGGTGTCACCGAGGTTGAGTCCGTCTAATTGCCCCGTGGATTGCGTCACGCCGTTGTTGAGGGCGGGAGTGTGATCGCACGGTCTCGCGACGGTCGCCACTCACGGTGCATCTCAGATTCCGCTTACGAGGGTCGATCGCGCCGGAAGGATTTCTTGAGCAACGGGGTTTGAGGAGAAGCCGATGCGGAAAGCGATGATCGACATCCCGATTCGGGCGTCGGACATCGACTTCTCCGGCAGGGCAAGCAGTCTCGCGTTCACACGATGGCTGGAAGCCGCGCGCGTCAAGATGCTGGACGCGGCCGGAACTCCGATCGACGCCTTGATGAAGCAAGGGCACCTTGCTGCGGTGCTGCGGACCGAGATTTTCTATCATCATCCGGTTGGTTTGGAGGATACGCTTCGTGCGGAGGCGTGGATCGACGAATTGCGGGGTGCAAGGTATCGGATGGCGTTCCGGTTCATCGTAGGCACAACCATCGTCGCGTCCGGAACCCAGGACGGGGCATTGCTTTGTTCGGAGACGCTACGCCCCGTACGCATGCCGCAATCGGTTCGTGGATGCTTGCTCCCGTTCACGGCAGGAGCGGGAGCCGGTTGACGGTTGAGCGTCACGACGGAGATCGCAAGGTGATCCTCCGAGAGGCTTCCGGAAAGTCGCTCAAGCGAGATCGGTGAGTCTCCTCAGCTGTTCCATCGCAGGCACAGGTTTGTGGAGACGGGCGGTGAGCAGGTCTTCGTCTAGTCGATCTCCAGGAAGCAGCAAGGCAATGGGGCGAATCGGCACCCGACCCGGCGACCGGAACGATTGCCGCACGAATCCGCACGCGGCGATGCGACCAAATGATTCGCGGATCCCCGTTCTCGCACGTCTCTTGGGTCGCGAACCCGGCAATCCAGTGCCTGTTGACATTGGTCCGCATTCGACGCGTTGCCGCGTTTTCGAGACAGGTGATCTCCGAGTCTCCCTCGTGCCGGTCAGATGGTGGAGCCCTGCCCCGGAAGAGGTGGGCTGCTTTGTCAGTGCGAAGCGCGCCCGCCACCGGACAGGCGAATTCTCCTGATCGAGGAGCGGAGCCACCGTTCGGATAAGGCGTGTGAGTTCCGAGTGGTCAGGGAATCCGCTGATGCCGCGAGCTTGAACATGCGGCGGCTGATCGTCAATCGATTCCGCGATGACGCCATCGATCCGCCGAGAGGCGATCCTCTCGCGCTGACCGTCCGACATGTCGTGGATGATCCATTCTGCCAGGCAAAACACACGAGCAACGGATTGCATCTTGGCGGGGTGAACGCTGTCTATCTCCGCGACGGACAGCCTGAGTGCGTGACAGACCTGCGGCTCTCCTCCATGCGACGAGTCCGGATCTGAGCGGATGTCTCCGTGCCGGCCACCTGAACAGTGCAAGGATTCGCAATGCTCGCGGATGGGACGGCGGTGCCTACTCAGCCGCTCTCGTCGACCGGCCACTCCTCGGCAAGAACCGCGTAGCGAACGGTGTCGATCCACGCCTCCCCCGGCGTCATCGGAGGATGCGCTTTGACGAAGTGGGCTTCCTTGCGCATTCCCAGCCGCTCCATGACGGCCCACGATGCAGTGTTGGTGTAGATCGTTCCGGCGAAGATGCGATGATCATTGTGCGTCGCAAACAGGTAGGCGATGAGCCCTCGCGCTGCTTCCGTGGCGAATCCGTGGCCACGGTAGTCGACTCCGATTGCCCAACCGATCTCGCTTTGGCGGTTCCCGTTGCTGACCGAGGTCACCAGCCCGACTACGCGTTGATCCGCTTTCCGCTCGATTGCGAAATCGATGCAGGCGTGAGGCTCAAACAGGGTCAGCCGGTTCTGCTGGTTGACATACTCGGCCAGTCCCTCGATTTCGTGGGGGATATTCGGTGTCTCTGCAGCAACGGAAGGATGGCTAACGACCGCGAGCAGATCGTCGACGTCGCTTGGCACGAATCGCCGGATCCGCAGGCGCCGAGTTTCGATCCCCTCCGGAGGCAGCTGGTGCACTCTCTCGCAGTCGCTCAAGACGATTCTCCTCTTGTGCCTCTATCACCAATCGAAAACCACAGCAAACCCCGCGGATGAAGCGGCGAACTCCATGTGAGGGGCTTCGCTCGCAGTCCACGCGCGCCCATCCGCGGATCACCGATCGTCCGAGATCCAAGTGTGCCGTTGTCGGCGAGGAGCTTCTTTCTCATCTCAGACGCTGGGCTGACCTGTATTCCAACGACGCAGGCAGCTCTGCCCGTTAGCGGAGCAGGACAACCGATCTAGTCTACCGGAATCCAGGCAAGTCGCACGGTTGACGACGCTTTCGCCGACCTGAACAGCATGCGTCTCCCGACGGCCAGCCGGCAGAGTCCGATCTCAAGAGACTGGGTGGAAGGGCGCTTGATGGCTCCTTCCGATCGATTGGCCTGCTTGGTCTCCGATGGGAACGCGGGATAGGAGAGCTTCAGGAAGCAAGTCGCTCTGATCTTCTGAAAGAGTTCATGGCGTACGTGGAGCGAATCACGAAAAAACACCATCACAAAGGCGGAGAGCCGCGCCGGCAGAGATGTCATCGGTTCCCTTTGCGCTCTGGACGGATGGCCTTTCCGTGAACATCCCCTTGTCTAGACTGGGGGGTATGTGGCGAATCGGTCTTCAAGGGGAACTTCGCTTCGGAGCGTACGCGCTTCTGTTTTCACTTGTCTTCTGGCTTATCGACGCAACGGTCGACACGCTGCTTATCTACGGTGGCCGCTACATAGATCTGTTGATCCTGCACGTGCCGGCGCACGAGCTATACGTGAGACTCCTTGTCACCACCGGGTTTCTCGCTTTCGCCGCGGTTGCGGCCGTCAATCGCAGACAGCAATCTCAATTGGTGCGCAGCCTTCACGACAGCCATCTTCGACTGGAGAGTCTATTCGAGGATTCCCCGCTTCCGATGTGGGAGGATGATTGGTCGAACGTCGCCGAAGGGCTCCGGGCCCTTCAAGCTCAAGGGGTTTCTGACTTCCGAACGTACTTCGATGATCACCCGGAGGAAGTGGAATCATTCATTCAGAGAGTGCGAATTGTCGACGTCAATCGAGCCACGCTTGAGCTTCACGGCGCCGGTGACAAGCGGGTTCTCATGGAAGGACTTGCCAACGTGTTTACGGAACATGCCAAGGAGACGTTCAAGGAAGAGTTGATCGCCATCGGGAGAGGTGAGACACGGTTTCACGCCGAGACGGTCCATCGGACTGTGTCAGGCGAGCTTCGAGAGATTGATCTCACCCTCCAGGTGGCGCTTGGTCACGAGAAGGATCTGGCCCGAATTATCGTTTCGACGCTGTCAATCGCAGACCGGAAAGCAGCGGAGCGTGCGCTCGTCGAACGTGAAGAGCTGTATCGCGATCTGTTCGAGAACGCAAGCGATCTGATTCAGAGCGTTACGGTCGATGGGAGGTTCCTTTTTTGTGAATCCCGCCTGGTATCGCACGTTGAAATACTCCCCGGAGGACCTCGGATCGCTCAGGCTTCTCGATATCATCCATCCCGATGAACGGGATCATTGCGAAGGACTCTTCCACAAGATCCTACGGTGCGAGGATGTTGGGGTCATTGTCACCCGGTTCGTTGCCAAGGATGGGCGAGTTGTCGCTGTGGAAGGAAGCGTCAGCTGCCGGCTGGAGGGAGACAAGCCGATCTCCACCCGGGCGGTGTTTCGGGATGTGACGGAGCGCAAGGAGTACGAGCAGCAACTCACCTACATGGCGCGACACGACTCGCTGACCGGTGCGTTCAACCGCCACTCGATGAACGAGATACTCGATTTGGAGGGGCGTCGGGCGCGGAGGTATGGCCATCCGGTCGGTCTGCTGATGATCGATGTCGATCGGTTCAAGGAGATTAACGATCGGTTTGGGCACCAGCTTGGTGATCGCGTGCTTGAAGCAATCGGCGCTCTTCTGCAGCAGGAAGTTCGGTCGACCGACTTTGTCATCCGCTACGGCGGCGATGAGTTCCTTATTGTGTTGCCGGAGACCAACGGCGAGACGGAGGCGGTGCGCGACCGAATCCAACGCGCGGTGAATCATCGCAACACAA
>CAZJLO010000035.1:0-18445 GCA_964547105.1 uncultured Thermotogae bacterium
ACGTGATGGAACAGCTCGTCTACTACGACCAGCGACAGGCGGTCGTTCAGACAGCTACCTTCGCGGACGTCATCGAGATCGGCAGCCGCAAGTTCGCTACCACGATCACGATAGAGGATGCGTATGGCGATCAGACTGTCCAGCGGATTGAGAGTCCTCGATTCGATTTCGAACTCGACCTCTTGTTTTTCAGCCTGGAGACGTTTGAGGCATGGGGGGATGGGGCATGAAAGCGGCGATACGACACATGATGCGCAATCGTCGCCGGACGATCCTGACATTGTGCGCTGTGCTGATCCCCGTCTACTTCCTGATCATGATGTTTGGGTTCGTCAACAGCATGATGCAAGACATGTTCGAAACGTCGACAAGGTTCGATACGGGCCATGTTCAGATTCGGGCGGAAGAGACCAAGGGATCAGGGTCGGCCATGCCACTCATCCGCGACACGTCGGATGCTCTGACTGCACTGGCGTCGATCGAGGGGATCGAGTGGTCGACGGTACGGCTCGATCTTCCGGCACTGGCCAGCGTCGGCGAGCGCACGCGAACCGTCTATCTTCGTGGCGTGGTTCCCGAAGAGATCGATCCCGTAAGCAACATGAGCGAGTGGATCATCGACGGGGAATTCCTCACCAGTGCCAGCGACGGGGTTCTGGTGGGACAAGAGTTGGCGGAACTGCTTGATCTGAAGGTCGGAGACGACATGGTGCTCCTCGGTGTCCATCCCGACGCCAGCCTGGGTGCGCTTCGGGCACCCATTGTCGGCATCTTCGATGCGCCGGAGGCAACCATGGGCCGCTCGATGGTCGTCGCCAATCTGGCAACAGCTCGTCGATTGGCTCGAAGCGAGACCGCCGCCTCAGCGATCGTGCTTCGCGTCGACGGTGTCACGGGTCCGTGGAACACGAGCCGGTTGGATCAAACGATGGCAGCGCTAAGCGCCTCATTGCCAGCAGGATACGATGTCAAAGGGTGGTTGGACCTGGTGCCGTTTATCGAGACCTATCTGAATATTCTGACGCCAGTGATGGTGATCATGGCTGCCATTTTCTTCGGGCTCGGCGCACTGGTCGTTGTGAACACGCTGTACCTGTCCGTGATGGAACGAACGCGTGAGATCGGACTGATTCTCGCGCTGGGTTCGTCCCGGATCCGGGTGATGGCAATGGTGCTCACCGAGGCCGGGATCATCACCGTGGCGGGCGCCTTCTATGGAACCCTCGTGGGTGTGGGCCTCGTCCTCATCGTTCAAGCGTTTGGCGGCATTCCATTGTGGGGCCAGCTGGCGGATTACATGAAGGAAATGGGAATTAGTCCCGTGCTCAACATGAGCATTCGGGCGAGCCAAGTGCTCTTGTCCGCAGGCGTGATGGCCGTCATCGCCCTGCTTGCATCCTGGCTGCCGGCGCGAAGAGCTTCGAAATTGGAGCCGATGGAGGCGATGCGATATGTCGAATAGCCCCTTGATTCAGACGGTGGATCTGAAGAAGACGTACGTGGCGGAATCGGTCGAGACCCCGGCGTTGCGCGGCGTGGCCATGGAATTGCACGAACGCGAGTTTACCGCCATCGCCGGGCCGTCCGGCTCGGGGAAGTCGACACTGCTGCATCTCCTGGGTGGGCTCGACCGGCCTACCGAAGGCGAGATCTTCCTCGAAGGACAGCCGATGTCGGAGCTGTCCAGAGATCAGCTGGCCAAGCTGCGGCTTTCCAACATCGGGTTCGTGTTTCAGGCCTACAACCTAATCCCCGTGCTCACCGTGCTGGAAAACACGGCGTTCGTGCTCGAATTGCAGGGCGTGGCCAGAAGAGAGCGCATCTCACGTGCCCAGAGAATCCTTTCCGAGCTGGGCATCGAGCAGTATGCCGATCAGTATCCGCATCGAATCTCCGGCGGCGAGCAGCAACGTGTCGCGGTGGCACGCGCTGTGGTGGGTGAGCCGTCGATTGTCCTTGCCGACGAGCCGACGGCCAACCTGGACACGGCGACCAGCCACGATCTGATCGATCTGATGCGCCGCCTCAACGAGCACAAAGGGGCGACGTTCCTGTTCGCCACCCACGACAGCCGACTCCTCGATCGAGTGAACCGGCTGATCACGCTTGTCGACGGCATGGTCGCCGAGGATGTCGTACAAGAATCTCCCGATGAGAGGATCGAGACCGCTGCTTCGTAGGTTGCAGTGGTTGGCCTCGTCTTTGGAACCGAAGATGTCCGGTGGCCGATCCGGCGACCGGGCATCTTCATTGAATGGCGCCCGGTGTCCCCGGCATCCAGGCAAAGGAAGCCTGCAGGCCAGGCAGAGCAATCCGCAAGAGACATCCGGCCGGTCCGGGACTGTCCTCCGTCCTTTGAGAATGTTGTCGGGCGTGACAGCATTGCAGGGGAGGAGGAAATCATGCGCCTACAGCTGTGCCGAGTCGGATGGGTGGCCACCATTACCGGAGTGTCGTTCCTGGTGCGAGGGAATCTGTGTGACCAACGTTCGACGGCCCTGATCGGCATTGCCTTGACGATCATCGGCGTATCTCTTCTTGCCTGCAGTCGCTTCATGCTCCCAAAGCCGAAGCGTGACAACGGGATCAAGCCGCAGCCTCAACAGCCGCAACACTTGCGGAGCGACTGAGGGCATGTCACCATCACGGTTGCCCGTCTTGCCGGCGGGCTGCAGTTCGCACGGTGACAGGCAGGCAGGAACGCGGTGGAGCTCAAACACACAGCAGCGCTTGATCGACAATCCGTTTCGCACGTGCCAACCGCCCTGCCGCTGCCACGGTGTTCTGCCTTCAACAGACCGATCGACCGACATCCGATGCAATCGATCTTCGGTCGCACGTTGTTGAGGCGCGCCGGATTGGTTGTTCTCCGTGCTTTCGTGGAGAATCGTCGGAACGAGTAGTGAGCATCCATCGCCGGGTTTGTCTTGGGCCTGGATTGGAGGGATGTCGATGAAGCATCCGGAAGCGAGTCACGTCGCAGATCAAGTCGCTGAACCTGATCGTCAAGTGATGCGACATACTGTTTGGAGCGGAACGACGATGTCCAAGGAGCGACAACCGTTGAACTGCGAGGAAACCGGTCGGAGAACGAAAGGAGCTTTGTGTCGGAGACGAGAGCCGTAATCGACGACCAAAGGCTGCTCTCGCTTGTAGCGGCGGGGAGGGACGAGGCGTTTCATCGCTTCTATGACGAATACGCGAACCGCGTGTTCCGTTACGCGCTCACCCTGCTACGAAGCCGACACCTGGCCGAGGAGGTCGTGCAAGAGACGATGGTTGCCGTGTGGCGGTCAGCCTCGAAGTATGCAGGTTTGTCCAAGGTATCGACATGGGTCTTCGGCATCGCTCGAAACAAGGCGTTCGGGCTGCTGCGCCGCGAGGAGCGCGGAAGTCGGCATCCGGATATCAAGCTGGTGGAGCCTGATCCTGCCGATGCCATCTCTCGTGAGCAGCGAGTGCTTCAAGCGCTCAATACCTTGCCGCAAGAACAGCGAGAGGTCGTGTTTCTTGCATTCTACGAAGGACTTGCCTACCAGGAGGTTGCCCATCTTCTTGACATCCCTGAGGGAACCGTGAAGTCACGTATGTACCACGCGAAGCGGAAGCTTGCGGAGGTCTTGGCATGATCACGTGCAATGAGGCAAGAGAACTGATTCCTTGGTACGTTGCCGGAAGTCTCTGTGCACATGAGGTTGGAGAGCTGGCGGTGCATGTTGCCGATTGCTCCGATTGTCGCGCACAACTTGCGCAGGACGTATCCCTTGGAATCGAATTGGAGGGGGCGCTGAAGAGTCTCCCTGGCGTCCCCACCGGCGGATTCGAGAGGGTGTCTCGACATGTCAAACGACTCCCGTCCCCCGGAGTAGATATCGGATCGTTTCTTGCCGGGTTGTCGGTGGGGCTGTCGGCGCGAGGCAGTGGAACTCCGCTGAAGGCGGATTTGAAGCTCCTTGGGTATCGAATCCCGCTTCTTGGAAACGAAGATAAGGTAGGAGGACGCCATGACCGATGAGCGGTTTGGAGAGGACTTGCGCCGAGAGATCAAGGATCGGATCCATGAGGAACTCGGCAAGATCAAAGACGTCAGGATCGAAATGGACGAGCGCGATGAGAGGAGGGGCACTGGAGGGAGAAAATCCGAAGAGCTGAGGGATGTGATGGAAACTGGCGGCACGGTGCTACCCGCCCGTCTCGGTGGTCTGCGCGACGTACTCTACTCGAAGAGCGCTGCGGAGAACATGGGCGATGCTGTCGGAACGTTCTACAAGAAACTGGTGGATGCCGGCATGTCGAAAGAAGTCGCGTTGGAGATGGCTCAGGGGTACATGTTGAACCTTCGCGAGGTGTTTACGTCGAAGAGCTTTGACATGGGGAATCTCCATGGGCATCGCGATCGGGATCGAGACCGGGATAGGGAGGAAGACTGATTCGCGTGCTTCGTAGATTCCGGGCGCTGATCGCAGTGCCTGATATTGTCTTTTCGATACTTCTTCTGGTTGCAGGAGCAGGACGGTTCGTCGTCTCGCTTTGGTGGCGCCGCAATCTCGCGGCGTGGCGACTCGAACGTCGCTTGCGCAGTTATGGGATTGATGCGGAAATCGCCGAGGAGCTGGCGGAGCAGTACCGCGACATGGGAAAACCTCTCAAATACTTGCGTTCGCGGTCCTGATGCTCCGTGCGATCACCCGGCGCCCGCTTTCGAGACCAAGACGATGAACCTTGCCCCCGCAATTGCCACTGAGTATCCTGCATGGTCGCGTGATCTGACAATGGGGTGATTGGTTTGAAGCGGAAGCTGAGGGGACTTTTTCTTGTAGGGCTGGGATCGATTGTGGTATTCGGCTTGGCGGCAGTGGCGGCGTCGGTTTGCGACTACCATGCGCCCCAGACGGATCTTGTCGACGCTCGACTCGATTTCAGCTATCGCTACTTCGACGATCCATCGACACTGGGGCCGGAAATCGACTCGGGTTGGATGAAACTCAGCTATGCCCAGCTCTACGATTCGCCAGATTTCGGGTACTCGCTGAATGGTCTTGCGCGGATCAACCTTAGCTCGATCACACCGTCTTCAGGAAGTGGGCAGATTAACGGCACGGCCCGCTACTACTCCGAACGGGATCTTCCTGTGTATGTTTTCGGTGAAGCTGACGGCGTTGCCGACATCTTGGCGGTTGATTCGGAATTGGGATTGAATCTGCGTGCCGGGATCGGATACGGCCGCTTCTACGACGTCACGCCGCTAGCAAGGGCTCTGCAATTCCAGACCGGGTTGATCGGAATCGGGGTTCTCTCTGAACCACTTGCTGATGGAGTGCTGATGCAGATCGCGACCGAGATCGGGCGGCAGATCGAGTATGACAGCACGAGTGACCTGGTGACGATGATCGAGACGATCATCGAGAACGACACCGGCGTTTTTCTCGATGCTCGGGCGCTGCTGCTAATTGAGGAGACGCTCGCCTCCGCCGACATCAATCGGTATTGCGGATGGACGGTGCAAGCCGGCTTCGGAGTCGGCCTCTCGACGATGTCCGTTCCATCCGATCCTCTTCTCTCGTTTACCGCGGATTCGGCCCAGGCGGATGGGTACCGGGTGCAGTGGGCGTATCACATGGGGCTTTCCGGCCCCTATGAGCTTACCGCCGAATACGATTTAACCGCGTCAGCGTCATACGAGTACATCCTCCAGGAGAACGCTTCGCTGGAAGGGACGTTTGCCTATCAGCGAAGCAAGGAGCGGAACGCTCAGCCGATCTGGAATGCTGGCGGAACCCTTGAACTGATGTTCGAAATCGGGACGGTTGACATGGCGATCCAACTCGAACTCACTAGGCGGGCTGATGGATGGGTGCGAGACCTGACGCTTTCCGCAAGCGTGGATCTCCTGGAATCGAAGCAGGTGCAGCGAACGTGGGAGTCAGGAACGTACGAACGTTCGAGTTAGTAGCTTGCTTCCGTGCTGATCGCTGGCCGACCGCACGTGAAGACGGAGGCTGCTGAGTTGTCCATGCCGGACGGAGTTCGATGGATTCGGCAATCGGAGTGGCCTAGACGAGTGACATTTGAGCATTATCGCACGTATACGCATCCGCATTTCTCTCTGACGGCGAACGTGGATGTGGCCAGACTGTACGGAGTGCTTAAGGAAGTCGGAACCTCGTTTACGATCGGGATCACGTATGTGTTGGCGGCCGCGGCAAATCAGATCCCCGAGATGCGGCAAAGGATACGGGATTCCCAGGTTGTCGAGCACCGTCTTGTTCATCCGTCGATCACCGTGTTGAGGCCCGATCAGACGTTCTCTTTCTGCGAGCTGCCGTTTGAGTCACACTTCGGACGATTCCGCCGTCGGGCAGACGCAGCCATTGCGCAAGCAAGAAGCGGAGATGTTTCATCGCTGGAGGATAGTCCGGATCGGGATGACTACCTCTTCCTGACCGGGATTCCCTGGGTGTCGTTCACGGGGTTCCAGCATCCTGTGAGCGGGTCTGCAGATGATGCAGTCCCGAGGATCGCCTGGGGCAAGTTCTATGAGCACGGTGCAACATTGCTGCTTCCGCTGAATGTCCGCGTGCATCATGGGCTTGTCGATGGAGTTCACGTCGGAAGGTTCTATGAAGGAGTCGAGCGACTTCTGGCGGATTCGACTCAATGGGCGGACGACAGGAATCTCTCGGAGATGTAGGCGGCGGGCGCCCCTCTGCCGGCCCGGCAATCGAGCGAATGTCCGCTCTGTCTTCTGGCATGAGCCTTCCGTTGGGGCAGTGGCCGCTTGCAGGGAGTGGACGTACCATCTGCTGAGTGTCTCACGAAGCTTGGATCTCGGCAAACGAAGGCGGGCAGTGCCTGAGGGCCGACGAACGAATCGAAGGATGGGGATTCTTGCACACACTGTGGGTAATCGTGGGTGGGTTTGCCGTTGCCCTGATCGGACTGATTGCTGAGAGCCTGATGCTCCGCCGGACGCGGCGGAAGCTACCCATTCGGATCCTTGTCATCGGCACCCGGGGGAAGTCAAGCGTTGTTCGTTTGGTCCACGCGCGGCTGAGAAGCACGGGGCATCGCGTTCTTGGCAAGACGACCGGTTCGAAGCCACGAATCCTGCTTCCTGATGGAGCGGAGATCACCATCAGGAGAATCGGTGGCGCGTCGATTCTTGAGCAGAAGAAGATCCTGAGCCGCGCGGCACGAATGTCATGCGACATCGTTGTCATCGAAGGAATGGCAATCTCCCCCGGAATCGCCAGGGTGGAGTCGCTGCGGATGATCCAGCCGACGCATGTGCTGTTGACCAACGCACGTGTCGACCATGTCGAGCTGGCCGGGGAGGTTCCGATTGAAGTCGCGGCTTCGCTTGCTTGGGCGATTCCGCGTGGCGTTCCCGTTTATGCTCCGGGGTTCGAGTTGGCAGACGCCGGAGTCCGCGATGCGCTCGAATCTACCGGGGGAAGACTGATTGCAGTCGGAGGGAACTTGGGGACGCAGGGGGACTGCTTGCCCGCAAAAGGGGGTCTCGGCGAGCAGGAAGATGCGTCGACCTCCTGCTGGAATCCGAGACAGGAGATGATCGTCGAAGCGGGGCATCGGCAATTCGTTGCCAACTCGCAAGTTGCGGAAGCTTGTTGCCGGGACCTTGATGGCCATGTCTCAGCCTCCGCCGCGATCTCGATCAAGCCGGTGCGGAGCCTGCCTGTCGATCTAAGAGGGGACGCCGGAGAACTGATGCTGCTCATCGATTCAGAGAACGATACTGTCATTTTGAACGCGTTTTCCGCGAACGATCCTCTTTCCACAAGGCTGATCACTACTTCAGTCCTTGCGAGCCATCCCGAGCTCTCCCAACGGACGATGGTTGGCGTCTTCAACGTTCGCCGCGATCGTGGCGATCGCACCCTTCTCTGGATATCTGCGTTGCGTCGGGGAGAGTTGCCTCTTGAGGAGATCATTCTCATCGGGGATCGTGCCCATCGTGTTGCGGCAGCTCGGATGGTGCGTCATCACTCGGACGTTCCTGCATTCGCGTTGCGGGAACGTCAGGCCGACCAGCTGGCCCAGAAGCTTGGGATAATGTACCAGCGCCAACTGCTGCTGTGCTTCGGCAATTTCGCCGGAATCGGACAGGAACTGACGGACGTGTGGCGAAGGACATGTGATAGCTATGGGCGCTGAGACCCTATTTGTGGGGCTGATGATGAGCACGCTCATCATTGAGCTGACGGGGATCTATCCGGGCGGCGTGATTGTGCCTGGATACGTCGCCATGTATCTCGATCAGCCGCTGCGGCTGGCCGGGACGCTGATTGCTGCCGTGCTCACGGTCCTGGCCTATCGCGTGCTCTCACGCTTTGTCATCCTCTTCGGACGAAGACAGTTCGTCCTTCTGCTGTTTCTTGGCGCCGTGTGGTCCGTGGCGCTGCAACTGGCCCTGCCATCGCTCGGCGTGGAGTCGCTGGCCTGGAGAACGATCGGGTGGGTGATCCCCGGGCTTCTTGCCAACACATTGCTGCGCCAGAACCCGGCGGCAACACTTCTCTCGCTCGGCGTGGCGTCGGTGGGGACGTTCTTCGTGGTTCGGCTGCTCACGATCATCATCCCATGATCCTGACAAGCCGATTGCGCTGGAAACACCAGCTGAGCCGTGCCACATGGATTCGGCTTGTGGTTGCCTGCGGAGTCAGTCTGGGTTGTCTGGTTGGGTACCAGTTGGGACCGCGGTCAGCAGACTGGGAGCTTCATGAGGCGATGTTGAAGGCCGCTCAAGAGACGTCAAAGACATTCCAGCGGGTACGCGAGCTGCGCGAGGCGAGCGGAATCCCGCTTGATGCAATCAACGATCCCAACCGCACCGGGCTGATCGGATTGCCCGATTCGGCCATCACGACCACACTTGGCCATCTGGAGGCGAAGCGGACGACGACCAATCCCGATTTTGCCGCGCTGATCGTCCTACTCCTAAGGGAGGCTGGTGTCGGGCCGGGAGACGTCGTTGCGATCGGAGCTTCGGCATCCTTCCCCGCGCTTGTCATTGCCTCGCTGCATGCGGTAGAAGCACTCGACGCGATTCCGCGATTGATCGTCTCACTTACGGCGTCGACCTACGGGGCAAACGATCCTGCGCTGACGATTCTCGATATGCTCTCTCAGTTCCCGGGAGGAGCGGATCGGCCACCGCGTTTGATCGCGGCCGCCATCGGCGGAGAAGGTGATGTTGGCAAGTACCTCACCGAGGAAGCGCGAGTCGCGCTACAGCGGGAAATCGACTTGCGAGGAATCTCTCAGGTGGTGCCGGGCGATCTTGCCGACGCCGTCATCCAGAGGATGGCCCTATATGAAGATGCGGCAGGCGACGAGGGAATCGCTTGTTTCGTCAATATTGGCGGCGCGTGGGCGAACCTGGGGACAGACTCCGCCGTGCTGCGACTACCTCCGGGCGTGGTGAACGAAGCAGATGAGATTCCTGCTATCGAGCGAAGAGGTGTGCTGATGGAGTTTCTCGACCGGGACATCCCTGCTGTCCACCTACTGAACATCCAGGGGCTTGCGCTTCGGTACGGCGCCCCGTGGGATCCGATTCCGATTCCGCCGATCGGGCAAAGCGACGTCTACGTGATGAAGCACGTGAGGGATGCGCGCCTAGTTGTCACAGCCTCCCTGTGGCTTGGCGCGATGGTTGCGCTCATTGCTCAGGCGGCGCTCAGTAGGCGCGGTGTCAGGCAAAGACGGACCCGCGACCGCTCCGCGGAAAGGTGACGGGGCGATCAGTGATCGCAGTGCTGGCCGATCGGAGAGCCCGATGGGATTGAGGTAGTCACTGTAGGGCTGTAACTTCTCGGAATCCAAAACACGAAGCATGGGGAGGAAGTCATGCTGAAGGTCAACGAGTACTTCGAGGGTCGCGTCAAATCTATCGGATTCGATGATTCGGATGGACATGCAACCATGGGGGTCATGGATGTGGGGCACTACCAATTCTCCACGAGCACGGTGGAAATCATGTCGGTGATCACAGGTGAGCTGAGCGTCAAACTGCCCGGTGGAGCGGAGTGGGAGATGTACCCGGCTGGAACGGCATTCACGGTAGGAAAAGGCGAATCATTCGATGTTCGCGTTGAACAGCCGTCGACCTATGTCTGCCGCTACCGCTGAGACGCACCGAGAGGCGGACGGAGGCACTCCGCAGCGCGAATCGATGCTGATTCGGCAAACTGAGCGAGGAGTGATTCCGGCTCTGGGAATGGACGGATCTCGCTGAACTTCGAGCGACCAGAAGAAGCACATACGGAAGAACTCCATTCGCCTGAAGGGAAGAGGTGCAGCCACATGACAAGCAGGAGCAGCATAGGCATCGATGAGTTGATCCAGCTAGCGACTCCAAGCGATGCACAGATTTCGCCGGATGGCCGAAGCGTCGCGTTCACGCTCCGAACAACGGATTGGGAATCGAATAGCTACCGCAAGAGCGTCTGGCTCGTTGCGGCGGAAGGCGGGGACCCCTTTCCCGCGTGTCCGCAGCTTTACACGAGCGTGTTGCCACGCTGGGCTCCTGATGGAACGCGGTTGCTGGTGGTCGGACGAGAGCGCGCGAATGGTCCTGTGGCGGTCTTCACCGTCCGTTGGTCCGAAACTGGGGTGTCATCTGCTTGTCAAGTCGCCCTGCTACCTGATGGCGGGCACGATCCTGCATGGTCCGGCGACGGAGAGATCATTTCATGCATTGCTCCGCCGCCCGCGTCGAAGGAGGAGATCAAGACCGAGTCGCGCTACGGCTCGGTCGAGGTGGTCGGTGAGCCCCGGGCAGGAGAACGTCTGTGGATTGCCCAGTCGTCCGACGGGGAGTTCCTTCCAGTGGCATCGGACAGCCTGGCTCCAGAGGTAGACATTCGGGAGGCGATCTGGCATCCGAGCGAACGGTCGCTTGCTCTTGTCGGTGCGCGGGGATCCACACCCGAGTTCTGGGACCGCGGCGAGCTGATGATCTACCGGCTTCGGGAAGGAAGCCTAGAACGTCTTCCATGCGGCGTTGGTTGTGGATCTCCCGTATGGAGCCCTTCGGGAGAACGAATCGCATTCATGCGCTACCGGACTCCGACATTCTCCGCCAACAGCGACACGTGCTTCTACAGCACTTCGGACCGGGAGGTGATGGTACACACCCTGCGGGACGAGGAGATCAAGCCGATCGCCTGGCGAGAAGACGGGTTGTACTTTCTCTCCCTCGTTCGAACCGACGCTCATGTGTTCCGCTTCGATCCGGAAACCGGATCCGCCGAGCAGGTGACGAGAAGCAGGGAAAACGGTTTGGCGGTTGTCGAGGGGTGGGGTGGAGAGGGCTGTACCTTTGAGGCAGCCGGGCCTCGCATGGCGGCGGTGTGCCATACGGAAGAAGCTCCCGGTGAGGTTGCCGTGATCGATGTAGGAAGCGGTGAAGTGCGGTCCGTCACGGCGTATCGAAGTCGGCTTCGCGAGCGGCTCCCAACGTCGGAAGTCATCAGTTGGCGAACCTCCGACGGAACGAAGATCGAGGGAGTCTTGCATCGGGACCGGAGCTGCGGCGAGCCGCGGAACGCGCCGCTCGTCGTCGTGATCCACGGCGGTCCGACGGCGCTTGCACTCGGAGCGCCGCTCGTAGATTCGGATTGGAAATTGTCGGCGATTCCGATGCTAACCGCGCTCGGAGCGCTCGTCCTTCGTCCCAACTACCGCGGCAGCGCCGGCTATGGAGAGGCGTTTCGGATGGCCAACATCGGCCTGCTCGGGGAGTGCAATAAGGATGACATCGGCGCCGGGATCGACGTGCTTGCTGATAGAGGGTGGGTTGATCCGAAGCGTGTTGCGTCCTCGGGCATGAGCCACGGCGGGTACCTTTCGGCGTTCCTTGCCGTATCCACGGATCGCTTCTGCGCTTCGGTGATGCAGGGCGGTATTGCCGATTGGACACTCAACTATGGCTGCAACATGCAGCCCGACTGGGAGCGGCAGTACTTTGGCGGAACCCCCTGGGAGCAGCGAGATCTCTATGACAAGCTCTCGCCGGTTCATCGCATCGGCGGTCGCAAGACGCCGGTCTTGATTCTGCACGGAGACAGCGACCGCCAAGCACCGACGGGCAATGCGACTGCGTTCTACCGTAGGCTGCGCGATGCAGACGTTCCCGCCCGCCTTGTGCTCTACGGCAACACCGGCCACGGCCCCAGCCGGCCGCGTGAACTGCGCCATCACATGGAAGAAGTCGTGTCGTGGATGCAGCAGTGGCTGTTCCCGGCTGCAGGCGATGCGGCGGCCCACGGCGGCGGCGAGTAGTGACGCCTTCGAGACAATGAGACCGGGTGCCGTCGGCGAGAGGCGGAGACATCATCACCGCACGAAAGGGTACGTGTCCCCGTGAAGCCTCGATAGCCTGGATTGCAGGAACCTGCGCGTGGTCCCGAAGCATGTATGATTGCCTTGGCGATCCAATCGGAGGACCTGAGATCGATGGGCGATGCAGGTGGAAGCGTGGGAGGGACCGATGCGAACAGCGAGGTTGATGGTGGCGGGGTTCTTCATAGTCAGCATCGGCGTGGTCGGATTTGGCAACCTCCCACCGGAGCTTACGGAGATCGGCCCGCTGGTTGCCGAGGAAGGGCGAAGCTTCCCTTCGCTTGTGATCAGCGAGATGGTTTCCGACCCGGACCATGCCGACAGCGAACTCACGTGGAGCTTCGAGGAACACGAGGAACTTCGTGTTACGATGGCGGGCGGTAGGATCAACATTCGCGTGCGCGACCCGGACTGGTCCGGGACAACGACCCTGCTGTTGCGGGTGTGTGATCCGGATGGCGCATGCGCGGAGCGGCAGGTGCAGTTCACGATCACTCCGGTGAACGACGCGCCGGTTCTCTACCTTCCTGATCTCGTTCTGAGAGCCGGAGAGAGTTTCCCCAAGGTTAATCTGTCGCAGTATGTCCATGATCCGGATCACGCTCTCGACCAGCTTTCGTGGGAAGTCACGGGAGATTCCGAGCTTGCGATCACGATCGATCGCGGGGTCGCCTCGATTGCAGCGCAGGACGATGAATGGCAGGGGATCGAGATGGTGCAGTTTTCCGTTTGCGACCCGGAGGGCGCCTGCGCCGAACAGACCGTGATGATCGCCCGTTCACCCGCGACCGTGTCGGTGACACTTGTTGGGAATGCTGGCTACATCATCGATGATGGCCGCACAACGATTGCCGTCGACGCATTGCTTGCCTACGGGGTAGCTCCGGATGTGCAGCGGCGGATGGCTCTTGGCGAAGCGCCGTTTGCAGGGATCGATCTGATTCTGGTCACGCATGAGCACGCCGATCACTTCCTTGCCGAGTGCGTGGTCGGGCAGATGAACGTTGATCCGGGATCGATTGTCATTGCGCCAAGCGATGTGACGCGCCAGATCCACGAGTTCGCGCCGGAGATTGCCAGCGATCGACTCATTTCGGTGGACCTGGAGCCGAATGGATCCTACGAAATCGCAGTGGCCGGAATCACTCTCGAAGTCATGGATTTTCCGCATTCCCCCACACGATCTCCGCGCAACGTTGGATTCCTGATCAAGCTTGCGGAGGCGACCCTGTTCCATCCGGGAGATATCGTCGTTGAAGCATTGGGTTCCGAGATGGAGCAGCACGCCGCGGCTGGGCGCGCCGTGAATATTGCGTTCCTTCCCCACTTCAACGTCACTGATGCGCGCTATGCGCCGTTCGTGGAGACGATCGACGCTGCGTACATTGTCCCCATCCACGCGGGAGCCTTGGAGCTTGAGGGTGTATGCCGCCAGACCAGCCGGTACTACGATAACGCGCTCTGTTTCTTTTTCCCGCTCCAGCAGAGGATCATCCCCCTGTTTTAGGTTTCGGAAGAGATGCGATAGAGTCTCGAAACACACGAGGCCGTAGTGTAAAGTCTTCCTGTTGAAGAGCTCCAGACCAGAGCTTTGCGTGGATGAGAGGACGGTTGGATGAACGTCGCGCCCATGGACTCGGAATTGCGTTCAATCATCCGAGATGTTGGCGAGAGCCTACGCGAACGTTCGAAAGCCTACGTCTCTGGATTGGAGTGCCGCTTCCTCTGTGACCTCATTGGTCGACTGGGATACGCAACGGAAGATCCCCGGGTTCGAAGGGTCATCAAGAACTACTTCCTTGATTCCCCCTCTGTGAAGCTTCTACGGCAGACAGAGGAGTCAGCGGAGCAAGTCCGGTTCGTCAAAGACTGGACAGACTACTTGAGGGCCGTTGCTCAAGGGAAGTACGGACTCTCTAAGCCGGATGCCGAGGATGTTGCCAGCAAGACGTGGATTGCGCTTCTGGGATCCTTGGATCAGTTCGAGTATCGGGCAAGACTTAGGACCTACGCGTTCGCGATTCTCAGTCACGCGGTCTACAAGGAGCCCAACTCGGACGGATCAAGAACGGTCTCTCTTGATGAATCATGGGAAGAGGGGGCCTCGAAGCTTGAGCATGTTGCAGATATGTCTCCGTTGCCGGATGCGGTGGTGGCAAGGGGCGATTACGAGACACGGCTGCGTGCCGTCGTTGCTTCCGCTGTCGAGCGGTGCTGCGAGGTCATGCGGAACGCGCAGATCTCGCGTGAGGAGAAACATCGGATCGGCGCGTTGTCCTTCTCCGACGATCTGAGCCCTAGGGAGATCGCGGAGGATTTGGGACTCGAGGCAAACGATGTGAGAGTAATCGTCCATCGGATCCGAAAACGGATGAAAGCGGATGCTGAGCTGCGTGAGATCTTGGCTGAGAGGCTGGACTTGCAGCTCTCCGAGCGCACGAACCCAGATCCCGGATGCGATGGGTGTCAGGATCGTCGGCGCCAGACCCACGAGAACGGCGGATTGACGGAAGCGAAGAGGTGACACCCCAGAGATGAGACGGGCAGGAATGGAACGGACTTGACAAGGGCAGCCACGTGAGGTCCATCGACGATTCGCGGGCGACTTCGGAGGCCGAAAGTACCGGTCACGTGTCGCGCTAGAGACGAGGGTCGAGTGGTTCGCTTTCTAACGCAAGAACACCAAGAACGCACTCATGGATCGAACGTAAGGGCTCTCTGTGGACGAAGCGTTGAAGGGCCTCGGCACCGAGTGCGAACTCCGCTAGTGCCAGAGAGCGCTTGCGCCGCAACGATCGCTTCTTGAGCAGTAAGAGGTTGGCTGGCTCCGTGTAGTCGGGTCCGTAGATCATGCGCAGATACTCGCGGCCGCGACATTTGATCGCTGGCTGAGTGTTTCCATGTGGGACGAATTCCAGCGGCTTGACCACAATCCCTTCCTGGCCGATATCCTCCAAGGAGTCCCACCAGCAGCAAACGGATTGCCTATCTTCAGGATCCGAAGGGTCAACCGTCTGATGCGGCGTAGCCAGAAGAAAGCCGGGCGCGGATTCGCAAAGCTCTCTCACCTTCGTCATGTGCCACAGATGATCTCTAGAGGTATGCACGGCTCCCTCGGATGCCAGCACGTGAAACGGGGCAATACGGATGTCTTCGATGCCACTGACCGTCCAGCAGTATTCCTCGTATGAAGATGCATAGAAAGCCATTCGTTCCTGTCGTGCCTTGTACAGTTCAAGAAGCGCAGCGGCATCCGGTGAGCGTTCTGCCGTCTGTCGAAGAGCATCGACGGCTGAAGTCAATGCGGCCGTTCCGGCTGTGGCCACGGCGTCATAGTGATCGCGGATCAAATCGGAAGCCTTGAGGGACCATGGGAGAATCTCGCAGTCAATACAGAACCATGACGTGGAGAAAATCTCCCACCACCCGGCGCCCGAGAGAGCTGTGCGGAACGCATCGAGGACTTCCCGCTCTAGGTCGGGTTCCCGGAAGAAGCGTCGGCCCGTTCGGGTGTAACACGCCCCCGCGCTGCTGCCAGCAGTGCCGAACCGCTCAAGAGCGGCTTCTTCGTCTTCGCAGACAATGACGGTGGCACGCGATCCCATGTGTTTCTGCTGGCAGACAACCGTGGAACACTGTTGGTCCCTGTAGTAATCGAGGGCATCAGAGGGATGCTCGAGGAACTCCTCCCGATGACTTGCGTTGCACGGAGACATCGTTGGGGGGAGATAGATGATCCACCTGGGGTCGACAGCAAAACGGTTCATCGCTTCGATAGCGGCAGCAATCTCCATTGCCGTTAGCCCGATCCGGCGACCAAGGCTTGTCTTGATCGATCGTCTTCCCGAGACATCCTCATAGCGAAGGATCTGATCATGTCGTTGCTGAAGAGTGAGATCTGCTGGCTCTCCGTGCGCTGAACCGGGCTGAGCACGCCTCACGTACCTGCGGCGTGCGGGAATCGTGACAAGCTCCATCTCGGGATACCGCATTGCGGTCAATCCGCCTCCGAAGACACATCCCGTGTCAAGGTCCATCGTGCGATTCAGCCATTCCGCGCTGCGCACAGCAACGTGTCCATACAGGACATGTGGCTCTCCGCGGTAATTGGATGCCCAGTTGCGGCGGATGGGGAAGCCCATCTCATCGATCTCGCCTGTTGTGTCTCCGTACAACGCGAAGTCCAGCACGGAAGGTGCTTCCCGGCCGTGCATGTCCTCCTTGAGGCCGGCATGGGCAACCACCAGGCGTCCCTGATCTAGCACGAGATGCGCCGGAAGGGCTGAGAAGAAGCTTCTCAATCGTTCGATTGTCTCCTCGCGCGTCGCTTCTGGAAGGGCATCGATCTCTCCCAGTGTTGCATCGAGGCCATGACCCTTCGGGAGTTGAACGCCTGACAGTGCTTTCAGGAGGCGGTACTCATGATTCCCTGGGACACAGAGACCACTCCCGGCGCAAACCATGTCGTACACACGCGAGAAAGTGTCCAAGATTCGTGGGCCGCGGTCGACGATATCTCCTACGAACACGGCGGTGCGACCCTCGGGGTGACGATACGCGCCTTTCTGCCCCGGATGATACCCGAGCTTGTTGAGGAGGTCAGTCAATTCGTCGTAGCACCCATGGAGGTCGCCGATGACATCGACGGCCTGGATGTGTTGGGCATCGCAGGGCAGGCCGCGCCTTACGATGTGGATTGCCGAGATCTCCTGAGCTGAGTCAAGCTGAAACACGTGAGAGAATGCTTCCTCACCGAGCAGCGGAAGACTTCGCTTGAGGGCGCGTGCCTGCCCGCGGATCGCCGCAGACGGGATCCTGTCTTCGCCGCGGTTCTCGTTCCGCTTGAGGCATTCGCGCTCTGAAACGTTGAGGACGAAGGCGATGCCAGCGACATGGTATTCGGAAGCAAGCTCAAGCAAGCGCTTGCGATCGTCGGCATACACGTTGGTGGCATCAATCACGGTGAGCCGCCCCCTTGCCAATCGCCTTGATGCGATCTCCCGTAGGAGCGCGAACGCATCCTCTGTTGCGCTCTGATCTGTTCGATCATCAGCTACGAGTGCCCGACACATATCGGCGCTAACGACCTCGGTGGGAGCGAACATCTTGGCTGCGAAGGTGCTCTTGCCCGATCCGGATACGCCAACGAGAACGACCAGGGCAAGTCGGGGAATCTCAATATTCATCGACGGAACACCGCCATCTGCGTCGGGCAGCCGTACATAGAATGATGTGGACCAATGCCGTCGATGGACACCTTGAGGCCATACTCCTCAGAAACGTCGACGGCCCACGATTCGAACTCTTCTCTTGTCCACTCGAAGCGATGGTCGGGATGCCGAAGCTCTCCCGACGAGAGATCGGCGAAGGTTTCGTTGTACTCGGCATTGGGTGTAGTAAGGATGACGAAGAGGGGATTGGAATCTCCGAAGATGACATGGGCGAATGCGTTGAGGCGCTCCGGTTCGATGTGCTCTAGTACGTCAATGGCAACAACGGCGTCGAATCCACGCAGCCGCGTGTCTACGTAGAGCGCGGATCCGTGTAGCAACTCGATTCGATCGTCGCGCCGCGATCGGTTGATGCCGTACTGGAGTCGCTTGTTCGCGCGGTGAAGCATGTGCATGGAGACATCCATGCCGCAAATGCGCGTGAATTGGCTCTCCTTGCTCAGTCGCTCAAGCAATCGCCCCCCGCCGCATCCTACGTCGAGAACAGTTCGTGCTCCACAGTCTCGCAGTGCTTCCACGATTGCCTCGTATCGCTGAACGCCCAATGCGGTTTGAGTTGGTTTTGCCGTCACGGAGGCGAAATCCGATGGGCGAGAATCCGCATCGTGGTTCTCTTTGCTGTCGAGACGCCGAAGCGCGCAGTCGACGAATCTCATCTGGTGTTTCAGGTACCGCGATGCGATGGCCTGTCTCTGAGGATGCTGAGCAAGCCATCCCTCTCCATGTCGAACGAGTTTGTCGACCTCATCTTCTCCGACCCAGTAGTGCTTGTTGTCATCCAGAACGGAGATCAAGACATACAGATGGGAGAGAACGCTTGAGAGAGTGGCGGTCGTTGCCAGGTGAAG
>CAZJLO010000036.1:0-18367 GCA_964547105.1 uncultured Thermotogae bacterium
AAGTACTTGCCTACTGCTTCTTGCGTCACGTAGTACTTCAGCCCAAGCTTGAACGCTTGGCGCTTCCCGATCTCGATCATCTCTCCCCTCCCTGCTCCAACACATGCAGAACGATCGAAGGGCGGTGCGGGTGAGAGAGATGCGAAAAAGGGGGAGTGAACGTGCTGAGTAATGCTGATTTGGGCGTTTGCGAATCCCGGTTTCGAGATACACGGTATGCGGGGAAACTGTAGAGCCTCACTACAGAAAACCCTTCGACTTGGTGGTCGAAGGGAACGAAACCGGTGTCTGGTACGCCCGACAGGATTCGAACCTGTGACCTTTGGCGCCGGAGGCCAACGCTCTAATCCACTGAGCTACGGGCGCATGTTTTGCTGGCGGAGAGGGCGGGATTCGAACCCGCGGAGGAGCGTTAACCCCTCGCCGGTTTAGCAAACCGGTGTCTTGGACCTCTTGACTACCTCTCCGGATGCTTCTTGTGTGTCTCGGTGATTCTAGCCGTCGGTTGCGAACCGATCAACTACGGTCCGGCAACGGGCTGGCGGAGGGGGCGGGATTCGAACCCGCGGAGCCGGGAGGCTCGCCGGTTTTCAAGACCGGTGGTTTCGTCCGCTCGCCCACCCCTCCGATGCGGCGATTATACGCTGGCGACGGGCCGATCTTCAGCCCGATCGGTCGTCCATCGGGAGAACCTGCTCGATGATCCCGCCGCCGAGGAGCTGATCGCCGTTGTACAACGCCGCGATCTGTCCCGGCGTGACGGCGCGCTGCGGCTCGGCGAACCGCAGCCGGAACTGCGTCGGGGAGATCGGCTCGTAGGTGGCGGGCACGGCGGGGGTGCGGTAGCGGATCTTCACGTGGAGATTCGCTCCGGCATCGGGTGGCGCGGCAAGGTAGGTGGCGTCGCCGGCGACAAGCCCTTGCGACAGCAGATCGCCTTCGCGGCCGACAACCAGCGTGTTCCTTTCCGGGTCGATCGCCACCACATACAGCGGCGCGGTCGAGGCGATTCCCAATCCGCGACGTTGGCCGAGGGTATAGCGGATGAGGCCGCGGTGCTCCCCGAGCACGTTCCCGTCGCGGTCGACGATCGGTCCCGGGGCAAGGTCTTCTTCGCCAAACAGGAAGTCGGCGTTGCCGTGCCAGGCAAAGCACAGGTCCTGGCTCTCCGGCAATTCCGCCGAACTCAGCCTCTCGCGCACGGCGATTCGGCGTACCTCGTCCTTGCTCATCCCGCCGATCGGGAAGACCAGCCGCTTCAGGTCGTCTTGCCGCAGGCCGTAGAGGAAGTAGGTTTGGTCCTTGTTGGGGTCGGCTCCCCGAAACAGGCCGAGCGAGTCGTCGGGAGTCTTCTCGATCCGCACGTGATGACCCGTCGCTACCGCGTCGAACCCATCCTGCGCGGCGATCTGAAGCGCGAGGCCGAACCGCAGCGAGCGGTTGCAGGTGCCGCACGGGTTCGGCGTCTGCCCGGCGCGGTAGCGGTCGACGAACTCCGACAGCACCTTGCGGTAGAACGGATCGCTCGCGTCGACGGTGCGGTGGGGGATCTCCAGTTCAGCGGCGGCGAGCTTGGCCGCGTCCAACGCGCAGCACTTGGTCTCGCCGGCGTACTCGGGCGCTCCGGGGAACGACCAGAACCAGAACGTGATCCCCTCGACCTCGAACCCCTGCCGCTGCAGGAGCCACGCGGCGACGGTGCTGTCGACGCCGCCGCTCATGCACACCAATGCCCGCTTTGCCGCCATGCTTGCTCGCTCCTTCGGCTAGCTCTCGCCGTCGAGCGGAACCATGCACAGGAACATCAACGGCTCCCTCGACGGGTTGCGGAACTGGTGTTCGTCTTCCGGCGGTACGTAGACGAAATCGCCGGCAACGACCGGCTTCTCGCCGTCGGCGCCCTTGACGACGCCGTGCCCGGACAGGATGTACACCTCGTGCTCCCAAGCGTGGGTGTGGTACGGGGTGAACCCGCCGGGAGCGACGGTGAACCGGCGCATCGCGAAGTTCGGTGCGCTCTCCTGCGGGCCGATCAGCAGCTGCTTCACCACGCCGCGCACCGTATCGCCGTCGTCGAACGTTGTTCCGGGAACCGGGTTGCTGTTGCCGGTGATGATCATCGCTGTCTCCCTTTCACGTACCTCAAGATTTCCCGTTTGCGCCGCCGCGGGTGACGATCAGCGGAACGATCATCTCGCGGTCGGTGAGGCCGCCGTGCATCCCGCGCAGCATCCGTGCATCGGGATAGGGATGGTACAGCGCCGTCCGGCCGACCGACGTGATGATGAGGTCTCCGATTCGGTCGAGCGTCTCGCTTCTTGGCGGTCCATCCGAACCGAACAAGCCGGCTTCAGCCGCCTCCCGGCTGTCAAGGCAGGTGAGTCCCGATGCGACGAGCCGCTGCCGGATGGCGTCGGGAAACCCGGCGCCGTGGTTGCGGAGGTGGAGGTAGTTCGCCCGCGGCTCGCCAACCGGCGGGAGCAACAGCGCGTTCTGAAGATCAGGGAAGTCGGCGACCGGCAGGTAGTCTTCGGGGTGCATCGTCACCATGCCGTGGTCGGAGGTGATCATCACCGAAACGTCCGGTGGAAGATCGCCCCACTCTCTTGCCAAGGTCGCGTCGAGCGACAGGAGTTCAGCCTCATAGGCATCGCTCTCCGGCCCGTACACATGGGCCGCCGCATCAGGCGATCCCCAATAGGCGCTGACAAACGTCTTGCTGTCCGCTTGCTCGAGGATGCGGCGCGCGGTGATCGCCAGATCGGAGAAGCTGATCACCGGATGAATCGCCGTCTGGTTCGAGCGGTACAGCAGCGAGGACAGTCCGCTCGATGCGATGTGCCGGCTGAGGACGACATGGGTGTGGACGCCGCAGGTCGTGAGCCGCTCGTAGGCGGTGGGCACGCCGAGGAAGGTTCCGATGTTCAATCCGGCGGCGACTGCCGATTCCCCGTGGCCGTTGCCGAGGACCGACAGCTGGATCATGTTGGTGATCGTGCCGGTTTCCCGGAGGTACAGGCGGTAGCCGAGCATGCCATGACGTTGCGGCTCGAGACCGGTGGCGAACGAGGTCAACGCGTTGGCGGTGGTCGACGGAAACACCGAGGTCAGCGGAACGGCGCCGCCCTCTATCTGGGACGCGATCCGGGCGAGCCACATTTCCGGGTGCTTGGCGATCATCTCTTGCAGCTTGAGATAGCCGATGCCGTCAAGGATCAGCAGGAGAACGCGTTCCGCTTGCTCCGTTGCGCGGCCGAGATGGCGGCGAACGGATCCGGGAACGGGCAGCGCGTCACAGCCGAACTGCTCAAGGATCAACCGTGGGACGGCGAGGATGGAGAACCCCTCGTAGTCGGGAAGCACGGCGTGATCGGGAATCCCGATTCTCCCGGTGCCCGGTGGGGTTCGCGTCTTCAGGTGATCAAGGATGGCTGTGTCCTCGGCGTTTGCGTACACATTCGGGCTTGAAGTCATGGCGTCGCATTATAGGCGGGTGTCAACCGCCACACATCCGGGCGCCGGCTCTTAGGGGCCAGGATCAAGATCAGGATTGAGAACGGATGTGGATTGATCCACGGCTTCGAACAAGCGGCGGAGGGCGGTCCGTGCTTCGACGGGCCACGAGTCCGGGATCAGCAACTCCGCGTCCGCGCCGGCCGGCGTCTTGGGCAACGACGTCGCGTCTCCGTGCAACGCCAGCTCGTAGGTTGCCTCCACCTGCATCGTGTAGCGGATCTCCGGCGCGACAACCGCTCCCGATGCTGTCCCGGCAACGGTTCCGGCGATCCGCCAGACATCGTCCGAGATCTCAAGCACCGCGACGAACGTTCCTGACGCGCCCCCTGATGGATCCTGCGCGTTGATACCGCTTGCGGCAAGTTGGAGCGCCCCGCGCAAACGAGCCTCATCTGCACCGGCAAGATCGAACACGACCCAGCCATCGGCGGCAAGCGTGTAACTGTCGCCGTTCCCTTGTCCGGCGAGCACGCCACGCACCGCGATGTGCATTCGTTGATCATCGACAGCAAGCGTGCCATCCATCGCCGCCGTTCCGCTAATCTCGGCCGTGACATCCGTTGCGAGAAAACGAAGGACGGCGCTTGCATCTCCGTGCAACTCGGCATCCAATGATGTGGCTGCGACAACGTAGGAAGCAGCGAGCAGCAGACAGGACGTGAGCAGGAGAACAGCGCCCGTGCGTAGGCGTGCGGCCGGCTGTGCGATTGCGTGGAACATGACGACCGAGTATATCCGGGATCGAAGACGGCGATCGGCGGTCGCGCAACCGGTGCGGTGCGATCGATCCAGGATCGAGGAGCGGAGATGGTGAAATATGGCGGCGCGGACGGAACGACGGCGCCGGTTTTCGAGCGACGGTTCGGCAGGTCGGTGGTGCGGATCATCCGTGGGGATCTAGTGGATCAGAACGCCGAAGCGATCGTCAACGCCGCTCATCCCGGCCTCTCCGGCGGCGGCGGTGTCGACGGGGCGATCCATGCCGCCGCCGGTCCGGCGATCCTCGACGAATGCCGGGCTTACGTGCGGGATCATGGCCCACTGCCGGTCGGGGAAGCGATGTGGACGCATGGCGGGCGGCTCCGGGCACGCTATGTGATTCATACCGTCGGGCCGATCTACCGGACCGAGTCCGAGTCCGCTCCGCTTCTTTCGCGTGCCTACCGCCGGTGTCTGATGACGGCGCTTGAACTCGGCGTTCGTTCGATCGCCTTCCCTTCGATCAGTACGGGAGCTTACGGGTATCCCGTTCGCGAGGCCGCCCCGATTGCCGTCTCGACGGTCGCATCGTTCTTGCAGGCGCATGATCTGGAATGGGATGTGCGCTGGGTCTGCCTGCGAACGGTTCCCTGGCGGGCGTTTCGCAACGCGCTCGCCGTGGTGGTAATCTGCTTGAAAGGCTGAATTTCAAGGAGGCCGAACCGCGTACTTGTTGCGGGTTAAGGGTTGAGAACCATCGGCGGGTGCGCGAAAATGAGCGGCTCCCCGACGCCCGGCGCGAGGAGCCATGGGATCGATCCACACGAGGCAAGGTCGAGGAGGGGAGTGACACGAGCACGGAGAGCATCGACCGACTGAAGCGTGACCGTCCGGAGAAGTTCGCCCCGATCGACCGGGTCTTCTCGCGGATTCATCGTGGCGATCGGATCTTTGTCGGAACCGGTTGCGGCAAACCCCAGTTTCTTGTCCACGAGATGGTTCGCTATGTCAAGGCGAATCCGAAGGCGTTCTTCGACGCCGATGTCCTCCATTTCTGGACGCTCGGCGTTTCTCCGTACCTCGACGAGGACGTCAAGCGCCATTTCCGGTTGGACTCGTTCTTCATCAGCGGGCCGATGCGGGAGGCTGTCAACACGGGGAGGGCCGACTATACGGCGATCTTCCTATCGCAAGTCCCCGACCTGTTCCACCGCGGCGTGATTCCGATCGATATTGCGCTCGTGCAGACGTCGCCGCCGGACGATCACGGGTACGTGAGCTTGGGGATCAGTGTCGACATCGTTCGCGCCGCAGTGGACAACGCCAAGGTTGTCATCTGCCAGATCAACGACAAGATGCCGCGAACCCATGGCGACAGTTTCATCCACGTCAACCAAGTCGACTACCTTGTCCCCCATGACGAGCCGCTTTTGGAACTGGAGATGGAAGTCCCTGACGAGATCGCCGATCGAATCGGCGCGTACGTGTCGCGGCTGGTCGAAGATGGGGCGACGATTCAGGTCGGCTATGGCAAGGTCCCCAACGCGATTCTCTCCAACTTGAAAGGCAAGAAGCACCTCGGCGTCCACACCGAACTGATCAGCGACGGCATCGTCGAGTTGATGCAGGCCGGCGTCATCGACAACACCAAGAAGGCGGTCGATCGCCACAAAACGGTGGCATCGTTCTGTATGGGCAGCGAGTCGACGTACGAGTATCTGCGCGACAATCCCGCAGTGTCATTCCGGGCCGTTGACTACACCAACCACCCGGCGGTGATCGCGACCCATCCCAAGATGACGGCGATCAACGCGGCATTGGAGATCGATCTCACCGGGCAAGCGTCCGCGGAATCGCTGGGCAAGCAGTTCTACAGCGGGATCGGCGGGCAAGCCGACTTCATGCGTGGCGCCCTGCTCGCACCTGGCGGCAAGACGATCCTCGTGCTTCCGTCTACGGCGCGCGACGAAGAAGTATCCAGGATTTCTCCGCTGCTCAGCGAAGGCGCCGGTGTGACGCTCACGCGTGGGGATGTGCACTACGTCGTAACGGAGTACGGTATCGCTTACCTCCACGGGAAGAACACGCGGGAGCGGGCGATGGAGCTGATTCGGATTGCGCATCCTAAGTTTCGCGCCGATCTGCTCCGCAAGGCGAAGGACCTGAATCTGATCTACAAGGACCAGGCGTATATCCCCGGCGAGCGGGGGATGTATCCGGAAGTGTTGGAAGCGTACCGAACGTCCAAGTCGGATATGGAGCTTTTTCTGCGTCCGGTGAGGATCTCGGACGAGCCGCTGCTGAAGGACTTCTTCTACGCGCTTTCGGATCAGTCGATCTACCGCCGGTTCATTTCGGTGCGCAAAGACATGCCGCACGAACGTCTTCAGGAGTTCGTCGTCATCGATTACACCCGCGAAATGGTCATCTTGGTGTTCGAGCAAGATGGGCAGGAGGATACCGTGGTTGGCGTCGGCCAATACGGCATCGATCCCGAGTCTCACACCGCGGAAGTCGGACTCGTCGTTCGCGACGACTACCAGAACCGTGGCATCGGAACCGAGATCCTCAACTACCTCACGGTCAACGCAAAACGTCAAGGCTTGCTCGGATTCTCCGCCGAAGTGCTGGTGGAGAACCAGGCAATGATGCATCTGTTCGAAGCAGGAGGATTCACGATCGAGAAGCGCCGGGAGGCGGGAGTCTACGAGCTTCGTCTCTGGTTCTAGCCGGAGGTGGTTGTTGTAGACTTCGGCTCCAGCGCCACGGAAGGGTAGGCACAATGTTGGAAACGACGAAGGTGATAGGTGGTGTCATGAACGAACAGACGGACATTCGTAGTCTGTTTGAGCCGAGAGGCGTGGCCGTGATCGGCGCATCCTCCAATCCGGCGAAGATCGGCTACAAGATTGTCGAGAACATGATCACGAGCGGCTACCGGGGAGAGATTTACCCGATCAATCCGAAGGGCGGCGAGATTCTCGGGCGATCTGTGCTGACAAGCGTTGTGGACGCGGCGGGACCGGTCGACATGGCCGTGGTGACAATCCCCGCCCAGTTTGTCTACGGCGCGGCCGAGGAGTGCGCCAAAGCCGGCGTGAAGAACTTGGTCGTCATCACCTCGGGGTTCTCCGAGGTAGGCGACGTCGAAGAGGAAAAGCGGCTTGTCGAATTCTCCCGCCAGCATGGAATGAGGGTTCTCGGACCGAATATCTTCGGGATCTACTCGGCCACGGCGGCGATGGACGCCACGTTCGGTCCGGGCGGGATCCTGCCTGGACATGTGGCCATTGTGACCCAGAGCGGGGCGCTGGGCATTGCGATGATCGGGAAAACGGCGGCCGAGTCGCTCGGACTGTCGGCGCTGGTCTCGATCGGAAATAAGTCCGACCTTGATGAGGCCGATGTGCTCAGCTACCTTGCCGAAGATGACGCGACCAAGGTCATCTTGCTGTACATCGAGGGCGTGAAGAACGGCGACAGGCTGGCGGCGATGCTGAAGGAAATCACCAAGCGCAAGCATGTCGTCGTGATCAAGTCGGGCCGCTCCAAACGCGGGGCGATGGCCGCTGCGTCCCACACGGGATCGCTTGCCGGAGCCGACGACATCTTCGACAGTATCATGCGTCAATGCGGGGTGCTTCGCGCGACAAGCGTCCAGGAGGCGTTCAATTGGGCGAGGTTCCTTGCCGACGCGCCGCTCCCTCCCGGGCCGAACGCGGTCATCATCACCAACGGTGGTGGGATCGGGGTATTGGCCACGGATGCGTGTGAGTTGTACGGCATCAACCTCTACGATGATCAGCCGAAACTGCGCGAAACATTCAAAGACGTGATGCCCGATTTCGGATCGTCGAAGAACCCCGTCGATCTCACCGGGCAGGCGGCGGTTGGCGACTACGCGAAGGCGCTCGAGGCGGTGAGGACGAGCTCCGAAATGCACGCCGGTTTGGCGCTTTACTGCGAGACGGCTCTGTTCGACACGGAGCAATTCGCGAATCTTCTGCGTCAGCAGTACGCACGGTTTCGCGGCAAGAAGCCGATCGTGTTCTCTCTGTTCGGCGGCGAGAAGATCGAAGCGACGACGC
The DNA here is from genome assembly GCA_964547105.1 of uncultured Thermotogae bacterium. GTDB lineage: Bacteria > Bipolaricaulota > Bipolaricaulia > UBA7950 > UBA9294 > RXOA01. The sequence goes on from CAZJLO010000036.1 coordinate 8,304, forward strand.
AGGCGTTGCGCAAAGAGGGGATTCCCGTATTCGCCGACGTGTACGAGGCGGTTTCCAGCCTTGGGGCACTGTATCGGTCTTGGCGCAACCTGGGCCGGGAAGACGACGTGCTCGACGAGCCGGGATTTGACGTAGCGGCGATCCGTGCCGTGCTTCAGGAGGCGCGCGCCGATGGGCGGAGTTTCCTCCTCGCCGACGAGGCAAGCAGAGTCGCAGCGCTCCTGGGGATCGCGATGCCGCGGTCAACGGTGGCGAAGAACCTCGAAGAAGCCGTCGCCGCGTCGGAAGACATCGGCTATCCGGTGGTCATGAAGGTGGTGTCCAAGGACATCATCCACAAGAGCGACGCCGGCGGCGTGGCTCTCGACCTGGAGAACCGCGAAGAAGTGATCGACGCGTTCCAGGCGGTCATGCGCAGCTGTCGGGCGTACAAGGCCGACGCGGTGATCGAAGGGGTCGAAATCGCGGAGATGGTCAAGGCGGGCGTGGAGACGATCCTCGGGGCCCGTCAGGATGCATCGTTCGGTCCCACCGTCATGTTCGGGCTGGGAGGAATCTACGTTGAGGTGATGAAGGACGTTGCGTTCCGCGCCGCTCCCGTTTCCAGCAAGGAAGCTCTGAATATGATCTCCGAGATTCGTTCGTATCCTCTGCTGCTCGGCGTTCGAGGAGAGAAGCGGAAAGATATCGAAAGTGTCGTGCAGGTGGCCACAACGTTGGGTCACCTTGTCAACGTTTGCCGAGAAATCAGCGACATCGAGGTCAACCCGCTGGTTGTGTACGATCACGGCAGCGGCGCGAAAGCGCTCGACGTACGTATCCTCCTTGGCGAGGATAAGGGGGTGAGCCCGTCGTGAACTCGTTTATCATCGCATCCACGCGTCACAATGCCGGCAAGACCAGCCTGCTGGTTGGTCTTGCCAAGGCGACCGAGAAACGGTTCGGGTATGTCAAGCCGCTCGGCGATCGGTTCCTCTACCGCAAGAAACGTCTGTGGGACTATGATGCCGCCCTGATGGTGTCGTTGTTTGGGATGCCGCTCGAGCCGGAACGAATCAGCATCGGATTCGACCATTCGAAGCTTCGCTACATGTATGATCGAAAGACGATTACGGCGGAGATTACGCGGCTGATCGCCGAGATGGGCAAGGGCCGCGACGGCGTGCTGATCGAGTGCGGGGAAGATCTCGCCTATGGCTCGTCCGTTTATCTCGATCCGCTGACATTGTCCAAAGCGACCGGGTTGCCGGCGGTGCTTGTCGCCGGCGGAACCGAGAACGAGATCGCCGATGATCTCGCATTCATCAAGCGGTTCGTTGGTTCGGACGAAGCGAATGTGGCCGGGGTCATCGTCAACAAGGTCCTCCAACCCGATGAATTTCGCGCCGACTACCTTCCGGAAGTGGCCGAACTGGGAATCCGCGTCCTCGGTGTCGTGCCCTACGAGCGGGAGCTGACGACGATGACGGGACACTTCCTTGCCGAGAAGCTTTTCGCCCGCGTCATCGCCGGCGAGAGCGGCCTCGGTCATCCGGTGCGAAATGTCGTCGTCGGCGCGATGTCGGTGACCGCGGTGATGAACGAAGAGCGGTTCCGCGAGCCGGACAAGCTTGTCATTACGAGTGGCGATCGGAGCGACATGATCCTCGCCGCGCTGGAAGCGGGGGGGACATCCTGCTTGGTGCTGACCAACAACATCGTTCCGCCGTCGAATGTTGTTTCCAAGGCGAACAGCCAAGGGGTTCCCGTGCTTCTTGTTCCCGGAGATACGTATGCAACGGCGATGCAAGTGGATCGGCTCGTGCCGCTGCTTGCTGCCGAGGACGAGTCCAAGGTCGAGATTCTGGCGAGCTTGGTCCGCGAGAACGTCGATTTGCAGGTATTGGAGACACTGTAGACGCAGGCATCGCGGGCGGAAGGCGCAGGATGAGGATTGAGGATGACTGTGCTGCTCCGGACTGAGAGGACACGACGTTGACGAAACGAACAGTTGACGTCGTCGTGAGAGGAGACGACGTTGACGAAACGAACAGTTGACGTCGTCGTGAGAGGAGACGACGTTGACGAAACGAACAGTTGACGTCGTCGTGATCGGCGGTGGACCTTCTGGATTGATGGCGGCAACGACCGCCGCGCATGCCGGCGCGGCGGTCTTGTTGCTTGATCGCCAGGAAGCGGGGGGAGAGAAGCTGCTCCTCTCCGGCGGCGGGCGCTGCAACCTCTTGCCGGCGGTGGAGGACCTCGAGGCGTTCATCAGCGATGCTCCCCGCCATGTCGTTCGCAAGATTCTGTCGACATGGCGGCTTGACGAGGTGCGGGCGTTTCTCGAGAAGCAGGCTCGGATTGCCCTTGTGGAGAAGAAGCGAACCGGGAAGCTTTTCCCCGTTCGCGGCGGAGGGGACGAGGTCCGGCAGCGTTTGATGGCGATGGCTCGACGGTCGAACGTCGAGCTGCGGATGAAATCCCGTGTGGTCGAAGTGCAGCCGACCAAGAAACTGCACGTCTACACCGAAAAAGGGGATGAGTTTGTTGCCCGAGCGGTCGTGCTCGCCATGGGAGGTCGATCGTATCCTCGAACCGGCAGCGATGGCAGTGGGTTCCGCCTTGCCGAAGGGCTGGGCCATTGCCTTGTGACACCGTATCCGGCGCTTGTCGCGTTGCGGAGTGACCAAGTGGAGCATCGTGCCCTGGCCGGGGTTTCCGTTGATGTCGAGTTGCGGGTTCATGCGGGGGAAGGCGATCGACGCGTTCGTCACCGAACCGAAGGGGCACTTCTGTTTACGCATCGCGGCTACAGCGGTCCCGCCGTCCTCAACGCCGGACACATCGTGGCGCGAGCGATCGAGCAACACGAGCCGTTCGACGTCCGGGTGTCATGGGGAGGCGCTACGGAAGCGACGTGGCGCGAGGTGCTCGCCCGACGCGATCCTGATGTGTACGGAGCGATCAAGGAGCTTCTTCCCGGGCGGCTGACGGAAATGCTCCTGTCGGGCATCTCCCCGTCCGCCGGCCGTACACCGCTCGATGAGCGGACCACAAGCCGACTGATCAAGCGGCTGGCCGACGATCGATTGTCGATCACGGGCACCTCCGGCTTTGGGGTGGCGGAAGCGACGGGGGGCGGCGTCCCGCTCGGAGAGATCGACACTCGAAGCTTGGAGAGCTTGGTTTCGCCGGGGGTGTACTTTGCTGGGGAGCTTCTGGATGTGTTCGGCGCGATCGGCGGCTACAACTTCCTGTGGGCGTTTGTCACCGGAAGGCTTGCCGGGGCGGCGGCGGCAGCGAGGGCAACCATGCGCCACGCGTGATGCTGGGGCAATACAAAGCCGGAATTCGTACGGCACTTCTCGGTACGAACCCCGGCATTCAACGGCTACCCTTTCTTTTCTTCGCGTTCCAAGTACTGAAGAATCGCGTCGACGACCAGGTAGTTGATCGAGCGATCACGGTTTTCGCTCAGCTTGATTAGACGCTCGACCGGCCTGTCTTCCATTTTCTTCTGTGGAATGTAAATGGAGAGCTTGTCAAGAATCTCCTTCTTAGCCATCGTTTTCACCCCCGTATCCTCAGAGATATACCGGCGGGATATAGAATGTGTTCACACACAATCGCTGGTACGAACTCAAGGATAGGCGTAGATGCGGAGCATACCATACCAGCGATGAGAAAAATCGATGGAAGAAACATGGAAAAGGTGCAGTCTCGACGTAGTTCGACTAATCACATTCTGCGACAAGCTATCCAATGTCGTGAATCCGTTCTTTTCTGCGCGCGAACAGTCTATCATGAACGATCTGGAGGTGGCCATGATCAAGACGGAGTTTGGTGGGAAGAATGTACTGGCCGCATTGGTGCTGGTGGCGAGCCTGGCCGTAGGGGGATGCGCGTGGTTCGGAGGGCCTGATGCGGTGATCGCCGTGGATGTTCTCCAAGGTGTCGTGCCGTTGACGATTACGATGGATGGATCGGCATCGTCTCCGGAGGACGCTGTCATTCGCTACCGGTGGGACCCGGGAACCGGGGATCCGACGTTTCTTGGTCCGCAATCCACGTACACGTACGAGCACACGGGGATCTATGTACTGACGCTGACGGTGGAGACGGACGATGGGCGGCAAGCATCGTCCCAGGTGACGATCGAGGTTCAACCGGCTGTCTGGATTGCCGACACAAGCCTGGATCAGGTCTTCAAGCTTGACCTTGAGGGCAACGTCATCACCTCGTTCTCCACTCCGAGCAGCGAGCCGACCGGGGTGACGCTGGCGGAAGTGGACGGCAGGGACTGGTTGTTCGTCGCCTGTCAGGGGGAAGGGAATCAGCGGATCTTTCGCCTCGATCCTCTGTCGGGCACCATCATGGACGAGGTCAGGGCTCCGGCGAATTCGCCGCTGTTCCTCACGTACGGACGGGTAGAGCCTAAGCGTGTGTGGCATGTGGATGGGTTGAGCCGGAAGATCTACGCGTTGAACCGGACCAGCCTCCAGCCGTTCGCCTCGTTCGGCACCAACTACTTCCAGCTCGGCGACAGCCCGTTCCTTTGGGAACCGCAGGGGCTCGATTGGACCGGAGTGGCGAACACGGCCGGCGTGCTGTGGTATGTCGAAGGGGAGACGGAGACGCTGTACGAGATCACGATCGTTCCCCGATCCGATATCCTCGCCGGGTTGCAGCTCGATCTCGTCGAAGAAGGTATCGTCCTCGATCCGGTTCTGTTCCCGATTGCCGGAATCGACTGGGTCGACGATATGCTGTGGGTGGTTCGTCATGACCACCATGAGATCGTGGAAGTCGATCCGGCAACCGGACGCATGACCGGCAACAAAATCAGTGGATTCCCCGGCGCGGATGTGTCGGGATTGGAGTTTCAGCTTTAGTCGTTCCCGAGTTGCGGACGAGGGGACGAGGGAGCACGCCTGATGAAAACGCGTCTCTTGGAGGGTGGGTGCATCCACGGACACCCGCAGGCTAGCTCGATTCTGATCGGCGGCGGCCGGATTCTCGCCATCGGCGATCACATCGATCTGCGCAGCGGGCGTTTCGGACCCGGACCCGGACCCGGATCGGGATCAGGATCCACGATCCACCGATATCCATTGCATGGCCGGATGGTCATTCCCGGATTTGTCGACGCGCATACGCATTTCCTTGAAACAGGCAGGGTCGTGTCCGGACAGCGGATCTCGCTTGTCGGCCTCACGAGGGACGGCGCGCTGGAGGCGATTCGCGTCGCCGGGGCGCGTCGGCCTGAGGGGGAGTGGATCCTTGCTCAGGGGTGGGATGAGTCGAAGTGGGATCCTCCTCGGCCTCTTTCTCAGCAGGAGTTGGATCATGCCGCCCCTCGCCACGCCGTGGCGGCGGCTCGGATTGACGGCCACATCATGGTGATGAATCAGCTCGGGATGTCCCGGTTCCCGCCGGAGATCGAACAGTCTCCCGATGTCACGGAACCGGGCGTCCTGCGGGAGGAGAGCGTGTTCGCGTTTGGCCGTGCGATGGCGCTTTCATCGACCGCCGCCGAGCAGGATCAAGCGTTCGATGCAGCGGTCAGGCTTGCCCATTCGCTGGGGATCACGTCCGTTCATGTCATGGCGACGCAAGAGGACATCGCCGTGTATCAGCGGGCCGGCGAGCGGCGACGGATTCGCGTGTATCTCTGTCCTGAGCGGCCAACCTTGGCGACACTCATCGACGAGGGAATCCGAACCGGATTTGGCGACGAATGGCTCCGGTACGGCGGGGTGAAGCTGTTTGCCGATGGGTCGATCGGCGCCGGCAACGCGGCGGTGAGCGAGCCGTTCATGGATGGAACATGCGGTCGGCTCAACCACTCGGACCAGGATGTAGAAGCGTTCATCGGCGCGTGTGACCAGAGCGGTCTGCAAACTGTGATTCACGCAATCGGCGACCGAGCGATCGAGCAAGTGCTCGCCGCGCATGAGGCCGTTGGCAGTTCGCGCGATCTCCGGCACAGGATCGAGCATTACGAGCTGCCGAAAGAAGAGCATCTCGACCGCACGAAGGACCTCGGCATCTGGCTTTGTGTTCAGCCGAATTTCATCGGCCAGTGGTCAGGCCCGGGAAGCCTGTATGTCGAACGATTGGGTGAGGAGCGTGATCGGTGCAGCAATCCGTTGCGGGCGATTCTTGATGCGGGAATCGGCACGGGATTCGGATCGGACGGGATGCCGATGTCCCCGCTGTATGGCATTCGAAGCACGGTTCGGGCACCCTACCGTGAACAAAGATTGTGCTTTGACGAGGCGATCGCCGCTTACACCCGTGGCGCCGCCGCCCTATCCCACGAGGAGCGGGTGAAAGGAACGCTGGCCGTGGGAATGCTTGCCGATCTGGTCGTTCTTTCGACAGGGACTCCAGTAATCTCGGAATCGAACGACGTCCTCGAAGTCGACGCGACGTTCCTCAACGGCGAGCCGGTGTTCGAGCGATAGAACATTGGGAAAGCGGCGATCCAACGGAAAAAGACCGTTGTTTCGTCAACGGCTCACTGCTATAATGAACAGCCGACAGTCGTCAAGACGACGACAAGGAGTCATGCGATGCGAGAGGCAGAGATCAAGGCCTTACTGGTCGATCCATTCAACAATTCTCCGGTCATCCTTCTGAAGGACCGTAATTCGGATCGAGCAATGCCGATCTGGATCGGGGAAGCGGAGGCGGTATCCATCGCTTTCGGCATGCAGACGGGGCGGTTTCCTCGTCCTCTAACGCATGATCTGATGAAGGAGATCATCGACGATCTCAAGGGCAACGTAGAGAAGGTCGTCATCAGCGCGGTCAAGGACGGCACGTTCTATGCGACGATCTTCCTCGTAGGTCCGGGCGGCGAACAGCGGGAAATCGATGCTCGTCCCTCGGATTCGTTGGCTCTTGCATTGCGCGTTGGCAGCCCGATTTTCATCGCCGATGACGTGTTTGAATCCTCATCGATCGAGTCGCCGTTTGCGGAAGAAGACGCCTTTCAGGACTTCGTCGAGTACGAGATGAATCTGTCCGATTTTCGAGGCGATTCCAACGGCGAGAGCTGAAGGTCGTGCCGATCACGTGTGGAGAATCGTCCCGGCTCGAGGCACGTTGAGAATTTCTTCGCGACTCAACCCGGAATTGATCGTCGGCCGCTGTAACCGAATCGTCGTCGTTAGCATCCCTTGATCGAACTGAAGGATCTTCGTCACCAGAAACGTCTGTTCATCGATCCAGATCATCTGCGACAGTTCGCCGCTTGCGCGGTCCGTGACCTCGAGGATGTAGCCGCCCGGAACGGCGATCCCTAAGAGTGCATCGTTTACCTTCGCGATCCCTCGCGCGGGAACGGCCGGCAGCCCGAACGCCGTGGACACAGGGACGACATTCGTTCCGGAAATCGTGCCGGAAACGGGAATATTGAAGTCGAACGTGTCATCGATTCCCGAAGACGTGTCTCGTAGCACGCGAAGATCCACATCGCCCCGTTCCTGCAAGGTTATCAATCCGCGGAGATCGAGAGCGACCAGCGCGACGTCGGCAACCTGGAGGTCGGCCCACCGTTGGATGACCAGGGTGTCCTCGCGAGGAATGTAGTGAGAGAGAAGATCGCCGTCGACGGTGAAGATCTCTCCATCGAACGCCTCGGGCGCGACATACTGAACATACAGAGCGGGATTCAGTCCGGCGACATAGCGAATGATTAGCTGGATAGGCGCCGTCTCGGCCCTGTTGTCTGTGATCTCGAACCGAGTATCAAGATCCTGAATTCCTGCCAAGGCGGCCGTTGTCCGCCACACGAGCCCTCCCGGATCCATCGGATCGTGTTCGCGCTCGATGTAGTCGCTGTACGTGGTGAGGCCAACGAGTACACTAAGGAAGATCCCGAGCGCGAAGAGGATCGCGTTTTGACTGTTCATGGCGCAATAGTATAATGCCCATCGGAAGGGCGTTCAATCGGTGTCATCAAGACGAAGGAGGATGGCATGTCGGGGCGGTTTGAGAGTCTGCGATGCGTACAAGAGGCGAATGTCGAAGGGAAGCGGGTTCTTGTCCGGGTTGACTTCAATGTTCCCCTCCGAGATGGGGGTGTTGGCGATGACTCGAGGATCCGCGCGGCGCTGCCCACCATCCAACTCCTGAGAGAAAGAGGCGCAGTGCCGATTCTGGCGACGCACCTCGGACGCCCCGAAGGGCATGTCGTTCCGGAGATGTCTCTGCAGCCGGTGGCCGATCGGCTGGCCGAGATGCTCGGGGACGAAGTCGTGTTTCTGAAGGATTGCGTCGGGGATGCGATCCGACAACAGATCCTGGACGCGCCCTCCGGCACCGTTATTCTTCTTGAGAACGTTCGTTTTCACGAAGAGGAAGTGGAGAATCAACCATCGTTTGCCCGGGCGCTTGCCGACCTTGCTGATGTCTTTGTCAACGATGCGTTCGCGACCCTCCATCGATCTCACGCTTCCACGTCGGGCGTTGCCGACTACCTGCCGGCCTACGCGGGTTTGCTCATTCAGCGAGAACTGAAGGCGCTTTCGCACCTGCTCGATGATCCGGCACGACCGTACGTTGCCATCGTCGGCGGGAAGAAGGCGAAGAGCAAGCTTGGACCGCTGCGCGATCTCGTCAACCACGTGGACGAAGTCCTGATCGGCGGTGGCGTCGCATTCACGTTTCTTCATGCAATGGGGATGCCGGTCGGCGCTTCGTACGTGGAACAGTCTCTTGTCAAAGACATCCGCGACATCATTCGCCTAGCCGAGCAACGGAACGTCAAGCTGTCGCTGCCGGAAGATGTGGTTGCCGCGCCCGGGATTGGCGAGGATGTCGAAACCCGCGAATGCACGCTTGAGCAGATCCCCGAGGGTTGGATGGGGTTGGATATCGGGCCGAAGACCATTGAATCGTTCAGCCGGCGACTGGACTCGGCGAAGTCGATCATTTGGACCGGCCCAATGGGCGCATTCGAGATTGCTCCGTTTGATCAAGGAACCCGGCAAATCGCTCTGGCGCTCAGCAAAGTGGATGCGTATGTGGTAGTCGGCGGCGGCGAAACCGGAGAGGCAATCGCATCCTCCGACCTTGGCGATCAGATCAGTCACATCTCGACCGGCGGTGGAGCGTGTCTCGCGCTGCTTCGCGGCAAGCGTCTGCCTGCACTGGAAGCGCTAGGGGTATGAGTTGTAGGCCGGACGCCCGAAAGCTATACTAGACAATGAATTGGCGGGCATAGCTCAGTTGGTAGAGCATCAGCTTCCCAAGCTGGGGGTCGCGGGTTCGAATCCCGTTGCCCGCTCCAAACGCCAAGCTCGGACAACCTGTGACGTGGGTGGAATGTGCAAAGGAGGTCCATGCGCTCCGCACCGGGCTCGATTTCTCCTGAACGAATGTCGCTTGGGCGCCTTCGGCCGCGTGTGGAGGAGTGCACGATGTGTCCGCTTGGGCGCTCTCGAAGGCATGCGGTTTTTGGCGAGGGGAACCCTTCGGCGAATGTCATGTTCGTTGGGGAAGGTCCCGGGGAAGCTGAGGATGAAACCGGTCAGCCGTTTGTCGGTCCGGCAGGGAAGAAGCTGGACGAGGTTTTCGCATCGGTCGGCATCTCTCGCTCCGACCTGTTCATCACCAACGTCGTGAAATGCCGCCCGCCCAACAACCGGGTCCCGTCGAAGATGGAAATGCAGGCCTGTTTCCCTTTTCTGGAGGCGCAAATCGCGTTGGTGAACCCATCGCTGATCGTAACGCTTGGGAATGTGGCGACCCAGTGGCTGCTGGAGGATGTTCCGGGGATTACGAAGGCGAGGGGGAAGCTCTACAGTTGGCGTGGCGGGATCCAAGTCTTCCCGATGTTTCACCCCAGCTACCTCTTGCGGAACCCTTCGCGCGCAAAAGGGAGTCCGAAGTACTTGGCATGGCAGGATGTTCAACAGATCCGTCGATGGATCGCGGACAGCGTTGAAGCCCCTCCAGAGGAGGGTGGTTCGCGTTTTGTCGAAGGAAACGGTGCGAACGCCGGTTGACCGGTTGTTCCCGATCGGTTATAGTCTGCAACCGCTGAATGACGCAACGGAAGAGGGATACGTTTG
>CAZJLO010000037.1:0-18324 GCA_964547105.1 uncultured Thermotogae bacterium
CTACGCCTCCGGTCAGATTGTCACCGAGGATCGCTTCCAGCCGTGCCGCCATCCGGACGCTTGCCTTGCCTGCTCCGACCACGAATACGCGCCCGCGACTCGACGTCAGATTGCGTTCAACACATACATTGCCCGCTCGATCGATGATGCGGAGAACATCCCCGTCTCGACGGACGCACCGATCCACGGCATGTTCCGGATGCACCGCCCGGAGGCCGGCTTCCAGGAGGTCGAGCATCGGCCGTCTGATTTCTCCATTTCGCAATCGTGAGCGATCGATGGTCGGGATCATGTTCCGCCATCAACCTTACCTCCGATCGATGGAGGAGCGAAAGAACAGCACGGCGCAAGCGAGCATTCGAGACAGCGTGGATCACGCTTTCTGCAACAGCGCTTCCCGTGTTCCACCAACAATGCGTGCGCTTCACCAAGAAGCGATGCATCGTGTGACAGGTCCGTCATCGCCCGAGCGCGAATCGCTTCGTCAGGTGTCGATGGGTCGATCCATCCGAGTCTTGTCAGGATGCGCCGTGCGTACGCATCCACGACAAACGTCGGCTTCTTTGCCGCGTAGAGGATGATTGCGTCGGCGGTCTCCGGGCCGATTCCGTGGATACCGAGAAGGGCTTTCCGTAGATCGGTGGCAGGAAGCGCGAGCAGCGACTCCAGGCCAAACCGTGCGCCATAGCGCTGCTCCACGAAGTGGCAAAACGCGAGCAGCTTGCTGGTCTTCGAGTTGTAGAAAAGGGCTGGGCGGATCAGCGCCGACAGCACATCCGGCGCAGTTGCCAGCATGGCGCCGATGGAGAGGCAACCGGCGTTTCGCAACCGGAGCATGGCTCGCTCCACATTGGTCCAGGAGACGCGCTGTGTCAGAATCGCACCGATGATCATCTCGAATCGGTCTTCGGCAGGCCACCAGTTCTGATTTCCGTATGCCGCGGCGAGTCGATCGACGATCTCATGCAGATCCTTCTTGCTGGGGTCGCACATGCTACCGCCTATGCTAGCCCGCGGACGGTTCCTCCTCCAGATAGAGGAGAATCCCCGACAAGATGGCATCGGCGATACAGTCCTGGTAGCGAATGGAGACCAGGTTCGCCGCTTCTGTGGCGTTGGTGAGGAATCCGACTTCCACCAGCACGGCGGGCATCGTGGCGCTTCCAACGTAGATGTCGCTGGAGCGGACGCCTCGGTCCCTGGCAAGTGTGGATTGAATCAGTGCGCTCTGGATGTTCTCGGCGAGCCGTCGTGAGGCCGCATCGGCGCCAAGCCCGATGTGGGTTTCGATTCCGGCGACCGATGCCAAACTGTACGCGTTGGCGTGGATGCTTACGTACACGGCCGCTCCCACGTCGCTTGCTGCATCGAGTCGATCGGCAAGCTCGAGGAACGTATCGGTTCGCCGGGTCAGCACGACTCGCAACTCCGGAAAACCAAGCGACTTCGTGTACACCAATTTGGCCAGGTCGAGGTTGAGATCCTTTTCGAGCACGCCGTTGATACCAAGCGCGCCGGGATCGTCGCCACCGTGTCCGGCATCGATGACAACCACCGTGCGATGGTCGCGGGTGTCCGGCTTGCCTGCGGTCCCTCCCCCGACCATCCCGACGAATCCGACCGCAACAAGCAGAACCGACAAGGAGATGATCCAGAGAGAGCCAAAGCGGTGTTGGGTGCGCATAGGCTCCAAGCATACTGCAAGAGTCCTCCCGGATGAGAGGAGCGGCGTCCGGTCGTCGCCGGACAGATGACGCCCGAGCAAGGCGCGGGCTGATTGTCGGTGGGATCGGGTCTGTCCTTGCTCCCGTCGCCCGTCTTGTACGGGCATGGGGGTTGACGAGCGAACCGGTCGCTGATAATCTTATTGCAAAGAATTCTCAATAAAGGTGGCATGATGGTACCGTTGGATCAGCTCTCCCCCGGACGGACGGCAAGGATCGTATGGGTTCAAGGCGGCCGTGGGTTCCGTCGCAATCTGGAGCACATGGGCGTGCATCCCGGTGATCCGATTCGCGTACTTGCAAGCGGCGCATTCCACGGGCCGCTGTTGCTCGAAGTCTGCGGTGGAGGAAGAATCGCCGTTGGTCGAGGGATAGCCCATCATGTCATGGTGGAGCTTGTGGATGACAGCAATGCGGATGGTCCCATCAAGTGAACGCCGAGCTGATGGTCGGCCTTCTTCGAGCAGCCGGCAAGCGGGTGACGCAGGAACGCCGAGCCGTGCTTGCCGTGTTGGAGGCGAACCCACACCTTGAAGCGGCCGAGATTTTCGAGCATGCGGTCGGAATTTGCTCGCGTATCAATTTGTCCACGGTCTACCGCACCCTGAGCTTATTGCACAGCCTCGGCGTTGTCGAAGCGACGGGATTCGGCGAGTCACACAGGCATTTCGAATCCCATCACACCGTTCACTACCACGCGGTGTGCCAGTCCTGCGGCGCGGTCTTGGAACTTCCGCCGACGTCCGCGCTTGCGAAACTGGCTGAGGCCGAAGGGTTCACCGTCGTCGAAGAACGGGTCGAGTTGGTCGGCGTTTGCCGATCGTGCCGCAGAAAGAAGAGGAAGACAATTCCTGTCCACAAGCTCGCATCGTCGTCTCCCCGCTCCGGTCAACGTGTGCCGGTTGTCGACGAGTTTGCCAAGTTGCGGCGTGGTGGATCGATCGAGCTTGTGGCTCGTGACGATCATGAGCTGAGGGAACTGCTTGCGGCGGCGCGCAAGACGGATGTCCGGCTGACGCACGTCCGCATGCGGAGCGACGGAACACATCTTTGGATGGAGAAAGCGGCGAAGGAATGATTCGGATTGCGCTTGTCGGACAGCCCAACTGCGGGAAGAGCACCATCTTCAACCACCTTGTCGGGTACAAGGCAAACACATCCAATCTGCCGGGAACAACGGTGGAATTCCTCAGCAGCCACGCGCTTATCGCAGGCCAGAGCGTTGAACTTGTCGACCTGCCGGGAACCTACTCGCTGACCTCGTTCGATGAAGCGGAAGCGGAAACCCGACGTTACCTGCTCGATGGCCACGTCGATGCCGTTCTCAATGTGGTGGACGCTTCGCTGTTGTCCAGAAGCCTCGAACTGACCCTGCAGCTTCTGGAGATGGGGTTGCCGCTTGCCGTTTGCCTCAATATGGAGGACGAAGCGAGTCGGAAGGGAATTACGGTGGATTCCGGCCGGCTTGCGGAGATGCTCGGGGTCCCCGTCGTGTCCACCGTGGCGGTTCGCGGCCGCGGCGTGGTGGAGGCGGCGCGGGCGGTGGTAAACGCAGCGCGGGCGCGGCAGATCGCTCCTTTTCCCCGTTACAGCAATGATGTCGAATCCACGCTTTCAAGAATCGAAGCGCGGATTCCGCCGCAAGCGCAACAAGCGTGCGCCGTTCCCGCACGATTGGTGGCGATCAAGCTTCTCGAGGAAGACGTCGAGATAGCACGCCGGGTCCACGAAGTGTCCCCGGAGTGCCATAACTTGATCCGGCCGGCGCAGGAAGAGCTGGCGCAGGCCAGAGGGCGGCCGGGCGAAGACGTGCTTGCCGCCGAGCGCCATGCGCGGGCGATGGAGCTGTACGAGGCAACGGCCACCGTCGGATCGCCGAAAACCGGGTTTCGAGATCGCTTGGATGCAATTCTCATGCACCGGATCCTTGGTATTCCGTTGTTCGCCGCGATTATGTATGGGTTCTTCGTTGCGGTGTTCAAGCTGGGATCGTTGATCGAAACGCCGATCATCGGCTTGTTTGATCGATCCACCGAGCTGCTGGCGGCGGCGCTTGGGGAAGGAACCCTCGGCTTTGCCTTGGCGTCGGGGATGATCCAAGGCGTCGGTGGGGCGGTGGGCATTGTCCTGCCGTACTTGGTACCGTTCCTCATCGGACTCGCCATCCTCGAAGACGTCGGGTATCTGCCTCGTGCCGGCTACTTGATGGATGGATTCATGCACAAGATCGGACTGCACGGAAAGTCGGTGATTCCGTTCATTCTTGGATATGGGTGCAGTGTTCCCGCCGTGATGGCGACGCGGATCCTCGACTCGAAGCGTGACCGGTTCATCACGGCGATCCTATCGGTGATGGTGCCGTGCGTTGCCCGCTCCACGGTGATCTTCGGACTGGTTGGCTACTTCCTTGGGCCTCACTTGGCGTTCATGCTGTTTGTGATCAACATCCTCGTGATCGGAGTGCTCGGAAAGATCCTCACCAAGGTCTTTCCTCGCGTGACCCCGGGACTGATCCTCGAGATTCCCACCTACAAAGCCCCTTCCGTCAGCGTCGTTCTCTCCAAACTGCGGCTTCGAGTGCGGGAGTTTCTTGTGATTGCGCTTCCGGTGTTGGTGATTGGAAGCATCGTACTCAGTGTGCTCGAATTCACCAACGTGAGTCACTATCTCAATCTTGCGCTGCTGCCGGTCACCTGGTCGCTCGGATTGCCGGCGGCGGTTGGCGTGACCCTGGTGTTCGGCGTGTTCCGCAAGGAACTCTCGTTGGTGATGCTGTTCCAAGCGCTCGGGACTTCGCAAGTCGACACGGTGCTATCTTCGGGACAGATCATGGTGTTCACGGTGTTCGTGCTGTTCTACATCCCGTGTGTGGCCACGATCGCCGTGCTCAACCGCGAACTGGGGCGAACGCGAGCGGCTGTGGTCGTTGGGATTACCGTAGGAACAGCGTTGGTGGTCGGCCTGGTTACGCGGGGGATTGCCGCGCTGTTTGCCTGAGCGATCCGTACTAGAATGGGTTCGTCGCTTGTGCGGCCGTGGGGGGCAGCTCGGGAGGAATACTATGGAATCGAAGCGAGCCGGCTGGTTGATCGTTGTTGCCGGTAGCCTCTTGCCGATCCTCCTTGTCGTGTTCGCAGTCGTATCTTTCGGGACGCAGATTTCCATCGTGGCGACGACGACGATCATCGGGGATGTGGTCGAAAGAATCGGCGGGGAAAACATTGCACTCACGGTCCTGATCCCCCCCGGCGTAGACCCGCACGCTTTCGAACCGACACCGCGGGACATGGTTTCGCTTGCCGACGCTGATCTGGTGTTCATCAATGGAGCCGGCCTCGAGCAAGCTCTGCTTCCGCTTCTGGAAAACTCCGGCGCGGTTCTGGTCGATCTGAGCGCGCGGATTGCGCTGCGAACTCTCGATGCTGGTGACGATCCCGCTGCGGCTGGCGAAGACGGACATTCTGACGAAGGAGCGGATCCGCATGTCTGGTTCGACCCAACGAATGTCATGATCTGGAGTGACGAGATCGATGAGGCACTCTCGGGATTGGATCCCGAACACGAACAGCTGTTTTCGGTTCGGGCCGCGGATTACCGAGCGTCGCTCGCCGAGCTTGATGCATGGATTTGGGAGCATGTCGCCCGCCTGTCGCGCGGCCGACGCTTGTTGGTCACCGATCATGCGCTGCTCGGCTACTTCGCCGCCCGCTATGGATTCCGGCAGCTAGGAACCGTACTTCCCGGCTTCAGCTCGCTTTCCGAGCCCTCGGCGCGCGACGTGGCCCGGTTGGAAGACGAAATCACTGCGTCGGGGGTGTCGGCGATCTTTGTCGGAAAAACGGTGAGCCCATTGCTGGCGCAACGGATTGCCGCCGACACAAACGTGTCGTTGGTCGTGCTGTACACCGGGGCGCTAGGCGATGATCCGGGACCGGCCGCCGATTACCTCCAGTTGATGCGCACCAACACAGCGAGGATCGTCGAAGCGCTTCTGGGAGGGAGCAACTTGGAATGAACAAGGCGGGCCGGAGAAAGCGGCTGTTCACCCAAGGGTTCCCGCTGCGGCGACGTGCTGCGGGCTCCTGCCGAGCGTCGGACGACGACCGGCGTCCCGGGCGAGGGCGAGGTGGCGTCGAGCATGCAGCGTGCTGCCCCGCGCTCCGATTCCGACAAGTCTCGGCGGACTACCGCGGTGTGCCAGCGCTGGAACAGGTCACGTTGTCTCTTGCTGCCGGGAAGCGGCTTGCCGTGGTCGGGCCGAATGGTGCCGGCAAGAGCACGTTCCTTGCGCTTGCGGCGGGGCTTCTTGCTCCGACAGACGGAACGATCGAAGTCTTCGGCCACGCCCCGCTCGCCCATCTCTGCATTTCGTATCTTCCGCAGCGTGCGACAGTCGATTGGCGGTTTCCCGTGACGGTGTTCGACGTCGTTCTGATGGGACGGAGCGGACGCCTAGGTTTGCTTCGCCGGCCCAGTCGCGCCGATCGGCAGGTCGCCCGAGATGCGCTTGCCACGGTAGGAATCGCCGACCTCGCCATGCGGCGGATCGAAGAACTCTCGGGCGGCCAGCAGCAGAGGATGTTTATTGCCCGCGCCTTGGCGCAGCAGGCGGAACTGGTTCTGATGGACGAGCCGCTCGCGGCGCTGGATGTGCACTCCGTCACAGGGATCCTTGAGCTGATTGATGAGCTTGCCGATCGGGGGGCGACCCCGGTGGTCGCGCTTCACGATCTTGGGGTTGCCGGACAGCGGTTTGATCAAGTGCTGCTACTCGACCGGCACGTCATCGGCTACGGCCCCGCGGAAGACGTTCTGTCGCCGGAACGACTTCGGCAGGCGTACGGAAGCTGTTTGCGGATGATCGAGACGGAGGAGGGCGTGCTGATGATCCAGGATACGGCTTGCTCGGGGGGGCACATCAATGAGCTTCCTTGAGTCGCTTGTGTTGCCGTTCTCGTATCCGTTTATGGTCCGTGGGCTGATCGCTGCGGTGATCGTGGGGATCGTCTGCTCGGTGATCGGCTGCTACGTCGTGCTGCGCGGGATGGCGTTCCTTGGGAGCGCTGTTGCTCACTCGATCCTCCCCGGACTTGCAATCGGATTCCTCGTCGAGGGACAGGACGATCGGCGGGGGCTGTTCTGGTGGGCACTGGGGACGTCGATCCTCGTGGCACTCGGGGTGGGGGCGATCAGCCGCCGAGGGCGGATTCGCGAGGACAGCGCGATCGGGATTGTGTTTGCGGGAATGTTCGCGCTAGGCATCGCCTTGATCTCCACAGTTCGCGGGTTCGCCGTGGATCTTGTCCACTTCTTGTTCGGCAACGTGCTTGCCGTCACATCTTGGGACCTGATGATGATCGGCCTATTTGGGGGAGGGGTGCTGTTGCTGGTGGGACTGTTGTACAAGGAGTTCCTCGTCATCAGTTTCGACCCGACGCTCGGGCGGACGCAACGCCTCCCGGTTCGACTGTATCAGAACCTTCTTCTGATTCTCATGGCGCTCACCGTGGCTGTGTCTCTGCAGACGGTCGGGGTCGGGCTGATGCTTGCGATGCTCGTGACGCCGCCGGCCGCTGCGTTACTGCTGACACGCCGCCTTCCGGCGATGATGGCGGCTTCAGCTGGGATCGGCGCCCTGTCCGGAATCATCGGCCTGTACGTGTCATTCTATGTGGGGATTGCCTCCGGCGCGGCGATCGTGCTGGTGGCGATGGCGTTGTTTCTTGTCTTGCTCGTTGCTTCGTCGTTTCGCCGCCGTCCAAAACCGGCTTCTTCGGCGGTTGGGCACGGGCCTCGGTCCTAATCGAACCGAGGCGACGCGAACGATCCCCCGGGGATCTCCGGGGCCGCCCGTCGGCGCCGCTTCGGCGAAACGACCAACGAACCCAAGAAAAGCGTACAGGACGCCAAGGCGATCGACGAGCCGATTGGGAGATCGGCAACGAGCGAGAGGACGAACCCCAACACAGCACCGATCATCCCCAATGCCGGAGCAAGCAGGAATGCCTTCTTGATGTCGTAGACCCACTGCAACGCTGTCGAGGCAGGAAGAACCATCAATGCATAGATCAGCAATCCGCCGGTAATGCGGAGCGAGATCGATACAACGATTGCCGAGATGAACAGCACGGCGTAGAAGTGTCCCCTTGCACGGATTCCCGTTGCCGTTGCCAACTTGCGATCGAGCAACAACGCAAGGAACCCCTTCCCGAATGCAGCGAGCAGGACGACCAACCCGAGCGTGACCAGCCCTAGTGTCCACGCTTGTTGCATCGTGATTCCCAACACGCTTCCCCAAAGAAGCGACAGAGCGCCGCTTCCAATGCCGGCGCTCGGCGCCTTGCTGAGGAAGACGAATCCGAGAGCCATCGTCAGCGGGAAGACCGCACCGATGATGCTGTCCGTATTCAGCCGCGATGCGTCGGCCAGCGGCCCAAGAAAGGCGGCGGCGAAGACCGCGAACAGCAACGCCATCCAAACCGGATCCAGGACGGCCACAGCGACACCGAGAGCTGCACCGGCGAACGCGGCGTGACTCATCGCAAACCCGAGCGATGACAGGTTCATTCGCACAATGAACACGCCGATCACGCTGCAGTTCATTGCGGCGAAAACACTGCCGAGAAGCGTAGGCAGCAGAATGGTCCAGGGAAGTCCGAACATGTTATAGATCTCCGATCGATCCGGTGGATGTGGCGGACGTGGCCGGCGCATGGGTGCCGCGCAAGCTGGCAATTCGACCATCGACCAACGTGATGGTCCGGTTGGCTGCTTCGGTCAATCGACCGCCGTCATGGCTGACCACGAATGCCGTAGACTCGAGCGTTCCCTGGATGTTGAGGATCGACTCCGAAATCTCCTCGCGCGACACGGGATCGAGATTCGCCGTTGGTTCATCGAGCAACAGCAACGTGGCTTGCTGGGATATCGTCCTTGCAAGAAGGGCCTTGCGTTGCTGCCCTCCGGACAGCCGTCCGATCGGTCGACGGGCGAGGTCGCCAATCCCCATCGCGGACATTGCCTCGCATGCTCGAGTACGGTCGGCCCGCGTCGGCCAGCGGAAAATCCCCTTCTCTGCGAACTGCGCCATCAGAACGACATCGGCGACAAGAAATGGCGTGGACGGCGGAAAGAACAACTCTTGCGGTACATACCCGATCCGGCGGCGCAAGCGATGAGCGGTCCGATTCATCGGCTGCCCCCATACCCGAACGGTTCCCCGGTTTACGGGAAGAAGCCCGTTGATGACCTCGAGCAACGTTGTCTTCCCGGCTCCGTTCGGTCCGATCACGGCAACAAGTTCGCCGCGAGATGCGGTGAAGTCAATGCCGTGGAGGGTTCCGCGGCGTTCGCCTTCGTATGCAGCATGCACATCAGTCAACTGGACGGCGGATTCCATTGAAAAAGCTCCTCCAACGGGAGCATCTTGACAAATTGGGTCGCTTGCTCAAGCGTACCTTTGCGGAATGAGGTTACGACCTCGGGCCGGATCTCGATCGTCACGGATCGTCTCTCCGGACCGATGAACCAGACGCGAGGCCGGCACCAATTGGTGACCCGTAGGTTCCCTTTCCCCGTCGTGCACCCACACCCGATCTGGATACCGTCCGTCAAGCAGGAGAGGGGAGGCGTCGACCCGGCATCGGATTCCGCTGAAATGTCGGAGTAGCCGCGGCACCTCAGCAGCTGGAGCGCGAGAAGTCCCATGCGGATCCCGCAGACGAGATACGGACCGAGATGGCCATGCAGTGCCACACCGCGTTCGATCAGCACATCGAGATCGACACCGTGATGGACAAATTGCGGATCCCAATCAACCCCCGTTTCGTGGTGGGTCATCAATCCTCCTTCTGACGGCTGACAACTTCCATGCCGTATCTCTCTTTCCCTGTGCCGAGGCTGCAGAAAGCGGTGCGGCCGGCTCTCTCGATCACGGCAACGGCGAAATCGCCTCGAACAGTGCTTCGGCATTTGCACGAAGCAAATCGAGGAACGTCCGTGTGTTGGGCATCGCCCCGGGAAAATTGGACAGAACCACATGGATCGCGCCGACCTCTTGTGCGAGCTTGGCTCCGAACTGGACACCGCTTTGAAGATTGTCGATGACCAGCGTGACCCCTGCTTCCGTGCCGATGTCGGTGAGTTCTACGAGATCCCGCAGGGAAAGACTCTCCGGTGAGCTGTACGTGGCGACGATGTCAAACCCAAGCCATTCGACAAACTCCGCCTGCCAGAAGATGCAGATGACCGCAACCTCTTCGGATGCCAGCTCGGAGGCCCGAAGAACAAGCTCGGCTTCCATCAGATCGAGCTCGCCTTGGTAGGCAGCGGCGCGTGATGAGAAGGACGCCGCGTCTCCCGGTGACAGCAGCGACAGCTGCTCCGTGATGCGGGCGAGTTTGGCGGAGGCTGTGGCCGGTGTATTCCACTCTCCCGGAAGCTGGAGGATCGACGCTTCAGATCCGACGGCGATGCGCAGCGTATCCATCCACGGCTCGAATCCGGAGTAGATCACCAACTGGGCCTGCGTCACGGCGGCAAGGTCGCTTGGAGCAAGGTCATAGTGCGCCGGGCAGAAGCCGGATGGAATCAACGTGGCGGTATCGATCTCATCGCCACCGACGATTTCGACTATTTCGCCGAGCACGGCATGGGTGGCGACGACAACGGGGACAGCCGCGGCGACACCAGCCGCTACAACGGCCACCAACGCCGACACCACCAACAACTCTCTTGCTGCTTTGCAGATTCCGTTCATTACGCTCCTTCTGCTTATCCTCTATGGAAGGTGGGTCCCGGTGGATGTGCCGGTAAGATCGCCGTGTTTGACACCTTTCAGACTGCGAAGCTGGTCGGCGAGCAAGCGGATCATCGCTGCGCCGCCCCGGACGGCGATCAGTTCCAAACACGTATCCGTGTCGAGATGGATGTGTGTGGTCGAGATGATGCACTGTTCGGCATGATGCTGGATATCCGTAAGCCTCTCGGAAAGCCCGTGCGTATGGTGGTCGTAGAGCAGTGTGATGACGCCGACCACATCGCCGCTTTCGTCCCATTCATCCCGGACAAGCTGGGATCGAATTGCATCACGGATTGCCTCGGAACGGCAGCTGTAGCCGCGCTTGTCGGCCATTTGGTCGAAGGCGGTGACAAGCTGCTCCTCCATGGAAACGCTAAATCGGACCGTTTGGTTCATGTAACACCTCGCCAGAAATCGTAACACCAAGAAGCTACCTTGGCCTTGGCAAGAATGCAACCATGGCCGCGGGTTGTTGCCCCCGACGCTGTGATAGAATGCCTCATCCTCCAAGAAACGGATCTGGCCATGAACCGACAAGACGAAACGCGCCGCCTTTCCGCTTTGATGATCACCGACATCGTCGGCTATACGCGTCTTGTCCAGCGTGACGAACGGATTGCATTGGATTTGCTCTCGGAACACAACGAGACAGTCCGCGATCAGATCGCGGCGCACGGCGGGCGCGAAATCAAGACGATGGGCGATGGATTCCTGGTGGAGTTCGCCAGCATGTTGCAGGCGGCCACTTGTGCGGTGGACATCCAGAAGCGTTTTCACCAGCGCAATCTGGACGTGGAAGAGGATCGGCGGTTCCTGGTGCGAATCGGACTCCACGCCGGAGATGTTGTCTACCGCGGCGATGATGTATTCGGGGACGGTGTGAACATCACATCGCGGATCGAGCCGCTTGCCGAACCGGGAGGAATCTGCCTTTCTCAGCCTGCGTACGGGCACGTCTGGAACAAGCTGGACATGGAGTTGCACAGTCTCGGGCGCAAGGATCTGAAGAACGTCGAGCAGCCGATGGAGGTCTATCGTGTTGTCATGCCCTGGGACCAGATCCAAACGCAACGCACGCCGGCGGCATCGATGGACCGCGTTGCCGTGCTTCCGCTGATCAACATCAGTCCCGATCCCGATGATGCGTACTTCACCGACGGCATGACCGAAGAGCTGATCTACACCATGTCCAAAGTCCCCGGGTTGAAAGTAATCGCCCAAACATCGGTGATGACGTACAAAGGAACCGATATCCCGGTGCGTCAGATCGGGCGCGAATTAGGAGTCGGGAGCGTGCTGGAAGGGAGCGTTCGCAAGTCGGACGGCCGCGTCCGTATCACCGTGCAGTTGATCGATGTCGCCAATGAAGAGCACCTCTGGTCTCAGCGATACGATCGAATGCTGGCTGACGTGTTTTCGATTCAGGAAGAGATTGCCCACGATGTGGTCGAGAAGCTGAGCGCGGTCCTTCACCCGGCGCGGCCTGCTCCGGAAGGCGCGGGGGCTCGGAAGCGCCCGACGGTTGATCTGGCTGCGTATACGCTCTACCTCCGAGGGCGCCACTTCTGGAGCCGAAGATCTCGCGAGGCTATGGAAACGGCGATTGATTACTTCCGGCAAGCCATCGCTGCCGATCCCGAATTCGCCGTTGCCTATTCCGGCCTGGCGGACTGCTACACGGTGATGACCAACCACGGGCATGCTCAGCCTGGCGAAGCGCTCCCCAAGGCGCGTGAAGCGGCACAGAGAGCGATCGAGCTCGATCCGGATCTGGCCGAGGCGCACGCCTCGCTGGGCCTGGTGTATGCGGAATTCGAGCGGAATCCCGATGCCGCCGAGAGAGAATTCCGCCGTGCCATCCAGCTCAATCCGAACTACACATCCGCTCATCATTGGTACGCCAACGAGCTGATGGACCTGGGACGGCCGGAGGACGCACTACGCGAAATCCAAATCGCCTCGGAACTCGATCCTCACTCGTTGATGATTCGGTACGCGAAGGGTGCCGTCTTGCAGGAACTTGGACGGCTCGAAGAAGCGCAATCGTCGTTCCGCAAAGCGCTGGAAGTCGAGCCCGGATTCGCGCCGGCGGTGGCATCGCTTGCCGAAACGGAGATGAGTCTCTGGAATTGGGATGAGGCCGAAAGGCAGCTACGGGATGTGATCGAGCGTGGGACGCCCGTCGATCCGACGATCGGATTTGCAGACGCCTACCTCCACCTGGTGCGGGGCAACCCCCGGCCGGCCGAAATGCATGTCGATGAACTCTGGGACGAAGCTCAGAACTCCCCGATTCTTGGGCAGAGGTTGGGGATGCTCCTCATTAGCCTGCGTCGGTTTGACAAAGCGGCAGCTGTGTTGCGCCGATCCCTGAAGCTTCATCCCGAGAACGAGGGGACGCCACTGTATCTGGCAGCTGCTCTACTGCGAAGCGGCGATCACGAACACGCGGCACAGCTTCTCGAGGGTATTCCGCCGGAGCAAACGAGGCTTCTGAAAATCAGACTGTGGTCAACAGTCCTTCGGACGTTCTGCGCACTTCTGGCAGGGGAAGACGACAAGGCCGAACAGCTCATCGCGAGCATTGCCGAAATGCCGCGGTTGCAGAACCAATCCTATGCGTTGGCCCAAGTTCACTTTGCAGCCGGGCACGGTGATGAAGGGTTTGCCGCGCTTTCCCGCGCGATCGCCGTTCGCGACCCGATGCTGCGCGAACTTCGTATCGAAGCGGCGTTCGATCCGTACCGCGAAGATCCCCGCTTTCAGGAAGTCCTCGCTGTCCTCGGGCTTGCAGCGTTGCCGGCGCCTTCATCTCATTGACCGTGGGACCTTGCCGGCGGACGTTCGTGCGCCGGTGTCGTCTAGCAGACCGATGGCGATCCAGAAGAGTGTGAGAAGAAGAAAGCCACGATACACTGAAGCCGAAAATAGATGCCATACAAACTGAATTAAGGTACAATGGAGTTCAAAAGATAAGCAAGGTAAGATACGAGAATATCGTATATGGAATGAGCGATGGAACGACACTGTGATGGATAGCATATGGAGTCCCCCTTCCTCCGGCAGCTTTGACTACGAGGCATCACGGAGAGCCGTGAAGCAACTGGCGCATGCGCTGCGGGCGTGTGAGCTTCTTCACAGCAACCTCGATCTGGCCCAGGTGTTTGACAGCGTTGTCCAGGGAGCCGTCGACCTTGGCTATCGCCGTGCCGTGCTCAACATCCGTGACCTGGAATCGGGAACTCTGAGCCCGGTAGCGTTCGCGGGGCTCGTTCCCGCAGAAGTCGAGCGTTTGCAGACGACCCGCTACACCCTGGACGAAGTGCGGCCCTTGCTTGACGAACGTTTCCGGATCAGCCAATCGTTCTTTGTTCGAGAAGGCGACGTGGACTGGGATGCAGTGCTTGGAGATCGCTATGTGATCTCCCCTAAGCGGGGAAACCCGTGCGACGAGACATGGCATCCTGAAGACGCGTTGATCGTCCCTCTTCTTGGGACGGACGGAGCACTCCTGGGGATGTTGTCGTTGGACGACCCAGCGGACCAACTCCGTCCAAGAGAAGACGGCGTGCGACTCATCGAGGCATACACCAATCAAGCGTCAATCGCGATGGTCAATGCGACGCTCCTGGAGAGACTGCAGGAAGAACTCCTGGACAGCGCGCTAACGGAAAATGCTTTGCGGGAGAGCGAAAGCAGGTATCGGACCATCTTCGAAGCAAGTGCTGATGCGATCATCGTTCTGGATGAGGATTGGCGCATCACGGTTGCCAATCCTGCGACCAGCCGGATCAGCGGATACGACCAAGAAGAACTAGTGGGTTCGCCGATCGATCTGTTCTTGAACGTGTCGGATGCGAAGACGGAGAAGACTGTCGAGGAGGCATCCGAGCGAGGCGGAACGCTCGAGGGGCGATCAACCGGGATCCGGCGTGACGGCACGCCGTTCGATGTCGAACTTCAGCGGGCAACCATTTCCCTGGACCAGGAGCGCCGGACGCTGCTGGTCGTCAAAGACATCAGCCAGCGTGTCCTGGCAGAGCAACGTGCCGAGCAAGCCAACGAGCGCATTCGCCGGTTGCATGACGCCGCGTTGCGGCTAGCGGCTTGCGAGTCGGAGGAAGGGATCTGCCGGCTGACGGTTGCGGTAGGGGAGAGCGTGCTCTCTCATGATTTCTGCGCTCTATATTTGGAGAGTAACGGGCGGCTGGTTCTCGGTGCATGCTCGGGCGATGTCGATCCTGTGGGGAGCGCGCTTCCGCTCCGCTACGGCAGCTGTGTGGCAAGTGCATTCCACACGATGGAGCCGGTAATCGTCCAGGAATCGGGGCGGTCAAAGCCTTGCGGGCAAGGGCAATCGGCGCACATATCCGCTCTTTCCGTTCCGGTGGGCAAGGTTGCTGCGCTGTACATTGCATCTTGGGAACCGCGGACGTTCTCCGAAGAAGATGTCCACACGATCGAGCTTCTTGCCGGGCACGTCGCCGAAGCGATCCGCAGGCTTCGCCTACAAGAGACTCTGCGATCCCAAGCCATGCTCGACCCACTCACCGGAGTGTACAACAGACGATATTTCAACGAGGTGATCGAGCAGGAGATCACCCGGTCGGAACGCTACAAGCACTCGGTGGGGTTCTTGATGATCGACGTCAATCGCTTTAAGGAAGTCAACGACCTGCTTGGCCACCAAGTCGGCGATCTCGTTCTGCGGGACGTTGCAACGCTTCTGCGCGAAAGCGTGCGAGATGTCGATTGGGTGGTCCGCTACGGTGGCGACGAATTCCTGATCGTACTTCCCGAGACGCCAAGACGGTTTGAGACGGTGCGGACACGGCTGGAGAGAGCGATGGTCGCTTGGAGCAGCCAAACCGCGCTGGTCGATTTTCCGCTGACACTCGCTGTCGGGTGGGCCGAATGGAATCCGCTGATGCCGCGACCCTTGGAGCAGGTTCTGGCGGAAGCGGATCGCAAGATGTACGACGACAAGTTGAGGTTCTGCCGGGCGAGCGAGAAGAAGCTCGGCTGACCCACCTCGTGCAGCGCCGCCCCTTGCTCGGTAAACTGCAACCAGGCTCGGCTTTGCCCAGAGAATTTTTTTCGGAAGCGAGGAAAAACCATGGCTGCACAAGGCGTGACACCCCGCAGTGAAGACTACGCACGCTGGTACACGGATGTCGTACAGATGACCGATCTGGCCGACTACGCACCAGTGCGCGGCTGCATGATCATCAAACCCTATGGCTATGAGCTGTGGGAAAGCATCAAGTCCGCCCTGGACATGCGCTTCAAGGCGACCGGTCACAAGAACGCCTATTTCCCGCTGTTTATCCCGATGAGTTTCATTCAGAAAGAAGCTGAACACGTAGAGGGTTTCGCGCCGGAGCTGGCCGTCGTTACCCACGGCGGTGGCAAGGAGTTGGAGGAGCCGCTCGTCGTTCGTCCCACCTCCGAAACCATCATTGGTCATGCCTTCTCGGATTGGATCCAGTCATACCGCGACCTGCCGATGCTGATCAATCAGTGGGCCAATGTTGTGCGCTGGGAGAAGCGACCCCGCCTATTCCTGCGAACCACGGAATTCCTCTGGCAAGAGGGCCATACCGCTCATGCGACCGAGGAAGAAGCACGGGTCGAGACCTTGCAGATGTTGGACGTGTATGCCGATGTGGCCGTCAATGAAGCCGCCATTCCCGTGATCAAGGGACTCAAGAGCCCGCAAGAGAAGTTCGCCGGGGCAACCGAGTCTTACGCCATCGAAGCGATGATGGGCAACACATGGGCGCTGCAGTCGGGAACCTCGCACTTCCTAGGCCAAAATTTTGCCAAGGCGTTCAACATTCAGTACTTGGATGAAGACAACGAGCAGCAGTACGCATGGACCACATCGTGGGGCGTATCCACCCGCATGGTCGGCGGCGTCATCATGGCGCACGGCGACGACAAGGGCCTGAGGCTCCCGCCTCGCATCGCGCCGATCCAAGTGGTGATCACCCCCATTTGGAAGACGGACGAAGACAAGGAAACCGTGTTCGCGTTCGCAGACGAAGTGAAAGCAATGCTCGACGACGCAGGCATCCGTCTGCATCTCGATGCGCGTGACGGCCTCTCCCCCGGCTTCAAGTTCAACGACTGGGAAATGCGCGGCGTGCCCGTACGACTGGAAATCGGCCCACGTGACGTCGAAGGTAATTCTGTCATGTCCGCCCGACGCGACGTGCCCGGCCGCGATGGCAAGCAAGTGCTCCCCGTCGAAGGATTGGAGCTGGCGATTGCCGAGTTGCTGGAGAACATCCAAAGCTCGATGCTCGAGTCGGCCACCCAGTTCCGTGACGAGCACCTGCACGAAGCCTCCACCTACGACGAACTCAAAGAGATCGTGGGCAACGGCTGGGGTCTCATGTGGCACTGCGGTACCCGCGAATGTGAAGACAAGATCAAGGAAGAGACAAAAGCTACGTCCCGCTGTTTCCCGATGGATGAGAACCCGGAATGGAACCCCGAAGGCCAGGTCTGCGCCGTGTGCGGCAAGCCGGCCTTTGGCAAAGCGTATTTCTCCCGAGCTTACTAGATCAATCGCATCATCAAATGCCAGCGAAGCGGGGCCGTCGGGCCCCGCTTCAGTTGCTGCACACAGCAGTCGGCACCAAGATCAAAGACTTGGCCTCGAATCCGAAAAATCGGCAAGCCAACGTGGGCTCACTCCACAAGCGCATCGAGCGGACTGCGAGTGCCCACACCAGGCTGCTGCATGACGTGAGTGTAGATCATGGTGGTCTGGACATCCTTGTGGCCGAGGAGTTCTTGAACTGTACGGATGTCGTAGCCTGCCTCAAGAAGATGCGTAGCAAACGAGTGACGAAAGGTATGGCAGGTCACGCGCTTCGTGATGCCCGCATCAATTGAAGCTTGCTCAACTACGCGAGAGAGTGTACTGGGATGGACATACCACCGTTGCCATCGGCCAGAGTCAGGTTCCATGACGCATCGACGCGACGGGAAAAGAAACTGCCAGCCGAGCTCTCTCGCAGCAGTAGGGCGCTTGTGCTCAACCGAGCTTGGAATCTGGACATACCCTCGCCCCTTTCGTAGATCCTTGCCATGTTGCAGGGTGACATGGTGTATCTGGGCGGAAATGGAGTCGCGCAAGCTGATCGGCAGCATCGTGATACGATCCTTGTTCCCCTTCCCACCCCGGATCACGATCTGCCCTCGATCCAAGTCGGCATCCATTACGCGCAGCGTGCAGCACTCCATCAGCCGAAGACCGGAGTCGTAGAGCAGTCGGGTCATGAGCCCATGCATGCTTCCGGGATGTGTGGCAGCAAGGACTCGTCGTACCTCGTCCTGCGAAAGCACAGTCGGTAGTCGGATTGGACGTTTTGCTCGAACCGCGTCGAACTCCCCGATGTTCCTCTTGATCACATCACGGAAGAGGAAGACGATTGCGTTGAGGGCTTGGTTCTGGGGTGACGCGGCGACGTGGCGACGAACGGCAAGGTGCGTGAGAAAGGACTCGACGTGCTCGGCTGTCATGTCTCCCGGATGAATCCACACTCCCATCGCGTCGCGATGGAAGCGAACGATCCAGCGAGTGTACGACGCCTCCGTGCGTGGCGAGTAGTGCTTGGTGCGGCACACTTGGCGAACTTGCTCCAGCAGCTTCATTGCTGTAGGCTGGCGCGCAATAATACGGATGTCAACATGAGAGTATAAACGAGATGATAGGATAGTAAGGAAGATCCTCAACCATGGCACGAGTGCTGTCGCGCTATCATGCACGGCTGCAAGCTAATCATGGTT
>CAZJLO010000038.1:0-18242 GCA_964547105.1 uncultured Thermotogae bacterium
CTCCTGCATCCTCAATCACGCGGTCCATGAAGGATTCGGTGATCCTGGCTGGAAGAATGGGACGGAACTTCTTGTCTCCAGCACCGAAGTGATGCGGGAAGACCCTGAAGAACAGGTGGCCACGGCGCGCCTCGACAAAGGCTTCCCAGCCCTCGGCCCCCTACGGCCTCCACTCCACCTTCTATGAGCGTCGACTTGTCTTCATATTCAATGAACTCCCAGTGACGCCTAACCAGTTCTTGGCGTGCTTTCCTGACGGCGAGAGTTTTGTCATTCTCGGGCACGAACATGCAGATGGATGCGGTCTGCCAGTCGAAATAGTCTGGGTGATTCACGGCTGGCTTGGCTCTCACACAGATCCGCTGGATGTCAACGACGCCAGTCATATGAGCTGAGTCGCATCCGCCGTGATAGCCGTGATTCGCACCCTCCTCATAGTCCGAACGCCTCCCTAATCTCCTCGAATATCGCCGCGAACTCACAGTGCCCATTCCCGTCCTGAGAATGAGCAAGAATCCCGGCCACACCCATTTGCTGTACAACAGCGGGTCCAGCGTCCTTGATCTTCTTGAGGGCACGCCTTGAGACCGGTGCTCCTGCTATGTCAGTCGGCTTCCCATAGTGTGGAATCACGCAGTCTACGCCGGTTATGGACTTGACAACGGCAGGATCGAGGTAGTTCTCTATGTTACTTCTGGCCAGGAAATTCAGTGCAGCACACGAGGGCGGGCAGTTGGCCTGGAGTTCCTGAGCATCTTGGCCCATTGGCGAGCCAGCAGCTGCCCGATCGCTGTCAGCCAGTACAGCCCATTTGAGGCCAGCTTCGTCGATACAGCGGGTGGTCACGCTAAAACGCAAGTTGGAGATTCCACCGCATTGCAGGAATAGGACACTATCAGGATCGAGGGTCGTGTGGCCTGCTCCGTGGAGGAGTGCCAGTAAGCTGCTGTAGAAATCGACATCTCTTGGGCCTTCAACGAGGACTGCATGGTTCTTGCCGACCAGTCTGTCAGAGGCTTCCACTCCGAGTTCGGTTGCCACCTTTGATGGATCAATGCTTGACCCCTGGCAGGTTTTCGCTCTTGCATCAGGCCGGACGACCAATACCAGATCCCGGAGCGGAGCTGCCGATGCGAAGACCGGCGAATGCGTCGTGAAGACGACTGAGTGGCCCAGGTCCGCAAGCTCGCGGAAGGCTGAATCCAGGTCCCTCTGAGCGCCCGGATGGAGATGCACCTCAGGTTCTTCCACGGCGAAGATGTACTTGGGACCGTCCGGTGCGTGGAGCGAAGTGGCGGCCTCGTACTGGAAATACGCCACCATAAAGAGACGTCTCACACCAGCCCCGCGCATCTCGAAGGGAATGGTCACACCAGCAGGATCACCCCAGGTCAGGCCAATTCCGTCTACAGCCTTCTTCCAGCTCACCTTCGTCGTTGCCTCCAGAGAAGTCACGGTGGTTGTGAGGCGACTGAGGCGTTCGAAGACCTTGTCGAATTCCGCTTGTATTGTCGCTCGGATATCATCCTCGATCTGTTTCGCGTTCGGATGCGATGCCAGCGCTCTATCGACGATGCCCTTGAATTGGTTCTGGACAGGGGTCTCCCCAATCCCGTAATTGGCTGTGTCGGTGAACAAGATGAGCTGCGGCAGGACATCTCTCACTTTCTTTTCGATGGAGGTGCAGTCAACCCAGGCCTCTCTCAGGCCCGTTCCAGCCGCTACTGCGTGTGCGCGAAGCTTGTCTCGCTTCTCCTGGTTTGTCTCCTTGCCCGCCTTGACGGCCGGCAGGCCGTTGGCGTTTAGAAGCTCCAGTAGCTCGTCCTGGTTCTTAGTTGCAAGCGGGAAGAGAGCGTCATCGTCAACGTCTTGGATAGACATCTCGAATGCAGTGATTGCCTGTGCTGAGACGGACAGCCGAAGTCGGAGGAGACCACGGCTGTCGACAAGATGGTCATCCGTGAGATGAATCTTGTTCTTGGCGTCAATCTGGATCTCCTGTGTCGTGAGTGCTGAAGGCCTGAAAGCAATCTCAACGCTGGCCACGGCGTTTGCATCCTTGCCGTGTAGATCGGCAACATCGAGGCCACCTCTCTTCGGCGGTTCGAAGAAGAGGCGCAGTGCGTGGAGCAAGCCGGACTTGCCCACGTCGTTTCTGCCGACTATCGGAGTCACACCGCCAACGGCCACAAGACCGCTATCAGCGAATGCACGGAAGCTACGAACCCGTAGTTCTGCGATCGGCATACCCATCTCCCCTTCGGGTGAAGTCTGGCATAGCAGACTGTGGCTAGCCTGCGGCACTGCACACTATCGATAGGCAGTTCCGGTACGCTACACGTCTCCTCGTTCTCGGCTACACACAATCAGCGTAATTCTCGCACTCTCTACTCTATGAACTGGAGACTGCTTAAGCAAGCCTGCTGAGTTGCTTACGTATCAACCCAAGTCTTCCATTCGTGAATCTCAGCTCTGTTTCGGGAATCGAGCGAAACCGCAGATAGGAAAGAGGTTACAGCTCAATCTAGTGAAGCCGGGATGAACGATTGGAGGACCTTCGTCCTGAGCGGCGGGTAGGCCTGAAGTTCTCTTCCACAGCGGCCTAGACATCCGCCCTCTGCATGCGGCAAGAGGTCGATGAATGTGCTAGAGGTCATCGAAATCCTTCCAGTGATCTCTGAGGTACTGCTGAATTCCCCGTCCGGGGCGGTAGCCGGAGAATAGGGATTCGAAGTCAGACCTGGCAGCGTCGTAGGAGTCGTCGGAGATTTCGCCCGTGAGTTTCGCGAGGATGAGTAGAGCCAACGAGGGCGCTCGCGATTCCCCCTGATTGCAGTGAATCAGGATGTTCCTTCCCGCATCGAGCTGCTTCCTTGCGAAGCGGAAGAAACTCTCAAAGGACTCCGGCATGAAAAGCGGGATTGGTGGGTCCACCAAGTTCAGATAGAGATCCGTCCCTTCCTCAAGAACCAGGTAGTTGGGATGGCTCTTGGGCAGACTCCCACTGTATCCTACTGCTGTCTGATGACAAGGGCTCTTGCAGGCGTGAACTACCGCCCACTGGTCGTCTCCGGTCCGGCAATCGCGCTCACTTCCAACGAACACACCGTCACGTATCTCAATCATCGGTTGCCTCCTCGAGCGCTTTCACCCCTTCTGCGGCACGTCGCTAGCTTCGTTTGAGCGCTTCACTCTATTGGAGGTGATTTGCTGAGGCAAGCTCCCCGAACGTTGGCATCCTTCCCTAGGGTCCCCGTTCATGGATCCTTGATCCGCCGAAGAATCGTGAGGAAACCTAGATAGGAACAGCGTGACATCTCAATCTGGTGGAGGTGATCGGATTCGAACCGACAGCCTCCCGCGTGCAAGGCGGGCGCTCTCCCGATTAGAGCTACACCGCAAATGTTTTGGTCAAAGCGTTGGAGATGATGGCGTTCTGTAGCGCCTAGAAGTCTGACACGCCTTTCGGGTTAACGATTCCCACGCCTTGCCTTACGATTCCTTAACGATTCCTTGTACCGCTAGGACGTAACGTGTCGCACGTCCTTGTCCCTGCTTCTCTGCGATTCCGAGTTCGATGAGTCTCCCGAAATCTTTGGCCAGCGAAGGGCGAGAAACTGAGAACAACTTCTGGCATCGCTTGCTTGTTAGCTCCTCTCCATTGGTCAGCATCTTGGCCATCTCACGCTGGCGCGCGGTCAGCTTTGCTTCGATTGATGGAGAAATCATCTGCCCAACGATGCTGCCAGATACGCGCAGGCGGTCGAGATCGTCCCCCGGACCAGCCAGTGTCACTTGGAAGTACCCGGTGTCTGTTCCAAGCCGTGGTGGTTCAAGGCCATGATCCAGCATTGCATCGCGCATGCGCCGAAACCCACTCCCACGCTCTTCGATTCGATGGAAGTAGGAGAGGCACTGTGCGATCACTGGATTCCGTGAGCACGGCTTGTATTTGCCCTTGCGCAGTTTGGCGAGTGTTATCGGTCTCGGTGGATTCCCGGGACTCGAGACAACGACGCGGTCCGAGAGAACCTCCACCATAATCCGCCGACCACCATCTTCGTAGTTGCGGTGTGCAAGTGCGTTTACGACTGTTTCTCTGATGGCCTCCGTTGGGTATTCATCAAGACGGACACGATTCAATCCCACAACACGAATTGGATGCCGGGTGTTCCGATCGATGAATGCAACAACCCTCTCAACGACTGAAGGCATCGGTCCGCGAATGTCTTCTTGATCTCTCGGGACAGCATCGGGTTCAGCGGTTCGGTATGCATCTGCACTCACACGACAATGCGGGAACACTGTTGACGGATCGCGGCCTAAGAACAGAAGCCCAGCGGCCGTTGAGAAGTACTCCGAGTGCTCGGCACTACGAGCAATGAGTCCGCGAAGAGCAAGCGCCCGAAGAATCTCCCAATCGGAGATAGGGCTCGCGTTCGGCTGATGCGTGGTTGCCTCGACCAGCTTCCGTCCGATGTCAAGATCTAGTTCACTCAAGGAGACGTGCTTGAGCTGTTGGGACTCAAATCTCGATGTGGCCTCGATCGTATGGTCTGCTATCTCATTTTCGTCGCTTGTGGGCGTAACTCCGAACCGTCTCTCCAGGAGCTTGAGAAGTGCAGCACGAACTTCCTGTTGCAGTTCTACGACATTCTCGAAGCGCTTGCGCTTGAGGCGATCCTCCTCCAGCTCCTTGAGAAGTCTTTCGGTTCCTGCTTCGCGTTTGAGTGTGGAAGAACCGCGGACGAACGCAAGGACTGGTACCTCCTTCTGCCTCGCACGACGATATTCTCGATGAGTGATCGAGAGATTGCCCGTCTCATGTCCATACTTCATGCCAATTATCAGGAGATAGATCTGGCACTCGTCGATCAAATCCAGACATTCCTCCAGTGTATCTTTGGGTGATGCTGGCTCAAATTCGTATAGAACGGGTGTGCAGTACTGCCGTAGAAACGAGTCAGTTTGGATGAGATTTCGTACGATCAGCCGCTCGTCTTCTAACTCCTTCTGAACTGAGCTGACGAAGACCTTCAACTCAGCCATGGCAAACCTCGATCCAACGTAGGAAACCCACCTTCCACAGGGTCTTCCAGTTGCGGCTTATTTCACATGAGATCATGATATTTAGTATATGTGAAAGAACGCCAGCATGCATAATCTCGTACCGACACCCATCAAGAGTCGATGCAACCGTATTCGCTGCTTGTGAATTGTGGACACGGAGACCAGAAGAGAGACTTGAAAGCAGCGTTGGGCCACTTCTGGCTCAGAGAAGCGGTAGGCACGAAGCCTCCCTGATACTCTAGCTGATCAAGTCTGGTGGAGGTGATCGGATTCGAACCGACAGCCTCCCGCGTGCAAGGCGGGCGCTCTCCCAGTTAGAGCTACACCCCCAGAGTTTGGGTCAAATCGTTGGAGATTATAGCGGGTGGCAGCGCGCAGGCAATCGCGGCAGATCCAATGGCTAGAGGTAAACGAAGTAGCACACGTGCCACGCGGTGTTCACGGCGAGCCCGGCAACCAGAGAAACGTTGATCACCCCGGCGATGTTCCTGCCGCGAAGCAGAACGTAGGCCGGGACGACGAGCGCCATCAGCCGCAGCGTGATCAGCAGCGCCAGCTCGCCTTCCGGGCCGCCGAGGCCGGACAGGTAGAACATCCCCTGAACGAACCAGCCCAAGACGGACATCCCGACAAAGACCCACGGGTTCAGGTTGTGTTTTCGGGCGATGTGGAGAACGCGTCCCAGCCACCAGACAACCGGACGGGTGACTCGCGAGAATCGTCCTTCTCGAAGAAACCCGAGGAAGCCATCGAAACTACGGTGCATTACGGTATCAGATTCCACAGTTCTCCATAGCGAAGAGACCCCGCAGGGCCACTTCGCGCTTGCGTTGCTTGAGTCAGAGAGGTTGTGCCCCTCATTTCCTTCTACCCTACAAGGCGAACATCAATGCATGATGAACATGCTGTGTGGATTGTGTGAGTCCGCCGCCACATCACCAAGGACACGCGGCGCATGCCTGATGGACACGCGGTACAAGCCCGATGGTTGGCTGAGATCCGCCGCGGTCGCTACCATAGCCGGACGACGATGAACGACATCCATCCACCGGAGAAACCGGCAAACGGCAATTCTCCGGATCATCAGAACCGAGCGGATCTTCACAAACTGGAGCCATCCGGAGATTTGCCGGCAAAACTTGCCGCGCTGCCCCGAACCCCCGGCGTCTACCTGATGAAGGACACCTCGGGAACCGTGATCTACGTGGGCAAAGCATCCGCTCTGCGGAGCCGCGTCCGTTCGTACTTCCAGGCCTCCGCCTCGAAGGAAACGAGAATCCGCCGGCTTGTCGATGAGATCGCCGATTTCGAGGTCATCCGCACCAAGACGGAGGCCGAGGCCTTCATTCTGGAAGACACGCTGATCAAGCGGCATCAGCCACGATTCAATGTCCGGCTTCGCGACGACAAGCGCTATCCGTATCTGAAGATCACCGACGAGCCGTATCCCCGGGTGCTGATTGCCCGGCGCCGTCGCGATGACAAGGGGCGGTACTTCGGCCCCTACACCAACGTCAAGGCAATGCGCTCCACGCTGAAGCTCGCCCAGAAGCTGTTCCCGATGCGCACATGCGGCCTGACGCTGCCGCTTACCTCGCCACGCCGTCCGTGCCTCAACTATCACATCGGACGCTGCCTCGGCCCGTGCGCCGGGTTGGTCTCCCCGGAGGAATACGGCAAGATCGTCGACGGCGCGGCTCTCCTGTTCGAAGGGCGGGTGAGCGGCCTGATCAAGCGGCTCAAGGCCCAGATGGACAAAGCGGCGTCCGCCAAGAACTACGAGAAGGCGGCGCGGCACCGAGATCAGATCACGGCACTTCGCAACACGCTCGAACGCCAGTCGGTGGCGCTCTCCGACCTGAAGGATCGGGACGCGATCGGCCTGTACATCGACGGGGAAGCCGCATGCGCCAATGTGTTCCAGCTTCGTGACGGGCGGCTGAGCGGTCGGGTCGCTTTTCATCTGCGCGTTCCAGAGGGCGCAACAACCGCCGATGTTCTGCGGGAGTTCCTGCCCCAGTTCTACTCGGCGGCGCACACCGTGCCTTCCGAAGTGCTGCTTCCGGTTCGTCTCGATGAACAGGCCACGGCCGAGCTTTCAGCGTGGCTCACGTCGAAACGAAACCGGAAGGTGCGGCTGCACGTCCCTCAACGCGGCGAGAAAGTCGCCGTCATCAAACTCGCCGAGCAGAATGCACGCTATGCGTTCAAGGCCGAACAGGCCGCGGTAACGCTGCAATCCAAGGCAACGTCCGCTTTGAGCGAACTGGCGGAGGTTCTGTCCTTGTCGGCGTTTCCCCAAAGAATCGAAGCGTATGACATCTCCAACATCCAGGGGACGGAAGCCACCGGCTCGATGGTCGTCTTCATCAACGGCCGCTCGCGGCGCGACGCGTATCGCCGATTCAAGATTCAAGCCGGCGGCCATCCCGACGACTACGCGATGATGGCCGAAGTGCTCCGGCGCCGTTTTCGACGAGGGTTGAAGGAGCTTGCCGATCCCACCGTATCCCGCGGCAAGTTCTCGGAATTCCCCGACTTGGTTATTGTCGATGGAGGCAAAGGCCAGTTGAACGTCGCCCGGTTCGTCTGCTCGGAGCTCGATCTGGAAGGGATCGAACTTCTCGGGCTCGCCAAGCGCCATGAGGAAGTGTTCCGTCCCGGCCGGCCCCATCCGGTTCTCCTCCCCAAAGATGGTGAAGCGCTGCTTCTTCTGAGGCAGATCCGGGACGAGGCGCATCGGTTCGCCATCACCTATCACCGGAACCTGCGGCGGAAACGCACGTTGTCGTCAACTCTGGATGCGATCCCCGGCATCGGTCCCAAGCGCCGCGCCGCGCTGCTTCGCCGTTTTGGCTCACTGAAAGGACTCTCCGCCGCGTCGGTGGACGAGATTGCCCTTGTGCCAGGCATTTCGCGCGACCTGGCCAACAGAATCCACGCGGTGTTGACGCAGTAGCCGGTGGGGATTGGCGGCAACTTCTCTATAATTGCTCTGCTTGTAAAGGGGGAAGGTCATGAATGCAGTCCGATTGATCGCCAGCCTCTCCGATGCATTCGGAGTTTCCGGCTTCGAGGATGAAGTGCGAGAGGTGATTCGGGAGCAGATCTCACCGCTGGTGGATGAGGTTCGCACCGATGTGCTGGGAAATCTCGTTGCCATCCGACGCGGCAAGTCGAATCGAACTCTGATGCTCGACGCTCACATGGATGAGGTCGGGTTTATCGTCAAGTGGATCGATGGCAACGGATACTTGCGGTTCTCTCCTCTCGGCGGGTGGGATCCGCGGATTCTCCCCACGCACCGTGTTACGGTGCAGACGCGAGACAGTGGCAAACGCCTCGGCGTCATCGGCGCCGCGCCTCCCCACATCCTTTCGGCCGAAGCACG
Source organism: uncultured Thermotogae bacterium (assembly GCA_964547105.1). Lineage (GTDB taxonomy): Bacteria > Bipolaricaulota > Bipolaricaulia > UBA7950 > UBA9294 > RXOA01. Next base: position 8,462 of record CAZJLO010000038.1, read on the forward strand.
CGAGCGGCCGATCCCGATCGAGGACCTGTTCGTCGATATCGGTGCCTCCTCAGGGCACGAGGCCACCGATATGGGAATTCGCATCGGCGATCCGTTGACGATTCACTATCCGTTCACCGAGATCCACGATGGGTATGTCACCGGAAAAGCATTTGACGATCGCGCCGGGTGCGCGGTGTTGATCCAAACAGCGGAACGCCTTGCCAAGAAGGATCTGGACTGGACTGTTGCCTATTCCTTCGCCATCGGTGAAGAGGTCGGCCTTCGTGGCGCGAAGACGGCAGCCTATGGGATCCAGCCCGACCTTGCCTTGGCGATTGAGGGGACGATCGGGGCCGACATGCCGGGCGTCCGTGAAGACCAGCAGCCGGTTCGTCTGGGGCAAGGACCGGCGATCACCGTTGCCGACCGGTCGATTATCGTGTCGCGGCGCATCATCGACGTGCTCGAGCGAATCGCAGACGAATCGTCCATTCCTTTCCAATACAAGCTCCCCACCTACGGCGGAACGGATGCCGGAGCGATCCACCTGACCCGGGGCGGCGTGCTTTCGGGGGTGCTGTCGGTTCCATGCCGGTTCATCCATTCGCCGGCATCCACGATGCGAATGAATGATTTCGAGAACACGGTGAGAATGGCCGCAAGGTTCGTCGAGGTGGCTCCGGGGATGCTCTTCAGCGAGTAGATCGGGACAAATCCCTGCCCAGGAAGCGAAATCGGTCCGCAGGCAGCTTTGAATGCAGCTCCCTGCGGACCGATCTTTCCAGCGGTCGACGCCTCTCGACCTAGCCCGTAGCCACCTGGCGCACCGCCAGCTCTTCTCGGACGAGATCACTCAATCGGCGGATCCCTTCGTCGATATCGTCTACAGACACAAGAGAGTACGACAGCCGCATCGCGTTCTCCCCGCGCCCGTCGACGTAGAACGCCGAGCCGATCACGTAGGCAACTTTGTGATCGATTGCCCGCGGGAACATCGCCTCGGTGTTCATCCCTTGCGGCAGCCGGACCCAAAGGAACAATCCCCCATCAGGATTCGTCCAACTGATCCCCGCATTCTTGGGCATGTGCCGTTCGAGCGCTTCGACCATCGCATCTCGCTTCACACGGTAGATCTTGCGGATCTCGGCAAGATGATCATCGAGTCCATATCGCTCGATGTAGCGCGCCGCCATGTGTTGCGTCAGCTTGGATGTGCAAAGGTCGGTCGGCTGCTTCACACGAACCAGTGCATCCATCATCTCCCCGTCTGCGACGAGCAACGCAAGCCTCAATCCGGCGCAGAGTACTTTGGAGAAGGTGAACAGCATCATCACGCGTCCGGCGCCTTCGTCATCGAGACTGAGAATCGACGGAATCGGTTCCCCGGCAAATCGCAGTTGCCCATACGGGTTGTCTTCGAAGATGAGGAGGTCTTCGCGGCGAGCGATATCGAGCAGTCGTTTCCTCTTCTCAAGGGACATGCTGATCCCTGAGGGATTCTGGAAATCGGGGATCACGTACACCGCCTTGAGCCGATGCCCGGCGGCGCGTTCTTCGGCAATCCGTTGCTCGAGGAGGTCCAAATTCATGCCGTCGTCTTCCAGGTCGACCCCCACCATGCGCGTCTCAAACAGCCGGAACGACTGGATGGCCCCGAGATAGCTCGGCAAGCCGCAGAAGATCACGTCGCCGGGGTCGATGAACGCTTTGCAGAGAAGATCCAGCCCTTGTTGGGACGCCGTCGTCACGAGAAGTTGGTCAATGGTGACATCAATGCCCTGAGGACGCAGCCACTCGGCCATCAGCCGGCGAAGCGTGCGGCTTCCCTCGGTTGATCCGTACTGAAGAACGTTCTGCGGGTTCTCCCGGATCACCTCGGCCGCGATGTCGGCCATTTCCTTATAGGGGAACGTCTCTGGAGCTGGGAGTCCGCCGCCAAACGAGATGATCTCGGGTCTTTCGGTCAGCTTCAGAAGCTCGCGGATCGCGGATCGCTTAGATCCCGATGCCCGTTTCGACACATGTCGGATCATGAACATCCTCCCCTGGTCACGTTGGTCCATCTTGGGAGCCGGATTCTAATTGGCCCCTCTGATCCTTGTCAAAGGACGAATTGAAGAAAAATGGGTAGAAGATACGAACTGATTGTCGTTCCGAGAATCGCCCCGCCGATCACATCCAACGGATAGTGCTCCTTGACGTAGACCCGCGACAGACCAATCAGCGCTGCTCCGCTGTAGGTGGCCAGCCCGACGGCAAGCTGCGGATAGACCGAAGAGACGACCCAAGCCGCGCCGTAAGCGATCGTCGTATGTCCCGACGGGAAGGAGTATGCATCGATCTTCCACGACCGATCGTCCGGAGTCAGAAGCTGAGGACGCGGCCGTGTGAAGGCCATCTTGAACGTGCGAAAGATCGTGATATTGATCACCGTAATCGACAGTGCCACCAAGACGTAATCCCGGTCGAGCGGCGATCCGAGCAGAATCAGCCCCAATGCCAGCGCCGCCCAGATGTAGCCATCGCCAAGATACGTTGCCGCTCGGAACAACCAATCCAGCTGCTTCAACCGCCGGCTTTCGCTAATCACGCAAAGCGTTCGTTCGTCCCAGTCCGTAACCGCATCGATCCATCGATCAAAGCGCTTGACGAAAGCCACAGCAGCTCCTTCTTGCGTTCGCTCCGGACCCATCCAAAGCATCGAGGACCAGATCGCGCCGAGAGTCGACGCCCCATCCGCAACGCGCAGATCTTTCTGGGACGCCCGAGGCCGGGTCAGTTGCTACCGCCCCGTTTCAAAGAGGGGTCCGGCTCGGTTACTGAATGGCAATGACTCGGAAGTGCGCTTTGCCGCGGGGAAGATCAACGACGACTTCGTCGCCCTCTCTCTTCCCGACGAGCGCCGCCCCTACGGGTGACTCGATGGAGATCTTCCCTTTCTCCAGATCGACTTCCGCCGAACTGACTAGGCTGAACGATCCACTCTCCATGAACTCGAAATCCTGCAGGATGAAGCTTGATCCAATCCCGATGACGTCGGAAGAGATCTCCTCGTCGGGAATGATCTCCGATGCTTCGAGAACGGACGTTAGCCGGCGAACTTCTCGCTCGTAGTATTGCTGTTCGCTCTGGAGATACATGTACTCTTTGTTCTCGCGAAGATCACCGCCGTTGATCTTCGATGCTTTCAGTTTCTCCGGAATTTCTTCGTAGAGGATCTTCTTCGTGTGATCGAGCTCCTGCTGCATGAGCTCATAGCCGCCTTTGGTCAGACGGATCGTTTCCTTGTTCATCGCATCCCTCCATCGCAATCGCTACACGAGCTTGACTAAGCAGGGCCTGGGCCACGGCCTGTTGGTCTTGTCCGCGACACGGCGGCCGGGGGCGGACCACGATGTCGACACCCGCGAACAGATGTTTGTTTCTGCGGTAGGTTTCCCGGATCAACCGCTTGATGCGGTTCCGTTCGACCGCGTTCCCGTATCGACGGCCAAGCGAGATCCCCAGTCTTCCGGAAGACGCTGTCGCCAACACGTACAATGTGAACCAATCGCTCCGATTGGCGCGCCCTTCTCGCATCACCGGGTCAAATGCTCGATACCCTTTGATACGACGGTCGGCCGGGAACCGCTCCGAACCCTTGTCCCGCATGGTATGAATCTTACGCTACAAACGCCCTACATCTCAAACATCTGGCCGTTCTTTCTCTCTGTGACGAGACACGGGTTACACTGTTCGTCGGAATGCTAAACGAGCCCGTCTATACCGTTTCCGAGATCAACCGAAAAGCCAAGGAGTTCCTCGAACAGCAGTTCGGCGCATTCTGGATCGAGGGAGAAATCTCCAATCTGAAACTCGCCCCGTCAGGCCATGCGTATTTCACCCTCAAGGACGAACATGCCGAGATCTCCGCCGTGCGTTTCCGGCCGCGGACGCAGGGGCTGTCCGCCATGGTTGCGCCGGCCGATGGAGATCATGTCATCGCCTTCGGACGCCTGTCCATCTATGAGCCGCGCGGCCGTTATCAGTTCATCGCGTCGATGATCCAGCCGGCGGGGCAGGGGCTTCTTCAGCTCGCGTTTGAGCAACTCAAGTCGAAACTCCAATCCGAAGGGCTGTTCGATCCCGACCACAAGCAACCGCTGCCACGCATCCCCCGGCGGGTGGCCTTGATCACGTCCGCCACCGGTGCGGCCATTCGGGATATTGTGTCGATTGTGGAACGCCGCTTCCCGCTGATGGAGATGCTTCTCTTCCCAAGCTCGGTCCAAGGGGCATCGGCGGCACAGGAATTGGTCAACGCGGTTCGTCTGGCAATGCGGTACCACACCGAAACGGAATCGCTGGATGCGTTGATCATCGGCCGCGGCGGTGGCTCGGCGGAAGATCTCGCCGTATTCAATGACGAACAGTTGGCGCGGATGTTGTTCGCCTGCCCGATTCCGGTGATCGCCGCGGTCGGCCACGAAGTGGACTTCACCATCGCTGATTTCGTCGCTGATGTTCGCGCGCCGACCCCGTCTGCCGCCGCGGAACTGATCGCCCCGGACGGAGCGGAGTTGCTGGCGCGAGTTGTGCTTGGTTCGGGTCGAATCGGGCGAGCGGCAACTGCAGCGTTTCTCCGCCGTCAGGACAGATTGGGTCATGCGATTCGCCCCTCCGTTCTTCGCATGCCCGGAGACCGCGTGCAGCGGCTGATGCAACAGCTCGACCTGCTGACCGCATCCCTCACCCATCGGATCGGCGGCTCGTTCAGCCTTCGCTCGCGCCGCCTCGAACGGTTGTCTGAGATCGTCCGCCTCTCGGACCCGTCGCTGCCCCTACAACGCGGGTACAGTATGACGTACATCGATGGAGAGGCGGCTCCGCTGAGAGATACTTCGCGCATTTCAGTCGATACGCGACTTCGAACCCGGTTGGCCGGGGGCGAGATTCTGTCAATCGTTGAGGAGGTGAGGGAGACTGTTGGAAACGAACGTGGATCAAGCGCTGAACAGACTTGAGGAGATCGCAGCCGAACTGGAGGCGGCGACCCTGCCGCTGGAAGACACCTTGGCGTTGTTCGAGGAAGGAGTCGCGTTGGCAACGTCGGTCAAGACCCAGCTCGAGCAAGCGAAGACTCGCATCAGGACTGTCGTCGAGAATGCCTCGGGATTGCTTTCACTGGAAGAATTCGACCTCTCCTAGGCCTATACTTCGTATCGATATGAGCAAGCTGAATGTGGATGTGGCAATCATTGGAGCAGGTCCCGCCGGACTCACGGCGGCGATTTACACGCGGCGGGCTTTGCTGTCGACGGTGGTGTTCGAGAAGCGGACGCCGGGAGGTCAGCTCAGCGAAACCGAGTGCATCGAGAACTTCCCCGGTATCGACGAGAAGACTACCGCTCCGGCGCTGATGGATCAGATGCGCCGCCAAGCGGTGCGGCTGGGAACCGAGATTTCGCTCGACGAAGTCGTCCGCATCTTCGTCGAACAACCCGGTTCGGATCGTCCGCAGCAGCCAAGGCGAATGCATCTTGTCACCTCAGCCGGCGAGTGCGAAGCGCGCACAGTGATCATCGCCTCGGGATCAAGACCCCGCCCGCTTCCGGCAGCGGGGGCGGATCGCTTCAAGGGAAAGGGTGTCTCGTACTGCGCAACCTGCGACGGCTTCTTCTTCCGGGAGAAGCGGGTGCTTGTCGTCGGCGGCGGAGATTCGGCGCTGACAGAAGCACTGTACCTGACGAGATTTGCGGCCTGGGTCGGCGTGGTGATCCGTCATCGCGAAGATGATCCGAGGGCGTTTCGCGCCAGTCGGCTCCTTCAAGACCGTGCCCGGGCGCACCCCGGAATCGAGTTCTTGTGGGACCGTACGATCGAGGAAATCCACGGCGATGCGTTTGTCTCCAGCGTGACGTTCCGGAGGCTTTCGACCGGCGATCGCGAGTCCTCTCCCATCGACGGTGTGTTCGTCAGCATCGGACACACGCCGGAGACAGGGTTCCTGCGGGGAACTGTCGATCTCGACCAACACGGCTACGTAATCACGAACCCCGCGCTGGCGACCAACATTGCCGGTGTCTTCGCCGCCGGCGATGTTCGTGCGTTCACGAGCCGATATGCACAAGCGGTGATCGCCGCCGGTGATGGAGCGATCGCTGCCATCGAAGCGGAGCGCTACCTTTTTGATCATACGTCCCCTCCAACGAGCATTTCTTGACACAGCACCATCCAATTCGCAAGGTAGCAAAGTGGCAAGGCAGGAAGATCGACCGCTGACGATGCAAGCCGGTCGATGCGACAGACGAGGCGAAGCCGTGCATCCAGTGCGGCGTCCACCTCGCAAGGCGGGAGTGGAGGACGGAGGAGACCGATCGTGATGTATCCAACGCTGAATGAGATGTTCGAAACGTCAATCAAGCGTTTCGCAGACAATGTGGCACTACGGATGCTGATTCCGACGGAACGAAAGAAGGGGCGAGGGATCCAGCTTGTTCTCAACGAGATCACCTACAGCCGTCTCGGGGAAACCGTCGGCCGCTTGGCGGCAGCTCTTCAGGATCTCGGCGTCCAGAAGGGAGATCGCGTTGCGCTGATCTCGAAGCCGCGTGCTGCGTTTGCCATGACGCTGTTTGCGATCCTTCGCAGCGGAGCCGCCGTGCTGCCACTGGACCCCGATCTGCAACGCGGGGAATTGAAGCGGATCCTCGAGGAAGCCAATGTAAGCGCCGCCATCTTCTCGGGCAGCAAGGCGGAAGATCTGGCCTACATCCGCGGCGAATCCCTTCCCGACATGTCGCTGGTGTGTATGGATCGCACCTCGATCGAAGGAATCGAGTTCATGGATGCTGTCGTTCTCGGCCATCGCCCGGTGGCTCCCATTCCCGTCACGCAGGATGATTTGGCAATCCTGATGTACACATCGGGAACGACCGGAAATGCAAAAGGGGCGATGCTGACGCACAGGAATATCGCCTCGAATACGCTCGCGGCGCTCAAGGTCGTCGACCTATCCGAGCGGGACAACTTCCTGTCCATTGTTCCGTGGTATCACATCTACGGGTTGACGATCACGCTGATGTGTCCGATTTCCGTCGGGGCAACGACGACCTATACACCGGTCGATCGTAACCTGATGCAGGTGATGCACCGCGCGCGTCCCACGGTAATGCTCGGCGTCCCTAAGCTCTACAATGTCCTATACGAGCGGGTTCACGCAGGAATCGAGAAGAGTGCTCTCAAGCGCCTAATCGCCAGGATGTCGCCGTCGCTGATGGGGAAGCTGGTCGTGCGTAAGCTGTTCGGCAGCCAGTTCCGCTTCTTCACATCCGGGGGAGCGCCGCTGAACCCGGATGCCGCCGCGGGATTCCGCCGTATGGGAATCGGGATTCTTGAGGGGTACGGCCTCACGGAGACATCGCCGCTGCTGACGGCCTCCGATCTGTTCGCCTCCGAGCCGGGGATGATCGCACTTGATGATGTCGAGATCAAGATCCTCGACCCGGGAGAAGATGGGGTGGGCGAAGTGCTCGCTCGCGGACCGAATATCATGGCCGGTTACTACAAGAACCCCGATGCAACCGCGGAGGTCATCGACGACGAGTTGTGGTTCCATACCGGCGATCTTGGGGTCATCTCCAACGGGCATCTCGTGCTTTCGGGGCGGGCGAAGAATGTGATCGTCCTTGAGACGGGCAAGAACGTCTATCCTGAGGAGCTTGAATGGGAGTTCAACAGCATCCCCGCCATCGAGGAGATCATGGTCTACGAGGACGAACGGCAGGGCATTCCCGTTGTTTCCGCTTTGGTCTACCCAAGTGAGGCGGCTCTCAAGGAGCTGGGCATCACCAACAAGGATGACACACTCGATCACATTTGGGAGGAGATCAAGAAGGCCAACGAGAACCTGGCGATGTTCAAGCGCATTCGCTACAAGGAGTGCGTGCATCTGGTTGACGAACCGTTCGAGAAAAGCGTGAAACTGGACATCAAGCGGTTCAAGGTCAAGCTCTCCGAATCGAGTCAGGCTCCGTCGGACGATCAGCCGTCCTAGCCGGGACGGATCCGGAATCCGTGGAGGTCGTGCGGCGTATCGCATCGGGACTGGTATCGGTGCCGTACGCCCTCCACTCGAGCACCGGGCGGGCCGACGCGCAACCACGCAAGCAGCTTCTCGACCGACTGGGGCGAGCCTTGGGCCCAGATCTCGACCCGCCCGTCAGCAAGGTTCTTCACCCAGCCGGCAACGCCAAGCTCAACAGCCATTCGCTGAGTGCTCACGCGATAGGACACCCCTTGAACGCGTCCCTCCACCCAGGCATGAATGGCAATGGGCTCTTGGGCGCCTTCCGCTGCGTCGGCCCGGGGGACCGTGGAGTTGTCGTGGTTCGTTGCAGGCATTCACTCCGCCTTCTAGGGGCTCGGAGAGGCTTCTTCCGGATCATCCCGCCGGGGTGCGTTGCGCGCCGCCCGAATTTCCGCCAAACGCGCCGCCAACATCCGTTCCGCTCCCTCGTCCTTCGGACGGAAGTAGCGCCGCTGCGCCAGTTTCTCGGGCAGACGGTCCATGTCCGCTACGCCGACCGGAAGAACATGAGCGTACTGATACCCTTCTCCCTATCCCAATCCGTTCATCAGCTTCGTCGGGGCATTGCGAAGCTGCAGAGGGACCGGATCGTTTGCCGTCTCGAGGACATCGTGGCGTGCCTGCTTGAGGCCCATGTACAGCGCATTGCTCTTGGGCGCGAGGGCAAGATAGACGGCGGCTTGCGCCAACGCCACATCGCATTCCGGCAAACCAACAACATCCACCGCCTGCCGGGCCGAGATGGCGATCCCCAGAGCTTGTGGATCGGCAAGCCCAATATCTTCGGAGGCGATGCGGATCAGCCGCCGAGCCAGGAACCGCGGATCTTCTCCGGACTCGATCATCCGCGTCAGCCAATAGAGTGTCGCATCGGCATCGGAATTGCGGATCGATTTGTGAAGCGCGGAAATCAGGTTGTAGTGCTCTTCTCCGGCACGGTCGTACGCAAGGCGCTTCCGCTGAACGGCCTTTGCCACTACCCCGGCATCGATCGTCTCCCCGGACACGACGGACGCTGCCAGCTCAAGTGTCGTCAGTGCGCGTCTCGCATCGCCATCCGAAAGGGCGATCAGTGCGTCCTCCGCCTCCGCCGTGATCGAGAAGGCACCGCCCAATCCCTGAGGAGAGAGAAGCGCCCGCCGGATCGCGTCGCGTACCTCGGATTCGGACAGAGGAGCAAAGCAGAACATCTGGCAACGCGACAGAAGCGCCGACGTAAGAACAAACGACGGATTCTCGGTGGTCGCCCCGACAAAGATGACGCTCCCCTCCTCCAGATACGTCAGGAGAACGTCCTGCTGCGATCGCGAAAACCGATGGATCTCGTCGAGAAACAACAGATCACGCTGCCCGCGAGTGGCGTAACGGTTCCGTGATCGTTCCAGCGCCGCCCGGACTTCCTTCACCCCCGACAACGCAGCTGAGAGATGGACGAAGTCTGCTCCCGAGCGTTCGGCAAGGATCCTCCCCACCGTGGTTTTTCCCGTTCCCGGCGGCCCCCAGAATAGGAACGCTCGATACCTGCCGCGTTCCATGAGCGTTCGCAACGGTGCCCCTTCGCCAAGAAGCTCGCCTTGCCCGATGACATCGTCCAGCGTCGCCGGCCTCATCCGCTCGGCAAGCGGCAGATCCGGCGATGGCTCCAGCTGACGATCCTGCTCCTCCATGAACAGCTTCATGCGTTCATCCTAGCGCAACCATCGACTGCCAGCCACCGGTTGACAGACACCG
>CAZJLO010000039.1:0-815 GCA_964547105.1 uncultured Thermotogae bacterium
GGCGTTTCAGGGAGAGACGCGCGAAGGACGTGGGCGGTCCGGAAACGGACCGCCCTGCCTTTGGTGTCTCGCGTGCGATTGCATGCCGCGGTACGAATCTCACATCAAGTTCACATCCGTACCACAATCCGTTCATCCAAGCGAACTAACCTATGGGAATCTGAGACGGAAGAACATAGCAGGGGAGGTGTGAACATGGGGAGAAAAGAAATCCTTGATAAGTTGTCGGTTTACGTGCCGCGGAAGCGACTGGAACAGCGTCCGGTAGAACGGTTGATGGAGCTCAGCGAACGTCGGGATCGATCGGTGAACTATTTGGTTGTCGAGGCGATTCTGCAGTACCTCGCTTCGGAAGAGAACAAGAATTAGGCCCGAGGTTGTCGCGGGTTTGCGCGACCGTACTTGCATTGCCCCATGGGATTGAGAAGACTCAATGGGCTATGAACCACGATCAGCATGAGGCCGCGGTGTCGGACGCAATCGAGAGGACGCAAGCGGCAATCCATGTTGACTTGGATGGTACTTCCGGCGCCAAGCCGAAACTGGGCTTGGCGCTTGCCGCTGGAGGGGCTCGAGGATCGGCCCATTCCGGGGTGCTCCGAGTGTTCGCCGAACACGGAGTTGAGTTTGACGTGGTGGCTGGGGCGAGCATCGGCGCGATTGTCGGTGCGGCGTACGCCGCCGGCATTCCTGCTGAGAGAGTTGAACGGGAATGGGTTTCGACCGACGCAATGCGGATGACGCGGCTGTTTATGCCAACCTTGTCGCGGTCGGGCCTGACCGCCGCGCGCTCCAGACGCGTGAACAGGGTGTCG
>CAZJLO010000039.1:825-17545 GCA_964547105.1 uncultured Thermotogae bacterium
AGGATCTTCCGATTCCATTCGCGGCGGTTGCGTGCGATATCGATACTGGAGAGGAAGTTGTCCTGTGCCGGGGGTCGCTTGTGGATGCGGTTAGCGCATCCGCAGCGATCCCCGGCGTCTTTCGCCCGGAACGGGTGGAAGGGCGATTGCTGGTCGATGGCGGGCTGGTCAATCCACTTCCCGTTTCCTTGTGTCGAAGAATGGGCGCCGATATCGTTGTCGCGGTGGACATTGTCCCTGTTCCCAGAGCCGCCACCGCCTACGGTCTCCATCTCTGGGACAACCTCGGCGAGAAGGTGCACGAATTGTTCGAGCAGTCAACCCGTATTCCGGGAACGCTGGGTGAGTTGTTCGATCATCTCCGCGAGACGCGCGAACGCGAGCATGGCCGCCAGAGACCGATGCCCGGCCTATACGCGGTGATCAGCCAAGCGCTGGCTATCTTCCAGCAACGGATCCTTGAGTTGCAGCTTGCTGCAGATCCCCCAGATGTTCTGATTCGACCCCAGGTTGAATTTACGTCCGCGAACTACCTCCGATCCGCCGACGGCATCGCCGCCGGCCGAACGGCCGCCGCGCAGATGCTTCCGGAAGTACTCCGGCAAATCAACCGTCAGCAACAGTCGACAGTCGCGTCGGATCAAAGCTAGGCGATATCGCAGCCGGTGCTGCTTCGGGAGTCCGATGTTCCCCTTGTGCCGTCTCCCTTCCCCCGACTTGCGATGCCGCTTACCCGCCTCCGAAGTCCGGCTTGAAGATCGAGATGTCGATCGAAACGCCTGTCTGCAACATCTTGTGCACCGGGCATCGGCGGGCGACGGCCATCAGCCGGTCTTGATCCTGGTCGAGAAGCTTCCCTCGGAACGAGATAGAGAGGGAGATCTCCTCGGCAAACGCGGCGGGAGTCTCGCAGCCATCGCAGTCGTCGACATAGGATCGCCGATAGCGTGCCTCAAGAATGACCTCCTCCAGAGGAAGAGCATGATGCCGTGCATACGACGTGATGATGATCGCGGTGCACGATGCCAGCGAGACGAGGAGCATTCCGTACGGCGTGATCTCCTGAAGATGCGCGACGGGTCGCAGATCTTCGTTGGGTTGCTGTTCCTGCTCGGACGATTGCTGTCCGGGCTCTGAGAGAATTGTCGTGACGAAATCACGTTTCTGGGAAACGACGATATGTTCCGACATGGGGCACTCCTCCCTTTCGGCTACAGCGCGAAAATCATTGCGCCACGATCGACAAACGGCTGTAGGCTGGCATGTCCTGACGCATCCTCCAGCAGAGGAAGCTGTTCTCGTTTCGCGATTGCGGTCACCTTGGCCTGCGCGGCGCAGGCGCGGCAGACTCCGGCGATGAGGTTCTGTGCCTTGACCTGATGGTAGAGTCCGTGTTGCGGATGAGTTGGGTCTACGAGCGACGGCAGCCATGCCGGCGACTTTCCCTCGAAGATGATCGACATAGAGACACCGGCATCGGCCAAGTCAAGTGCCCACACGAATGCGTGTACCAATCGGAACGGATCTTCAAGGCCGCTGAGGAGCAGGATCGCGACCTTGGTTGCCTGCCGAGAGCCTCTCCAAGACGGGAAATCGGCTGTGCAGGGAACGAAACGATCCTGGGTTGCCTTGCAGATCGGGCAAAATGCCGGAGGATGAGGCCGTGCGCAGAGGTAGCCGCATACGGGGCAGCGCCACAGGCCGGCGCGGCCGGGCAGGCCGAGGCCGGCAGAAATCCCGGTCCCGGTCACCGATGTGGAAATCGGGGACCGCCTTTCCGGCACGGACGGCAAGCTGATGGAGCCGTCCGAGACGGAGCGCGAGACGTACAGCCCGCAGTAGCAGGCTTGCCACTCGAGGAGGTCTTCGTCGCGATAATCGCAAGGACAGACAATGTCCCGATCGTTGTCGATGGATCCGTCAGCAAGCCGGCACGGGCACGCCCAGTATCCGTATCGGCGCTCATTGAGCAGAAGCCCCTCGACGATCGCTTCTGCGAACGATGCATCCGGATTCAGGAAGTAACCGGATGCTTCCGCATCCATACGTAGTCGGCTCGTGGTTTCGCGGATCCGCGACTGGGAGATGTGGTCGGACGGCATTATGAAAGCGCCTCTCTCAGTTGGTCGGGCTTGTGGCCAATGATGCACGTCCGGTCGTCGATGACCACCGTAGGGTACGATTCGCGCGGGTTCCAACTGCGCAGCACAACGAGCTGGGCCTCCTTCTCATCCCCCTCGAGAAGATCCAGATAGACAAAGCGAAAAGCGACCCCTTCTTGCTGCAGCACGTCGCGGGTCTTCCTGCACCACACACATGTCGAGAGCCCGAGCAGAAGAACGTCGTGCTTGCGATTGCCGGTGACAACAGAACCCTTTGCTTCCACGATTGCCTCCTTCCGACACGTAAACGGCAAGCCTGTTCATACGACAGGCTACCTGCCGGATCGGAGCACAGACAACTGCGGAAAAGCAAACGAGAGGAAAGCGTCTCACTCATCGCGCTTTCCTCTCGTGCCAAGGAGGCTGAAGAAGACCCCTGTACTCGCACCCCAACTGTACCGGTCGGGACGCTGATGCAAGAGCTCAAGTGGGGGGGCGGTGGGTGATCATCAGGTCGGATTGAAGGGTCACGTGTCCGTCCAATCGCAAGGAACTCTGTCGAGAGGCGGTCGCCAAAGGGAGACCTATTGTCCTGAGGCCTCGTCGAGATCTACAATGCGGCAGGGTGATCTACATGTCTCGAAGGCGGCTCTTGGCGGTCGGATTCGGATGGATGATGATGTCGCTTGTTGTCGTTGCGTCGCTTGTGGGATGTGCTCGGATGCAGGTTGCGGATGCTTCCTCGGATGGTCGGCTGATCCAGATGCGGGAAGGCGATCTGCTCACGATCCGCCTTCGCGGCAATCCGAGCACCGGCGCAGGCTGGGCGTTCGCGCAAGAGCTGAATCCGATGGTGCTTGAACTGACGGAAGAGATGTCGTTCTCCGCCGACGCTGACGATGTCTGTGGGTCCCCGGGAACGTTTGTGCTTCGGCTGAGGGCGGTTGGACTAGGAACAACTCAAGTTGTCCTTCAGTACGGACGAGCTTGGGAAGATGAAGTTCTTGAACAGTTCACGATCATTGTCTACGTTCGCTGATTCATCGATTGGGATGTGAGGGGGCAATCGCCGGACCTTCGGGCTACGGGCTACGGGCTCACATCGCCCTCAAGCGTTCCGTTGGCCGTACCCTTCGTCGCCTCCCGCAGAACCCACAAGGCATTCCACGGCGCGTCAAGTCCCGTGTCGAATCGCTGCCATGTGAGGGAGTCATTCTCAGCATCTCGAAGCACGGGCGTCTGATCGACCGGGATCCCGCCTGGTGAGATCAGACGGATCGCTGCATCGCCGCTGTTCGCCAGCGCAAGCTGGCTGAACGAATAGACATAGCACTCATTGGCGGGGATTGCCGCTATGCCGGAGTCGATAAACAGTAGGGTCTGATGATACGTGCCGGTGATTGACCAACCCGAGAGATCGACCGGAGCGCTGGTTGGGTTGGAGATCTCGATCCACTCACGGCCGCCGTCAAGTCCGGCGGGGTTGATTTCGACCTCCGTGATCTGAAGCCGCGGGTACGCCAGCGGCTCGATCGTGATCGAGACGCGAGCGGCATTGGAATCACGGAGCCCATCGGAGACGGAATAGACAAAGCTATCACTGCCGGAGACCCCAAAGTCAGGGATGTACGTGAACGAGCCATCGGCCTCCAATGTCACCCGACCACGGGTTGGATCTGCGACAAGTGCGGCCTCGATAGGATCATTGTCCGCATCGCTGTCGTTTTCGAGGACGCCCGGGGAGCGGACGCTCAGTCCCTGGTTCTCGCCGACGACATAACTGTCGTTAATCGCCACGGGTTCCGAGTTGAGTCTTGGGGCAAGCGAAAGCAAGAGCGATGCATGGTCAAGAGCTTCGCTGCGGACAATCGACACGTCGAGAACGCGGTCGCGCAACACCTCACTGACAAGGATGAAGTCGATCTGCTGCCTGCTCGTTTCGTCCTCCACGGTGAAACGCTGATCCTGGGGAATGAGTTCCGCGATGTTGAATAGCTCTCGCCCCGGGGCGGTAGGATCGACATCCTTGAGCAGGGATAACGTGCGAGAAATCGGGCGGTTGCCGGAGGCATCAAGAATGAGGCCGTCGTAGTCATCGAGAGCGCCCATGACAATGGCTCCGAAGCCATTCTCCAACGCTTGGGCTCGAATCTCTTGCTGAAGAAGAAGAGCTTGTGCCTCCCGCTTGACGGCGGACGCACAGTCCAGTGGTCCATCGACGAAGTCGACGACGAACAAGACGATCGAAAGCTCATCCAAGGTGAACGCGATCCATCCGTTGGCGGGGAGAGAAGTGGCGCCGCTGGAGCACGATAGGGTCGAGGTTGGGATCGGATAGGACTGTGTCGATGCCGTACGGCCAGCCGAAGAGACCGTTGCAGCGGACAGGAAGCCCACCGAAGAATCCGGATTTTGCGCGCGTGCCGAAAGGTGCAAATAGCCGCATTGAGTGGAAAGCTGTGCCGCGAGGCTGCTAAGCACGGATGGGACGGCAACGCCGGTGAGCCCTGTGATATCCGCCTTGGAGCCGTCAATCAGGGCGGCAACTTCATCCAGCCATGCCGGGTCAAGCTGTGAGAAGACGTCGGCCGACGAATCCGCTCCGTTGGGTTGGAGATTCAGAAACAACAACGTCAATCGCTCATCGCACTCGACATCTTCCGCCAGCAATGGAATACAGAGCGAAACGACACACAGCACGCACAGCCACCACACCAGCGGGGCGATGCGCGTCATCGACACCGGAGCACCTCCGTCAGTGGATACCAGCATACAGGCTTCATCGACGGCTGTCCACGCCGGCTGGATCGGGCAGGTAGACGGCAAGGGCCGATGCGACAAAGCACGGGCGGGGTACACCGAGGATCCCTGCGTAGTCGACCATCTCCAGCGAAAGGAGCCGTACCGAAGCATGCGGCCCGAGCCATGCCGTGACGATCGGCAGGATGAACCGTTGATCATTCGCCAATTCCGTGAGGTAACGAAATGCGGTATCGTCGACGCCTCCCTCGAAAAGCGTCTGCGCGAGGGTAGCTTGAAGTCGATCCCTCAGGAGGCGGAATGCATACCGATCCCGATCGTCCACTGCTCGATTGTCAGGAACGTCTACTCCGTAGAATGGGCCATAGTGTATGAGATCTCCCGTGACAACGAGGGCCGTGCTTGATGCGCGTAGCGTTGACAGCTTGGCGGCGATGTTCTCCGAAACGTCAACATGTGGGATTCCCGGCGTCCGGGTTACGCCGACGTAGATGGGCAGGAGTTCGGGAGAGAAGGAGGGAACATGCTCCATGTAGGCAGCGAGGATCGCGAGGAATGTGTCCAGCGAGAACTCCCGAGACGTGATCGCAAGGCGATCGGTGCGCAGCAAGGACGTGCCGGTGGGGTTCCAGTTCATCAGGCAGGGGCGGAGCCGATCAACAGGTGGCGGTGGGATCAGCGCTCCACCGATACCGCGCAGTGCGGCGCGAAGAGCATCCGGATTCGTGTTGGGCTCGAGGGCGACGCGAAACGAATCTTGCGCTTGGCGAGGAAGAGATCCCCGATGCAAGACGCCGAGAAGGAGGATGCGTTCGATCCCCGCGCGGTGGAGGGCGGCAACGGCGCGCGCATCGACGGGGCCTGCGGTGGCGAGCGTCGTATGCGGAAACGAGAGCACAGCCCCCTTACGGATGCATTCAATGAGAGCGGCATCTTCGGTTGCTGCCGCTTTGCGCACCCATTCGGCAATGTTTCTTGCCGCTTCGGGGGTTGTGCGTTCGGCACGGTAGAATTGCTTCCAATCGATTCCGTCAGCGGTTAACTTCTTCAGATCACTCTCCGGACGACAAGCGCCCGAGTTCAAGGAGTCGACTCCTTGACCGTCGTCTTTCGTTCGGTTTCGGAAGCGGCAAGCGCTCCATTCTCGACGTACATGTTGTGGTACATCAGCAGCTGTGTCGGGTCGAAACTGGTGAGCGCCAACTTGTAGACGTTGGTCAGGATATAGATCCAAAGGACGACAAGCGGCATTGGATCGCGCATACTGGTAATGTCATACTTGAACTGCTTGTCTGCCCACCATGCCTTTCGAAGCGCCCGCTCTCCCGGCCAGTCCTTGAAGCTTCCCAAGTAGCTCTCCAGGAGCCATACGAAGTCTCCGAATTGGGTCTTGGTGCGCACTCCTTCGCGGCAGGCAGGGAGGGCCTCCGGGGTCTTGCCGGCGGCGATGTCGAGCCATGCGGCGATCATGTCGCATCCGGCATGGTACGCCAGGTTGAGCGACGGTGTTTGCCGGGGATTGCCATCCACCAAATACGGGGTCCCCGTGGCGTTTTCGATTACGAAATCAAACCCGCACAATCCTGAGAAATGCAGTTCGTTGAGGATCTTCGCCGCCGCATCCTCGCATGCGGGCTGGCGGATGCTCTCGCGAAACACGCTTGATCCCTCTTCACGAGGGTGCGATCGCAGCGTACGAATGAGGACTTCGCCGACGACGTCGCCTTGATTGGCGAGTTCCAGCGTGCAAATGGTCTTGCCGTCAATGATCCGCTGGATGATCGGCAGGTTGGCCTGGCTTGTGTGGTTGATCGATACCAAGTGAAAGTACCAGTCCTCGATCTCCTTGCGTCCCTCCAAACGGCGCATTCCCGAAGCACCGGATGATTGGCGCTGCTTGATGATCACCGGATAATCGATCTTGGCGATGATTTCCCTCGCTTCCTCGGGAGTGTTCGGAGCGAATGTCTCGGGGGTGTGGACGCCGACCTTGGCAGCCAGTTCGGCAAGCTTCGCCTTGTCATGAAGCGCCATGATCGTCTCAAGGTCGGGGAGGGTTGTCTGAGTCAGCTGCTTGATTCGATCTTGGAAATGCGCGAGAAGGATGATTTCCTCGTAGCCGGGGTAGTAGTAGTCGTATCGGCCGCGCTCAAGCTCACGAAGCAGCGCCTCCGCGTAGGCGGTGGGCGACTTGCGCATGTTCGGGAGGCGAACTCTGTGGGAGACGTCCTTCGAGTACATCGAGAACGCGAGTCGATGACCATCGGCCGCGGTCACTTCGCATCCCAACTCCGCCAATCGGCGAATCGCAAAGACGGTGGCAACTTCGAACAATCCGGTAACCAAGACTTTCATGCTGTCCCCCTCATCCAACAACACCATGATCAATTTCCGTGTGCGTCAATTCACGAAAGAGTAGAACCGACAAGCGTGCAGCGCAAGTCATCCGGAAGCGCCGATGGGGATGATTCGGCAGGGATTCCGGATCCCCCGATGATCGCGGTGCACGATGGGCGATGCGTGCCTTCAAGAATGCCGGATTTGGAGCACACAACAGCCTGTCGGATCCTTCACCGCATCTTCACGAGACCGAACTAGAGTCGAAGAGAAAGAGGGGGAAAAACACAAGAAAACCTTGCTCTCGCCGGTCGCGCGGGACAGAAGGGGGCGAAATGAACTCGGACAAGACGTACTTCGACAACTGGGCGGCAAGCCGACTTGACGAGCGTGTGTTGGAGGCGATGAAACCATACTGGTTCACCCGGTATGCCGTTGCCACGTCAGAATTCGGATACTCACTCGGTGTCGAGGCGCGCGATGCCCTGGAAGCGGCGAGGGGAAGCATCGCCGCCACATTGCACGCGGCTGCCAACGACGTTGTGTTCACGTCCGGGGCGACCGAAGCAAGCAATCTTGCGATTCGAGGGGTGTGGCGTGCCAGCGGGATCCCGCCGGAACGCACGCATCTGATCGTGTCTGCAGTCGAAGACTTTCCGGTGCTGTATGTGGCCCGTGCGCTAGAGCGCGAAGGCGTCCTGGTGACCTATCTGCCTGTGGATGAACACGGCAGAGTGGATCCAGAGGCGGTACGCCGCTCGCTTCGGGAGGACACGGTGCTCGTTTCGATTCAGGCAGTGAATCAAGAGATTGGCTCTCTTCAACCGATTGACAGGATCGCGGAGATCTGCCGCGAGGCGGGGGTGCTTTTCCACTCTGATGCCAGCTATGCTCACCCACGTGTGCCGATCGATGTATCGGCGATGCCGATCGATTTGGCGACGATCTCCCCGCATCGAATCCATGGTCCGAGAGGAATTGGCGCGCTGTATGTGCGAGAAGGGACAAGGATTCGGAAGATCCTCGAGGGGGGATTCCAGGAGCATGACCTGAGGCCTGGAAGCGAGAACATTGCTTCGGCGATCGGATTTGCCGCCGCGGTCGATCTTGCCAATGATGAAGACACCGCGCATGTTCGAACGCTTCGCGATCAGGTGATGGATCTGCTGCTTGAAGTGCCGCACAGCCATCTCAATGGGCACCCTTGGTTGCGGGCGCCGGACAATGCGAACATCTCGTTTCGATTTGTCGAAGGGGAATCCCTGCTGCTTCACCTGGATTTGAGAGGTTTCGCCGTGAGCACGGGGTCGGCGTGCTTCAGCCGGTCGCTCGAGGCGAGCCACGTCATTCTTGCATCGGGTGGGGATCACGAGCGCGCTCATGGCTCGGTGAGGATCACCCTGGGACGGTTCAACACGGCAGCGGCGGTGGATGCCCTTGCCGAGTCGATCCGCGATGTAGTCGGCGAACTTCGCCGGATCAGCCCACTGGGGAAAGGAGGCAATGATGACCAGTCCCTACAGTGACAAAGTGATGGAGCACTTCCGGCATCCACGCAACGTCGGACGGCTCGAGGATGCGGATGCCAAGGCAATGGAAGGCAGCCCCGCTTGCGGAGATATGGTGTCGGTCTACCTCAAGGTAGATGAGACGACGCGCCGGATTTCGGAGATTTCGTTCGAGTCGTACGGCTGCGCGTCGAACATCGCCACCGGATCGATCATCACCGAGCTGGCCAAAGGAAGAACGCTTGATGAGGCGAAGAAGATCAGCTGGAAGCAGGCCGCCGAAGAACTGGGCGGTCTTCCAGCCCTGAAAGCCCATTGCTCGGTCCTTGCGGTGGATGGGTTGCGTGCAGCGATCGAGAACTACGAGGAGCGTCACGGTCTTGTCAAGGATCGAACTCCGACGACGGTGGAGGACCTTCGCAAGCGGTTGAAGCGGGTGATGAACCCGATGGCGGGTCTCGACTTGGTTCGAACCAACCTCGTCGAATCGCTTTCGTTGGTCGACGGAGTCGCCCGAGTCAAACTGGCATTGCCCGCCGAGCATCAATTCGCCGCCAACCTTCGAGAAGAAGTCCGGGAGAAGATCGAGCCGTTGTGGGATATTCGGAAGGTGATCGTGTCGTTCTCGGGAGAACAGGGTTGAGCGAGGTGGAGGTCATGAAATGAGCGAACTGGAGCACGAGCTTGTCGTTGACTGTCGCGGCGAGACCTGTCCGGTCCCCCTGGTTGAGGTTCGGAAGGCGGTGCGCAGAGGCCATCCTGGAGACGTGATCCGCGTCTTGGGAACCCATCCGGCATCCCGGAAGGAGATACCGATGGCGGCACGCGCCCTCGGTCTTACAGTGGAGTCCGACGAGGGTGGCGATACGGATTGGACGGTTCGGATCCGATTGTAGACACCGGTGGGAGGGAACCGCGGCCATGTCTGAGAACGAGCACCAGCGGATGACGTTGATTCTCCACAGCGGGGACTACGACAAGGTGATGAGCGCGCTGATTCTGGGCAATGGTGCGTTGGCGATGGGGATGGACGTGACGATCTTCGCCACATTCTGGGGCCTGGAGCGATTCACGAGCCGCGGTCTTGAGCGAGGGAAGCTTTCCCGCAATCACCTCCTCGGCGTAGGACGATGGATGCTTCGTCGTCGCATGGACCGAACCCATGTCGCCTCGTTGGAGCGGCTTCTCGCCGACTACAAGGAGCTCGGCGGCAGGCTGATCGCATGTGAGATGACGATGGAGATCATGGGGATCGACCGCGATCGTCTCCGTCAAGACATCATTGACGAGTACGGAGCGGTGGGAACCTACATCCAGCAAGCGCGGAGAAGCGGGATCACCTTGTTCATCTAGTTGTGTGATATCACCCACATGGGGAAATGAGCAAGGGATCTGCTGAGAAGCAGATCCCTTGCGATCTCTTGGGCATCCTTGACTCAGTTGTCTGACGGCTGGAGTTCAATCCAGATCGTCTCGATCTCCAGCGATTCAAGCCAGACGGAACGGATCGTCAAGCTCAGCTTGTACAAGCCGGGCGTGAGGGCTCTCCACCCGTATTCCTCGCCGAACGGAATCTCCGTGGCATATAGCTCGAGAACAGGATCATACGGGACTTCGTGGAACCCGATCAGTTCGTATTCCGGAATGGGGCCCGACTGAATGACGCGGACAATGTCGATATAGACGTTGCCGGTGTCGTTGATGACGGGAACTCCAAGCGCATCGGACAGCCGGAACGCGACGCCGATCGTCTCACCCAATACGTAGATGACCGGATCGATGATCAGTTGGCCATCCGCGTCGAAGTGGGTCGGCAGCGGACGGGTCAGGAAGCTCCAGATCTCACGGTGGGGCAGCGGTTGCATGGAGATCGACTCGCCATCCACATTCACCTGCGGCTCCTCAGGTGGGGGGGCGATCGGGACAACGGCCGGCGCGACGCGATAGCGGACCGACCTGTCGGTCGTATTGCCGGCGCGATCGGTCGCCTCAACGGTAAAGATGTACTTCCAGATGGTGCTTGTGTCGATCGGCGCCCCGTCCGGGAATGACGCGTTGACGGTCTCCACTCCCGTTCCGAGATCCTGAACCCACCAATCCGCGAGGACGACGCTGTTCAGAATGAGCTTCTGATTGAGGCTCGGCGTGTCGATGAAGATCAGCGGCGCTGTTGCGTCCACCTCCCAGTCAAACGAGATGGGATCGGACACATTGTCGGCGAAATCCTTCGCCCTCACTTCGAACGTATGTTCGCCGTGTGGCGACAGAAGCGACAGCGTCACCGCCGTGGCGGTGCTCCAGCTGGACCATGCTCCGCCGTCCAGGCGCCAACTGTAGACGATTTCATCGTCGGGCGTGAAATCATCGCTTCCCATCCACGCGAAATGCGGTGTTATGTCGTTGCTCGGGTCCAATGGAGTGTCCGTGAACCAGATCGTGGGGGGCGTCACGTCATGAATCACGGTGATCGTGAAGCTGCAGTCTCCGACTCCGGCGTCATCGTCGGCGATTTCAACCTCGACGGTGTAGTCGGTCTCTCCGGGAGGCGCGGTCAAATACGTGTGGGTCGGCAACTCGTAGGTTTGTGCCGCGCCATTGATCGTCACCGGATCGACATCTCCGTCGTCCCAATCAACGGTCCCCGTCCACGTGTCGGTTCCCGGATCGAAGAATGAACCTCCGAGATCCTCAACAGGATCGTCGTAGTACACGGTCAAGTCACCCGGACAGGCCGTGATAATCGGAGCGGTGTTCGTGATGGTGAGGGGTGTTGAGTCCGCGGAAATGGATCCATCATCATCCATCACGGTAAGGCGAACCGTGTGTGCCGATGGCCCGTCTCCCATGCCAAGATCGACAAGCTCCCCCCACGGAACGACCTTGTTGGCGACTGCGACCCCGTCATCGAAATCGGGGTCGCCGATCGGGGCGCCGTCGATGTCCCAAACGTAACTGAACGTGTCGGCCGACGAAATGTCCGACGCCGTCCCGGTCAACGACAGGTTCTCTCCCTCAGCGATGGTATACGGTCCGCCGGTCACCTGTGCTACGGGAGGTGTGTTGTGGATCGTCAGCCGGGCGGAGGCTTCCGCCGTGTCGCTATCGCTGTCGGCCACACGCAGCCAGATGGTGTACTCGCCATCATCGTTGACCGACAGGGCTTCGAGTTGAGCCCAGCTGACAGTCGGCGTCACTCCGCCAACCCCATCGCTGTAGTCTTTGTCCCCATCCAGATCCCAATCGTAGGGCCCCAGCACATCGTCACCGTAGTCGAACGTTCCGGAGCCGTCCAGGGCAAGGGAATCGCCTTCGAAGATGTCGTACGTGTGACCGGCGTCGACCACAGGGGGTGAATTGGAGACGTTGATCGTAGCGGTGTCCGTGTCGGACTCGGGGACGTCGTTGGCCACGGTCAGGGTAATGACGTAGGCGCCACTATCGTTGATGCCCGCGGCCACAAGATTGGCCCACGTGAGCAGCGGAGCAACCCGTGTGGCCTCTGCGCCGGGGACGCCGTCAAGATCCCACGCATAGGAGACGATTGGCGCCGAACTCGTGCACTGCGTTGCATCAAGGGTGACTGCATCTCCTTCGGCGATGTTGTACGGTCCTCCGGGAACTGCATCGATCGAAGCGAACCCGGGAACCGCCAGCGCGATGGCAACAACCATGCCCGCCGTGAACAGAACGGCAACCCGTCGCGTCAGCTGGATCATCGATACCTCCTGCCTTCTGCCTTTCCGTCCGCTGTCTTGTTTCGATCGTGTCATGGGAATCAGTCCGCCTCCAGCAGCAGGCCGTCGATGATGAGATCGTGTCCGTAGTCGTCGATCGTCAGCCGCTGTCGCGGATGGATCACGCGCCCGTTGGAGAAGGCGTAGATCAAGACGTAGCGGACATCGTCGTCGATTCCGTCTCCGTCGAAGTCGCCGGTACTCATGTCGCGAGGCAGCGTCAGCTTGATCCTCGCGTCCACAAGCACGTCGGCGCCAAGATCCAACGCCACCGAGTCTGCGATGCCGTCTGCATCGGGATCCTCCAACCACAGCCGGTCGTTGACTTGATCGTTCGTATCGAGATCGGCGTAGTAGGCAAACGGGAAGTCATCGGGGTCGTTGGGATCGGTTCCCGCGGCCCGTTCGTCATCGTCGCCAAACCCGTCTCCGTCCGTATCGGCCGGAGGCACCGGGGTGGGCGAGACAATCGGAATCAGCCAGGAATAACACGGGTTCGGATCAAGGCCGTCGATGAATCCGTCGGAATCGGAATCCCGATTCGTCGGGTCGAGCACGTTGTCGATCACCGTCATCACGATGTAGTCATCGATGCCGTCGTTGTCCGGATCCAGGTTGAACCCCGGATCGACGCACACCCAATAGACTTCCTCGCCGTCGGTGAGCCAGTCGTTGTCCGTATCGTGGTCGAGAGGATTGGTGGGGTTGAACACCCAGAAAGACGGGGGATTCGGCTGGTAACGCTCATCATAGTCGGTGAGCCCGTCGTGATCCGTATCCGGGTCGCACGGGTTGGTCTCTTCGGGATCGGGCATCGACGGCCCCGGGAGCGGATCCTCGTAGTCGAAGTCGCTCGGGAGGAAGTCGAAGTTGCCGTCGTGGTTCAGATCCTCGAAGCCATCCGCGAGACCGTCGTCATCCGTATCGGGATCGAGCGGGTCCATGCATCCGCAATCGGGATACACGACCAGAATCGGACGTCCAAACTGGTCCACGATCGGGATCCAGCTCTGCCGCGATGTGGAGAACCCCAGCTTCTCGACGCCATCTCCCACGGCGTCACCGTCGGTATCGTGCTGATTGGGATCGGTCTCGCCGGCGTCCCATGCCCCATTGCCGTTCTCGTCCTCGCCAAGCCCGTTTGGGTTGGGATGGTCGACGATGCCGCCGACGCTCTCGCACGGCGGTGTTGTACAGGAGCACAGCGGATTGGTCCCGGTGCCCGCCGGCGTGAATCCGGGCCCGCCGCCGTCGCACAGTCCATCGCCATCGGTGTCGGCGTTGACCGGATTGGTCGGATTGGGTCCAAATACCTCGGCCGAGTCGAGCAGGCCGTCATCGTCGGTGTCCGGATCGAACGGATCGGTCGGGATCGGTCCGCTTCCCGTCACCTCGTGCCCGTCGTTGCGTCCTTCATCATCGGTGTCCCAGTCCAGCCACTCCGTCCCGATATCGTTTTCCTCTCCGTCGGTTAGGCCATCGCCGTCCGAATCCGGGTCGCAGATGCTGCACGGCGTGAGGCAGTTGTCGCCGCCGCCGGGGCCTCCAAGTTCGGGGAGTGTGTAGGCATCTTTCTCTTGCTCCTCGAAGTCGCCGGTGCCGGGGATAACGACCGTTCGGACTTCACCCGGCCACGCGACCCACGCCAGCGGGAGGTCTTCGTACACATCCTGGCCGTCGTTGCGGCCGTCATTGTCGGAATCGAAGCTGTTGGCGTAGCCGTCTTGGCTGTTGCTTCCGACTTCACGGAACTCCTCAAGATCGCCCGGAACGTATTCATGGGCCAGCCGGCAGCCGCACCCCGGCGGGAATTCCAGGTCATCGGTCAGGCCGTCGCCATCCGTGTCCAACACGAGCGGATCCGTCTGGTCGCGCGGGTCGCCGGTGAACAGCCCTTGAGTGGTTGCGCTGAGCGCCTCCTCGCAGTCGGATCGACAATCGATGCACGCCGTCCCGGTGTAGGCGGGGAAGATCGGAGACTCATTCGGGGCGCGACAGGCGATGTTACCGTTGGCGCCGTCTCCATCCGTGTCTTCATTGAACGCGTCGGTGAAGAAGACCTCGGCTTCCTCTCGGTCCGACAAGCCGTCATCGTCGAAGTCCCAGTCAAGGTGCTGCTCGATGGTCCAGTCCTCTTCTCCGTCGCGCAGCCCGTCATCGTCCGAGTCGGGGTCGCACATCGAGCAGACCACGTCTTGGATGCCGGTCAGCGACAGCTCGCCGTCATTCCCGAGCACGATGCCGATGCCGGCCTCGGGGACGTCGTCCCCGGCAAGGCTGTTCTCGATTTCCAGGCCATCGTGCAGGCCGTCCCCGTCGGAATCGAAGCTGTTGGCATAGCCGTCGTTCGACGTGGTCCCACATCCGGGGACGAACTCGGTGGCGTCGGTGAGACCGTCGCCATCGGTGTCTACCTGGAGCGGATCCGTCTCGTCGAGCGGGTTGCCGACAAAATCTCCCTGCCACGACCAGCTCAGCGCTTCCTCGCAGTCGGATGCGCACTCGATGCAGTTGGTGCCGTCGTAGCCTTCAAGAACGGGAAGCTTGTTGGCTTCGCGGCAGTCAATGTTGTTGTCGGCGAGGTCGTCGTCGGTGTCGAAGTCGTTGGGATCCGTGAAGTAGGTCTGGAGTTCCTCGCGGTCGCTCAACCCGTCATCATCGGAATCCCAATCGAGAATGTCGGTGCCGATGTAGTACTCCTCGCCATCCGACAACCCGTCGCCATCCGAATCGGGATCGCACAGCGAGCAAATGAAGTCATCGTTCAACTCGCCGTCATTTCCCTCCGCACCGGCGACGTCGGCCCAGATGTCCGCTCCGTCTTGCAGCCCATCGTTATCCGAGTCGTCGTCATTGACGAACCCATCCTGGGAGGCGGCGCCGCCCGGACCACAGTTGCACCCCGGCTTGAATTCGACGTCATCCTGGATGGCGTCCCCATCGGTGTCCTTCTGCAGAGGATCGGACTGATCGCCGAGGTACTCGAACGGATACACGCCCTCCCGGCTCATCGCTTCTTCTCCATCGGACGCCAACGAGATGTTGTAGACCTCGACCGGCAATCCCTCCACCGTGATCGTCGTGATGTCCGTGGGGTCATATCCGGCCAGGGGCACCGTCGTCGGACGATTCGGAAGCACGCCCGCCGCGTTATCGCCGTCGGTATCCGGGTTGTTGGGATCGGTGAAGTAGGTTTGCAGCTCTTCCTTGTCGCTCAAGCCATCGTTGTCACTGTCCCAATCGAGTGGATCGGTGCCGGTGTGCACCTCCTCCCCGTCGCTCAGACCGTCGTCATCGGAATCGGGATCGCACAGACAGCAGATGGTGTCGGTGCTGAGCTCGCCCATGTTCCCGTTCGCGTCGTCGATGTCCGCGCCGGTGCCGAACAACTCGTACTCGAAGCCGTCCTGCAGACCATCATCGTCCGAATCGCTGTCGTTGACGTAGCCATCCGTTCCGGTTCCGTCGCAGTTGCAGCCGAACACGATCTCGTACGAATCGAGAATCCCGTCGCCATCCGTATCGGCCATCCGCGGATTGGCTTGATCCCGGCCGTCGGTCGAAGGACCGCTTGAGACCGCGGCGATTGCATCGAAGTGCACCGCGAGCTCGGGAGGGAGCGACGCCCCGTCCAGCCTCGTGTAGATCTCGGTGGTCGCCGTATCATTAAAAAAGCTGTCGGCCACGGTGTCGCCATCCGAGTCCCAGTTGGTGGGGGCTGTTTGGTAGATGTTTATTTCTTCGTAGTCGGGGAGGTATTCATCGTCCATGTCCGAGTCGAGCGCAGCGGTGGTCCATGTGCCTGTCGGCGTGGTGACCTCTATGGGGCCACGGCCGAACAGGCCTTCCTCCTCGCCGTCCAGCAGGCCGTCGCCGTCGGTGTCGGCAAGGCACAAGTGCGTCTCGCCGCTTCCGGTCGTGCCGGTTCCGCCGAGTTGGATGACGTCCCACACGGCATCGCCGTTGGTGGATTCGGCGCCGTCTTCGATTCCATCACGGTCGGAATCGCTGTCGTTGACGTAGGGAGAATAGACGGGATCGGTGTTCGACAGCACGATGATCCCCGGTCCGAACTCCGTCAGGTCGTCGAGACCGTCCCCATCGGTGTCCTGCTCCTGAGCGCTCGACTGATCTCGCCCGTCGCTGAACGGGAAGGTGAATCCTCCGTACGAAGGCACGGAAGCGAACCCCGACATGTTGTACGGATCATCGCGCGATGCGACCTCCACCCCGTCGGTCAGCCCGTCGCAGTCCGTGTCAGCGACGCAGAAGTCGGTCT
>CAZJLO010000040.1:0-11528 GCA_964547105.1 uncultured Thermotogae bacterium
GGCAACCGGGAACGAACCGTCGGGTCCGGTCCACTGGTAGCTGCCGTCGAGTTCGGAAGCGAACGCGCTGACCGGGAGATGATCGCCGTCCTGCAACGTCATCGGGCGCATGACATCGAGGACCCACTGTGGCTGTTCCAGCTTTGTCCCGCCGCCGGTGGCGCTCTTCCACTCCGCCGGGACGTCCACGGCGACGATGTTCTCCAACGCGGCATCCACGCCGGCGTTGTTCATCTGGACGATTTTCTCACCCTTGCGGCCGTAGCTCTTCTGAATTGCTTCCTTGAGGCGCGTCACGGCTTCGTCGACCGGAAGCACTCCCGAGATCTTGAAGAACGCGGTTTGCATGATCATGTTGATCCGTCCGCCAAGACCGACGTCGCCGGCGATTCTCACCGCGTCGATGATGTAGAACTTGAGGTTTTTCTCGGCGATCGTGCGCTTGAGTGCCGCGGGAAGCTTGTCGGACAACTCGCCCTGCGACCACGGGCAGTTCAGCACGAATGCGCCGCTCGTCTTGATGCCGGCAAGCAGATCATACTTGTCAACGTATGCCGGATTGTGGCACGCGATGTAGTCGGCGTTCTGCACCAAATACGGCGATTGGATCGGGCTCTTGCCGAACCTCAGGTGGGACACGGTGATGCCGCCGGACTTCTTGGAATCGTAGGCGAAGTACCCTTGTGCGTACAGATCAGTGTTGTCACCGATAATCTTGATCGCGTTCTTGTTGGCGCCGACGGTTCCGTCGGATCCGAGGCCCCAGAATTTGCACTGAATCGTTCCCTCGGGGGCGACATCGATCTCTTCCTTGAGCGGAAGCGACAGGTGGGTGACATCGTCTTCGATTCCTACGGTGAAATGATTCTTGGGGCTCGCGGTATTCAGGTTTTCGAGTGCGGCATGAACCATTGCTGGGGTGAAATCCTTCGAGCCGAGTCCGTAGCGTCCGCCGACGATGACCGGCGTATCGCCCTTTTCCTGGAACACGGTGCACACATCCTGATACAGCGGTTCTCCGAGACTGCCGGGTTCCTTAGTGCGATCGAGCACGACAATCTTCCGTGCGGTGTCCGGGAGGGCGGCAAGGAAGTGCTCCGTGGACCACGGGCGGTAGAGACGTACCTTCAGCAGGCCGACCTTCTCTCCTTGAGACACGAGGTAGTTGACCGTTTCTTCGGACACATCGCACGCCGACCCCATCAACACGAGGACGCGTTCCGCATCGGGAGCGCCGACATAGTCGAACAAGTTGTACGTACGCCCGGTCAGCTGCGCGACCTGTTTCATCGTCTCGGCGACGATGGCCGGCGCCGCCAAGTAGTAGCGATTGGCCGCTTCCCGGTTCTGGAAATAAATATCCGGGTTCTGCGCCGTCCCGCGCAGATGCGGATGTTCGGGGTTCATCGCGCGCTTGCGGTATGTGGCCACGGCATCCCAGGGGACGATCTTTGCCATGTCTTCATAGGGGACGACATGAACCTTGGAGATCTCATGCGACGTCCGGAAGCCGTCAAAGAAGTGGACGAACGGCACGTTTGTCTTCAGCGCAGACACATGGGCGACCATCGCCAAGTCCATGACTTCCTGAACGGAACCCGAAGCCAACTGTGCGAACCCCGTCTGCCGCGTTGCCATGACGTCGGAATGGTCCCCGAAGATTGACAGCGCGTGGCCGGCCACGGCCCGCGCGGACACATGGAACACGCCGGGGAGTAGCTCGCCTGAGATCTTGTACATGTTGGGGATCATCAGCAGGAGCCCCTGCGATGCCGTGAAAGTGGTTGTCAGAGCACCCGCGGCCAGAGAACCGTGCACGGCGCCTGCCGCACCGGCTTCTGACTGCATTTCCGTGACCTGGAGAGGTTGACCGAACAGGTTTTTCCTCCCGTGGGCCGCCCAGCTGTCCGCTACCTCACCCATCGGCGAACTGGGCGTGATGGGATAGATCGCGGCAACGTCGCTGAATGCGTAGGCGACGTGCGCAGCGGCGGTGTTCCCATCGATCGTCTTCATCTGGTCCTGCCTTGCTGGCATGGGGATGCCTCCTAAGAATTGGCGTTTGGAAGTCACGTATTGGCTTCGCGATGTGCGCTGATTGTAGCGATGCCCTCCGGTCTTCACAACGCGGGGTGCGGTTTGCCCAACGGTGCGTCGGGCAGAGAGATACGGATGATCCGGAAGGTGACTCCGGCGGCAAGTGCCAGTCGCGTTCCTTGATCTCGTGTCGCGCGGCAGCTACCCTTTGCGACAAGAGGATAGGTGCAGAAGGGATGAGAATTTGGTTGCTTTGTAGAGGAGCTGTCTAAGAGAGCGGCGGACAAGGCAGAATCTTCTTACTTCGCACGTCAAATGAGGAGGAAGGCTCATGAAGAGGATCACCAAGGCGCTTCTGGTCCTGACACTTGTGTTGTCGCTTTTCGTTTCCATCAGCACAGCGGTTTCCGCAAAGCCGATCCATGTCCCTGGAGGCATGCGCGCTCTGACGTCGCCGATTCATGTCCCCGGCGGCATGGCGAGTGTTCATTCGCCGGTTCATGCTCCTGGCGATTTGACTGTGCAAACTCTATCCTCACCCATCCATGTGCCAGGGGGAATGCAGTAGAGCAGTTCCTGCTGGCCCGGTCGGAGGTTGAAGGGTGAGAGACGGGCTGCATATCGGAAAGAGCGGAGAGACCAGAGAGACAGCCGGTAAGAAATCGACCACGATCGAGCTGCTTGCGCGGCGAGGATCGGTGGAGGTTATTCGCCAGCGGATCGAAGCTGGCAAGATGTTCTACCTTGATGAGGTCAGCGAATGGGAGGGGTTCGAGTTCCTCTATCTGCTCTCTGGCCTCCTTCTATTGCGCGACGGAGACGACGAAGTCGACTTGTTGCCGGGTGACTATATCTACCATCGCGGGCTTCCCGAGCGTGCCTATTTCCGGGTCATCGAGGAATCATCGCTGCTTCTGGTCGCATCACCGCCAAGCTACCACATGATGCGGGATGAGATTCAGGAGATGATGGCCCTGGCCAGGTCGGTTGAGGAAAAGGACGCGGACACCGAAGGCCACTGTCGGCGGATTGAGGGGTTGTCGCTTCGCACCGGCGAACGGCTGCACATGAGCGATGACGAGCTCACAGCACTCTCCAACGCGGCGTACCTTCACGACATCGGCAAGGTTCGCGTACCGCTTGAGATCCTCAACAAGCCGGACGCGCTCGATCCTGATGAGCTCGTCGAGATGCAGAAACATCCCATGCACGGACGCGAGATGCTTTCCAGGACCGAATCACTGCGCGGTGCGGCGGAAATGGTTGCCGCCCATCATGAACGAGTGGACGGGGCGGGATATCCTTTTGGCTGGAAGGGTGAGGAGATCCCTCTTGGGGCACGAGTCATCGCCGTCGTCGATTCCTACGACGCGATGATCACGGATCGCCCGTACCACCGAGCAATCAGTCGTGACGAGGCGTGCGACGAACTCAGGCGTCATGCGGGAACCCAATTCGATCCGAGGGTTGTTGAGGCGTTCTTGGAGGTTCTCCGCGATGGCTCATGAGAGCGATGTTCGTGGAACTTGGGTTCGGAGAGTGTTGTTCCACGGGCTGCGGCTGATCCCCCTGGGAATGGCGGTCGGGCTCGCGATCGGATTCGCGTTTGCCGATCCGTGGATCGGGCTCGCGATCGGCAGCGGATTCGGCGCTGTGTGGACCGTGATCTTCGCGCTTCAGACGCGAGTTTGAACAAGAAAGCCCCTCGGAAACGCCATATCGACGCATCCGAGGGGAATGAATCTCTCACCTTGTGTTGCTGATCCGGATCCGAGCCTAGTACCTCTCGAGAACCTCGTCGAGCGTTGGCGTTCCGATCTCCTGGAGTTCGTAGCGAACTCGCGTTGCCGGAACATTGAACGTCAGCAGGCGAGTCAGATCAATCGGTGTTCCGATGACCACGGCGTCGCACTTGACGCGGTTCACCGTTTCCTGAAGGTCTTGGACCTGCTTGTCACCGTAGCCCATCGCCGGGAGGAGCTGCCCGATCTTCGGATAGCGGCGGTACGTCTCGGAGATTGACTCCACTGTGTACGGTCGTGGGTCAATGATGTGGGACGCCCCGCATCGATGTGCGGCAATCGTTCCGGCGCCGAAGCGCATCTCGCCGTGGGTCAGCGTGGGGCCGTCTTCGATGACCAACACGTCTTTGCCGCGGATGATCTCGGGGTTGTCGACCGTGATCGGAGACGCGGCTTCGATCACGATCGCGTTCGGATTCAGCTCGCTCACGTTCTCGCGAAGGAAACGGATATCGTCGAGCGACGCGGTGTCCACTTTGTTGATGACAATGACATCCGCGGCTCGAACATTGACTGCACTCGGATAATAGAGGAGTTCGTGTCCGGCCCGGTGGGGGTCGACGACGACGATCGACAGATCCGGCGCGTAGAACGAGAAGTCGTTGTTGCCGCCGTCCCAGATGATGATGTCCGCCTCGGACTCAGCCGCGCGCAGGATCTTCTCGTAATCGACGCCGGCGTAGACGATGGTTCCGTTGTCGATGTGCGGCTCGTACTCTTCCCGCTCCTCGATCGTGCACTTGTGGCGGTCCAGATCATCGTAGGTTTCGAACCGCTGCACTTCCTGCTCAACCAAATTCCCGTAGGGCATCGGATGTCGGATGACGGCAAGCTTCTTCCCCTTGTTGCGGAGGATCTCGGTGACCCGCCGGGTAGTCTGGCTCTTGCCGGAACCGGTGCGTGTTGCAGTGATCGAGATCAGGGGCTTGACCGACTTGATCATTGTCTGTGCGGTTCCCATCAACATGAAGTCGGCCCCGGCAGCGTTGACCAGAGCAGAACGTTCCATCACGAGCTGGTTGGTGACGTCGCTGTAGGCGAACACAACCAGGTCGATGTTCTTTTCCTTGATCAGCTGCTCCAGGTTGTCCTCGGATTCGATCGGAATTCCGTTGGGATACTGACTGCCGGCAAGCTCGGCTGGGTACATCCGTCCGTCGATATCCGGAATTTGTGCTGCGGTGAATGCAACCACTTCGTAGTTGGGGTTGTCCCGGAGCGCCACATTGAAGTTGTGGAAATCCCGCCCGGCGGCTCCCATGATCAACACACGCCTCTTCATCATCCCATCTCCCTCCTTCGGCATTCCTGAAAGCCCGAAAGCTGGCGGATTATAGCGATTGGCACGAAATCTGTCCATGATGACGAGGGTTGCCGTGGCGACCGATCCCCCCTACCATCTTGTCCAAGATGACCCTTGCGAATTGGATCACCCTTGGTCGCGCCATGTTCCTGATTCCATGTGTGTGGATGTTGATCGCAGGGCGCGACGACTGGAGCGCTGGCTTGTTCGTGCTCGCGAGTGCAGGAGATGTCCTCGACGGCATGGTCGCTCGCGCCAGACACGAGGTCACTGCGTGGGGCAAGGCGCTTGATCCTCTAGTGGACAAGGCGGCGTACCTTGCCTTGTTCTGTACGCTCGCCGCGCTCGGCCGGCTTCCGATCTGGGTATTGGTGCTGTTCGCTCTTCCGCAGGTTCTTCTCGGAGTCGGAGCCCTCGTGCTGCGGTTGGACGCGGGGCTGGTTCAAGGAGCGCGCATCCCCGGAAAGGCGGCGGCGGCACTTACCTTCCTGTCGGCCCTTTTTCGTATTCAGCCGTGGTGGGCGTTTGGTCGCGACCTGGCGCTCTACGTCCTCTACGCAGCGATTGCCCTCACGTACTTGGCGACCGCGGACTACGCTAGAAGCGCCCTGCGGCTTCGGGCCAAGCGATCTCTTCATACGGATACGTAGGGAATTCCGCCGGGATTGGCGCTTCGAAACGACGGGCTTGCGGATCGGCGGGATCAGGGGACGCAATTTCCAGACGCCAAGCATGGAGAAGCAGTCTCTCCCCGGGCGTGGCATGTCTTCGCCCATAGATGCCGTCACCGCACACCGGATGGTCGATGTAGCGCATGTGAACGCGAATCTGGTGGGTTCGTCCCGTATCGAGCGCAACCAGCAGCAGGGTCCGATCACCGAGTCGATCGAGGACGCGGAACCGCGTCACCGCAGGGCGTCCGGCCGCTTGAACCGCCATCCTGCGGCGAAGGCGAACATCGCGGCCGATCGGAGCATCGATCAGGCCTTCATCTTCTGCGATGATCCCATCAACGACGGCGATGTAGTGCTTGATGACAGTCCGCGCCGCGAACTGCTGTTGCAGCGTTTCGAGCGCCGGGGCCGTCTTGGCCACCACAAGAACGCCGCTTGTCTCCTTGTCGAGACGGTGAACGATTCCCGGGCGGGCGGGATCGTCGCTCGGCGGAAGGCTGCGATCGACGAGCAGCGCCTCCACCATCGTTGTCTCCGTCGTTCCCGTTCCCGGATGGACGATGAGGTCGATCGGCTTATTGACGACCAGAAAACGATCATCTTCATACAAGATGGGAATCGGAACCGGCAACGGGCGAGGGGACAGGATATCTCGCTCGGCATCCGGGAGGGCGATGCTGATGACGTCGCCGGCGCAAACGCGGTGTGCCGGCCGGGCAACAATGGAACCGTTGATGCCGACCTGCTCGGAGAGGATAAGCCCCTTTAGTTCAGTTCTTGACCGCTCCGGCACGTGTGCGGAGAGGACCTGGTCCAGTCGTCTCCCAGCCGTTGTCTCGTCTGCCTCGAAAGTCAGTTTTGTTGCGCTCATGCTCCCCTTCTGTTTCGGTTGTCGGTACCGGAACGCTGTCGTATAATACGTTGAATGCCTAGGGCTGGAAAGATCATGGGCAGTTCACCGCTCTCATAGGCGGGCGGGGAGCTGCATTTTTTGGCGGTTGAGCATTGGATATCGGACGCCGACGGATGCTCTGCTTTTTGTAGAACGGCAAGCGGGAGCTATGCTAGAACCATGAACATTGAGTTCATCGAAGCGCTTGAAGAGATGGCCAAGGAAAAGGGGATTCCTCGCGAGGATCTCTATGAGGCCATTCGGCGGGGATTAGCTGCGGCGTATCAAGAGGAATACCAGACCGAGGACGATGTCGAGGTTGAGATTGATCAACACTCCGGAGACATCACGATCAATGACCATCGCATCGACCTTGCGAAGTTTGGGAGAATCGCCACCAAGCGAGCCGAAGAAACGATTCGCCAAGAGATCACCCAGCGCCGTCGCGAGATCATCTACAACCTTTATATCAACCGCATCGGCGAGATCATTACGGGCTCGATCCATCGGTTCGAAGGGAAAGATGTCTGGGTCAATCTTGGCGAGGCCGAAGCCGTGATGCCCGATTCCGAGAGAATACCGGGCGAACGCTACCATGCGGGGCAGCGACTCCGCGCCTACCTTCTCAAGGTCGAGGAAACCCAGGGCGATCCTCGCATTGTCGTTTCGCGTGGCCATCGGGAATTCGTTCATCAGCTCCTCAGTTTGGAGGTTCCGGAAGTCGAGGATGGGACCCTTCTCGTGAAGCGAATCGCCCGAGAACCGGGGCGCCGAAGCAAGGTCGCGATCGAGTCGCTGGATCCGAATGTCGATCCTGTCGGAACCTGTGTTGGCGCCGGCGGTGCACGGGTCCGCATGGTCACTCGTGAGCTTTCGGGTGAACGGATCGATCTGCTTCGCTGGAGCGACGACACAGTTCAACTCTTGAAGAACAGCCTTGAACCGGCATCCGTCCTTTCGGTGGAGTTGAACGAGGAGGAGCACAAAGCCAAAGTTCTCGTCCCCGACGATGAACTGTCGCTGGCCATTGGGAAAGGTGGCCAGAACGTCAGATTGACTGCCAAGTTGATCGGCTACGACATTGAGGTCTCCAGTCCTGGTGAAGGCGCGGGCTGATCGGCTTTGGCCTAAACCATGCCATCACTTATCGATCGCTCACTGAACTCGATCTATCGCATCGGGCGTTACTACGCGTGGTGGGTTGTGGTCATCATGGCCCTGATCGCCGCCGGATGCACGTACTACATTCTCGATGTCCCGATGCGCAGTTCATTCCTTGCCCTGCTTCCGCGTAACGATCCGTTGATTCAGGAGTACAGCGACAATCAGGACGTGCTTTCTCAGACCAACTACGTAGCGATCCTGTTGCGTGTCGAGCCCTCCGCCTACGAGTCCGATCCATCCATTCAGGATGCTTGGGCGGAACTCACGGAGCTGGAAGCTCGCTTGGCTGAGAATCCGGAAGCGAGCGCTTGGGAGCAAGCGCGACTCGAGCAACTTCGAAGCGATCTATATGCGTTCCGCGAGCATCTCCTTGTCGAAACGGCCGAAGAGATCTCGGCCGCCTTCGCGGACGAAGAGGAGTTCACCGAAGTCGTGTACCGGCTGTCGATGTCGCTCGACATTCCCGATCAGTACCTGTTCTTGTTCACGCTGAGTCCCGAGCGACTGGCGTCGATCGGAGGAAGTGTCGATCTGGCACGTGAAGCGGTCGAGGGGCAGTATGTGGTGCAGATCCCTGACGACGTCGACGATCTGGCCGGGGCGTACCGGTCGGTTCGAGATTCGATCACCGCCCTGCTTGGAGCCGACTTCAGCAACGCCGGGATTGGCGCTCAACTCGATCTGGCGAGGGATACGTTGGCGCAGTTTGCAGCGGTCAACGACGGGATCCTAACCGTTCTTGACAGCGTCGATCGATTCCCCGACGTGACGGTTGCCGTGAAATCCCTGTCCGAAATCTTCACTCCGGCCGTCGAGGGAGTGAGTCATGAAGCGGCGGCGATGCTGTCCGAAGATGCGTCCCACCTGCTGATGACGCTGAAGCCCCGGTATCCGTCGGCGCACGGGACCGCCTACTGCGACCTGGTGACGGAGTTGTCTCAAACGACGCTGGATGGCTTCGATCTCGAGTCAAGAGGCCTGAGCTACGGCCTGACGGGCAATTACGTCTACAATTCGTCGACGATTGCGGTGATCTACGACGATATGTTCCTGACGACGGTGATTTCCGCCGTCGGCGTGTTGGCGATCTTTCTCCTTGCGTTCGGGTCGCTCTACTACAGCATCATTGCCGTGATTCCGCTTCTTCTCAGCGTGCTTCTCACCATGGCTTGGGCCAAGCTGGCCATGGGCGGGTTCAACATGGTGACGACGTTTCTTCCGGCGCTTGTCCTGGGAATGGGGATTGACTACGGCATCCACATGATTGCCCGCTATGCGGAAGAGCGAGGCAAGGGCAAGTCGCTGAACCATGCGCTGCGGACGTCCGTCATTCAGAAAGGCAAGGCGTCGCTTATCGCCGCCACGACGACGGCGCTGGTGTTCGTCGGATTGCTGTCGGCCAAGTCCCGTGCCTTGTTCGAGATGGGGGCGATCAGTGCCGTCGGAATCATGGCGGCGTTCCTTGTCACGATCTTTCTTCTTCCGGCGCTGATCACGCTGTCCAACTACTTGTTCCACTCTCGACATCGACTCGGCATCGCAAGCCGAGCATCGCGGCTTCAACCGGCATTTCGGCTGATGACGGGGAAGGCGCGCGCGGTGACGACGATCATCATTGTGGCGACGTTCTTCGTCTTGTTTCAGGCGGTGCGCACCGATTTTGAGTTCACAAGCACCGACCTCGTTCCGATGGAATCCAGCCAAATGGTCGCCGCTGAGCTCTCCGACGAGTTCGGATCCTCGACCAACATGGCATTGGGAATCGGATTCACGTTCTATGCGGAGACCGAGCAGCAATTGGCGGAGATTGTGGATGCATTGGCGGAACAGGAACTTGTCCTTGCCGTATCGTCAGCCCGCGACCTGCTGCCGGTCAACCTCACGGATCAGCAACAGCTCCTGAAGGAACTTGACATTCCCGAATTCGTCTCGCAACTCGAGCTGATCGACCGCAGCCTGGAGAGTCATGACGAAGCGATTGCTGTGGGCGAAGAGCTGATCGCGCAATTCAGCCTCATTCAGCTGGTGACGGGCGTCGGCGGGTATCCCAGCCTTTCGGAGGACACACGGCACGTCCAGGAGCAACTGTTCGATGTGCGGAAGGGGCTTTCGGGAATGAACATCGAAGCGGTGCGCGCCGACATCGCGGCCTTGCGGGGTGCGCTCGTCACGCTCGACGAGAACCTCGAGCAGCTTCGGGATCTCCCCCCGGTCGAGACGTTGTTGCGGGACATCCTGATGGGCGTCCCGGAGCAGATTCGATCCAGCTACATGGTTGCTGACGGCCGGTTCGTGGTGCAGGCACGCGTTTCGGAAGAAGCCTACAACGCCGAGAACCTCTACGCGTTCAGGGACCTTGCCGCGTCGATCTCCGACGACTACTTCGGGATGCCCTTGGTCGCGGCGAAGCTGGAAGAGTACATGAAGCGGGACTACACGGTGTCGACCTTGCTGGCGCTGTTCCTGATCGTCATCACGCTTTGGCGCAGCACGCGCAACGTGAGGCATGCGCTGTTGGCGGCTTGTCCGCTGATCCTCGGCTATATCTGGATGCTCGGGGGAATGCGAATGCTCGGCATCGATTTCAGCTTCTTGAGCATTATGATCTCACCGCTCCTAATCGGTGTTGGGGTCGACAATGGGATTCACATTCTTCACCGCTATCTGGAAGAGCGGAGCATTTCGCCCGATGGAGCGATCGAGCGTGCGGCGGCGATGACGGCCGTACCGATCATCGTCACCTCGCTGACGACGATGCTCGTTTTCGCCAGCCTGCTGATTGCTCGTACGCCGGGGCTGCGCGAGCTGGGAAGCACCGCGATCCTCGGCCTTGGATTCTGCCTGCTATTCAGCCTGACGTTCATGATCGCAGCACTCCGAGTGTGGGCAGACAAACGGGTATAATGCTTCACACCACGAAGTTCGGATGATACGGGATGTGATGTCAGGTGTTCGGAAACATCATTGGATATGTCGGATTCGGGCTGGGGGCGCTCTCCGCCTTCGCGCTTGGATTCCTGCTTGGCAGTATCCCACGTAAGCGACAGGCCGAGGAGCTTCTTGAGGCCGCGCGCGAGGACGCGGAGCAGCTCAAGAAGCAAAAGGCCCTTGAGGGGCGGCAGGAAGTCCAGGAACTTCGCGAGGATCTCGAACGCCGGAGTTCACGACGAGCGAATCCTGCGACGGGAAGATCGCCTCAGCAAGCGATCGGCGGTTCTTGAGCAGCTCGAAGATTCGCTGCGGGACGACGAAGAAGAAGTCGCCAAGCTGCGGGAGGAAGGCGGACGGCTGATCGCCGAGGCAAGGGCGCAGCTAGAGCAAGTCGCCGGCTGGACGGAAGAGCAGGCGCGCGCGAGCCTCCTCGAGGTTGTCAAGGCGGATTCTCAACGTGTGTTCTCGCGGAAGATCGAAGAGATTGAGCAGCGGGCCAAGGAAGAGGGCCAGCAGCGGGCGGCGAGAATCATCGCCACTGCCGTTCAGCGATATGCGGCGGAGTACGTCGAGGAGAATGCGGTGAGTTCGGTGCCGTTGCCGTCCGAAGATTTCAAGGGGCGGATCATTGGGCGCGAAGGTCGGAACATCAAAACCTTCGAAGCGCTCACTGGCGTCGAATTGCTTGTGGATGACACGCCGGAGATGGTAGTCCTCTCGTGCTT
>CAZJLO010000040.1:11538-16756 GCA_964547105.1 uncultured Thermotogae bacterium
AGACGGGCGGATCCACCCGGCGCAGATCGAGGAGAAGGTCCAGCGGGCCAAAGGAAGGCTTGCGGAGCAGATCCACGAAGAAGGCAAGAAGGCGGCGTTTGAGTTGGGGATCGAGCTGCATTCCGAACTAGCGACACTTGTCGGGCGCCTTCGCTACCGAACGAGCTACGGACAGAATCAGCTTGCTCACTCGATCGAAGTCAGTTGGATCGCCAAGATGCTTGCTGACGAACTCGGTGTTGACTCCGTGACCGCGAAACGGGCCGGATTGCTCCACGACATCGGGAAGGCCGTTGATTACGAAGTGGATGGTCCGCATGCGGTGATTGGCGCCGACCTGGCGAAGCGGTATGGCGAAAAGCCTGCGGTTGTCCACGCCATCGCCGCCCATCATGAGGATATCGATCCCGACGGGGTGATCGATGTCTTGCTCCAAGCCGCGGATACATTGTCGGCGGCTCGTCCTGGGGCCCGTCAGGAGACCTTCGAACGGTACGTGCAGCGGCTGCACGAGTTGGAGGATCTCTGCCGAACGTTCCCGGCAGTGCACGAGGCGTATGCTTTGCAGGCCGGGCGTGAGGTTCGAGTGATGGTTCAGCCGGATCGCGCGAATGACGAGGTGGCAGCGAAGCTGGCCTACGACATCGCCCGCGCAATCGAGGAAGAACTCAGCTACCCCGGCGAAATCAAGGTCAATGTGATCCGCCAGACGCAGTTCATGGAGAGTGCCAAGTAGCCGGCAGAGAAGGAGGTCGCCGACCATGCTGAAGGTCTCGTCCGATTCGAACCCCAGTGCCGCGGCGGGCGCCATTGCGAATGGGATCCGACAAGAGGGTTTTTCTCAGCTTCAGGTGATTGGACCTCGTGCCGTGAACCAGGCGATCAAGGCGATTGCCATTGCCAGGGGATATCTGGCTGCGAGCGGTGCCGATCTGTACTTTGAGCCTGAGTTCTCCAGTGTTCAGATCAGCGATCAGGAGAGAACGGCAATTCAGATGACCGTAAGAATGCGGCATCCCGTCAATTTTGCTCCCGAAGAAGAGATGCCGATCCCTTGACCTTGAGCAAGGGGAGGCACACCGGCGGCAGGTTGTCCCGATTCCGGGCGGCAGGTACCATCTGACCACGATTGTTCGGTTGCCACCAAGTAAGGAGTGACGATACGCCATGCAGACGTTCTTTAAGCGACATCAGAAGACGATCATTTGGATCGTCGTTGGGATCTTCATTATCAGCGCCGGTTTGGTGACGTTGAACCAGGCTGGATTGTTCTCCGGGTCGTCTTCGAGACAGACGGCGGCCGGAGCGCTGACCTATGTGGCCACCGTGGACGGCACGGAGATCTCAGTAGAAGCATTCGACACTGCATGGCGCAACACGCTTGAATACTACAGCGACCTGTATCAGCAGATCGGGATGGACTTCAACGATGTGCTCGAAGGTGTCAGAGGTGTCCTGTATCTCCGGGAGCTAGAGGCTCAGGTCACGCAAGATCTCATCCGCCAAGCGGTGCTTGAAAACGAAGCGAAGCGCCGCGGGATCAACGCTCCTTCGGATGAGATCCAGGAAGCGTATGACGAGCAATACGCTCAGTATGCCACGTACTACGGAGATGAGTTGAGCAACGTGGTGCAAGGCGCGCTCGGGATCACGCTGGTTCAATTTCAGCAGCGGCTGCGTGACGGAATCGCAACGCAGATCCGCAGCGAATTGGTCCGAGAGGCCGTCGTTGGCGTGATCGACCCTAGCGAGGAACAGCTGCGGTCCTACTACGAGCAGAACATCGCTGACTATGATCAGCCGGAACAGGTTCGTGCATCGCACATTCTCGTCACCGACCCCGATCTTGCCGCTCAACTTCGAGAGCAGCTCCTGGCTGGAGCGGACTTCGCCGAACTGGCGACCGAGTACTCCGAAGACGCGGGAACGCAAGGAAGCGGGGGAGATCTCGGATGGTTCGGGCGGGGCGAGATGGTTCCCGAATTCGAACAGGCTGCGTTCTCGCTGGAGAGCGGTGCGATCAGCGATGTCGTGGAGACCGACTACGGTTACCACTTGATCCAGGTGACCGACCGGCGTGAGCATATGACGCCGTCGTTTGCGGATGTGGAAGACGATGTCCGTGCGGAGTATGTCGAGGAACAGCGGACGGAGATCTTCGCTGCATGGGTGGAGGGAGCCGTAGACTCGGCGGACGTTGTGATCGCGGTTCCGGAGATCAACGCTTACCTGCTGCAGCTTGAGGACACCGATCTGGGATTGGCTGAATTCGAGCGGCTGCGGGACGAGAACCTGACGGACGATCCGTACGTGGACTACTACATCGGCTCGATCTACGAAAGCAAGATGAACCTTGCCACAGCGGATCTTGCTGCATTGGAGGCGCTGGAGGAACAGGTCGAACTCTCTCAAATCGTCGTCGGCGAGGAAGCGCTTGCCGAAGATCTTCGCGCCCAGCTGATCGAGGGAGCATCGTTTGCCGAGCTGGCGCAGGAGTACTCGACGGATGAGGCAACAGCGGCCGATGGTGGGGCGCTGGGGTTCGTTTCGCGATCCGATTTATCGGATGGGCTTGCCGAGGTGGCGTTCGG
This sequence comes from uncultured Thermotogae bacterium, assembly GCA_964547105.1. GTDB lineage: Bacteria > Bipolaricaulota > Bipolaricaulia > UBA7950 > UBA9294 > RXOA01. Next base: position 14,130 of record CAZJLO010000040.1, read on the forward strand.
GCTAGCGATCGGTTCGCCGAGTGAGGTGCTGGCCGCGGACGATGAATTCGTAATCTTGCTTGTCACCGATTCCACTCCCGGGGCTTCCGAGGAGGACCGGGAGCAGATGGAGACGCTTCAAGCCGATATCGAGCACTACCGAAGCGCGGCGCTTGAATCGTACCTTGTCGTGCTTGGCGAGGGGATTGAAGACGAGCCATTCTTGGAGAAGATCCTGTCGTTTGATCCTGATAACACCCAGGTGCTTTTCCGCCTTGGCAAGCTATTGCTCGAAGATGGAACGGATGTGGCCCTGAACGAAGCGGAGGAACGGTTCTTGCAGGTGCTGTCGATCGATTCCGACCATGTCGCATCGCGGATCGGACTCGGGGACACCTTCGCAGCACGAGGCGACTTCGAGAACGCCATTGTCCACTACGAGCTGGCGCTCGATCTCTGGTCGGAAGACACGTCGCTCATGTTGAAGCTCGCCGAGGCGCACATCGCCGTGGGTGAACTTGAAGCCGGTGGCGATATCCTTGACCTGCTCGACGGAGTCATCGCCTCCACCGACGGGCTGCAGATGCTTGAGGCGACCGTTCAGAGCCTGCGCGGCGACATAGCTCTCGCCTCTCTGGAGGAGGCGGTTGCCGATCGCGATGAGCTGATCGACAGCGGGCAGACGTCCGACTCGCCGGACGTGGTTGCCGTCGATGAAATCATCGCGCAGCTGGCCGGAGAGGCGATCGGCGCATACGAAAGCGCATTGAGTTCGAGCGGATCCGGGACCCAGCAGCAGCTCCAGTTGGGAACGGTCTACCTGCTGGCGGGGGAGGCAATGGAAGCGGAGCGAACGTTCCGCGAAGCGATCCGCCAGTCGCCGTACCGCGCCGAGGCGCACAAGGGACTTGGTGACGCGCTGATGGCTCAGAATCAGGAAGAGGAAGCGGCTGAGAGCTACCGCGACGCATTCCTGTACGCGTTCGATCTTTCCCTGAAGGCCGAAATCGGGACATCGCTTGTTTCGCTCCTGCCCGACGACCTCACGCGGCGGTTCCAGCTTGCCGGCGTGCTCGAAGAGCTTGAAGACTGGGACGGCGCGATCCGTCAATACGGAGCCGTGCTGAACCTAAGCGTTAACGATCTTGAGGCATATACACGAATCTCTGCTGCGTACGAAGCTCGTGGAGATCTGGAGACGGCTCGCGAGTATGCACAGCGGGGAGCCGATCGAGCCCCGACTGCATCCACCGAACGCGCGTTCCTGGAACGGGTTGTCGAACTGGATCGACAGATCGTCGGCGAAGAGGAGCCGCTTTCGTCGTCGGGGCAGGACGCGATGATCCGTCTGGCGGAAATGGACATCGAGATCGGTGACGCCATCGAAGCGAAGACGCGCTTGGACGAACTGCGCTCGTTCGGAGACTATCGCTCCGAGGATGTCGAACGCCTCATTGGGGTAGCGGAAACGCTGCTTGCGCCGGCCGGCGCAAGCATGCCGGATGTGCAAACGGGAAGCGATGTCCCGTAGGACATTCGAGGAACTCGTCGCGTTGATCGCGAGGCTTCGGGGCGAGGATGGATGCCCTTGGGATCGTGCCCAAGACCATGCATCGCTTCGTCGCTTCGTGGTCGAAGAAGCACATGAAGTCGTCGCCGCCATCGACGCCGAGGCGTGGGATGCTCTTGCGGATGAGTTGGGCGACTTGTTGCTGCAAGTTCTTCTTCACAGTCAAATCGCCACCGAGCAAGAACGGTTTACGATCGATGACGTGCTTGAAGGGCTGGCGGCGAAACTCGTGCGACGGCACCCACATGTGTTTGCCGACGCTCCGGGGGACCTGGAGACGATTCGGCGAACCTGGCGTGAGGTCAAACACGCCGAGAATCGGCGGCCGATTGCCCTTCCGACGTTGCTTGCGGCGCGCAAGAAGATCGAGGAGATCAACGCATCGGGGCGCTTGATCGGCGATCTTTGCGTGACGAGCGAGGAGGCAAGCGAAGAGAGCCGCGCCGGACGAGTCCTTCTGGAATCGATCGCGACGGTGATCGAGATGGATCAGGATCCCGAATTGGCGCTGCAACGGGCGATGCGGGACCTTGATTCCGCCAGCGACGAGGCGGAAGGAGACGAGCCATGCAGCATGCCCTCGTCTACTGGCTGAGTACGGCCGAAGAAGAAGTCCACTTCATCGACGCGATCATCAGTTGTTACGACGGGGTGGCCAATGTTCGCCGCGAGTATCGCCTCCAGGACGGCCGGATGTACTTCAAGACCTACGTATCGCCGGGGATGGAGGAAGAGTTTCTCGAGATCTTGCAGCGGCTTCTGCAGGTCGGTCGGATTCACGACTATCGGAAGGGAGACTTGGATGCGCCTGCTCCGGCCGGTTGAAACGATCTCATCGCTTGAGGAGATCGACCTTCAAAACCTGATCGATCGGGGAATCCGCTTCCTGCTTGTTGACCTGGATAACACACTTGGCGGACGGCGAGCCAAGCGGCTGGACACCGAAGTTGAGCCGTTTCTCGATCTGGCGGAGAAGCTTGGAATCTCGGTTGCCGTTCTGACCAACCGTCGCTGGGCCGTCGACGACGATTCGGTAGCGCTGCTTCGCCGGCTGGTCCCTGTGCTGCATCATGCCGGG
>CAZJLO010000041.1:0-16747 GCA_964547105.1 uncultured Thermotogae bacterium
CCCGTCGCCCCGCCATCACCAAGCCCGGACAGGCTCTCCCCATCGCCCCCATTTCCCGGGAGACGCTCCTCGTTGCGTTTCCTCGGCGCATTCGCCTGACCCAGGCATTCGAAAGGAACCAGCCGTCTCGGCTTTCGTGGCGGATCTCCAGCTCACGCTCTTCCCAAACGGCTAACCTATCCCGAGAGGTCAGGCTACCGGCCTCCGATGGTGAGCGCCATCACGGCCTTGGCGGTGTGAAGACGATTCTCCGCTTCATCGTAAATCACGGAGTGTGGGCCATCGATGACCGAATCGACGACTTCCTTGCCGCGGTCCGCAGGAAGCGCATGCATGTAGATCGATCCACGGTTGGTGAGAGCCATCCGTCGCTCGTTGCAGATCCAGTCCGTGTGCTGTTTGGCCTTTGCCCCAATCTCCTCGGGGGATGACGCTGCGAAGAAGCCGCCCCAATTCTTTGGGATCACAACATCCGCCCCGCTGAAAGCATCGTCCATATCATGCGAGATGTTGATCTTCCCCCCGTGGTTGGCGGCGTTTTGCTCCGCTTTGGCGACCACGTCCGGCATGAGTCCGAACCCTTCCGGGTAGGCAAGCGTGATGTCCATGCCATACCGCGCAAACAAGAGGATCTGCGATTGCGGTACGGAAAGCGGCTTCAGATGACTGTCGGCATAGGCCCAACTGATCCCCACTTTGAGATCCCGCAAATCCTTCCCGAAACGCTCCTGGATCGTCATCAGGTCGGCAAGAACCTGCATCGGATGGTAGATATCATCTTGGAGGTTCAGAACCGGCACCCGCGATTGCTCGGCGACTCGCTTCAGATACTCGTTGCCCTTGCCGTGTTCGCAGGCCCGGATCGCGATGGCGTGCCCGAACCGCGACAGGACCTTCGCCGTGTCCTCGGGGGTTTCACCGTGGGTCAGTTGAAGACGATCCGGTGTCAGGAAGTGCGCATGCCCCCCCAGCTGAGTGATCCCTGCTTCGATCGAGTTGCGCGTTCGCGTCGAGCTGTCATAGAAGATCATGAACACGGTCTTATACAACAGCCACGGTGTCACTTGATCGTGTGCGAACGCCGTTTTCAGTTCGTGGGACAGACTGAGCAATGTATCGACTTGTTGACGCTTGTAATCTTCGGTTGTGATGAAATGCCGTCCTCGAAAAAAGGTTGACATGATCGACTCTCCTTGCTTGCTTCCGTGTGCTCTCTTGATGGCTAGCGCGTATCTTTCAGGTGTCCTGGAAATGCGGCATAGAAGGCAGCGGCCTTGACCAGTTCGTCGATTCGTACCCGCTCGTTTGGCGCATGGGCGTACGCTTCATCGCCCGGCCCGAAACCAATCGTAGGAATCTCATACACGCCGCGGGTGACCGTACCGTTGGTGCTGAACACCCATGTGGACAGCTCGGCCTCGCGGCCGAACACGTCGCGAAACGCCGCTCTCGCTGCCTGGGTGATCGGAGCGTCTTCCCTTTCCAACCAAGCAGGGAAGTACTTCTCGGTGGGATAACGGACACCGGTGTAACTCGGTTCATCATAGGTGAGCTCGACGATCTCCGCATCCACGTTTGCTCGGACGGCCGCCTCGTGGATTTGCTGCAGCGCCTCGTCTTTCGTTTCCCCCGCAGTCAATCTGCGGTCGATGTGAATCGAACACCGGTCGGGAACGGCATTCACCGAAGGTGAATCGGAGGTGATCTCCGAAACGACGATCGTTCCCTTGCCGAGAACCGAGTGCGCAACCAACCGGTCGTTCAGGGCCTCAATCTCTCCCACCAGGCGCGCCATTTCATAGACGGCGTTGTCCCCTCGTTCCGGTGCACTGGCATGCGCCGACCGGCCGGATGTCTTCACAACCACTTCGATGCGCCCCTTCTGCCCACGGTGAATTCGAAGGGCCGTTGGTTCGGTGATCACGACATAGTCAGGCCGGACATGATCCTCTTCGATGATGTAGCGCCAACAAAGGCCGTCACAATCTTCCTCAAGGACCGAGCCGACCACGTAAACCGTCACATCATCCAGCAACCCGAGATCGCGCATCACGCGCATCCCATAGACCATCGAGGCCATCCCGCCCTTCTGATCCGCTGCCCCGCGACCATACATCCATTCTCCCTCGACCTTGCCCGAGAAGGGGGGGCTGGCCCATTGGGCCGGGTCGCCTACATCCACAGTATCGATATGCGCGTCCATCGCCACGATGGTCGGGCCCGATCCGACACGTCCAAGAATGTTCCCAAGAGGATCTATCTTGACGTCATCGAAGCCCGTCTTCCGCATTTCATCTCGGATCACGTTGACGACATCCTGTTCCCGGCCGGAAAGGCTGTTCGCTTGGATCAGACGGCCCATGAACCCGACGATTTCGTCCTGATAGGCGCAAGCCCGATCCATCACTTCTTGTTGCACAACTCCTCCTGTCGATGCCCCCGGACTGCGGTTTTGCAGCCGGCGCTTGTCGGTCGTCGCGGATGGAGAACGCTTCACGGATGTTGCGTCAGTCGAAGAGAGAGCGATATTCCCGCCACGCTCGGCCCCGGCCGGCACACTTCATCCATGACCCGACGAGAGCTGTCGCGATCATCTGAAGTCGCTCCAACGCGGCCCGTGATTCTAATCCTTTGTCCGCTAAGTTCCAACGAACCCGGAAGCTGTCTGTGATAGCATCTTTGCGCCGATTCTCGCCATCAGCGGCGCGGGATGCGACGCCGCGATCACGAACCCCCGTTGCGCACTGAGTTCTTTTCGCAATGCCGCGTGCGGTACAGTAGATGGATCCGTTGTTCCATCAGCTCGGGAAGGAGGCTGGATTTATGAAATACTCACTGTGCAGTCTGTTGATCGTTTGCATAGTCGGTTGCGCAGGGCTGATCGGCCTTTCTGCACAACAATCCGTCGATGTTCAGGTCGTGGCCGATATCGATGTCGAGCGCTACATGGGATTATGGTATGCGATCGCGAGCATCCCCACATCATTCGAGCAGCAATGCGTCCAGGGGACAACCGCCGAATACACCCTACTCGAAAACGGCCGGATCGAGGTGAAGAACACCTGCTACGACGCAGAGGGTCAGCTGGATGTCGCCCAGGGGCAAGCATGGCTTCCCGACGCAACAGAACCATCCAAGCTGAAGGTCAGTTTCGTCCGCTTCCTTGGGCTGTGGTGGTTCGGAGCCCCCTATTGGGTCATCGATCTCGCCGCGGACTACAGCTATGCCGTGGTCGGCCATCCGACGAGAACGTACGGCTGGATTCTCAGCCGCACGCCGACCCTTCCTTCCGATGTGCTCGAAGGGATCTTCGCCCGTCTGGAACAGCAGGGGTACCGTCGCGACCAGTTCCGCACCATCGATCAATCGATTCACGGCTCGCCGCTGTGCCCTTGAACGGCTTCCCCGTCAGAACACGGTTCTTCCGTCGGCTGTCCGTCCTCGGCTACCATGCAATCCTCGACCCGTTGCTTGGACCCGTCCACCGATCGGTCGCCCGGATATGTCGCCGCGAGCAGTTGCAGACGGTTCTCGACATTGCTTCGGCGACGGGCGCTCAGTGTCGCAGGCTTCACGCAGCCGGGCTTATCGCAACCGGGCTTGATCTGTCCGAGGCGATGATCCGTCTTGCACGCCGGCGGGGGCCCAAAGCGATCACCTATGTGCTCGGATCCGCCTTTGACCTTCCGTTCGAAGACAACCGGTTCGACGCAGCACTGCTTGTTCTTGCACTTCACGAGCATACCGAGAGGCACCGACAAGCGATGCTGAGAGAGGCTCAGCGTGTCACGCAACCTGGCGGACAACTGATCGTGATTGACTACATGCGGCCGCCGAACCCGCGCGCGAACCCTCTTTGGTGGGCGATCCTCGGCATCGAGAAGCTCGCCGGCGCCACTCACCACACTGGGTTTGCCCACTTCATGGGAGACGGCGGATTGACCGGTTTGATCGAGCGATTTGGCCCGCACCAGGGCGTGCTATCCCTTGCATACTGCGGCACAGTCGGCATCGTGCGGATTACGCTGCACCGTTGACAGTATTCTGGAAGTCTCCGCCAATCGGCATTGCCCGGCAATCACGGAACAGGGTTACAGCAGCGATGTTTTCGGCAACACCCGTCAATCTGACCGAAGTCTGGGCCCGGGTGGAACGAAATGTTCTCCACTGATTCGCCTCTCAAGGCCAGCCATCCCCGCGGGATCAGGGCAGATCGACGTCTCATGCCGGTTCCGGTTCGTCTTCGGATCGATCCGGACACACCGCCGGAGCGGTGCGTGCCGTGAGCTCTGGAAGCACTGCTTGACGTGCCCAGACGCCGGCCGTCCTACCTCCGTGTTCCAACCGGCTCCCTCGATATCAATCGCTCGCCCAAGCTCCTTCGGCAGGCAAGCGAGCCGGCCGCCACAGCCGCCGCCCCACCCAGAAGCCGCCAATGGAGCGACACGCCGAGTAGCGCTCCGGCAAGCCCGACTGAGATGATTGGAATCAGATTCGACATCGAGCCCAGGAATGCCACACTCCCGTCACGCATCGCGCGATCCCAGAGCGAGTAGGCAATCGCCGTCGGGAAGATCGCCGCGTAGGCCATCTCCAGAACCGCCTGCAAGCTCCAGTGCGCATCCTGAGCCTGCAGCATCCCGGGCACCAGGAGAATCAGCCCCGCCACCATGAGAAGGACGCCGATTGCCGCGCCGGTGGCTGGTTGCGGAACGCGTTTGGCCAAATTCGAGTACACCCCCCACGCCATGCTTCCGACTCCGGCAAGCGTGAGCGGCAGCCACGCCCCAGCAACCGTCGCAGCCATGCCCGAAGCGGTCCATCCCGAGCCTCCCTGAACCAGCACCGACATCGCCAGCAACACGCCACAAATCCCAAGAGCGATGCCCAGCCCAAGCGGAAGGGCCCGCGGCCGGATCTTCTGGAACGGAATCGCGAGTACGATCACCCAGGTCGGCCAAAGGTAATTGACAAGCCCGGCGACCACAGCCTGGTCGCGATTCGCGGCAAATCCCAGTGCCAGATAGAAAAGACAGAGGTAGACGACAAAGAACGGCCCACACACTCGCAAATGCTTCGACGAGACTTGCCGCCACCATCCCAACCCGCGCCATCGGATCGTCTTCGCGAGCAGCAGAAGTGAGCCGGAAAGGAGAAACACGATCGAGCTTCCAAGAACGGGCCCGATCACTTCCAGGAAGTCGCGGGCGACAGCAACGGTCGTCCCCCAGAGAGCAATTGCCATCAGCCCTTGGATCGAAGCCTTCCGCAACCCGGGACGCTCGTTCGCCACTTCGCCTTCCTCGATCAAGCGCACTTGCCGCCATCCGGTGACCGCAGCTCGGCTCCGGATTCGAGACTCTCGCCGTTCTCAGCCGATTCTCGCAGGTGGCACGTGTCGTTCCAGCGATGAAGTTCCCAGGCGCCTTCCCGCGATCGCAGCTCGCAAATGCATGTGTTTCCGAACGCGACGCGAGCCTTTGCGTGATGCGGAATCTCGAGAACGATTCGAAGCATCGTCATCAGGATTGCGCCGTGCGTGACCGCGACAACGGTTGCACATCCCTGCCTGGCGATGATGTCGCCAAGAAACGAGCGGATCCGCGACTCCACCTGTTCGACGCTTTCTCCTCCGGGAATGCAGAACGACGCTCCTAATCGGCGGAACCCCGTGAACGCGTCGGGAAATCGCTGTTGCGCTTCGTCGGTCGTCAATCCCTGGAGCACGCCGGCGTGACGTTCGCGAAGCCGCGGATCCAGGATCAGCGGAAGCCCGCATCGCTCAGTGATCGACATCGCCGTGGCCGCAGCTCGTCCGAGGTCGCTGCTCGTGACAAGATCGATCGGTTCCTGCGACAGCCGCAGAGCAACGGCAGCCACTTGCCGCTCACCTCGAGCCGAGAGCGGGCTGTCCTCCTGCCCCATGAACCTTCGTTCGATATTCCACTCCGTTTCTCCGTGCCGCACAAGAAGCAGTCTCATCGTCGTTCTCCCATGTCTTCCTCTCCGCACTGGTCCATCCAACAAGCGGCATATGGTACTCTCGCAGCGGAAGGGTTTCCCGGCCGCCGGACGAAGCGGAGGTTCAGCAAGGAGAATGGTTGCAGGCAAGAAGGTGTTTGCCTACGTCGTGCGCTGGCAAGAGAGGCGGATCGGTTCGTGCTCTTCTTCGCCAGCCACGATGAGCCGGGTGGGGAGTTCCGAAGGGGTCAATCGAGCCGGGAGAAGGCCCCTCCGATGCCGTGTTCCGCGAGCTGGGCGAAGAGACGGGATTGTCCCGCGAGCACCTCTCTCCGGTCATCCTGCTGGGGACAAGACCACATCTAGAGGAACAGCGGTCGTTCTTCGTCGTCCGGCTACGCGCCAACGCTCCACGGGCTTTCGAGCACACGGTAACTGGATATGGCATCGATGCCGGGCTCGTGGTTCGATTTCGCTGGCTCTCCGTCGAGCCTCGACTGTCGGAGCTTGTTGTTCAGGGCTGCTGAGCGATGGTCGATGCGCTCATCAAGGCTGTCTTCCCCACATCGCAATCTGCCGGTTGATTGCCGTTCGGAAGCACGGCGGCAACCGCTACGTAAACGGGGAAAGAGGGAAGGCTCAGTGCTCCTTCCCTCTTTCGGAGGACAGTCGTGCAGTGGTGAGCACCTCTCATCTTCGCTCACACCAACGTGCTGAACCGGCCACATGGAGTGCACGATCCCGGGTGTGATTCCTCTGCGCCTCTTCCTTGGTCGCTCCGTCGTCGCTCCGTGCACTCCCGCAGCTACCCATTATCTCCCCTTTCTCGCTCAAGGAACTATGGGTAGATTCCCTACCTTTTCCCCCTTCAAGCATCAAGTATGATCAACGCTCACGAGCCTACTTCTCGGCACGATCCCCAAACCGCAATCCGACGCCCGGCCGATTGATTCACTCAAGAGAAGAAATCGATCAGCCTGTGCTCCTGCGCGAGCCGAACCAGCCCCGGAACATCGTGGACTCCCAATTTGGACATCAGACTCGCCCGGTGCTTCTCGACGGTTTTCGCGGAGATATACAGCATGTCGGCAATTTGTCGGTTGGTGTGCCCTTCGCTGATCAGCTGGAGGACCTGTCGCTCACGAGGCGTCAGTCGATCGAACGGATCCTGATGCTGCCTCACGGTGCCGCCCGGCCCGACATCCGCCTTGATCGCTGCACCAAGAAACAGTCGGCCGTCGACTGCGGTCCGAATCGCCGTCAGCAGCTCCTCGCTGATCGAACTCTTTAGTAGATAGCCGCGAACGCCACTGCGCAATGCCCGCCTGATCAGGATCGGATCATCGTGCATCGACAGGATGATGACCTTGGTTCCCACCACCAGACGTTGGATCGCGCATGCTGCTTCGATTCCATTCATCGTCGGCATCGCAATGTCCAGAATCGCCACATCCGGTTTCAGGCACCGCACTCGTTGCACAGCTTCAAGTCCGTTCTCTGCTTCTCCAACGACAGTGATTCCCGGTGCCTTCTCGAGCAGGGCGTGCAGCGCCTGCCGAACAAGATGGTGGTCGTCCGCAAGAATCACTCGAATCAAATCCCCTCCTTAATGGGAATGTAGGCGATGAGATGTGTGCCCTTACCTGTCGAAGATTCCAGCTCCAGCCAACCACCGAGCTGCTCGACGCGCTCGCGCATCCCTTCCAGCCCCATCCCACGGCCATCCGCATCCACCGCACCCGGCTCGAATCCACACCCATCATCATCCACTTGGATCCGCAAAGTGTCTTCTGTCTCCGAGAGACGCACGTCGACCCACGCGTGAGCAGCGGATGCGTGCTTGCCCATGTTGGCGAGCGATTCTTGGAGAATCCGGTACACCGCCGTGCCGATCTCGTTCGAGACATCGAACTTCTCATCCGATGAGTACTCGATCGACAGTCCTGTCCGGGCTTCAACATCGGCGCACATCTCGCGAAGCGCTTCCTGCAATCCAAGCGCATCCAATGCCGGAGGATGCAATCCATGGGCAAGCCGCCGGATCCGATCCATCGTGCGTTGGGCAAGATCCGCAGCTCGGCGGATCTCATCCCGTACCGAACGTTCCCCCTTCGGAACCCGGTCCGCAGCACCGCTGAGGCTCAACGAAAGCAGTGTCAGTGACTGACCTGCCTCATCATGCAGCTCTCTCGACAATCGAGCTCGTTCCTCTTCCTGCGCCGTCACAACCCGCCTCATCAAGTTCTGAAGCTCGCGCTCGCGAGACCGAAGCTCGCACTCAACTTCTCGTCGCTCGGCGATCTCGGCACTGAGGCGCATGTTCGTCCGCCACAATTCCGCCGTCCTTTCCTCGATTCGGTCTTCCAGACGATCGCGTGTTGTTTCCAGTGACTCCTGGTGCCTCTTCAGGTCACGGAACAGCAGCCGGAAAGGCCGGACAATTCCCGTCTCAATGATTGCCTTGTAGATGAAGTAGAACGACACCAATTTCAACATGTGTCCGATGAGATTCGCCGATCCAAAGACGCTGACGTAGCGAGTAAACGCCACCTCGGATGCGATCGTGAACGCGATCGAAGCCCCGAGCCACAATCCGACGCGCCGGTCGATGCTGCGCCGCTTTTCCCACAGCGCCACAAGGCCGGCAAGGAGGAGACCACAAATCACGTACTCCGCCGCAATTTTGAACGTGGTCAACCCCTGGTCCGGGAGATAGCAGGCTGGGAACCGCCCGGCGAACACAAACGCGGCCAGCCCCGCCGCCACCGTTATGTAGCCCGCCAGAACCAGTCGGTCGCGGATTCTCCGACCCAGCCAAAGCGGAACAACGAGAAACGTCACGCTTTCCATTCCCCGACCGACTATCCACAGTTGCGTCGAGGTATTCGCTCCGGCTCCGGGGATCAGGTTCATCCCTTCGTAGGAAAGCGTGTGCAGTAAATCAATTCCGGCGACAGCCAAGTAGGCGATCCCCAGCAGAAGGAGAGATCCCCCTTGGCGGTACGCGCGCGCGTTCCACACCAACATGAAGATCCCTGCGGCGACAATGATCGAGAACAACTCGACGACAGTATGGAATAAAAGGTAGTTGATGCGGCTCACACCAAACAACATGACGATGAACACCGCGCCAAGACCAAGTGTCGTGAGGCACGACTTCACACTTGCCGCTCGCATTGGGCTGTCCTCCCAATAACCAGCGTAAGACGAGCCTCGGTCTTCCGTCAAACACTCGGAACCAACCGCTTTCCCGGCGGGTCATCGGCAGGCAGAGCTGCTTTGCATCGGTGCAGCAGTGCAGTGATGCATCGGTGCGGCTACTATCTTCATCATGCCTGAGTTGCCCGAAATCACCTGCCGAGCCCGTGAGATGAACAAGGCACTTGCCGGCCGATGTTTCATCGAGGTTGAGATTCGCCAACCCAAGTGTCTGAACCAGCCGGTAGATGCTTTTCGAAATGGCGTTCTCGGCAATCGGATCCGCACGGTTTCGCACCACGGCAAGTGGCTGATTTCCGAACTAGAGCGGGGATATCTGCTGATCAACCTCGGCATGGGCGGCGAGATCTTGCTGGTGCAGCAGGGGAAGCTACCCGACAAGTGGAGGATCCGGTTCGACATGGATGCTGGACAAAGCCTTGCCATCAACTTTTGGTGGTTCGGGTACGTCCATTTTGTCGAGTCTGCAGACCTCTCCTCGCACCCGATGATCTCCAAGCTGGGTCCTGACGCAATGGAGCTTGCTATCGAAGAGTTCGAGATCCTGCTGCGTGCTCGCCGGGGACGGATCAAGCCTTTCCTCCTCGACCAATCGAAGATCGCCGGGATCGGAAACGCCTACATCCACGACATCCTCTTTCGCGCCCGGCTCCACCCGCTTCGCCCAATCCCGTCACTTCGCAAACAGGAAATAGCATCACTGTATGAATCGATCCAGGAGGAGTTCACACGCAGTATCGCCAAAGGCGGCGCATTCTATGAGCTCGATCTGTACGGCGAACGGGGTCGGTTCGGCCCCGACGATCTGCTCGTCGGTTACCGCGAAGGAAAACCCTGCCCCGTATGCGGCACGACGATCGAGAAAATCAAGACCGGATCGACCTCCGGGTTCATCTGCCCCAGGTGCCAAGCGCTCTCCGCGTAACACATCGATCGCCGACACTCCGATTTGTCATCGGCTCGATCTCGATTCTACCCTTACCTTCCCATGGAGCAGCCATCGATCAAGAGCCTGTTCACACTCGGACGTCGGCTCGACCTGCATTTCGCCACCAATCGCGCCATCGCGATCCTCGTCGCGGCAAGTTGGTTGGTCGGCTTCCTCATCTGGTGGCTTCTCGGTCGATCCCCAGGGATCGCCGCCCACGACGCTCTAAGGGTTGCCGGTACGGTGTTCTTTGCCTGGGCCATCGGGCGCGAGCTCGATCCCGACCGGAATGCTTCAGCATTCGTCGCCGTTCCAGCAGCGGTTGGAGGTTCTCTTCTGTTGGGGTCTCCCGATCTCATCCTTCTGCTATGGGTTGTTCTCGTGGTTCGGTTGATCAACCGGACCGTGGGCGAAGCTACGTCCTGGGGCGATGATGTCGTGTTGGTGCTCCTCGCCGCCGTGCTCGTTTGGCGCGGCTACGGGTCGGTGGGGTGGGTGACGGCAGTGGCGCTGGCGGCGGATGGAGCGCTGCCGCAGCCGAGGAAGGCTCATCTTGTCGGTGCAGGGATCGTTGTCGCGGCGATGGTCCCGTTGTGGATACTGCATCGCCCGGTCCTTCCGCCGCCGGACTCGGTGGCCGTCGTCGGAGCCGCGTGGGGGTGGGGCGTCGTCGCCGTGGCGATGGCATCGCTCCCCGGAATCGTTGCCTCGCGCCGGACAATCTCGGTGGGAGATGCCGATGAGAAGACGCTTTTCGGTCATCGGGTCGTCGCCGCACAGCTTCTCGCAGTGGCGGCGGCACTTGTTGCCGTTGTCGTCGATGGTGTGGAGACGATCGCTCTGCTCGGCCCCCTGTGGGCGGCCATCGCCGGCGCAATCCTTAGTCGAACGTTCGGCACGATTCGTGGGTCACGACATCGGAGCAGGATCCCCTAGGAAACAGCTCATCGATCGAGTTGCCGGCAATCAGCAGCCTATTTCCCATCCTCCGCCCCCCCCGGACCGCTTCCCGTCATCCCCGCCGATAGACGTCTGCCTGATCGCCTTGTATGCTATGATCCCACAACCGCATAGGAGCCCGATGATCAACGCCAAGCTCAATCCCGACCCGAAGGAGATTCTGGTTTTTCTCCGCGAGAGCGAGGCACCGTACCGCACGTTGCTGCTCGACAACCCTCGCCACCATTATTGCTTCTGCTCGTCCGTCAAGGAGGTAGAGCACCACATCGTCAGTGCCGAAATACTTCTCGGATCGATTAGCTTCCCGGCGGAGCTCCTCGGGCGAGCAAAGCGGTTGCGTTGGATCCAGGTCACCGGAGCAGGAGTCGATCGGTTCCTCGCCGACGCCAATCTTCCTGACAATGTCGTCCTGACCCGAGCCGATGTTGCATTCGGAGATCAGATCGCGGAATACGTGTTCGGCCACCTCCTCGCGCAAACCCAGCAGGTGATCGAACTGCACGAAGATCAAGCCCGGCACACGTGGACACCGCGCACACTCAGCTGGCTGAAGGGGAAGACGATGGCGATCGCCGGCACCGGATCGATCGGTCGTGCCGTCGCCCGGCGGGCAACGGGAATGGAGATGCGGGTCGTCGGCTATGCCCGAACGACCTCGCGACGTGCCGAGTTTGAGGCAATCTACGATCCGGCAAGGCTGTACGAGTTTCTCAGCGAGGCGGACGTCCTGGTCATCACGCTTCCATTGACCGCGGAAACCACAGGCCTGATCGGCACCGAGGCTCTTGCCACGATGAAACCGAACGCAGTCCTCGTCAATGTGGCACGGGGCGCGATCGTCGACGAACAGGCGTTGGTGGCGGCCTTGCGGAACAGCGAGATCGGCGGGGCAATCCTCGATGTGTTCGCCACCGAACCGCTGCCCGCCGATCACGTTCTTTGGAGCCTGCCCAATGTGACGATTACGCCCCACCATGCCGGTTTGAACATCCCCTGTGAGATCGCGGCGTTCTTCCTGGAGAATCTGCGGAGGTACGACTCCGGAGAGCCGCTCCGTGGCATCGTCGATCCGAACAGGGGCTACTAGTTTCGCGGCTCATATCGAATCCTGATGGAGGTTCCCATGTCCGACCGTCAACTTCCTGCCGAGCTTCGCTACCGCGAGCTTGACAAGCCCAATTCTGTGCTTCCCATCGCGCGATACGCCCACAGCGTCCGCCCGTCCGAATCCGGGACCTTGACGGAGTGGCTCGCCGAATCCATGAACGCGGGGAAGCGTCTGTTCGGCGTCTACAACTCGCAGGATACACAGCTTGTCGCCTGCTGGCTGCTTCATCCGTACTCGATGCGCTTGCGGGAAAGCCTCGTCTCGATGGGCGGCGTCGGCTTGGTCAGCTCGCGACCGGATCAGCGCGGGCAGGGCAACGTGCGCTTCATGATGACCCGCGCGATCGAGACGATGCGTGAGGCAGGAAACGCCGTCTCCGTTCTGTATCCGTTTCAAATCGAGTTCTACCGCAAGTACGGATGGGAGAGTTTCACCGAGTGGATGCGCTACGAGATCTCCCCCGGCATCCTTGCCGCTCCCGGCGGTGAGAACCCGATCACGACGATCGATCTTGCTTTCCCCGACGAGGCGTCAAAGACGTTCTACAGCAATTACGCCCGCAGCCACTACAATTTCGCCTTGCGAGACGACATTCACTGGCAAGCAAGACTCCGCCTGTGGGGCGACGAGCAGATCGCCCGCGGCGTGGTCAAGGCCGAGGATCAGGGACAGGTCGTCGGCCTGATGGGCTATACGCTCTTCCACAAGCACGACGCGGAAGATCCTGTACTGAACATCAGCTTGTTTGCGTCAAGCAACGAGCAGGCCAGGCAGGCGCTGCTCGCCTATCTCAAACGGCAGTCGCACCAGGTCCGGAAGATCGAGCTTCATCTGCCGTCAGACGAGCCGCTGTGGCCGTACCTCAGCGACTACGCGTCGGCGATCAAGCTGCAGCAGCTCGCGATGATTCGCATTGTTGACCTTGCCATGGTCGACGGTCTGGAGATCGCCGCACCGGATACCGTCTTGTGCATTGACGTGACGGATGCGCAAGCACCGTGGAACGACGGCCCATGGACGATTGCCGTGCAGGACCGCGTGCTTCACGTGGAGCAGGGCGGGACGCCGACGCTCCAATCGGGAATCGGACCGCTTTCGTCCGTGCTCAGCGGATTCACCGACGTCGGTGAGATGCTCGCCTGCGGCAAGATGACCGCTCTCCCCGGCTACCACGGCGAGGACCTGCCCAAGCAAACGACACTGCTCGTCGACTTCTTCTAGCGGTCGTCCCGCTGAAGCATTCCGTCGCGCAGATGGATGCGCCGCTTCACGTAGGGGTCGACGATCGGGTCGTGGGTGACCACGATCACCGTCGTCCCCTCGTTGTGCGCCTGGGCGAACCACCCCATCACCTCGCGCCCGCTGTCCGTATCCAGGTTCCCCGTCGGCTCGTCGGCAAGGATCAGCTGCGGTTCCATCACCAGCGACCGCGCAATCGCCGCCCGCTGCTCTTCCCCACCCGAAAGCTGCGCCGGCAGGTGATCCGCTCGATCGCCAAGCCCCACTCGAGCAAGCGCTTCGAGTGCCCTCTTCCTCCTCTCGGCTCGTCCCACCCCCGCGTAGCGACACGGCAGCGCCACGTTCTTCCACACGTTCATCTGCGCGATCAGGTTGAACCGCTGGAACACGAATCCAATCGTGCGGTTGCGCAGCCGCGACCTCTCGACATCCCCCAGCCCTTCCGTCGGCCGGCCCTCCAGCACCACCTGCCCCGATGTCGGCTCGTCGAGCAGGCCGATCATGTTGAGAAGCGTCGACTTGCCGGATCCGGACGGCCCCTTGATCTCGAGGAACTCCCCCCCGTCAACGGCAAGGTCGATCCCGCGCAACGCCTCCACGCGGACCGTCCCCGTCTCGTACGTCTTGTGCACCGCTCGCAGCTCGATCATGCTCATCTCCTTGCCAGAAGCTCCGCCGGTGACTTCGCTGCCATCTCTTTTGCCGACAGCAAAGCGAACCCAAGGATCGCCACCGCCACGCCCGCCGCCACCGCCGCGGACAACCATCCACCGGGCGGTTCGAGCACGATAAACCAGCGGATAAGGACAGGCACGGCAAGCCACCCCAGCAGCCCTCCGACGGCGGCGCCAGCAACCATCTCCCTGCCGCACGCCGTGAGAGCGGCGCGGTACGCCTGCCTCGATCGCGCGCCCAGCGCCCGGCCGATCCCCAAGTCGCGTTGCTGCAACGCCAGCATGAACCGGGCAAGGGCCACGGCCTCCCCCACAGCAAGAGTGAGCGCCACGATCCCCAACAGGCCCAAGCGCACGGCAGCCTGAGCAAACAGCTCGCCCCACTTCACGGAGTTGGCGTTGACTTGAGAGACGCTCACGGTAGCGCGATCGGGGTAGAGATCACGAAACAGCATGCGGATCTCTTCTCCCACGCCGGCAAGGTCCGCATCGTGAGCGGCGTGCGCAAAGAACCGGACCGTGCCAAACCCAAACAGCGTGCGGTAGCTCCACGGAATCACGATATCCGCCGCAATCACCTGCCGCACCGCCCCATCTTCGAACACGCCTACCGCCGTGAACGGCTGACCGCGCAAGAAGATTTCCTTGCCGACGCCGTCTCCGAGGCCGTTTCGCTCCACATAGGACTCGGCAAGCAAGCACACCGCTTCCCCTCCGTGGAAGTCGTCCGGGCTCAGGTCCCTTCCCGCAACCAGGTGAAACAGGCTCAGTTCAGCGTAGGTTTCGCCCACCGCCACCGCAGTCTTCCTCACCGCGAGCGTCCGCAGCATAAAGGGGACGACCTCGTCCACACCCGGCACGGCGCTCAAGCGGGCCTCGTCCGCCCCTCGCAGATCCGGTCCGGCAAGGATCGTCTCGTCCGGCGCCTCCACCAGAAGAAGACGGTCGTCGATCGCGCCCCACATCGTGTCCACATAGGTCCGGGAAGAGACGATCAACGCCGAGGTGAGGACAAGGCTTGCCACAGCGACGGCGATCGATCCGCCGACCATCACCCGCAGCCCGATCCGCTGAGCCGCTCCAGCACCAAACAGGCTCCGCCGCTGCATCGTCTCGTGCGGCGGGCGCCTTGCCGACGCCGCTGCCGGTCCGATCGACGCCAACAAGCACAGCGCGATCACACCCGGTAGGATCAGCAGGTGAAGCCAGCTCCAACACGCCGCATCTCCCATCAACGCGTTAAGCGCCACCGCAACAGCAAAGCCGGCCAAGCAGCCGAAGCTTCCTGTAACCACCGCTTCGCCGAGAAACAGCCGCACGACTTCCCCTCTGGTCGCGCCGAGGGCACGCCGGATCCCGATTTCCTGCGTTCGCTCGATCCCCGAAAGCGAAATCAACGTCACCATCAACACCGCCGCCATCAAGAACAAGCCGAGCGCCGCGATGATCAGCACGCGATCGAGCAGCCGGGCGGTGTAAAAGTCGATTTCGTAGATCCGCGTGGCCTCGAACCACCTAACCGAATCGTTCAGTTCCGACAACGCCGCCATCGCCTCCGGAAGAGGTCCATCCACCTGCACATAGACGCTGTGCCACGGTGCTTCGTTCCCCGGCGATGCGCCCGAGTCCGAGGCCATGCCGGGCACGAAGGACGCGCGTGGATCCTGTAGCAGCAGGATCCGGCGGTTGTAGAACTCCCGCAGGGGATTGTCGGGTGCCACGGGCGCGAGGACGCCGATCACCGGAAATCCCTCAATCTCCTGCCCGATCGGATCGTCATCGCCGAACACAGCTTCGGCGACCTGGCTTCCGAGAATGACGCCATGGCTGCCGTCCTGCCAGCCGGTTCCCTGCGACAGCTCCAGCTGGAGCACCTGAAGAATGTTGGGGGTGGTGCGAAGCCACGTAAGTTCGTAGTCCTCGCCTTGCACATGGAATTCGCTCGACAAACCGACGGCGGCCACAGCGCGAGCGCCGTCCGTCGCACGGTAGCTGTCGAGCGCCGCATCGGAGAGCGGCCGACCGATGTCGCTATGACCGACCAAGACGTCGCTTCCGAACCGGGCCGAGAGGCGGGCGATATCCCGTTCGATCCCCGCCCGAAGCGAGAGCCCCACCGCCATCGCCGCGGTGGCCAACGCCACCGCGAACGCGACCTTGCCCGCCCGGCGTCTTTCCTCGCCGCGCTTCCTCACCCCCTCACTCCGCGGTGCTCACTTCGTGAAGGATTCCCCTCAGCGCGTCCAGCGCGTCGGGATGCACCCGCCACACGCCATCAACACCGTTCACCGGATACGGTGTCATCGGGAATGCCACTGCTCCGTCGGCATCAATGATGAGGAGGCTGCCAGAGAGCAGCATGCTCCAGAACGAAGCAAGGCGTCCGTCCGGGTCGAACCAAAGCTCCCAATCCGGCGCACCTGCCTGGATGCTCTCGATCTGCTCCACGTACTCGGCATCCAGATACAATCTATTAGCTTCCAAGAATTCTTCGAGCGGCATCTCGTACCATTCTGGGTGGTTGACGGCTAGACCCGTCCGCCGGTACATCGACCAGTTGTCCGCGATTGCCTCAAGCGAGACGTACTCGAACAACCAGATGATGATTTCAATGGCAAGGAAATCGGGGGGCAGGCTTGAATACCGGTTTAACAGGGT
>CAZJLO010000042.1:0-16249 GCA_964547105.1 uncultured Thermotogae bacterium
AAAGGCCGGTGTCCCCAGTTCGAATCTGGGCCTCGGCACCATCTTTTTTGCAATCTTCGGGATGAATTGCCTATCCTCTGGTCTCCGGGACTCCATTGGAAGAGGAAGTCGATGGCGAACAATCCATCTGTGCTGTGGCAGCAAGCGCTTGATCGTTTGCGCTCGCAACTGCCTGAAGCGAGTGTTGAGACGTGGTTTGCCTCGGCGGATGTGGTCGAACTCCGAGATCACGAACTGGTCATCACAGTGCCGGATCCCTTCACCAAGGGAGGCATCGAACGCCGCTACCGTGCCACGATCGAGCAGATCATTACCGATCTCTGTTGTGAGCCAACGTCATTGAGCATTTGCGTCCAGGACGCGGCGGCAGCGGCAGGCGAGCCGATTCCCACCCTCGACGCATCCGATGAAGCTCATCGTTCGTCATCTTCTACGTCCACAGAGTGGGCCGTGTTCAATCCCGATTACACGTTCGATCTATTCATCCGCGGCGAATGTAACAAGTTCGCCCTCGCCGCAGCCCGCAAGGTCTCGGAACAGCCGGGAAAGGCGTACAACCCCCTGTTCATCTATGGGAACGTCGGTCTTGGGAAGACCCACTTGCTCCAGGCAATCGGAAGCTTTGCACGAGCCGAGGGCAAGTCCGTCGTGTACACCACATCCGAGCGGTTCGCCAACGAGCTGATCCACAGCATACGCAACAACTCCACATCCTCGTTCCGCGAGATGTATCGACGGATCGATGTCCTGTTGATCGACGACGTGCAGTTCTTCCAAGGCAAGGAAGCGACGCAAGAGGAGCTGTTTCACACATTTAACGAGCTGTACGGCGCCGAGAAGCAGATCGTCCTGTCGAGCGATCGTGCTCCCGAAGATCTCTCCGGGCTTCAGGAGAGGCTCGTATCCCGTTTCCGCTGGGGACTTGTCGCCGACATTCAAGCTCCTGATCTCGAGACCCGAATCGCGATCCTTCATTCCAAGGCTTCCTACCGCGGGGTGGAGGTGGACGATTCCATCCTCGAACTCATCGCAAGTCGAATCTCATCGAACATCCGCGCTTTGGAGGGCGCGCTGATCCGCGCAATCGCCTACGCGGAACTCCAAGGCGTTGAGCTGACGCCGCGCAGCGTGGAGTCGACGCTTCCCAAGGAGGGTCGCCGCGAGCGCCTGTCCATCGAGCACATCAAGGATGAAGTTGCCTCTCGCTATCATCTCAAACGAGAGGATCTTGAAGGGGCGAGTCGGCAGCGAGAGATCGCGCAAGCGCGCCACATTGCCGTGTATTTGTCGCGCGAACTAACCCGGCAGTCATTCCCCACAATCGGCAAGGCTTTCGGGAATCGAGATCACACCACAGCGATGCACTCCTATGTCCGGATCAAGGAGCTGTTGGAAGAAACACCACTTCTCCACTCAGAGATTCAGGAAATGCGCGATTGCTTGACGTCTCGCTATTCTGTTCCTCGCTAAAGTGCCTGCAGAACGAAAATCAAGGAGTGCGCGGATCGTCCCCGATCTGTGGAAAACCATGTGGATATCCAAGGCATATCGCGGGGAGAATCCGGCGAATCTGTGGAAAACCCTCTTCCCAAGACGCCGAACCAAGTTTTCCTCAATCGTTTCCCCACCTCGGACGAAGAATTCCCTCGAGTATCCACAGGATGTCTCCATGCGAAAACGGCAACTGCATCAAGGTTTCGGTCGGTTCTCCACCGATTCGGAATTCACCTACAACTACTGCTATTCTTGAGAATATGAAAGAGATGAAGAAGATCTTTTCCCGTTACAACCTGGCGCAAGCCTTTGGCGAGCAAGAGATTCTTCTCTTATGGGAGGATGTTGTCGGACCCAATCTGGCCCGATGGTCCCAAGCAACCCGATTTGACGAAGGAACTCTTGTCATCGAGGTTGCGTCGTCCTCAGTCTCCTCGGAACTCCGATTGCTCGAAGGACAACTTGTCCAGCGATTGAATGACCTCTACGGTCGGCCCCTTGTGCAGCATCTGCGGTTTGTACCGGGGAAGAAAGCTCTCCCAAGAGATGCATCGAATTCCATCTCGCGGCTACCATCTCCGGAACCCGAGCCACAAGCCGACGATTTTGCCGCCATGGCTGACGTCGCCGATCCCAAATTGCGGGAAGGATTCGCCCGGATCCGCCGTGGCAGCATCAATCGAGACCTGACCCGTCTGGAATCAGGGGCAACGCGTTGCCCTCGATGTGGGATTGTGTTCTGGGGAGCAGGGCGTGTTTGCCCGGGTTGTCTTTACGACGGGTTTGAGGAACTCCAGCTTCGCGAATAGAATGCGCTCTGATGAAGCCATGATTAAGAGCACAACGATTCTCGCCCTTATCTCGCCCGAGCAACGCTGCGCCGTGATGGCCTGCGACGGTCAGGCAACGATGGACACCATGGTCATCAAGCGAAACACGAGGAAGGTGTACCGCCTGAATGATGATCGTGTGCTGGTCGGCTTTGCCGGTGCGACCGCAGACTGTCTCGCGTTGCTGGATCGTTTGGAAGGGAAGCTGAAGAAACACAACGGACAACTTCGCCGTGCAGCTGTGGACATGACCAAAGAATGGCGCACCGACCGCATCCTCCGACAATTGGAAGCGATTGTCGTTGCGGTGAGCGAAGAGGCGCTTCTCATGATTTCGGGTGCCGGCGACGTTCTTGAGCCGGACGAGGGAATTGTCGGCATCGGTTCCGGAGGAGCCTACGCATTGGCCGCAGGGCGCGCGCTGCTTGCGGAGACAGACCTCCCCCTGGAGACGATTGCACGCAAGAGCCTGGAAATCGCCGGAGCGATCGACATCTACACCAATCAGGAGATCGTGCTTGAGAGGATCACATGGTAGCCATGATGGCGGGAGCCGCGTCGGGGGATGGAGGGATTGTCGAGGTCGGAAACGGGATTTACGGCTTAACGCCGACTCAAATTGTCGCTGAACTGGACAAGTATGTCATCGGGCAGGAAGCGGCGAAACGCGCGGTCGCCGTTGCGCTGCGAAATCGCATGCGCCGTGCTTGCGTCGAAGGAGAAATCCGGGACGAGATCAAGCCGAAGAACATCCTGATGATCGGGGCGACCGGCGTTGGAAAGACGGAGATTTCGAGGCGTCTTGCCCGGCTAACGACATGCCCGTTTATCAAGGTCGAAGCGACGAAATTCACCGAAGTCGGCTACGTCGGGCGGGATGTAGAATCGATGATCCGTGACCTCGTCGACATCGCCATCGATATGGTGCGTGAGGAAGAGATCATCGATGTGGAAGAAGAGGCGGAGCGGCTCGTTACGGAGGATCTCCTTGACGCGCTTCTTCCCGTACCCGATGTGTCCGAAACGGACGATCAGCAAGAGAGTCATGCGCGGACCAGGGAGAAACTGCTGCGCAAGCTGGAAGCAGGCGACCTCGAAGAACGATATGTTGAGATCACCGTCGAAGAACAGGTCATGCCGCAGCTTGAATTGTTCTCGCAAGACGGGGTCGATCAAATCGGCGTCGACATGGGCGACATGTTGTCCGGCTTGATCCCTCCCTCCCGCAAGAAACGCCGCGTCAAGCTGGCGGATGCGCGGCCGATTCTGTTCGAGCAGACGCTCGATCGGTTGATCAATATGGAAGACGTCCGCGCACGCGGGCTCCAGCTTGCCGAAGATATGGGGATCATCTTCCTGGATGAGATCGACAAAGTCGCCGCCGGAGGCCGCGAAGAGACAGGGGGACCGGGCGTCTCCCGCCAGGGCGTGCAGCGCGACTTGCTTCCGTTGTTGGAGGGAACCACCGTGCGGACACGCTACGGGGCCGTCTCCACCGAGAACATCCTGTTTGTCGCTGCCGGGGCATTCAATATGTCCAAGCCATCGGACCTGATCCCAGAACTGCAGGGCCGGCTGCCGATTCGAGTCGAGTTGGAGAACCTGACCTCCGAGGAGTTTGTCAGGATTCTCCGCGAACCGAAAGATGCCCTGATCAAGCAATACGAGGTGTTGCTGGGCGTCGAGGGGGTGACCCTTGCCTTCACGGACGATGCAATTGACGAGATTGCTCGAATCGCCTATGACCTCAACCAGAGCACCGAGAACATCGGGGCGCGCCGGCTGATGACCGTCATGGAACGCCTGATGGAAGACCTCTCGTTCGATGCGGAACAACACAAGGGGCAGCACGTCACCATCGACCGATCTTACGTGACCGAGCGGCTCGAGGATATCGTCGAGAATCCCGACCTTTCACGTTATATCCTCTAGGCCACAGCTTGATCCGATCCCATTGTCATGCCGTGGGAGCCGCAGGTAGAATGGCCACCGACTGGAATGAAGGAGGAACGATGATCCACGTCTCTTTGCCCAATGGGGCGGTGATCGAGGTTGACCGCGATGCCTCGATCCTCGATGCGGCCCGTGCGATCGGCCCGCGTCTTGCTCAGGCGGCGGTGGCCGGCGTTGTCGACGGCGATCTACGCGATCTGCGCGACCAACTCTCGGAGGACTGTCAGCTCACGATCCTTACGACAGGATCGGGAGAGAGCCTCGAGGTGCTCCGCCACACGACAACGCACATCATGGCCCAGGCGGTGAAGAGATGCTTCCCGGAGACGAAACTTGGGATCGGCCCGGCGATCGAAGACGGGTTCTACTACGATTTCGATCGGGATCAGCCGTTCTCGGAGGACGATCTGGCGGCTATTGTCGAGGAGATGAAGGCGATTATTGCTGCCGATCTGCCGATCGAGCGGCACGTTCTCTCCAAGCAGGAAGCGAGAATCCGGCTTGACCAGCAAGGCGAGCCGTACAAACTCGAACTACTCGACGAGCTTCCCGGCGACATGGTGACGTTCTTCCAGCAGGGGGAGTTCTACGACTTGTGCCGCGGCCCCCACGTGCAATCCACCGGACAGGTCTCCGCCGACGCGATGAAGCTGACTTCGGTTGCCGGCGCGTACTGGCGGGGCGACGAGCATCGCCCGATGCTTCAGCGGATCTACGGGACGGCGTGGTGGAAGTCAAATGAGCTCGATGCGTATCTGGAGCGGATCGAGGCGATCAAGGCGCGGGACCACCGACGGTTGATCCGCGACCTCGATCTTGTCAGCTTTCACGAGGAGGCGGGAGCCGGACTTGCCTATTGGCACCCACATGGTGGACGGATGCGGGTGCTCATCGAGGATTACTGGCGCAAGAGGCACTTCGAAGGCGGCTACGAGATCGTGTTCACTCCGCACATCGGCCGGGCGCGGCTGTGGGAGACATCCGGGCATCTGGACTTCTACAAAGACGGAATGTACGCGCCGATGGATATCGACGGGCAGGAGTACTACCTGAAGCCGATGAATTGCCCGTTTCACGTGATGATCTACAAGTCGCAGACCCGTTCCTATCGCGAACTTCCTCTGCGATGGGCCGAACTGGGGACGGTGTACCGGTACGAGCGGAGCGGAACCCTGCACGGACTATTGCGTGTTCGCGGGTTCACCCAAGATGATGCGCACATCATCTGCACGCATGAACAGATTGATGAGGAGATCGTTCGCGTGCTCGACTTCAGCCTGAGCCTTCTCCGCGGCTTCGGATTCGAGGAGTTCAAGATCGAACTGTCCGTCCGCGATCCGTCTCGCCCGGAGAAATACGCGGGGGAAGACGTGATGTGGGAAGCGGCGGAAAGCTCCCTAATCAAGGCGATCACCGCGCGCGATCTTCCGTACGAACGAATGGAAGGAGAGGCTGTCTTCTACGGCCCGAAGATTGACATCAAGATCCGGGACGCGCTCCATCGAACGTGGCAGTGCACGACGATCCAGTTCGACTTCAACCTCCCCGGGCGGTTCGAGATGAGCTACGTCGGCGAAGACGGTCTCGACCACCGTCCTTATATGATTCACCGTGCTCTTCTCGGCAGTTTGGAGAGGTTCTATGCGCTGCTTGTCGAGCACTACGGAGGGGCGTTTCCAGTGTGGCTTGCACCGGTTCAAGCGGTATTGATTCCGATCTCCGACCGGCATTTGTCCTACGCCAAGGAAGTGGAATCGCGGATGCGATCGCGCGGGATTCGGGTTGAATTGGATGCCTCTTCGGAGCGAATGAACGGCAAGATCCGCAATGCGCAGCTACGGAAGGTTCCATACATGATGGTGATCGGCGATCGTGAGCAGGAGAGCGATACGGTTTCCGTTCGCTTGCGCACCGGGGATGATCTCGGCGCGCAATCGGTGGATGATGTGATCGAGCGGATCCGGCGCCTGGACGAATCCAGGTCGACTGCACTCCTCCTCTCATGAGCGGGGAGAGAAGTCTGGCCGAGGTGCCGTGCCGCGGGATGGCCTTGAGATGATTGCGATGGATGAGCTGGGGTTGCTTGTTCGGGTTCTCGTTGCTGCTGCGCTCAGCGCGATGATCGGATTGGAGCGGGAGCTTCACGGCCGGCCTGCCGGCCTGCGAACCCATCTGCTTGTCGGCGTGGGGGCTGCGCTGGTGATGGCGGCGTTCGAGGCGGTGACGATCCATATGGGAACGCCTTCGGATGCGCTGCGCATCGATCCCGGACGGCTTGCTGCCGGTGTCATTACCGGCATCGGTTTTCTCGGAGCGGGCACAATCCTCAAAGTGGGAGATTGGGTGCGCGGGCTCACCACGGCGGCGTCGCTGTGGTTCGTCGCCATGCTTGGGATTGTCGCCGGGCAAGGGCTCTACGTCCTTGCCATCGGAGGGTGTGCAATCGGATTGGCGATTCTCTCCCTGATCGATCCGCTTGCGGCGCGCCTGCCTCATCGCATGTACCACACGCTTGAGTTAACGGTGAGCTCCAAGCAACGAAGAAAGGTTGACGAGACGCTCAACAAGTTGCTGATCGGCGGCAGCAAGAGACGGATCGGCAAGACCCGCATCACCCGAACCAGCTGGCGATGGGACGCAGCCCCTGAGACCGTGACGTTCAGCTATCGGATCCGGCATGATCGTTCTGCCGCGGTGGAGGAAGCGATCGAGCGCCTCAGCGAACAGGATGGCATTATCCGGGCCGATCTTCATCTGTAGGCGAGAGATGCACTCGCCTTGCTCAGCCGATTGCTCGAAGGAGCGACTCGACCAGATCGAGCTTCTCCCAGGGAAGGTCGAGTTCGGGCCTTCCGAAATGGCCGTACGACGAGAGCACCTCATACTGCGGGTGGCGAAGCTCAAACCGCTCGATGATCGCCTCCGGGCGGAAATCAAACACCGATTCCACTGCTTGACGAAGCCGTTCGTCGCTGTGGGAGCCGGTCCCAAGCGATGAAACATGGACAGCGAGCGGCCTTGCTCTGCCGATGGCATAGGCGATTTGAACCTCGGCGTTCGCGGCGACTCCGGCGGCGACCAGATGCTTGGCCACGTAGCGGGCCATGTAGGCGCCGGTGCGATCTACCTTGGATGGATCCTTGCCTGAGAATGCGCCTCCACCATGAGATCCGTACCCTCCGTAGGTGTCCACGATAATCTTCCGGCCGGTCATCCCTGCATCCGAAGCCGGTCCTCCGATCACGAATCGCCCGGATGAGTTCACCAAGATCTCCGTGTTCTCGTCCAGCCAGGGGGACACGAGTGGCTCGACAAGATGCCGCTTCAAGTCGGCGGCGATCCTCGGCTGGTCGACGGAGGGATCATGTTGTGCTGCAATCAGCAGTTTCGTGGCTCGGACCGGGCGATCGCCATTGTATTCGATGGTGACTTGGGTCTTGCCGTCGGGACGCAGGTACGGCAGCTGCTTCTCTCTGCGAAGCATAGCCAGACCTTGCGCCAAACGATGAGCCAGAGCAATCGGAAGAGGCATGAATTCCGGTGTATCCTTGCATGCGTATCCGTACATGATGCCTTGATCCCCGGCACCGAGAGCATCAAGCGGATCTCCGGATCGATCGCCGCGAACCTCGAGCGAGTTGCTGACGGCATCTGCGATATCGGCGGATTGCTCCTTGATGACCGAAAGCACGGCGCAGGCGGCGTGGTGGAACCCGAATGCGGCATTGTCGTACCCGGTGTCGGCGATGACGCGCCGCGCGACCCCGTCCAAGTCAACATAGGCGTCGGTGCTGATCTCGCCGCCGATGATAACCAACCCGGTTGTGATGAACGTCTCGCACGCGACTCTTCCGTTGACATCTCTCGCAAGCACCGCATCGAGAACTGCGTCCGAAATCCGATCAGCTAGCTTGTCGGGATGTCCTTCGGTGACCGACTCCGATGTGTGAGTTGTCGTGGCCATCAAGCCTCCTTCAGGTGGGATCGTAGCGTCTTCGGCTTGCTGGCTCAACTCCGATTCGGAGGATCCTCGGCGAATGGCTGCTGGCGATCAATTCCGGACGATGCTTTGTTGGCGTACAATCAGCAGGATGAGCGAACGGAAAGCTCCGCAGATCGTGGAACTTGATACTGCGATATCGACTCAGGCCGTGGCGCGCTCGTTGCTGGGGACCGACCCTTGTCCGGACGTCGTCCTTGCTGCGACGCAAACGGCGGGGCGCGGACGATGCGGTCGATCGTGGATTTCTCCCATCGGGGGCATGTACGCCACGTTGATCGTCCCGACCACCGATCTGCTGTTTGCCCGAGCGGCG
The DNA here is from genome assembly GCA_964547105.1 of uncultured Thermotogae bacterium. Lineage (GTDB taxonomy): Bacteria > Bipolaricaulota > Bipolaricaulia > UBA7950 > UBA9294 > RXOA01. Next base: position 8,594 of record CAZJLO010000042.1, read on the forward strand.
CTTGCTGTCGTGAAGGCACTTCATCAGACGGGAATCCGCTCCTGGATCAAGTGGCCGAATGACTTGCTTGTGGAAGGCAGAAAGATCGCCGGGCTGCTTATTGAAGTGCTCGGCGATCGCGCACTGGTCGGCGTGGGCATCAACCTGGACACATCTCCCGTGAACGGAGCGACATGTGTCGGCGCGCATGTCGACGATCCACCTTGTGCAAGCGCCTTGGCGGTGCGGGTGTGGCAATCATGGCCCGATGGCGCCGCCGAACAGATCCTTGGGGATTACCGACGGCAATGTGCGACCTTGGGGCGGTGGGTTCGAGTGGATTGCGGGACCCTCGGGGGCGGATCGATTTGCGGAGTGGCCGTGAATGTCGACGAGACTGGTTCGCTTCTGCTCGCATGCAAAGAGGACGGGGAACAGACTGGCATCACCGTGACCTGCGGAGATTGCCGTCACCTTCGAACCCAAGCTGACATCCGTTTTGCCTCGCGGGATTGATCCGCCTAGACTGAAAGGGAGCCACAGAGATGAGAAACGCATTCTGGAAGCGCCAGCATCAGATCGAAACGCTTGTCCTCGGACATCTCGGAGAAGTGGCCAAGGCGATTGGGTTCTTCCAAGGAGCTCTGGTTGCCTACCTTCACGAGCACGATGTGGACAAGGCAGCGAAGTTGGCGTTTGAAACCCATCGTGCCGAGGGGATCGCTGACGATGTTCGCCGTGAGGTCGAAGTGAAACTCCTTGCCGGGGCGCTTCTGCCTTCATCAAGGCGCGATGTCCTGCAGGTGATTGAGCAAGTGGATCGGCTGGCGAATTCCGCCGAGGCGATCCTTGACTATCTCCTGTTCCAGAAGCCGGAGATTCCGGAAGAGCTGGGCGAAATCATGCTGGAGATCGTCGAAAAAACCGGGGAGATCTTCTCCAAGGTGGAACGGATGATTGGGCACCTATTCCGCGACCTCTCTCAGCTGCATACCGAAACCCAGGCGATTGAGAAGATCGAGGGAGAAATCGATCAACGGGAACGGGCAATCATCAAGAGGCTGTTCAAAATGGATCTCGACCTGGCGAGGAAACTTCAGCTCCATGGGTTTGTCGAGCGTCTGGTAGAGATCTCCGATCGAGCCGAAGATCTGTCCGACTATGTCGACATCATCGCGGTGGACCGCCATTTCTAAGGGGGAATTCATGTCGATTCTCGAACAGGCGATTGCGCTTGAGGAACGTGCGGAGGCTTTCTATCGATCCTCCAAACAAGGGATAGAAGATCGGGGCGCACGTACCATTCTTGATCTGCTGGCGAGCGAAGAGCATGCGCACGCCGAAGCGCTACGTGCCATTGCCTCAGCCACGGGAGCAGGGGATGTTCCGCCGCAAACCGCGGACCTGGCCCTTCTGGATGAAGTAAGACGCTTGGTTTCGGCAAAAGTAGAAGGAGGCCTCAACACGGTGTTTTCCGACACCTCGATGCGGGGGATCCTTCAGGCTGCGATGGAGATCGAGCAAACCACGCAGACTTTCTATCGAGATCACGCCGAATCAGCTACTGACGAGGGAAATCGCAGCCTGTTCGCGGACTTGGCCGAGCGAGAACAGGAGCACTATCTGGTCGTCAGCTCGCTTGCCGAGTACTTCGATCGCCCGCAGTCGTGGGTCGAATCAGCCGAGTTCGGGCTGCGGCCGGACGTCTACTAGCACCCGCAACTGCCGGACACCGACCCGGGCAAGGTCAGAAGCTTGCGGAACGGCTTCCTTAGGCTCATCCACGAGGAGCCTTGTCTTTGTACATCTGAAGGTCCGCCGCATGGAGCGCAGATTCCAGCGGGCCGTCCGCATCAGGTCTCCAGGAAGCTGTTCCGATTGCCAGATGCACGGGGAAGTCAGTCAGGGTTTGCTCTTTGTTCCAGCAGGTCACGGCCGAGCGGATGCGCTGTTTCATAATACGGATGCTCTCTCCGTTTCTCGGAAGCACGATCAGGAACTCATCACCCCCGAATCGGACAAGCTGATCACTTGTTCGGATCTGACGGCGCAACAGTGCAGCGACGGCAACCAGCACCTGATCTCCGCGAAGGTGGCCGAGCCGATCGTTGATCTCCTTGAAACGGTTGATATCGATCAGCAGAAAGCCGATGACCCCACCGTAGCGAGTTGCTTGAGCGGCCAATGTCGGGATCGTTGCGGAGAAGTAGCGGCGATTGAACGCCCCGGTGAGCGGATCGAGAAACGCTTTCGATTCCAGCTCCCTCCCGAGATGCAGACGGTTGAGAACGATCGCTGCGTACCGAAGAAGGAGCTCCAGTTGCCGGATTAGCGGTGACTCGAACGTCCTCGATTCTTCGGAGACCGCGAAGAAGAGACCGCTCCGCCCGAGTGGGGCACAAAGACCGGTCCCCCAATCCGGACGGAGCTCGGAAATGCAATGATCGATGCGGATCGGGATTCCGAAATCGAGCACGCGCTTTGCCTCATCGGATTCGCACAGCGGATCGACGAATTGCTCGGGGAAGAAGCTGGACGTGCTGCGCGTGTTGGCAACGCCTTGGTCGAACAGGGCAATCGCACACCGCCGAAGACCGAGAACTTCGACGGCGGCGATCGTCGTGAGGTCGATCACATCACCGTCCGTCTCGCACTGATCGAGACCGTGAGCGACTTCATGCAGTTTCTCCAGCGTTCGGGTGGATGCTTCCAGCGCCTCCACAGCGGTTCGGCGCTCCGTGATGTCCCGGACAACCGCGACGACGAACGACGTATCACCGATTGAAAACAGCTTGGTGCTGACCTCGGTGGGGAAACGCGATCCATCCTTCCGAACGCCTACGGCGGTCACAAAGACCCCACCCGTGGTTCGTTGCTGATCGATAATCGCAGGAAACGCCATGGAGATCTCCGGGGGCACAAGATCTGCCGCGCTGAGTCTCAGAAGATCGCTGCGCGAGTATCCGTACAAGGTACAAGCACGGTCGTTGCATTCAAGAACCTTGCCTTCGAGCGACTCGAACAACACGGCATCCGTCGAGGCGGCAAACAAGGCTTCTAGCCTTTGCTCACACACTGCAAGGGCGTCGCGAAGGGCGGCGTTCTCTTCTTCGAGCTTGCCGCTCTTCTCTTTCCGCTCCTGCGGCCGGGTGTTTGATGCCGATACTTCTCCCATAGCTCCTTCCCAAGGCACACTCCAGCAAGTGATGCTCTCCATTCTGGGAGATCGATCCCGCCGAGGCAAATCGAGACGAAACCAGGTGTATCAGCAACCAGGCGATCGCGCGCGATGCAGGACGTCGCGAAACGTTCGCGGCGGATGCAGCTTTCTCGGTAGCTGTTCTGCAGGAATCGGCGTCAGACGTACACGGAAATCCCGAGGATCAAATGAACGGTGGCAAGGAGAAGCGCCGTAATCGCCATCCCTCGGTGTACCTTGACGGGAACTCGGCGCAGTGGACGGACATAGCGCTTCAGCGAGACAAGAACCGCCGTGGCGCCGAACAGTGCGTAGGTCGCGAACCCCAACAGAACGACAAGTGGAAACGGCCCCCACGTGACTCCGTACGCCCAACCGGCAATCGTATCCATCCGAACCCTCCTCTCCGTTGTCCGCACCTCTCTTCTTTGCCGAAGCGTGAACCGTTGCAGAATAGGGGCTTCGCGCCGTCTGTGTCAACACAACTTGCTGCCGATCAAACGTGACGGTACCGTGCAAACGTTGCAGGGAGGAATCAGACATGGATGTGAGTCTTGGTGGGAAGTTCGCCGTTGTCTGCGGAGCGAGTCGAGGGCTGGGGCGGGCTTGCGCGGAAACCCTGGCGCATGCGGGGGCCGACCTGGTGGTGGTTTCTCGCGACAAGGCGGAACTTGCCCGGACCGCCGCGCAGATCGCCCGGGAAACCGGCGTAGACGTGCTTCCCGTAGCCGCCGATCTTGGCGCTGGCGAGGACATCGAGCGGCTGTTGGCCGCGGTGTCGGAGCGGTACGAAGGGATCGACATTCTGGTCCACAACACCGGCGGTCCCCCCTCCGGGACGGCAATCGAACACGATGATCAGGCGTGGCAAGATGCGTTTGACGGGCTTCTCCTGTCGGCTGTTCGCCTGTGCCGGGGCGTGGTCCCGCTCATGCGGCTCCGCGGTGGGGGAGCGATCGTGTTCAACACCTCGTTCACAGCGCGGGAACCGGAACCGGGTCTTGTCCTGTCGAACGTCTTTCGCGCCGGCATCATCGCCTTCGCAAAGACGCTGTCGCGCGAGTTGGCCGCGAACGGGATCCGGGTCAACTGCGTCTGCCCCGGTCCGTTCGACACCGAGCGGATGCGGGAGTTAATCGATCAGACCGCGGATCGAACCGGCGAGCAGCGAGAAGGCATCGCCGACCGGTGGGAAAAGCGCGTCCCGCTGGGGCGGTTGCTCGATCCGCAGGAACTGGCTGCGTTGGTGGCGTTCCTATGCTCGCCGCAAGCGAGCGGCATCACCGGTGTCACCATTCCCGTGGACGGGGGGTTGCTGCATGGGATCTAGCGTGCGGCCTGTGGCTTGTGGTGTGTCGAATCCGAGCGAACAAGTTTCTAGCGTCGGTCGATTGCTACGTATCGGATAGCTCTAATCTTGCTCCGTGCGATCGGTCACGCGCTGTCCATTGAACCGCAGCTTCCAGGAACGCAGAACCTCCTACAACCGGAGCACATCAGGAACTCACGTAAACTTCGTGTGTAAGTAGGAACCTATGAGGCAGACCGAAAATGCAGGGAGGGATACTTTGTTGGGCAAGAGAACCAAGATAATCGCTGTTGTTGTCGTAGCACTTGTAAGCGCTCTACTCACTGCCTATGCCAGCGAGCAGACGGAGAATGAACTTCTTCAGCTTGTCCGGGAGATCGCAGTGGTTCGCAATGACCTCAGCGAGATGGAGAACCGCATCCTCGCCGAGGGAAGCGACGATCTTCTGCAAGATGAGATTCGGAACTTCGAATTCGAGCAACGGATTCAACAGATGGGAGATACGCTGCTCGGAATCGAGGAGCGGTTTCTCGTTGAGGAGAAGCCTCGCCTTCTCGAAGAAGCGCTTGAAGTTCCCCCAACACGGGAGTCACAGATTGCCGGTCTGGAGCTGCTTCGAATCGAAGAAATGATCGCGCTTGCCAAGGGCGAGATCGCCGCGGCATGGCAAGAAAGCGGGCTCATCCAGCAGAAACTGACGCTGGAGCTGAAACGGGATATCTTGGAAGGGCTCGAGAATCTCAACATTCCGCCGGTGGCTTGCTTCGATCCGGTTTCGGCATCCGTTCCCACGGATACTCCCACGGAGCTTGTCGATTGTTCGGCAGATCCCGATGGTGAGATCGTTCGCTGGCGCTGGGATTTCGGGGATGGGACGAGTTCGGATGAGCGCGATCCTGCTCATGTGTTCCCGGGGCCTGGTACCTATCAGGTGACCCTTGAGGTTGAGGATGATCAAGGAGCCACGGCGCAGATCACGAAACAGGTTGAGGTTCTGCCGGCTCCTCCGGTTGCCTGCATCGATGCTCCGCAGGAGGCGCCTGCCGGCTCGGTGGTGAAGTTCCGGACGAATTTCAGATCTTGCCGTAAATCCTGATAATATTGCTGAGTTCTTTGTTGCTGCTGCCGCTCGGTGGTGAAGTTCGTCGATTGCTCCACCGATCCAGACGGTGAGATCGTCAACTGGATCTGGTCATTGGGGGATGGAAGTGAATCCACCGCGACCCATCCTGAGCACGTCTTTGAGACGCCGGGGATCTACACGGTAACGCTTCAAGTGACGGACGATCAGGGTCTGTCGGATTCGACGCAACATCAAATCACGATTGCCTCGGCCATCGGGACCCTACAGGTTGTGTTGTCGGATGAGGCTCAAGCCCAGCGGGGACAGCTTCCCAAGGACATCCTTCTCGTCCTCGATCTGTCTTCGAGCATGGCGGATGCGATCGATGGCAGCCCCAAGATCGAGATTGCCAGGACAGTTCTTCGCGAGATCATCGGAGATCTGCCCGAGGCCGGTACGGTCGGACTCAGGACATTCAACGGCTGCGGGCAAAGCGATCTCCTCGTTCCGCTGCAACCGCTCGATCGTGAGCTCCTGACAGCAGAAGTCGGATCCCTGGAGACCGGGGGCAAGACGCCGCTTGCGCATACGCTTGGCGAGATCGCCGAAGATCTGCGAGACCTCGAAGGGCCTCATCTTGTAATCCTGGTGACGGATGGAATGGAAACCTGTGGTGGAGATCCTGTGGCCGCGGCGAGAGCGTTGTCCGAATCCGGAACCGACGTTCTGTTCCGGCTGGTCGGATACGATCCACGCTCCGCCGGCGAGGCCGCGCGACAGCAGTTCCTGGAGATCGCCTCTGCGGCGGGCGGGTACTACGTGGATGCCCAGAGCGCCGACGAGTTGCTCGACGCGTTCAGAACGGCCCTTCCGTTGGTGTTCCGCGTTCTGGATGCAGACGGCCGAAGCGTTCGAGAGGGTGTTGTCGGAGAACAGCTGTTCGAACTGCCTACAGGCATGTACTCGATCATCGTGGAAACGACGCCACGGCTGGTCATCGACGACGTGGTTGTCGGACCCAATGACCAGCTAACGATCACGGTGTCGCCTGAATAGTTACTCGAACCCGATGAAGCGATGCCGGACCTCTCTTTGAGGTCCGGCATCCACCTCAACGGGCGCTCCTGCACGGTTGATGTGGCGTAAGACATGCAGATCCATCTGTTGTCTGCGGTAGGGAATGGATCATTCCAAGTTCGAATCCCCCAGGCTCCAGAGCAGACGAGCTGTTGATTGCGCATTCCCACAATGTGTCAGAAACGGTAATGCTTGGGCCTGCCCGAGCCTCCGAAGGACCTCATCCTTCGACAACCTCGGGGGAAGAATAGCGCTCCCCTCTCGTCTTGATGCATCGTTCGAGTGAGGTGCTGTTTATGCTGCAGGTCACGAGCTTCTGTAAGATCGCCCTATCCGGAAGCGAGAGAGACATTTCTCTCTGGCTCGAGTAGTCACGAAGAGCGACGTCGATTGGGGTATAGTCCCTGCAGCTGAGGCACTAGCCAACGGAGGGAACACATGCCGATCAAGAGCCTTATAGTGCTGCACTCGTATCATCACAAGAACACGGAAGCCATTGCCAAGGTCCTCGCGCAAGTCCTCAATTCGGAGATCGTTGCGCCGCGCGAAGTGAATACAGCTGAGCTTGCGGGATATGACCTCGTCGGCTTTGGAGCAGGAATCGACAGCGGTAAGCACTATAGACCTATCCTTGACCTTGCTGACATGCTACTTCCCCTCGAAGCCAAGAACGCGTTTATCTTCTCGACGTGCGGAGCCCCGGCATTCATCGTTAGCGAGAAGTTCATCCGTAGCAACCACGCAGCTCTCCGTGAGAAGCTTAGGATCAAGGGCTACTCGATCATCGACGAGTTCGGCTGCCCTGGCTTCAATACCAACGTCTTCCTCAAGTACTTCGGCGGCCTGAACAAGAACAGACCGAACGCCAGGGATTTCGAGCGAGCCGAAGCCTTTGCGTTGAGCCTCATGCAGAAGATGAGCTAAGACGCTCTCGCGCGGGCGAACGGCTGAGGTTGAGACTCGTCCGGTCACGCCCCACCACACAGCAACGCACCGTGTAGTTCTACATTCAGTCCCCCAGGCTCCAGA